>RDXX01000035.1 GCA_004292955.1 Oscillatoriales cyanobacterium | reverse complement strand
GTAGTTGCGCTTCAGCGCTCTTTCTTAAATAATTGAAGAGCGCTCAAGCGCAACTACATACCTTTCTTCGTACGTAGTTGCGCTTCAGCGCTCTTTCTTCGATAATTGAAGAGCGCTCAAGCGCAACTACATACATTAGATCGCAATATCTGCCCCTTCAATCCTTAAGAATCTCCCGGTAACAAACCGGGAGACTTGAAAATTATAACCTAACCAACTAGCCCGATCGCCCTTTTCGTCAAAGCATCAGCCGTCAACCCATTAAACGCCATCAACTCACCAGCGCTAGCAGTCGTTTCCCCCCGCTTCCAAGCGAAAGTATCGCGCGGGCAATTGCTGCGAAGCATCACCGGCTCCAACATCCCAGAAGCACCGCCTGTCACGCCAATCAAGGCATCTCCACCAAACATTTCGGCAAATTTCTCATCGCTCAAAAAGCCACCGTCAGCTTCCGAACAAGTATTCCAAGCAACATCGCTGGAACGGTACAAACGGCGGGGATTCACAACAGAAACAATCCGCACTCCCAAGCCTTCTTTCTCCAATGATGCCGCCGCTTCAAACACCGGCGTTAAAGTCATATCGCCGACAACAGCAAACACAACTTTCTTATTTCCGGTTGTTTCGTGCAACACAATTCCACCATCTTCTAAACCTTGGCGAGTCTGTGCAAAAGTAGTACGAATTGGCAGCGGCGACTTGCTCGCAGTAATCACAACTCCCTTATTTCTGGCACTCAAAGCCCAATCGTAACAAGCTTGAATGCTGTTAGCATCCGGTGGAAACAAAGGAAACACATTTCCGTTACGCATCATCGCCGCAAAATAAGCCTCAATTTCCGGGCGTTGGTGCGTCCAACCGTTGCGGCCTTGCTCCAATGCACCCGCTGTAAATAAGGTGACAGTTGCCGGAGTTGCACGGCGCAATTCTGCCATTGCTTGCGTTACAGTTTGCCAAATTGGTAAACCGTTGATGGCAAAAGATTCGTAGGAACACCACAAACTCCGCGCTCCAAATAGCGACAATCCTACTGCCAAACCCGCGCAAGCATCTTCGCTCAAAGGTTCGTAAACTTGACCGTTGGGCGATTGATTGTACAAATCATCCGTCGTCGGGTGAATGATTTTGAGAGCTTGGTTGATGTTGGCAATTGCCGATGCTTCGTTGCCGTCTGCATTGGTGACAAGAAAAGTGCGATCGCGCTCGCCGACAGTTCCCACCAAACGTCCCATTGCAGTTGTCGAAATCTTCGCTTCTCCACCAACCGCAAATTCTTCTAAAGGCAATTCTCCCAAATCTGCTAGCGGCAATGTAAACTCAGTAACAACGGTTTTCGCAGCAGGCCCGCCACCAGCACGTTCGCAATTTGTCCGCACCAACTGCCACGCCTCAGCAGTCAAAGCCCGCTGTTTTAAGGCGCTGACAATGTGCGGAGCATCCAGCGTATCTTTCGGATAAAGGTTGTGAGATTTTGCACCCAATGCGTGTACGCCTGCACCTTTTAACTGTTTGATAATAAACACAGTTAATTTGCCGCCGAGAGCAGATTTGGCTGCTTTGTCAACTCCTTCTAAAACAGCTTTGGTAAATGCCATCCGCTGTTCGAGGGAAAAAGCCGTGCTGTCAACATAAGCTTCCGGTTGATTTTTGTCATCAAATTCCTTAGCGTCAACTAAGATGACTTCTTTAAAACCGTTTCCTTGCCAATAAGCAATCATTTCAGCATTGGTTTTAGTCGAAACCATACTGTGATGTTCTTGGGAATATCCGTTCCAAACTAACACTGGCAAAAAGTTAGTAGCTTTCGGATAAGCTGTGTGGAAATGTCCCATGCTGCTCATCGGATAGGGTTCGCCCATCCCACCGTCGCCCATCGTGAAAGGAAACAGTTTGTCGGGGTGCAAAAGTGCGCCCGCCATTGCAAAATGCTGTCCTTGTCCGAGGGGGCCTGCTGGTGCTAAAAGGCCGGGAATGAAGCCGGAAAGATGTCCTAATAAACCGTCTTTTTCGCGGAATTTATCGCGCGCTTGCTGTACTTTGGTAATTCCCATGTCTTCTAAAGATCGATCGAGAAACATGGCACTATAAAATCCTGGCGCGTGGTGCCCGACTTCGGTGACAATGTTCTTGTGTCCCAACATCACCAACGCAGCGTAGGCCTCAGCTTGGCTGGCAAAACCCCCCGGATGTCCCGATGCCTTGCTGGCTGTGATTTGCAGCGTTAAGTAGCGCAGGGCGTCTGCTCCGAGCATCGTTTGAAAGACGGCGGCTGGATCTGCTGGATCGGCGATCGAATTGCTTCCTTGGGCGATCGCAGGTGTTTTCCCGTAAGTCTCAAAACCCGGCACATTCTCCGAGAAATACTGGATTCCTTCACAAAAACTAGGAATTGCTGACGTTGCCTTCGGCGTAGTTGCAGTCATGCTTCTTTATACCTGAAAAATTTGACTTGGATTAAGTAACAGTAATTTTATAGCTTTTGTGTTGCAAAAAATCATCACTTCTGCTATGTCGAATCATAAATCTGTCAAATATCTCAAATTTTTATAGCAATCCCCAAAACGGTGACAACTTTGTTGATTGCTGAAACCATTAATTTTATTCCCTCTTCCTTCTTCCGTCTTCCTTCTTTTTACCTTGAGCGAAGCCGAAAGGCTATCTGCTTTTTTTACTCTGAGCGCAACCTTTCTATCGCGTCCGATCGATTGACTCCAATAAGTAAGGTTTGTAGTGCGGACTTCAGTCCGCAGCATAAAGCGGACTGAAGTCCGCACTACAAACTGTTTCTTTAGGGTTCGGCAATATCTACATCTAGTCGTTCCCCAAGATTAATATAAATCGGAGCGCCGCTTTCAAAAAGAGACGGTCTAGCCTTTTGATTCGCCAACCAAACGAAGAAAGTGCTAAGTGCAGGAGCTGGATCTTGATCGCGGCGCAACGTGTAGATCAAACCTTCGCAGGGCCCGTTAATCCGGCTGCTCGTGCAAATCGCTTTTTGATTGTTTACCAGACCGACAGTGACATAATTAAGCTGTTTGTTGCGGTTATAATTATCTAGGCGTTGAGTCACTTGTTGACAGCGAGTCAGAGGATCGTAGCCAGCACTAGAAAAGAAATTAGAATTCCAGCGAATCCAAGGCTCTCTAAACCCTTGGGGATTTTGATATACAGTCACTGGTTCTCCTGTTGAGGTATCGCACACAAATCCCCCCCGCTGGAGATTCGGTTGAGTTTGGGGAGAGCTGCGGTTGATGGCAATATTGCTGAGAATATCAAACCCGTTAGGTAAGGTTTGCGATCGCAACGCCGTAAAAGCATCGATCGGGATGGCGGCATTCAACCCAGTTTTAATTTCCTCAGTCTGACCGTTCCACTGGCTCTGCACCGTACCAACAGTATCACCCTGGCCGTGAATTCCCACAACCCTGCCATCAGCATCAAATACAGGCCCGCCACTCATCCCACGCCTTGTCACAGCTTGATAGCGCAATCCGTACCCGGATGATGCGCGACCGACGCGAGAAGAGATAATACCAGCAGTAAATTCGAGTTTTCTTTCAGATCCAGAGGCGACTGGTAGCGGATAGCCAGCAACGTAAATAGTAGAACCGACAACAGCACGTTGCGATTCGCCGATCGGCGCTACTGGATACCGATCTCGGCTCTGAAACTGGATCAAAGCTAAGTCTATATCGCGATCGTTTTTCGGGAGTCGCTGTATTCTGATTGCTGTATAGCTTTTTTCCGAATGAGTGCGAATGCTGTATTCTTGGGCGAGACTTGCCACTACGTGATTCGCCGTCAGAACAGTGTAAATATTCCCCTGTTTAGCAATAATTACTCCTGAGCCACCAGCCGCAAAACCCAGCGTATTGTTCACTTCTACAGTTGTGAACATCGCTACCTCTGCAATTTCTTGGGCTGTTTTAGCACAAGCAGCATATTGTGGGCCGACAATTGCTGCCGCCGTTACTGCACCGGTCAAAATGACTGTCAGCGCATCAAACCGCAAACCCCACGAATTCATCGCTAACTCTCCACATGAGACGAGACGAACTGCAAATATGTACTGATAGGAATTCCCCAACTAGATTTAACCATCTTTTCCAATAATTCCGGCGTCGGTTCACTTCCATCTTCAAAAGCATAGACGCCAAAACCGGGATCTCGATACTTACCTCGACCGTTAATCCCAACCAAGAAACCTTTGGCATTAAAAATCGGGCCGCCGCTCATGCCAATTTTAACCTCATTTGTATAGCCCAAGCTATAGCCTTCAGGTAAAGATTTTGGCAGCAGCAGTTCTACGAACCCCTGCGCTACGGCCAACGCCCCAGTCTCCGCAGGGAATCCGGCCGCCAGCAGCGGCTCTCCCACCGCTGGCTGCTGCGCGCCAATCGGCGCTACTTTATACTCGATCGCGCTGCGAAATTTAGCGATCGCCAGATCCGTATCGCCCAGTCGCTGCGGAACTCCCAACAGTTGGTGGATCTGGCCGTCGCTCGTGATAATTGTGCGATCGCCCTTGTCGAAAGCCACAACGTGCCAGCTAGTCAACACAGTATACGTTTGTCCCTGGCGCTGGACGATCGCCCCAGAACCCGAGGATTTCGAGGTCTTGATGCGTATCGTCGCCTGTCGCGCCAAGTTTTCCACGTCACCCCCGGGAATTGGCAATGAGATTGGCAATTTTCCAGTCTTTACCGCAGTTCCGAGGGCCCAGAAAAAGGGGGCAGTTGCGCCCGATCGCCCATATTTTCCCCTAGTTTTTCCCCTAGCTTTTCTCTCACATCAATGTAAGGAATTTGGCTGCTTTCCTCCGTAGAGGGCATCCCCACCTGTCCTTGACGCCAAGCTAACAAATTATACAAAGAGCCGATCGGGTCTTGGCCCGGCCGCAGGGTATAAATCAAATTTTGGCACACACCATTGACTTGATTCGCCGTGCAGATGACATTTTGGCCGTTCATCTGACCAACGGTAATGTACCTCAGCATTCGGTTGCGGCGATAGCTTTCGAGGCGTTGGCTGACCAATTGACACCGAGTTGCCGGATCGTAGCCCGAACCGGAAAAATAATCAGAAGTCCACTCAATCCAAGGCTCTACTGCACCTTGAGGGTTTTGGTACAGCGTCACCGGCGCACCTGTCGAGGTGCTGCACCAAAATCCGCTTTCCCCCACTGTCGGCCGGGCATAACTTGGCGCAGAAGCCACTGTCAGAGCGCACAGGGCGATCGCTGCTGTCGCCAAAACTTTTGTTAATTGCTGTTCGATCATGTTTTCGCTCGATTTTTAGTAAATTTGTTACAAAAAGCACCTGATTCTGCGATAATAATCTTGATACGCAAGTTAATTAGAGATCCAAATCACAGCAAATTTCAGCTCGATCGACTGCACATCAGAAACTCGGAATCATGGCCGACACTCACAGGTGCAGCCTTACGGAAACCAGTTTTTTTTGTACTTCAGTTTGCTGAAATCTTCTGTATGTTGTTCGCTACTTGTACATTCCTTATCGCGGTGCTTTCGGCGCGGTTGTTGAACCATGCCACAATACGTGGCCAACTCTAAATTCTGTCGTCATTACTACTATCAAACTCAAGCTTTCGCCAACCGGAAAGAGGCTGTTACCTCAGACCTTGGAATAGCTAAATTTGCATCGGGTACATCACACCACTGACAAGGTATTTGATCTAACTTGTGATTTAAATCGCGAGGTCGATCTGCGGAGATACGAAGACGGCAGGGTTGCACCAATGAGGGGAGATACCCCTCTTGTGTAATCTAACACTAAAATAAAGGTATTAGCAAGCAATATTTCGGACATTTTTGATTGCCGACCGTAGAATCAGGGTTTCATGGCGATCCTCTGCGAGGGCTACGCTAACGAGGCACACGATACGCTTTCGGGTAAATCAAGGGTTTCAGGCTGCGATCTAAAAACTGTCCGGACTATTAAACAATAACTCTGAACTTATTTTCGTCTTCATACTGCGGAAATACTTCTAAGTGAGTGTAATTAGGGATTAAGTGCTTGCTACCACCAAAATTCTGCCCGACCTACACTGACGTTTAGTTGAGTATTAAAAAGTTATGAACCTTATCTGCAAACAGTTCGGGTATTTAGCGACTGGATTAATTTTGATCGGGGGTAGCAGTTGTTCTAGCTACGATGCAGCAGCTAAATCAGCCGAAAACCAGAGCCAACCCTCAGCAAGAACCCGTCAGTTCCCGCACCTACAGCTAACCGGCAATCAACTTGATAGTCGATCGGCCCCACCGGAGCCCTCTAACTCTGTTAGCTCGGTTTTACCGAGTACCAAAGTACCAGAAAGCACAGCTACAGTTACGGTTTATGAGGTAGACAATCTTTGTCAAAGTCTGAAGCCAGCAACAGTTACAGGCCCAGATAACCAGTTAATGTCATCGGCCGTTAATGAAGTATTAAAGCAGGAGATTTTCGCTAGTCTGGGTTTAGTTGGTTATCGGCTTAAAATCGATCGCGACCTCGGCATCGCTACCGTAGATTTACGGGCCTCAGGGAATTCGCGCCAGAAATTGCAAAATCTGTCAAGCTGTCAGATGTTAGGTTTGTTCGGAGGCGTGCGCCAAACCCTAACCAGTTATGCTCCTTGGCAAATTAAAACAGTCCGTTTTACAGAGCTCGGACAGGACATTGTGAGTACCGTTCGAGAATAATCCCTTAAAATTATGGGAGAGCGTACAACCCGCTTTCTGCGGGATTCCTATGGATGTTACCCGCGTCCTCTAACAGCGCCATAATTTTTATGACCCTACCTGACGGCCCCAAAACCCCCCGCTTCTTGCAGCTAATTCAATGGATTGGCGATCCGCTGACATACATGGACGGCAACGCCAAAAAGTACGGGGAGATTTTCACGACTCGATGGGGCAACCTTGAACCCTTCGTGATGATCCACAGCCCGCAAGCGATCCAGGAAATGCTCAACAGCAAGGCGCTTGATGCTCCAGGCGATATCAACGGTATTCTCAAACCAGTCCTGGGGGAACAATCGATGATTGTAATCTCCGGAGAAAAGCACAAACGGCAACGTCAATTATTGATGCCACCCTTTCACGGGGAACGGATGCGAAACTACGGCCAGCAAATTTGCGATATTACCCAAGATGTTGCTAGCAAGTGGAAGGTCGATCGACCTTTTGTCGCCCGCACAGCCATGCAGGAAATCACCATGCGGGTAATTTTGCAAGTAGTCTTCGGACTGAATGAAGGGCCGCGGTTGCAGCAACTTTCCCCGCTGCTGGCTTCAATTATCGATATGACCGGCTCTCCGGTGCGATCGAGTATCCTATTTCTGCCCTGGTTGCAGCAAGATTGGGGCCCTTGGAGTCCTTGGGGACGCATGAAACAGCAGCGCCAAAAAATTCACGAACTGATGGACGGCGAAATAGAAGAGCGCAAACAGCAACCAAATGCCGATCGTACCGACATTCTCAGCTTAATGATGGCCGCCCGCGACGAAAACGGCGAACCAATGACGAATGAAGAATTGCGCGACGAATTAATGACGCTGTTGTTTGCTGGCCACGAAACCACAGCAACAGCGCTAGCTTGGGCCTTTTACTGGATTCACAGTTTGCCCTCGGTACGCCAGAAACTGCTGCCAGAATTGGACAGTTTGGGCGAAAACCCCGACCCAATGGAGATTTCCCGCTTGCCTTACCTGAGTGCAGTTTGTCAAGAGACACTGCGAATTTACCCAGTGGGAATGCTGACATTTCCGCGAGTAGTGCGGGAACCCGTGGAACTAATGGGCCATCAACTCGAACCGGGTACGGTGGTTTTCGGCTCAATTTATTTAACCCACCGCCGGGAAGATTTGTATCCAGAACCGCTGCAATTCAAGCCTGAACGGTTTTTGGAGAGGCAATTCTCGCCTTACGAATATTTGCCCTTTGGGGGCGGTAGTCGCCGTTGTATCGGCTTAGCGCTGGCGCAGTTGGAAATGAAACTGGCGATCGCAACCATTTTGCGCGATTTCGACTTAACCTTAGCCGAGAAAAAGCCCGTACAAGCCAAACGCCGAGGGGTGACTTTAGGGCCGGCGGGCGGTGTGCGGATGGCCTTCCTGGGGCGACGGATGCGGCAGCAGATGCCTGAACCTGTTGCTAGTGGCGTTTGAACTCGCAGCACCCAAGCCGGGGTGTAGCCATCGCACTTTTGCTCTTTGAATGCAAACAATTTAGGCAGGATGTGCGATCGACCCGCCTTTTTTATGTAGCGAGTGCTACACAAAAATAGCTAGAATCCTTAACCTGTAACCATCACCGCCCTCAAATTTCAAAATTCCAGTCTAAAATAGTAGAAGCCTTGCAAACATACCCAAAAAGTAAAAGTGGGTGATTGCAATAGTCCTCTTGATATCTAGAAGACTTGCCTGCCATACTTTAAAAACATATGCATACCCTGTTATTCAGCAAAGGTCGGAAGCGTGTTGGCAATGCCAGCAATCTTTCGGCCTCTTTATTTTTTGGGTACTGAAAACCTTCGGCTAGAGACGCACAAGGCAACTCAAAAATATAAATTCTCGCTATCTTCTCATCTGGCATCTCCTCAATTAGAGTGGTTTTGCCTCCAATTGAAAAAGGATCCGGCAGCAAGTTTAAGGAATTACTGTGGGTGATTGCAATAGTCCTCTTGATATTTATAAGGCTTGCCTGCCATACTTTAAAAACATATGCATACCCTGTTATTCAGCAAAGGTCGGAAGCGTGTTGGCAATGCCAGCAATCTTCCGGCCTCTTTATTTTTTGGGGTACCGAAGACCTTTGGCTAGAGATACCGAAGGCAAGGCAAAAGTATAAATTCTCCTCCTCTCCTCAATTAGAGTGATTTTGCCTCCAATTGAAAAAGCATCCGGCAGCAAGTTTAAGGAATTACTAAGGAATGATTAATAACTTGTTAAACAATCTCCTTGTGCACCCGATCTCAATCTTCTGTTTTGAGAAATTCCGATACCGAGACAGACTTGGGGAGGCTCTCGATATCTTGAATTTCGCTTTCATGGGCAAAAAACTCGACTTCTTTGTCATCAATCTGGATCTGATAGCTAGCGGTAGCAGTCACAATCCGCCGCTTTTTTTTATCTTCTATTAAAACCCAACACACCACAGGCCTTACCCACCTCTCAACGTGCTGGCTTTGCTTCGTACTCCCAAAGGCATACCAGCCTTTAGCTTCAATAATTTGAAGCACTTTAAAATCGTTACTTGCCATAAATATCAGGTTCGCGTTAACTTGACTATTATTCTGAGATCGAAGGGCACGCTTCCTAAGCGGAGCAAAGCTTTGGAAATTATAAGCTGGACTGGACAACCAGATTTTTCGTCGGGAATCAGCCAGTTAGCAGAGCATAGTCTGCTTTGTTACTCGCTAAAGTTAGTTCGATATTTTGCTACTCTCCCACAATTACGGGGAAGTATCGATACCGCCTCCTCAAAAAGTAGTCTTGCCCTCGGCTCAACACCAGCTAACTCAATCTTCGCTAGCTGCATTTAAGTGGATGCCAACTGCTTCTAACGCCTGGTTGGTAAGAGCGATGGGCATACAAGACTGTTCGGATTTTATGCTGCAATCAACGGTCATTTTTACCAGCTCTGCTAAAAATTAACTAAAGATTGCCGCTTTCAATTCTAAGCCTGGGTGCGCGTAATTCTCAATTAATTGTATGGTGTAGTTGATTATTGCCAAACTGTCGATCGCACAAAACAGCCGTGTCTAACTCTTCAATTACCATCACCGTTAAACTATTCGCCGCCTTCAGTGAAGCCTACGGCGTTTCGGAACTTACACTAGAACTTCCTCCCGAAACCCCGGTATCTGAAGTGCTCGAAAGCTCGATCGGCCAATACCCTCAATTAGAACAGTGGCGCGATCGTACCCGCTTCGGCGTCAACCTAGAATTCGTCTCCCCCGACACCATCCTCCAAGACGGCGACGAAGTTGTACTCATCCCCCCCGTCAGCGGTGGATAATACAATTTTGGATTTCCTCAAGGTACGTAGTTGCGCTTCAGCGCTCTTTCTTTATATCTATGAAAGAGCGCTTGCATCGCAACAACGTACCTTTGCTTTAAATATGAGAGTTGCGTCTAGGACTTACCCAGCACAAAAAACTTTATAAAGTTTTGAAATTAGTTTTGCAGCAAAATTGTTCTTGAGTTCGGTTAATTGAGATAATTTTCCTCTGGGCCAGCATTCCCCAGCAGAGCTTAAAACCCTTTCTGAGAAAGAGATTGAGGACTATCAGTCAACCTCCAATTTCGGGCAAGAAACTGCCAAAAATTAATCCCGACTAAAAAAATCGGGTATAGTTGACGGGGTAGATCGAGCGTGCTAATCTTTCCTAAGACTTAAGAAAACATCGCAAAACTAGAGAGTTGAGCTATGACCCAGGCGACCAGAACCCAATCCACAGCAGCAACCTTCACAGCCCTCAAATGTAAAGAATGCGGCGAAGAGTACGAACTCCAAGCCAAGCACGTCTGCGATTGCTGTTTTGGCCCGCTAGAAGTCAAGTACGACTACGACGCCATCCGCCGCCGCGTCACTCGCCAAACCATCCAAGCAGGCCCCAACTCAATCTGGCGCTACCGCGAATTTTTACCAGTCGCTACAGAAAACGTCATCGATGTCGGCACGGGGATGACTCCTTTAGTAAAATCCCACCGCTTGGCACGCCGCCTCGGTCTCAAAAATCTTTACATTAAAAACGATGCCGTCAATATGCCCACTCTGAGCTTTAAGGACAGAGTGGTGTCAGTCGCCCTCAGCCGAGCGAGAGAATTGGGTTTCACAACAGTATCTTGTGCCAGCACTGGCAACTTAGCTAACTCCACGGCTGCGATCGCCGCCCACGCCGGACTAGATTGCGTAGTCTTCATCCCCTCCGACTTAGAAGCAGGCAAAGTCCTAGGCACCTTAATTTACAATCCGACTGTGATGGCAGTTCACGGCAACTACGACCAAGTTAACCGCCTCTGCTGCGAAGTAGCCAATACACACGGCTGGGGATTTGTCAACATCAACTTGCGCCCCTACTATTCCGAAGGCTCGAAAACCCTCGGCTACGAAGTTATCGAACAACTAGGTTGGAAATTGCCCGATCACGTAGTTGCTCCCCTCGCTTCCGGTTCTTTGTTCACCAAAATCTATAAAGGCTTCAACGAATTCACCGAAGTCGGCTTGGTTGAAGGCAAGAAAGTCCGGTTCAGCGGCGCTCAAGCTGACGGCTGTTCCCCGATCGCCCAAGCATACCGCGAAGGTCGCGACTTCGTAACACCAGTCAAACCGAATACAATTGCTAAATCGATCGCGATCGGCAATCCAGCAGACGGAATGTACGCCCTCGACATCGCCCGCAAAACAGGCGGAAACATCGAATCCGTCAGCGACACCGAAATCATCGAAGGCATGAAACTGCTAGCAGAAACCGAAGGCATCTTCACCGAAACCGCAGGCGGCACGACGATCGCAGTCTTGAAAAAACTCGTAGAAGCAGGTAAAATCGACCCCGAAGAAACCACCGTCGCCTACATCACCGGCAACGGCTTGAAAACCCAAGAAGCCGTCCAAGGTTACATCGGCGAACCCATCACCCTCGAACCAAAACTGGAAGCCTTCGAGCGCGCCCTCGAACGCGCCCGGACACTCGAACGTTTGGAATGGCAGCAAGCTTCTGTTTAATAGTTATTGGTTGTTGGTTATTGGTTATTGGAATCAACAACTAACAATTAACAACTGACAACTCACAACTGACAACTCACAATTAACAACTAACCATGACCGTTAAAGTTTTAATTCCCACACCACTGCAAAAATTCACTAACAATCAAGCCACAATAGAATGCGGTGGTGCAAACATTTCCGAACTGATTGAAGCGTTAGAAACAAATTGTCCCGGCATCAAAAAAAGCCTGTGCGACGAACAAGGATCGCCTCGAAGATTTCTCAACTTCTACGTCAACAGCGAAGACATCCGGTTTTTGGAAGGTACGGAAACTGCTCTTAAAGATGGTGATGAAGTGAGTATTGTCCCAGCCGTTGCTGGTGGTTGATTTTTGACCGCAGATTTAAGCAGATAAACACAGATGAACGCAGATAGTTGTTAAATCTATCTGCGTTTATTTGTGGTTAAAATCGATTGATTTTTTTTGAGAAAATTTGACACTAAAAAAGCTGATTTATGAATCAATACGGTTCAGTTAACACTGTTAATTCCCCGGAGATCCCCCTCGCATCCCCCTGATAGTCGGAGGACGAAAGAGCAACTTCTTGTTTTCTTGTTCAGTATTCTGACCATAGCAATCCTAAATCATTTGTGAATTTCTTACTTTCTCCCCTTAGTAAGGGGAGGGTTGGGAGGGGTAAAACTTTTACGACTCCTGCAATGATTGCTATATCTGCATCATAAAATCAGTCAATAGTCTAATCTCAAATATTTACGCATTAACAGCTTTTCCTAATACTTGTCTTAGCTCATTCACCTGACAATTTTGTGCCAGTTGAATCAAGTGTTGAGCGAAAGCAGCGCATTCCGGATGAGTTTGTTGTACATATGCGGCAACTTCGGCAAGTTCGTCTAAATCCCCCCATTTGACTAAATCGTTCAGTTGCGCTAGAAGGTTGGCTGGGGGTAGCTGCGACTCTCGGATGTCGGATACAGGAGGTGTCGGTTCTGGTGTCGCCACATTTTCATACACCCATTCCAACTTCAGATATTTTTGTAGCAAAGCCAGCAACAATTCTGCGTCAATGGGTTTGGGCAAAAAGTCGTCTGCACCCGCATCCAAACTTTGAAATTGATCGGCTTCAAAGACACTGGCTGAGGAGGCGATCGCAACGACTTGTTTCAATGTTGGCGATTGGCGCAGGTGTTGCAGCAATTCAAAGCCGTGCATCACAGGCATCATTAAGTCTGTAATCACTGCATCGGGTGGCTGTGTAACGGCTTTTTCTAGCGCTTCTTTTCCATTGCTTGCTTCGATAACTTCAAATCCAATTGGTTCAAGAAGATTAACTAATACTGCACGATTTTCCCACTTATCATCCACCGCTAAAATGCGCTGTTTTGTGCCTCGATATCCTGCGATCGTACCTTGTTGAGAGGTGCGAGAAATTGTTGCCCAACTTTGCGATTCAGGAACTTCTATATCGAAAGAGAAAATACTTCCTTTACCCAGTTGGCTTTGTGCCTTAATTTGACTGCCCATTAACTCCACAATTTTCCAACTAATTGCCAGTCCCAAGCCAGTGCCTTCTGCTTGTTTTTTCGTATTTCCCACTTGTTCAAAGGGTAGAAAAATTGTGTCTAATTGCTCTGGAGTCATCCCAACTCCTGTATCGCTAACTTGGAAGCGCCAGCGATAGGTTGATGGATCTGATGCGATCGCCTGTGCTTGAATCGCGAAAGTCACGCCACCTTGTTCTGTAAATTTGATGGCGTTTCCCAGCAAATTAATTAAGACTTGTCGCAGCCGCTTTTCATCAGCATGAATACCGACAGGTAGGTTAGATTCGGGTACGTATATAAAGTCAATTCCTTTTTCTTCGGCACGGACGCGACAAATTTCGGTAACTGCTTCTAAAAAAGAGGGAAAATGGAAATCTGTGGGAATGAGTTCTAGTTTGCGAGCTTCAATTTTAGAGAGGTCTAAAATATCGTTAATTAAAGTTAAAAGGTGATATCCGCATTGATAAATAATCCCCAATCCTTTTTTATGTTTTTTCTCCAAGTGCTTGGAACGTTGAAGGATTTGGGCATAACCAAGAATGCCGTTGAGTGGAGTTCTCAGTTCGTGACTCATATTAGCGAGAAATTCGCTTTTGGCTTGATTGGCATTGTCGGCAGCTTCTTTAGCTTGTTTGAGTTCGATCGCGCGCTGTTGGGATTCTTCAAGTAAAATTTTATTTTCCTTTAAAGCCCCTGCTAATTGTTCAGTGCGATCGCGAACTCGCTGTTCTAAGTTACTTAGCAAATCGGATAATCGCTCAATTGTAGAGTTCACACCCAATTGCAGCTCTCCTATTTCATCGGATTGAATTTTGCGATCGCAGCGCACATCTAGACTGCCGGATTCAACTTGTTTGAGAATCTGTAAAATTTCTTTAATTCTGCTAAATATTGTAGAATTAAACAGCAATAAAATTGCAGCAGATGTTGCAGCAATACAAGCAGATGACCCCAGTAAAAATATAATAATAATGTCTTTCTTGCGGTTTTGAATTCGCTCGATTCCAGCTTTGATATACAAAAAACCAATCAATTTTCCATCTTCTAGACGCAGCGGTGCAATGTGGATTAATCCATCGGAAACTGCGATGACTTGCTTCACCTTAAAGGTTTGCTCGAAGTTTTCCTCAATCTTGAAGCCTGCGATCGCTTTAACCGATTTGCCTACATCCTCTGAATTCATCGAATAATAGACTTTGCCGTTAGTTCCAATTGCTAATGTATCTAATAACTTTTCTCCCACAAGGTTTTCCATCACAGCGCGATCTCTGACTGCTTCATAATTTAGCAACCCTTGAGCAATTAGTTTTGCTGGCAATTGGATTTGTGTTGTGAGTGTTTTATCAATCTCATTAGAAAATCGATTGACATAGTAAGAACCCATTAAAGTGAGTGCAACGATCTCAACACCAATGACTGCTGTCCCAATCTTAAATGCTAAGCTTTGCCAAAACTTTTTCATGATTTATTGAATTTTCGATAAAATTTGTTGGTAGGAATTTTTAGCAGTAATCTCACCCGCTAGAAGATTTCTGATTTGTTGATGAAGCACCTTCGATAAATTGCGATTTTTGGCTCCAAATAGATAACCCGTGTAGTTAGAATAATGCACATTGGCACCATACCGGGCAGTGATATCACTTTGAAACTCTCCGAAACTATCTATCCCAGATTCAGCAACAGCGAGATTTCCCCTAATTCCCGTCGGATTTCTGGTATACCGAACCCATTTCTCTGCAACTTTTGGTGTACACCAATTCATCAGCAATTTAATAGCGCTATCGCGATTTTTAGAGTTTTTTAAGACTCCCCAAGTTGGGATATAACCTCCTAAATAATGGTTAGTTTTTTGAAAAGAAGGCAGTTCTACAGGGACAATCTTAGACATTTTTTGAGCATCCATTCCGTGCCAGTGGCTGTACATCCAAGTGCCATTGACATAAAAGAGAGCGCGATCGTCCAACATTAGATGTCGGGTATTTGCCCAATTATTTTCTCGATGCGATGGAATCAGTGGATTAAACTTACCTAGCGTTTCTAATGCTTGTAATGTTTTGAAGACGGCAGCATTCTTTTCAGATGAACCGACTTCCGATTTGGCTTCCTTAAAATCTAAAATTTCTGATTTGACTAAATTTTGAAACAGAATCTCTAGTGTCATCCAATCTTTGCTCTCATAAAATGTGGCGATGTTATTTTTAGTTTGGCGATTGTAGAGATTTACAGATTCAGCATAACCGAGGAGGTCATCAAAAGTCATTCCTTCATATTTGATTTTAATGCCTATTTGAGCGGCAACATTTTTATTATAAAACAGCGCATGATAATATCCCTCTATATAAGGGCCGACTAAAAATCCCCCGGTTTGATTGCGATAGCTCGGATCTTGAATAATAAAAGGTTTTTGTGTTTCTGTAAATCCTGCAACTTCTTCAAAGTTGACGAGATGTTGTTCTCCCCATTTAGGATTGCCTAACTCTTCTGAAACTAGGGTGTAAATATCTTCATCCAACCAAACAATATCCCAATCTAACTTTCCCGATCGAATTGCAGATGCGATCGCTTTGGCTGTCCCCGGTTTATGCGCCAAATTCAGTTGTTGCCAAAATTTAAGTTTGAGAGCGATATTCTGATGTAAAAATGAGAACTCTTGTGCCACTTCTCGTACCAAAACCTCGCGTTTATCTTCCCTTAACCAGTGCCCCATCCAGTTAAGCTGATTTTGAGCAGCAAAGGAATTTGAATCATTTTCACCAGTCAACTCAATACCGCGCTCTTTAGCAGGGGAATCAGAATGAAATGGGAATGGATTGCAGCTTGTGAAGCCGAGTCCAAGTGCAAAAAAAGGTAGTGTATTAAATGTTCTACGTTTCATAAAGTTTATTGGTGTCACACCTTATTTATAGTCTACCCTAGGGCGTCGGTACAGTAGAATATTTTGACAAAAAGAACGAAATATGTGTTATGTAGGGGCGATCGCATGAGGGCGACAGTAGATCGCGACGCGATCGCCAACCATTTTTTTTTCCTCATGCGATCGCCCTGCCAAGGTCTACATCAACATACATACTATGCCACTTGTGTCAATTTCTTTTACTGAACCGATGCCCTAGTTGCTCGGTAAAATTAACTTTCGATGCTTTATAAAACATTCACACTGAAACGGTATAACTGAGGAAAGCGGTTGCTATAAATGCTTAAGTTTCAGCATTTAATTAAGTACAATTAAATAATGGGAGTGGTGGTAAAAATAAAACTTTTACCACCACTCCCATTGTTTAATAAATACCATGAAAAATCGATCCAATTTAATAGCTAATCCTTCTTTTTAGGGCCGATAGGATTTAGATCGTTCCCGGTGGCATCCGAATAATATATTTGGATGATTGAAATACTCACCGACCTGAAGGAACGGTGATTCTTGACGCTTCATCGGGGAAAAGCTACCGAAGTAGTCTTACAGTCCCGAGCGCGTCCGTTTAAAGTCGTGGCGATTCCCCATCCCGACTTGTTCTATATTCTTAGCAGCATTCTCATCTCTATCTTGCTCGGTGCCACAACTTAAACAAAGAACCGAACGAATAGATAAATCAATCTTGCCCCATTTAAACCCACAGTCTGCACACACTTGACTGGTAGGTTCCCATCTACTAATTACTTTGAACTCCCTACCAAACTTCTCCGACTGACGCTCGCAAAGTGTTCGGAATTCTCTCCATCCTTGCCGACTAATTGCCCTGGAAAGCTTCCGGTTTTTGACCATGCCCGACACGTTCAAATCCTCCAAAACAATCACTTGGTTTTCGTTAACTATTTTGGTTGACAATTTGTGCAGGAAATCTTTACGGGTATCGGCAATTTGATTGTGCAACTTGGCAATTCTGATGCGAGTTACATTTCTTCTCCTAGAATCTTTTGGTTGGCGGGCTAATTTGCGTTGCAGTTTGCGAACTTTCTGGTCTAACTTTTTATAGCTAGGACTTTCGGCTTTCTCGCCATTACTCATCACCGCAAAGGTTTTAATCCCTAAATCAATCCCGATACTTGGATTCTTAGCCTCAGACTGAATTGGCTGAACTTCTACGACAAAACTCAGGAAATAGCGGTTTGTACAATCCTTGATTACCGTGACAGAGCTAGGCTCAGATGGTAACTTTTGCGACCAAATCGGCTTGACAATCCCAATCTTGGCTAAATAGACACCACCGTCCTCCGACCTGGAGAAACCGCGAAGAGTAAATCTAGCAGATTAATTGTTAGTCCTCTTTTTGAACTTGGGATACCCAACTTTACGTCCTTTTCTCTTTCCTTTGCAGGAATCGAAAAAGTTCTTAAAAGCTGTCTCCAAATCGGCTACGGATTGCTGCAAAGGAACTACCGATACTTCCCTTAGCCAGGCTCTTTCTTCGGATTGCTTGGCTTGAGTAATTACTATTTTCTGGAGTTCTGCTGATTTAAATCTTCTTTCTGATTGCTTGCAAAGTGCAAGAGCATCGTTCCAGGCTAGCTCGAACACAGCCAAACAATTGAGCCAAGCTCTGTCGTTGTTGGTCGGTTGGATAGATTCTGTACTGATACCTTGCTTTCATTATTTTTTGCTGTTTGATTTACTCGACCATACCATATATTATTGATCTAATCGATAAAATTAAAGAGAATTAAAGCCGTCCTATAAGGACGGGGCTTCAGACCCATTCTTTTGGTGAGAGTGCGAGCGGATCGAAAAGCGACATAGATCGATCGCTAAGACGATCGCACTCTTATAATTCCAATGCTACCGGATTTGATATTATCTGCCGTTGAAAAACAAATCCCTGGCGCAAAGCCAGGGATTACTAATACTAGGAGACAACGGAAGCTACTTTTGCAGCAGTCCGAGGACGACGACGACCTGTTACTGCGTTAGCCGGGACTGGTACTGGGGATGGCAATGATGGTGATGATGATGATGATGGTGATGATGATGATGCTAGCTTAGGTGCTTCAATCGAAAGCTGAGCTCTTTGCACAAATTCCGATCGCACTGCTTCTTCAGGAATTTGCATCAGGAATACCAGCATCGGATTGCTTTGCAGTTGCCGGCGCAGCACTCGCCCAATTGCTTTTTCGATTTGGGTTTGAACTCCTACCCAGTCAACATTAACTGGCGATTCAGCAGTAGCAGGTAGGACAAATTCCGACCAGCGATCGCTCAAAACTGTTTCAATGGTTTGATTGATTAGTCCGATCGTTTCCGCGCGATCGGCGGATGTCACTACACCTTTTAAGTGGACTTCTGGCTTAGCGACTAACTTGCCTTCCCAGTTCAAAGCTGCCGCTACCGTTACAGCGCCATCTCCGGCTAACTGCTGACGTTCCTTGAGGACGTTTGCTTTGACTACGCCCGATCGCGAAGAGTCTACCAATTCAATTCCTGAAGGCACTTTAGTACCGAGTCGCATCGAATTTTCGGTCAACTCAACCACATCGCCGTTGTCAATAATCACCATATTGCTCGCGGGAATGCCCATGCTTTGAGCAGTCTTGGAGTGCTGAACCAGCATCCGGTGTTCTCCGTGCACGGGTAAGAAGAACTTGGGACGAGTCATGTTAATCATTAACTTTTGGTCTTCTTGACAACCGTGGCCGGAAACGTGAATTCCTTTGTCGCGGCCGTAAACCACGTTTGCTCCCAGCATCATCAGTTTATCGATCGTATTTACCACTGCGATCGTATTTCCAGGAATCGGATTAGCCGAGAAAATGACTGTATCGCCCTTTCTTATTTTCACTTCATGATGTTCGCCGTTAGCAATGCGAGTCATCGCCGCCATCGGTTCGCCTTGGGAACCTGTAGTTAAAATCAAAACCTTGTCATCTGGCAAATTGCGGATTTCTTTCAACGGTTTGAAAATACTATCTTCGCATTTGATGTAGCCGAGATTGCGGCAGTGAGCGATGACGTTCAGCATCGAGCGGCCAACCACTCCGACATACCGATTGTTTTTCTTAGCCAATTCCAAAACAATTTGCAATCGGTGTACCGAAGAAGCAAAAGTCGTCAGCATCACTCGTCCCGTTGCTTGAGCGATAATTCTGTCTAAATTCGGAGCTACAGAACGTTCTGAAGCGGTAAAACCAGGAACTTCCGAGTTAGTAGAATCGCTGATCAAGCACAGCACGCCTCTTTCGCCGTACTCCGCCAGCTTTTGCAAATCAAAATGCTCGCCGTCTACAGGAGTGTGGTCAATTTTAAAGTCTCCAGTGTGAATAATAATTCCGACGGGAGTGTGAATTGCCACAGTGAAACTGTCGGCCATCGAGTGAGTGTTGCGAATGTATTCAACTAAGAAATGCTTACCAATTCTGACCGTATCCCGGGGGCGAACAGTCCGCAATTCAGTGCGGTGAGACACTCCGGCTTCTTCCAATTTTCCGGCGAGCAAAGCCATCGCCAAACGCGGCCCGTAGATGACTGGAATTTCAAATTGTTTGAGGTGATAGGGGATGCCACCGATGTGATCTTCGTGACCGTGAGTCACGATCATACCTTTAATTTTGTGGTTGTTTTCCCGCAGGTAAGTCATGTCTGGGAGGACAATATTTACACCGTGCATTCCATCTGTGGGGAAAGCTAAACCTGCATCTAAAAGAATTATTTCGTCGCCGTACTCGAACACACAAGTGTTTTTACCGATTTCGTGCAGCCCGCCGAGGGGAATAACTTTTAGAGCTGATGCAGTTGTATTTTTGATCATGCGTATCCTTTGTTAGTTATTTTTGTTATGAGTCTGTTGTCTGTTGTCTTTTGTCTGTCGTCTTTTTTCGGCTGTTGGTTAGTAGGGCGATTTTTTTCCACATATTTATGATGGAAAACTCCCCTGCGGGTTTTGCGAACCCGTACAGTCAGTTGTCTTCAGTCTTGAGTCTTTAATTCCCAGTCTTTAATCCTTGACAGTCAGTTACTTACTAACAGTTAATGACTAATGACTGATGACGTTCGCGAGTTCCGAGGCTCGCACTACTGACCGATCGCAACTAATATTCAGTTGTCTGAAAACTCGTTCTCGCCTATCTAGCTAGCAGATACTGCGGCTAGCTGACTCAGTACGTCCTTTAACTTTTGAGTTACCTCAAGGGGCGGAGCGCACAGGGGCGGACGGGTGGAACCCACATCCCAGCCTTGAAGTTTAAGAGCTGCCTTAACGGGAATGGGATTTGTGGTGAGAAAAAGAGCTTTAAACAGGTCAAAAAGTTGCAAGTGAATCTGGGTAGCGACTTGAACTTGACCGGCCTCGAAAGCTTTAATCATCTGTTGCAGTTGCTCTCCTACCAGATGGCTGGCTACGCTAACTACACCAGATCCTCCTACCGCCAACATTGGCAAAGTTAGGGAATCATCTCCAGAATAGATCGCAAATTCCGGTGATGTCAAGCACCGAATTTGACTTGCTTGATCTAGGTTGCCACTTGCTTCTTTGACTGCCACAATGTTGGGGATTTCTGCCAATCGAGCTACTGTCTCGGGCAACATATTCTGGCCAGTGCGACCGGGGATGTTATATAACATTATAGGCAATTCTGGAGCAGATTGCGCGATCGCCCGAAAATGATTGTACAAACCTTCTTGCGGCGGCTTGTTGTAATAAGGAACTACCTGCAAACAGCCGTCTAACCCGAGTTTAGCTGCTTTTTGCGTAGCTTCGATGGCTTCTGAGGTCGAATTCGACCCGGCTCCTGCGATTACCAAAGCTTTACCGGCTACTGCCTTTTGTACCACCTGAAATAATTGGTACTCTTCATCCCAGCTCATAGTGGGAGATTCGCCCGTAGTTCCGCACATTACCAAGCTATCCGTACCGCGATCGGCTAAATGAATTGCCAATTGTTCTGCTACCGCATAGTTAACACTGCCGTCTTCCTTAAACGGCGTAATCATTGCAGTCAGAACCCGTCCAAACTTTACCACACTTTCTCCGATTTTAGACTGTTGATTTTTGATTTTAAATTTTTGATTTCAGATGCAAGATTTATCTAAAATCTTCATTTCAATTGCCCTATTGTCAGATTCAGTCGATTTTAGATGTTAAATTTTAGATTTTAAATTGACTCCACAGATGAATCTGGGTTCTTCAACTAGGCTCTAAAATTTTGAGATCTCCACTCCTGACGTAGGGGACTTGCATCTATTTTTTGGGCCCACTCGCCCTAAGTAGAAATAGCCGCTGCTTGTTGGATTTGCAGCAAACCTTTGTCTGCTAGCAACTCAGCTATTTGCACCGCATTTAAAGCAGCCCCTTTGCGAATTTGATCGCCGCTCAGCCACATCTCCAACCCGCAGGGGTGAGAAATATCTTGGCGAATCCTGCCGACTAGCACTTCATCCTTACCGCTGGCCTCGACGGGCATCGGGAAATAATTAGCTTGCCAGTCTTCTACCAGCTTAACGCCGATCGCCTCCTTTAAGATTTCCCTAGCGTCGATCGGGCTAAAAGGCTCTGCAAACTCCAGATTAATCGCCTCCGAATGGGCGCGGAGTACGGGAACCCGGACGCAAGTCGCACTAATTCTAATCTCGTCAGTACCAAAAATCTTCCGAGTTTCGTTGACCATTTTCATCTCTTCCTCACAATACCCTAAATCGTTAATTGGTGTATTGTGCGGAAACAAGTTAAAAGCCAAGGGGTAGGGAAAAATATCGGTTTTGGGAATTTCCCCTGCCAAAATTGCTCTGGCTTGATCTTTCATTTCCTCCATTGCCCTGGCCCCCGCGCCGCTGGCAGACTGGTAAGTCGCTACAACTATGCGCTTGACTGGTTTAACTTTGTGCAGCGGCCAAACGGCAACTGCCATCAAAATCGTGGTGCAGTTGGGATTAGCAATGATACCTCGGTGAGTTGCCGCAGCTTGGGGATTGACTTCGGGAACAACTAGAGGTACCGTCGCATCCATACGGAAAGCGCTGGAATTGTCGATTACCACGGCCCCGGCTGCCACTGCTTTCGGAGCCCACAGTTTAGAGATAGAACCGCCGGCGGAGGCGAGCACTAGATCTACATTATCGAACGATCGCTCCGATACAGCTTCGACCGGCAACATCTCGCCGCCAAAGGGCAAAGTTGTGCCTGCTGAACGTTCCGAAGCCAGCAGCTTCAAGTCTGAAATGGGAAAACTCCGGCTGTGCAGGAGTTCTAGTAACTCGGCACCGACTGCGCCGGTGGCTCCTAAAATGGCAACTCGATAGGATTGAGACAAATTAGTTTCCTCCACAAATTAGAGTCTAAACGATCGAAATCTAAAATTTAAATAACTGCAATACTGAATAAGCTTTTGTGCATCTGGAGAGGGGGAGAGGGGGAGAGGGGGAGAGGGGGAGAGAGAGGATTTTTGATCGGTTTAGGAAATATACAATTTCAATGCACAGTAGCCGATCGAACTAAATTAATTTTATGCGACATCAGGGCGCGAGCAGATGGCAAGGGTGCAAGTAACCGAGGTGGTCGATCGTACTCAATCTTAGTTTAGCATCTTTTGCCATCTGCTCGCGCCCAATCCACATCAAGTTGGTTTTGGGATACCTGCATTTGAGCAAACGCATCCATTCAATCCGATCGCCCGCTCATGCCGGTCGGATTGACATCCGAGGGCGATATATGCTATGGTGCATCGGCTATTAGCTCGACAGACGGAAATCCCCACAGTATAGTAATACTCCACTTACTGTGGGATGAAAGGCGAGCGAGATGACGATTCCACCCGCCTGCCAACAAGCGCAGGTCTTGGGAGTGGGCGGGTGAATCAGGAGACGAGCAAATAGAACCAAAACTTTCCCCAGTAAGGGTTTGAATGCTACGATTGTAGTTATTGGGCAGCCGAAAATGCTACCAATATACTGAACCTTGACAACTGAAGATAGGGGGTTTCGTAGGGAAGTGACACATTTAATTGTGGCGGCCTCCTGCGAGTAAAATTTTCAAGGCACGAAGGTGCTTGGAATTTCATTTTTGAAACCAAGAGTGGGGCGGGACGTGTTCCTCACTATAAAATGCCGTAGAGGGAAACAATTGGAGTACCTTGAAGGAAGATCTGGATATCCTTAACAGGACTCAGATGCCTACACCATAACGCTTGCAATTGGTGTAGGAGCGTCACTGGACTTAACCTCCACATTCCTAGCAGCAAAACCTAGTATCCTCAAACCAAAACTATTTGGCAAGAGCGAAAAAAGTAGCCGGAAACGACTTACAGTCTCATCCGGTAGAGGTGTTGGTAGTTATGTCGCTACAAGTCAAAGCGTACAAACTTAAAATGCAAGCAAAGTCAGATTTGTATGTATTTTATCAAAATTGTTAAATATCACAAAAGCCGATGAAAGTAACCCAGGAAAAACTTCCAGCCAGTCAAATTGGTTTGGAAATCGAAGTGCCATCAGAAAAATCAAAACAAGCTTACGAGCAGGTAATTAAACAATTCGCTCGCGAGGTCAATATTCCTGGGTTCCGCAAAGGCAAAGTTCCCCGCCAAGTTTTGCTACAGCGCCTGGGCCAGACTCGCTTGAAAGCTACAGCTTTGGAAAATTTGATTAATGATTCACTGCAAAAAGCTCTCGAACAAGAAAAAATTCCGGCAATTGGCAGTTTTGAACTCCGCACTGAGTTTGAAGAATTGCTAGGAAAGTTCGATCCAGAACAGCCTCTGACTTTTTCGGCTAAGGTTGATGTAGAACCCGAAGTAAAAATGGGTCAGTACACCGGCTTGCAGCTTCAAGCAGAAGAAGTTAAGTATGATGAGGCTCAGGTAGATGAGGTACTGGCAAAATATCGATCGGACAAAGCGACTTTAATCCCCGTAGAAGGCCGGCCAGCTCAATTGGGAGACATGGCTTTGGTTGATTTCGCAGGTAAATTTGCCGAAGCAGCCGAAGGTGAAACTCCCGCAGAAATTCCCGGCGGCGATGCCGAAGACTTTCAAGTAGAATTGTCGGAGAATCAGTTTGTACCGGGCTTTATTCAAGGCATGATCGGGATGAACCCCGGAGAAACTAGAGAAGTTTCCGTCCAGTTCCCTGATGAATATAGCAGTGAAGAATTGGCGGGAAAACCAGCAGTATTTACGATTACTCTGAAAGAACTGAAGGAAAAGGAATTGCCGGAGTTGGACGACGACTTTGCCCAAGAAGTTAGCGAGTTTGAAACTTTAGCACAACTGCGCGAATCCCTCGAAACTCGGTTTAAAACAGAGCAAGAAAACAAGTTATCAGTTAATAAGGAAAAAGCCATATCAGCAGCACTGGTTCAGCTCATAGATGTGGAAATTCCCGCAACAATGGTCGATCGCGAAATCGATTATTTGCTCAACCAACAAGCCATGCAGTTGAAAAATTATGGCATAGATATCAACCAACTGTTTACCGAAGAAAATATCGGGCCGATGCGGGAACGCTCTCGTCCGGAAGCAGTAGAAAGGCTCAAACAAACTCTAGCTCTGGCAGAAGTAGCCAAGCTGGAATCCTTATCTGTTGAACCAGCAGAAGTAGTAGCAGAAGTAGCAAAAGTCAGAAAGCAGTTTCCCAAAGGGAATTTTGACCCTGAAAAGTTGCGGGAATTTGTAGCAGAAGACTTGCTAAAACAAAAAACCCTGAAATGGTTGGAAGAAAAAGGGACAATTGAACTCCTACCTGAAGGCTCTTTGACTCCAGCAGCAGAGGAAGAAGCAGAAGAATCAGACGCCGAAGAGTCTGCTGAAGCAGTCACGAGCGCGATCGACGTGGAAGTGGTAGGCCAAGAGTAAAACCTTCTAGTTTTGCTTCTAGAAACTACCAGCGTAGGGTGCACAACGCGTAGATTTGTGCTAAAAAGCACGTCAAACGCAGTTATAGATTGTTGTTGGATGGTGTGGTCCAGATCCGGAGGTACTCAAATTCCCCCTTCTTAAGGGGGATTTAGCCTAGGGGGCAAACGAATATTTATCAACTCTTAAGCTTAAATTGATACGAATGCCTCGCACCTGATGCTTGCTATAACATGGCGCGCGGGGGCTAGAAACCCGGTTTCTTAGGGTCACGCAGTCAAACCAAGTTTTTGCAACAGAAACCGGGTTTCGGTTGGCGCATACTAAAAACAGCCACGATTGGTGAGTAACTCTTTTAACTCATTCACTCTACCAGCGTTACGCCGATCGCAGCCATCAATCTCGATCGCTCAAAACTCTCCATTCCCCCCATCTGAGTTCAGAAGAGGCATAATAGTTAAAAGCTGGCGGCTTAATTTCAAGCTTTCATCAGCAGCAAATTGTCTAGAATCCTTGACTGGTGTCTTATGGTGGTATCTCAATCTTCCAATTACCTAATTACAAGCTATAACGATTTTGATGTCAGCTCCAGCCCCAGCAATGTAGTGCCGATGGTACTAGAACAGTCGGGGATGGGCGAGCGGGCATTTGACATTTACTCGCGCTTGCTGCGGGAGCGCATTGTGTTTTTAGGAACTCCCGTAACCGACGAAGTGGCTGACTCGATCGTAGCTCAGCTATTGTATCTAGATGCCGAAGACCCAGAAAAAGATGTCCAAATGTACATCAATTCCCCCGGCGGCTCGGTAACGGCGGGTATGGCAATTTATGATACCATGCAGCAAATTCGCCCGGATGTGGTGACGATTTGTTACGGTTTGGCTGCAAGTATGGGCGCATTTCTGCTGACAGCGGGAGCCCACGGAAAGCGGATGTCTCTTCCGAGTTCCCGGATTATGATCCACCAGCCGCTCGGAGGCGCTCAAGGTCAAGCAGTAGATATTGAGATTCAAGCCAAAGAAATCCTTTATCATAAGCGTAAGCTGAATCAATTGTTAGCGCACCACACGGGTCAACCGATCGACAAATTAGAGGCAGATACAGAACGCGACTTTTTTATGTCAGCCGATGAAGCCAAAGATTACGGATTGGTCGATCGAGTTATCGCAAAAGAAAACCTTCCGGCTGCGGGAGAAAACGTCACTGCACTGAATTAAGAGGCTGTTATGTCTAAGTACGACTCCCATCTAAAATGTTCGTTTTGCGGCAAGTCTCAAGAGCAAGTGCGAAAGTTAATCGCAGGCCCCGGGGTTTATATCTGCGATGAATGCGTTGATTTGTGCAATGAAATTTTAGATGAGGAGTTGTTTGATTCGAGTGCTGTGCCCGCAGCAGCAGCGGTTCCGAAGCAGGAAACAACGCAAAAACGCCGCGCTACCTCGGGCAAAAGTATCTCGATGAGCCAAATTCCCAAGCCGAGGGAAATTAAAAATTATCTCGACGAAAATGCGATCGGTCAAGAGGAGGCGAAAAAAGTCCTCTCGGTGGCAGTTTACAACCACTACAAGCGCCTCAGCTTTATCCATGCCAAAAATAGCGGCAAGCACCCGCCGGAAGAAGTAGAACTACAAAAATCGAATATTTTGTTAATCGGGCCGACGGGCTGCGGCAAAACTCTCCTGGCTCAGACTTTGGCGGATATGCTGGACGTGCCGTTTGCGGTGGCTGACGCGACGACGCTGACGGAAGCCGGCTATGTCGGAGAAGATGTGGAAAATATTTTGCTGCGGCTGCTGCAAGTGGCAGATATGGACGTGGAAGAGGCGCAGCGCGGAATTATTTATATTGATGAAATTGACAAAATTGCCCGCAAGAGCGAAAATCCTTCGATTACTCGGGATGTCTCTGGGGAAGGAGTGCAGCAGGCTTTGCTGAAAATGCTGGAGGGGACGATCGCCAATGTACCACCCCAAGGCGGCCGCAAGCACCCGTATCAAGATTGCATCCAAATTGATACCAGCAATATTATGTTTATTTGCGGTGGCGCTTTTGTCGGTTTGGAAAAAGTGATCGAGCAGAGAACGGGTAAAAAGTCAATGGGTTTTATTCAGCCGGGAGAAGCTCAGCCGAAGGAAAAGCGGGCCGCTGATGTGCTCAAGCAACTGGAACCGGACGATTTGGTAAAATATGGGATGATTCCAGAGTTTATCGGGCGGGTGCCGGTGGCGGCGGTGTTAGAGCCGCTGGATGAGGAAACGCTGATGGCGATTTTGACGGAGCCCCGCAATGCTTTGGTGAAGCAGTATCAAAAGCTGCTAAAAATGGATAATGTACAGTTGGAGTTTAAGACGGATGCGATTCGGGCGATCGCGCAAGAGGCATACCGCCGCAAAACAGGAGCGCGGGCACTGCGGGGAATTGTCGAAGAATTAATGTTAGATGTGATGTACGAGTTGCCGTCGCGCAAGGATGTGACACGGTGTACGATTACTAAGGAAATGGTTGAGAAGCGATCGACTGCCGAATTGTTGGTGCTTCCGTCTTCGTTGCCAAAACCAGAATCAGCTTAAAAGCATCGGTTTTCAGGATAGCAATTTGATCGTACAAAATTGTAAAATTCCTTCTCATCAAATTTTCGGACGGGCAAGATGCCCATTCCACAAGAAAAAAAAGTTTTTGTGGGATGGGCATCCTGCCCGTCTTATTTTCGGACGGGCAAGATGCCCATTCCACAAGAAAAAAAAGATGGGCATCCTGCCCGTCTTATTTTCGGACGGGCAAGATGCCCGTTCCACAAGAAGAAAAAAAGTTTTTGTGGGATGGGCATCCTGCCCGTCTTATTTTTGGACGGGCAAGATGCCCGTTCCACAAGAAGAAAAAAAGTTTTTGTGGGATGGGCATCCTGCCCGTCCTAACTATTTTTGCAATAAATCTATGGAATCTCGCATTCAAGCATACCTGCGTTTTGCCGCCAGCCAGCAGCGCGACACCGAGCATATCGGCCCCTTCCTCGCTACATTCAGCCCCCACACCACCAACCCTTATCTGAATTATGCGATTCCCGAAGATGGCGCCACACCCTCCCTCGCCGATGTTAACGCACTAATTGCTGCGTACTCTGACCGCGATCGACAGCCACGTTTGGAGTATGTCACGAAACTCGCGCCCGCTGTCGAAGAAGCCCTGATATCCGCTGGTTTCACCGTTGAGGGACGCTTACCGCTGATGATTTGCACTCCGGGATCGGAGAAATTGCTGCCGATTCCGCCGGAAATCGAGCTAATTCTGCCAGTTTCCGATGACGAACTTTTGGGTACTGTGGCGGCGCAAAACGAGGCTTATGGAGAGGCTGCACCCAGCCCTGAAGATGTTGACAGTCTTCGGAAAACTCTGGCGGCGGGTGGGATTGCGGTACTCGCCCGCGTCGCAGCAACGGGCGAACCTGCGGGCGCTGGAATCTGCACGCCACCGCAAAACCAGACGACGGAAATCGCGGGAATTGGTGTGCGCCCTTCTTTTCGGCGGCGGGGTATTGCAGGGGCTTTGACGGCGCGGTTGTTGCGAGAGGCTTTTGACGCGGGTGTTACGGTGGCTTTTTTGATGACGCTACACGAGCAGGAATTTCGAGTTTACACTAGGGCGGGATTTTCGGCGATCGTCTCCGAGGGCTGCGCCAACGACGAAATTCTCCACATTTCCCTCCCGCCCCAGTAGAAATTCACCAATCGATAAAATCATCCTCACCCAACTCAGAAGATAACTCAGGAAAATCCGGTTCAGATTCCAATCTAAAAGTTTCCGATTCCCAAATCTCTAAATCATCCGACAAATCGACTACTTGCCCGTCAAACATATCAGCCCATTGCTTGCTCGTATTCGCGACAGCTTGAGCATCAGCCCGTACCGCTACAGCCTGAGCATTTAACTCATTCTGAGAGTCTGTAGAAGTGTTGATCTGCCGCAACGGTTCAGAAACATTTGGCACATTAGCAGCAGTATTTTCGTTCGCCCAAGAGTGTTTTTGCTCTTCTCCTCCGTCCCCCAAAAAATTACCTGCCATCTCAGAATTACCCGGGTGCTCCACCTGTTGATTCTCATCGATCGCAGCAGGAGAATTCCGAGGAGTTTCGGCAACACGTTCGTTATAATTTGGCAAATCTTGGGTGCGGGAACTATTAGTTGCAGCGGGATTTGTTAAAACTACTTTTACTGCTACTCGACTGTTAAACACTTGCAAAAAAGCTTCTTCAATATTAGGTACTTTGTCTTTAACCATATTCAGCAACGGCTGCGAACTAATCTTAACATAAGCCGTATCATTGCTAAACATTACTAGCTGTCCGTGTTGCCGGAGTAGCGATTGAGTCCCGTGGGGCCGCACGCGATCGAGTACCTGTTGCCACACTTTATCTAAATCAATTTCGCTACCTAAATTAGTTGGTGAATAATTGGTTTGACTCGTTTCAGCAGTTGGTATCGCTTCGGGAATCGGGGCAGGAGGTGTGCTTTGTGTGCGATCGACAATAGGTTGCGAAGTCGGTGGCGGATTTTGAGGTTTGGCTGCGGGAGGCTGTTCGATATTAGCTGTGGAACTCCCCCCCAAAGCTTGGGGGGGTTCGGGGGGGTGAATTTGGGATTGAGCAATATTTCTACCTGGTTGGGCTGCTGGTTGTGGCTGAGTTCTAATGGCTGAAGGCAACAATCCCAACAGCGTTACTTCCAGCCACAATCGCGGCTGAGTGGTGTTTTTAATTTGTACTTCGTGGGTTTGCAAGTGTTTCTGACTTGCCAGAATTAACTCGGCGTCCCAATTGCGGGCAAAATCGCAGAGTTTTTCCCAAGTTGCGGCGGTTAAAGCTACTAAATTTGACCGTTGTGGTGCTGCTTTGGCTATGAGCAAATCTCGGTAAAAGCTGGCGAGGCTTTGCAGCACGATTAGTGGTTCCCGTCCGCGATCCATGAGGTGCCGGGTCATGTCTATTAATGCTGTAGCGTTATCGTTTGCGATCGCCTGTAGTAGTTCCATCAAGTCATTTTCTGGGACGGCGCCGACTAAATCCCAAACTTTTTCGATGGTTATTTGACCGGGAAATAAGCTGAGTTGGTCGAGCAAACTTTCTGCATCTCGCAGTCCTCCTTGGGCGAGTTGAGCAACCATTTGTACGGCATCGCTGGCAATATTGATATTTTCTAATTGGGCAATCTTGTGTAAATGAGAGGTCATTGAGTCGAGGGGAATCCGGCGGAAGTCGAATTTTTGGCACCGAGAAATGATGGTTGGTAATACTCTTTGGGGGTCGGTTGTGGCGAGGACGAATACGACGCGATCGGGCGGTTCTTCTAAGGTTTTTAATAGGGCATTAAATGCCTGGGTACTGAGCATATGAACTTCGTCGATTACATATACTTTATAGCGGCACTGTACGGGGGCAAATTGGGCTCGTTCGATCAAGTCCCGAATGTTGTCTACTCCGGTGTTACTGGCGGCGTCGATTTCGATGACATCTAGTGTGGAACCTCGGGCAATTTCTTGACAAACGTTGCATTTGCCGCAGGGTGTCGGGGTAGGGGCGCCGGTAGAAATACAGTTGAGGGATTTGGCAAAAATTCTGGCACTAGAGGTTTTACCGGTGCCTCTGGGGCCGGTGAATAGATATGCTGGTGCTATGCGCTGTTGCAGGATGGCGCTGGTGAGAGTTTGGGCGATCGCCTCTTGACCGACTAATTCGGCAAATGTCTGAGGGCGATACTTGTGATGCAGGGGTTCGTAGGTCACGATCGAATATTTGTGGTATTAGCTGTAATCTTAGCTAAGGACACGTTGTTCGATCGCGCGATAGCTCTATTCTCACAGCCAGCCTCCCGGTGGGCTGGCAGGGCGGGAGCGATCGAACAGTAGTAATTAGCACCCGATAGGAGAGTCCGCTTCTCGATCGGTTGTTCTCCAGAAGTGTTTTTGGCGATCGCTGGAGAGAGTTAGTATTGATTTATGTGTACTTATTTTTCTTTTTCTAGAAACGGAGGCTGCGGAACATTTTTTTTTTGATCTATATTGGTATAATCTATCACAGACAATTCACCATTTCTTTTTGCCGGTGCCAGCGCGGGATTTTCCGATATTTCGGAAACCTGCTTGCAGTTAAAGATAAAGTATTAATTAGAGGGTGCCTGTTCGAGTTGTAGAAATCCAGTTATAGCAAGATGGTGGTGGAATGATGTCAATGTTGGTCGATCGAGTTACACTGCCAGCTCTACTCTGGAATCCTGTATAAATATAGCGTCAAAATTTACCCTTTAAAAGCCCATGTCAACCCAAATCATCCTTGTAGAACCAAGGTTGGCAGTAGCCTCTCCCAAACCTAAACAGGCTAAACCAGGATCTCCGTCCCCCGACCAAATCTTGATGGGAGCGTCGGGATTACTGTTATTATTGCTGCTCGGTTTAGCGGTATTTACCAAGCTAAGACTAGATGATTTGAGTAAGAAGCTCAAATTTGAAGAGTTTAGAAATAGAGAACTCCAGAAAAAATACAAAATGGCTCTGGAAACCATATCAAAGATGGAAAAAAACCCCGACCTCATTCACTCGCGAGACTTTAATTTAGACTACCTGAGAATGCGGATGGCGGAAGAAGTCTTTCACTTTGCCATTGTCAACCAGATTAAAGTAAAAGTCAAAGACAAAATTAGTATTGCCCTGCGCCCGACTCAGAGTGCAGTAGGAGATAAAAACGGGACTGCTGGCAGCGGCAGGCAAGTAGATTCGATGTTTGATATCGAATACGAAACTGGCGATCCAGCCGTAAAAATAGAAAGGCGAGTGCTGTTTCGGATTCAAATTAAGCTGATGAAACTGCCGACTCAGGCAACATCGGCGACAATTAATCAAATTATTGATTGTTTGGAAACTTATCTGAGTCCTTCAGATGACCATGATAGTTGGCAGCCGACTATTCAAGGTCGCATCGTTCACATTGAATGGGATCAAAAAGCGAAGCCGACGCCGATGTTGGTGTTGGAACAGTCGAATGAAGGGGTGAATGTTACCTTTAGGACTACGAGAACGCCTGCCGGCAGACCGGCTAATGAAAATGAGAGCCAGTTGGCAGGAGCCAAGGGTCAAAAAAATGCTAAAAGTAGTTCTAAAAGTGCAGCTAAAGGTGGAACAAAAAGCCCTGCGAAGGTAGGAGCAAAACGTCCCGGATCTCGGAAATAAGTTGAGCAAAATCACAATAATTGTGCTGAAAGAAGGTCAGTTGCAGCGGGTGTTTGTGTGTCTTGTGCGAGGTGACCGTCTTCTATAGCATTTCTCAGGTACATGAGGTATAGCTTGAGATTTTAGATTGGGCGATTGAGGGGATTGTTAATGAATTGTTGAATATCTCACTTACAATCTTTCGCGCTATATTGGAATAATGCGATCGGCTATGTCTAAAATACGGTTGTCGTGGGTGACGAGTAAAATAGTGCAGGGCTGTTCTTTTGCCAAACCTCCCTAAATATCGATCGCCAAACTCGAATTAAGGTTAACAAAGTTGTTTTACCAGACGCAGAATGCTAATTCATTAACACAACTTCGCCGTAATAAATTGCGGCGTTGCTGAATTAATGAATGACTGAGTGAGGAAGCGGAACATCCTGAAATTTTAGAGCATCTCCGTCTTTGAGAGAGCGGGGAGTTGCCAACCAGGTAGGAACAATTGTAAACAGATTTTAGCTATTTAGGGTAATCAAACAGCACCTCGGTCATGTAATGTTCTGCCCAATCTTGACCGAAAGCTTTTTCGAGTACGCGCCTGGTTTTGTCGTTTTGCTGCTGCTGGGTGCAGTAGTAAATTTGAGCGTCGAGAATTTTTGCTTCTTCGGCTACAGAAACTGGTTCCGAAGCGACTGCGAGTTTGCAGTGAATTTCGACGTAGGATTCAACTATGTCTAGAAATCGGCTTTCTTCTTCCTGTGAATCGGGGCGCACAAACAGGCAAAACTCTGAGAAAATATCGCCCCATTCGGGAATTTGGCGGGGACAAGAAAACTGGTTGACGGGCAAAGTTTGCAGTCGAGTGCGGTAGGTTTCCGACAAAGTTCGATCGGGATTGAGGGGAGAAAGATCTGCGATCGCGGCGCTAATTTGACCTTTGCCTGCTACGATGTCTGTGCCGAACATCGGCAAAGCATAATTCGGTCTGGGAAACATCACGCAGTGGAGGATATCCAGCAGCGGCCCGACTTTAGCCAGTTCCAAGTGTATTTTGCGGAATTGGGGAGTTTGATAGCAGCGATTTTCTATGATCAGTTTTTCTCCTTCCAGCCGCCCTTCCACGTATCCCAACTCAGCGGGGAGGTGGTAGGGTTCGAGGTCGAGGTATCGACGCCATACTGATTCTATCCGATCGGCTAATTCGCGGATAAGGTAGTGCTGTTGGTCGCGCAGGGAAGGCTTGGATGTTTCTAACATTCTTATTTATCGGGCGATCGCTTAATAAAACTTCATTCTACGGTTGCAGGATGCAGTAAACAAGGTAGATACTTTTAAGGATATCAGCAGTTCGACGTGCGATCGAGTAAGTTTTACAAAAAAATCTGCCCTCTTATAGCAAGCCCTGTGACATTAGTCTAGGTATTCGCAGTGGCACAGGGCAATAAATTGCCATAAAAACCCGAGTAATGAGTAAGATTTCCGGAAACTCTCCGCTAAAATAAATGCACTAGCGGTAATTCGCAGGGAAAAAGCAAAGTAGGTAAGCGCGGAGATTTTGTATGTTTGGTCTGGGATTGCCCGAATTGGGCATTGTTGCGGTAGTCGCTATTCTAATTTTTGGCCCCAAGAAAATTCCTGAGTTGGGAAATGCTTTGGGCAAAACGCTGCGGAGTTTTAAGGAAGGGGTCGGTCAAGCTGATGATGAATCTACCCAGAAGGACAAGGACAAAGAGGAAGAGCAAACCCTAGGAAAGTAATTTGCTGAACTTCCTGCAAATAGAAGCAGCAACGCTCTGTCATCGTATATGTAGAGAATGTTTCATTGGGCAGTGTCCATATTTCCAAATAATAAGGCGCTGGCAATGAGCTCGATAGCCTTCAAAAATACCCAGATTTGGACTGTATTTATAGCTAATTTTTGTTGTAGTTTTTTGCAGATAGTTCGTCAGTTTTTGGCAATTTTTCCCTATTTTTGGGCGAGCCTTCGATAATATTTGGGGGTATTTTTTGAGGCTTGTATTTCTGATTGTCGGTTGCCTAACTGTTTGTTTGAAGAGATATACTGAAATTTCCCTAGCTTGATTTTCGGCTTTTTTAGGGAAACTGGCAGTTGTATTTTTTACCATTACTCAAAGCTGGCAAACGTCGATATTCCTAAGGATCGCGAATTAAATAATTTACACTCTTGAAAGTGGGATGGGCCAGAAGAACCCGTCTTTTCTGGACGGGCGGGACGCCCATCCCACAAGAACAATAAAAAATGTAAGTTATTTAATTCTCATTCCTAAGTCTATACCTGTAGGTTTTCTAACGCCACGGCACAAGGGAGGGAGTTTTAGTTCTAGTCTGATGGCGTATACGAGTGCGTGGGTTCGATGTCAAGGTATGATTACATTTGAGATTTTACCGTTGTTAGCACAGGAATGGTGGCGATCGCCCTTGCGATCGTCCCCGATGAGAGCCTCCGCAATGTCCGTGCGATCGCCAAATGTGAATTAAACCGCTATCTAGTAATGTCTCTGGGAAACATAAGGAGCAATTGAGAGCGACTCGCAGCACAGTCCGCTTGGAGGGTGGCTGGCCCGAATCAAGTCCTGATTCTGGCATCTATTCTGGTAAATGCCTCTTGCGAGGGATGCCGCCGGCCCGAAAATCTGCACTTAGATAAATAGCGTACAAGATAGATTTAGTGGTAAAATGAAATATGGTAACCCCCATAGGTGCCAAAGTTTCGGAAAACGTCAAACTGGCCAGTCCATAGGGCTGTGCCTTCCGATGTAAAACTCAAAGTACGTTACTGTAAACAGGCCATATTTTAAGCAAGTTACACTGCGCAGGAGAACTGACAAATGCTACAGCGCAAAATCTATCAACTCTGTTGTGATGGTCGTGAGGTTTCTATTTTTCTTCGAGATCAGCAACGTTGGATAGAGCGCGCTCGTATCCTAGATATTGAAGGGGATCTAGTCACGCTGCGCTACGAAACCGACGAAGAAGACGAAATTAGCTCCTGGGAAGAAATGGTGCGTCTAGAAAGTATTGGAGCTGTGTCCCAGAAGTTGGCTTCGGTGTCGAGAACTAACTGCGAACCCCTAGTTACTGACGATTGTCCCGAAGCCGAGCAAATTCGCAATCACTACCCGGACTCGAATTTAGAATAGTTTTGATCCTTAGCTTGAGTCACAAAAAATAGTTGGGGGAAAAGAAAACGACTTTTCTCCCTTTTTTGTCGAGGAATGGGGCAAAACTCGGGTTTTGCCGAAAAATCTGCTGGATTGTCACCAAATAAGCTATTTAGGATGGAAATTTGAGTTCGATCGCCAGTTTTCGCCTCTGAGCCACCAGAGCAGTCACAGACGCAGAACCGACGAACAACAAATACTGCGATCGCCTCATCAGAAAGCGCGCTAAGCTGTCGATCGCAATGACAACAATAGGTTTATTCCGCATCTAATTCCTCATCTATGAAAAATTCAGACTCCGGTATCGCTTCAAACACCGGACAGAAACCGTCGGGAGTGACTTTAAAGCCAAACAAAGCACTGGACTGGTTCCAACAGCGCTGGCCGCGGTAGTGCTGGCAATTGCCACAGCATTCGAGGTTTGCCTGAACGGCGTTGCCTTGAAATAGCAGTTCCCGCTGGGAGATGCCGCGCAGTACCAGTTCTTCGCCTTGCCAGCGCGCTTCTACTAAACCTGTATCGGCAAAATTTGCCCACCGAGGATCGGCTGTAATCGGACTCGGCAAGCTAATTGCTACCTCTGTCCCCAATTCGCTGAGTTCTCCCTCATAGTTAGTTTCGGGGATAGCGGGCTGCAAAAACATTTCCCCGATCGGCAATTCGACAACAGTCCCTACCGCCGGAGTGTGCAACTGGTAGCGGTTTCGCAGCTCGTCCAAGTTAGCCAAGTCAGCCAAATATGCAGGGGAACCGTGCACTAAAATTACGTGCTGCGGACGCAAATTGTGGATGAGCTGGGTAGTTCCCGGCCCGTCGCAGTGTTCGGCTAGCAGATAAGTTTCAATGAGCCGAACTCCTGATTCCTGCCAGTTGGCAAACCATTCCCTGACGGGATATCCGGGTTTTTGAGGTGCGAGTAAAATCCAAGGATTTGTGCGATCGGCAACGTACAAACCCAAATCGGAAATTTGGTCAGTAATTACAATACACGGGGTTTTCCCCAATTCGGAGCGCTGTTCGGCAGACAACCGGCGCACGCGAGGTTTCACCCTTTCGTCCCAAAACAAAGGTTGGTGGAGAGCAAAGTTTTGAACGGCGGTGGGAAAATGGGGCAGCAGTTCCAGATAAGCGTCGCACCCGTCGGCGACAGTGCCGTCTACCCAAATATCCAAGTCGCGCCCGGTGAAGTAGTGGTGGCTGCGGAGCAGCATCAGCAGTTCTTGACCCAAACCGAGGGCGGGTGCGGGTAGCAGTACCGAGCATCCGTCGGCGATCGCGCGGTGGATGCGATCGGCTAACTGATTTTCCAGTTGTCGGCGGTGAGGGTGGCGCGCTGTGCCGTAACTACCTTCCAAAATTAACACGTCGGGCTTCATGCCCCGGAGTTGTCCCAGCGGCAAACCTTCCACCAAACGACAATTCGATAGAAAAAAGTCGCCGGTGTAAACCAGGGTGTAGGTGCGATGGGGGGCTTCATAGGTCAAGAGTACAGTCGCCGCTCCGGGCAAATGGCCCGACGGGAACAACTGCACGCTCAGTCCTCGGCGCAGTTCGATCGGCGACTGCCAGGGTAGAGCCTCACAGAAATGCGACTCTGGCTGCTGAGACTGGGCCGGCCAGTTAAGCGGTAGCAGTCGCGCTGTGACTTCGCTGGCGTAAATTGGCAACAGGGGGAAAGCCTGGTGGAGTGCGAGCAAACCTCTGGCATGATCGGAGTGGGCGTGGGTGCACACTACGAAATCGACTGGGGGCGATCGATCTAGTGTCGCTGACAGGGGTGCGACATCCTCTATACCGCAGTCGAGTAAAATGCGGTACGGCCCCATTCGCACTAGCAGACAGACCCCTTCCTGGGCGTGGCCTGCGCCGTAAGGTAAACAATCGAGATCCATCACTGCCGTTAGCTCCCTGTACAAGCGCGCAACTTGCTGTATCGCAACATCTAACTAAATGTTGGCTGCGACTGCATTCATTCGATCGAATCGAGTTGAGTCTTGGACGCAAAAACCAGGTTTGATGGAGGAAAAGACTGTGTTTCTGTCCTCGTTGCCGGTCAAAAAACCGTCGCTCAAAGTTCTGGTGCGTCAGCTTTGGACTTAAATTTTTCCTTTACATCTGCGGTTCCCGTCGTGCAAACAAAGTAATGGCACTTGAAATTTGATGCGATCGACGAGGAAAGCGATTTTCAGAAGGCACGGCGAGAAATTGGCCTGTGACCTTCAACAAGGTTAATGCTAGTGGTTCTTGCATCAAAAGTTACATTAGTTACATTGTTATTGCACCTTGTCAGAGCAGCGAATTCCATCTCATAAGCTGAGTTTTAAATTTTTTTTCATAATTTTGCCTGCTAGAAGCTCGTCTTTTTTATGAGAAGATTTTAATTCAGCAACCCTAAGATGTTGACAAAACATTACAAATCTTCATCTTTCGGGTGTTGGGGGCGGTGTAGAGTCGAATAATCCAAAGTTAGAGAACCGGACTCATGCTGAGGAAGTGCTTTTGTCACGAAGATAGCGGCTTTATGAGTGCGATCGGTTTATTTGTAAAAGTTTGATACATTTTTCTAAGCAAACCTTGTGCCGATCGAGGAGACACATCTTGCAGTGTCGGGCGCTTTTCTTGAGCCAACTTTTGAATCTTCAGCCTGACTCGCCCCATTTCTGAGCCCTCAATCTTCCAAAATCTCAACTAAATCTTCCATTGTCACGTCGAAAGCGCGGGCGATTTTGTAGACAGCAGAAATATCGGCCGTGTTCAAAGCATCGCGCTGAACGTAGCTTCTAACAGTGTTGTAATTCACTCCCGATCGATCGGCAACTTGCTTTAGCGTCCAACCCTTTTGCTCAGCTAGTTCTCGAATCCGCAGCCTCACGTATCCCATTAGCGCGCCCTTACTATTCCAAAATCTCGACTAAATCTTCCATCGTCACGTCTAAGGCGCGAGCAATTTTGTAGACAGCAGACAAATCGACTGTGTTCAAAGCATCGCGCCTCCCGTAGCTTTTTACCGTGTTGTAATTGACTCCGGATCGATCGGCAACTTCTTTGAACGTCCAACCTCTTTGCTCAGCTAGTTCTCGAATCCGCAGTCTCACGTAGCCCATTTTTTTGCTTGACTTCGGTGCATATATACCGGATAATATCTATGTACACTGAAAACGATCGCCCACCTAGCGTCGAAAACTTGAGGGCGATCGCTTTTCTACCCAACCCCGCAAACGCGGGGCACGATTTTCCTATGATACCAACATCAAAGCCCAAATTAAACTCTCATCCCTGCTGTATTGTGCGGCAATTGCCAAATATGCAGCGATTGGTTGTGGCGCGCTTCCACCGCCGCGGCGATGCTGACGGCTATATTCAGATATTACGGCGGTTGTTACCTGCGACTAAACACGCGATCGTCTTTGATACGACTGGGGCTGAGAAATTGCCGGAAGTGCGATCGATCTGAGATGTTGCACCATTGTGAAGAACGGGCAAGATGCCCGTTCCACAAAAGATAAATTTTCTTGTGGAACAGGCATCTTGCCTGTTTCTAAACAAGTAATTAAGAATGGTGTAAGAGATCAGATGGCTCCTCAATCAAATTTACTTAGCAACCGATAGGCTACAATATTTCAAGAGGATCTGAGATATTCGATTCCTATGAATACTCAATTAAGTGCGTAGTTATGCTACTGGTTCAAACAAAACTTGGCATCAGTTCTATTCACGGTATTGGTCTTTTCGCAGCGCAGTTTATTCCAAAAGGTACCGTTACCTGGGAATACTCTCCATACTTCGATACGTCTTATGAAGAGGCGGATATTGAGCGGATGTCTCCTTCAGCGAAAGAGCAATTTTTAAAATATGCCTATTTTGACAAACTCCTCTGTAGATACGTTCTTTGCTTTGACGATCAACGTTTCATCAATCATTTTTCAGAGTCTCCTAATATTCTTTCGAGCTTGCGACGAGACGTTGCAGCACGTGACATCTACGAGGGAGAAGAACTTGTTTGCGACTATAAATGTATATATGATGATACTTATTTTATACGTATGGGCTTTCAGCCAATCACTGTGACCAGTAGTAAATTAATAGAATGAATTTTATGATCGAATTGCTTGCGATCGTGGCATTACTAGAAGACTTGCCACAACAGGGCTTATATCGCGGTCAAGTGGGAACAGTAGTTGATGAATGCGATGCAGAAATTGTTGAAGTTGAGTTTAGCGATTTGCAAGATTGTACCTACGCCCTAGAATCCCTTAAAAAATCGCAGTTAATGATTTTGCATCACAGTCCGCTTGCAGAAACCCAATGGTTAAAAAGTCAGCCATCATTACAAAAACAAGTTTTAAATTGCTAATAATCCCCGTGCAGCTAATAATTAGCCGTTACCAACTAACAAGATAAGGATTTTTTATATTGACTGTTTGCGACTTACTTATTATAATTACCAGGTCAAAAATAATAAAAATCTTACGCCTAACAGTTTTTCTCAAATAACAGGTAAAATATTCTAAGTTTGCGCGTACCGAACGCCGCAGGCTCAAACTATTATCTGTTAAGGATTCGTCCTAATTCTTAGGAGCGGGATTTTAAAATATGCATCTCAGCGAACTGACTCATCCAAACCAATTACACGGCCTGTCGATTCATCAACTCGAACAAATTGCCCGACAAATTCGAGAAAAGCATTTAGAAACAGTAGCCGCTAGCGGCGGACACCTTGGCCCAGGATTGGGTGTAGTGGAACTCACCTTAGCACTCTACCAAACACTCGACCTCGATCGCGACAAAGTTACCTGGGATGTCGGCCACCAAGCTTATCCGCACAAATTGATCACCGGCCGCTACAACAATTTTCACACTCTACGCCAAAAAGACGGCGTTGCAGGCTACCTCAAGCGCTGCGAGAGTAAATTTGACCATTTCGGCGCCGGCCACGCTTCCACGAGCATCTCCGCAGCCTTAGGGATGGCGATGGCGCGCGACCTCAAGGGCGAAAACTTTAAAACTGTAGCAGTCATCGGCGACGGCGCATTGACTGGCGGCATGGCACTAGAAGCGATCAACCACGCCGGCCATATGCCGAAAACTAATGTGATGGTAGTGCTCAACGACAACGAGATGTCAATCTCGCCCAATGTCGGCGCAATTACCCGCTATTTGAACAAAATGCGACTCTCGCAGCCGGTGCAATTTCTCAAAGATAACTTAGAGGAACAATTCAAACAAATTCCGTTTGTTGGCGAAACTTTTACCCCAGAAATGGAACGCCTTAAAGAAGGCATGAAACGGTTAGCCGTGTCCAAAGTTGGAGCCGTAATTGAAGAATTAGGCTTTACCTACATGGGCCCGGTAGATGGACACAATTTGGAAGAGTTAATTGCTACTTTCAAACAAGGTCACACCATCCAAGGCCCTGTGTTAGTTCACGTGGTGACGGTGAAGGGCAAAGGATATGCGATCGCCGAAAAAGACCAAGTAGGATATCACGCTCAAAACCCGTTTAATTTAGCGACTGGTAAAGGCATTCCTTCGACCAAACCCAAGCCTCCCGCTTACTCAAAAGTCTTTGCTCATGCCTTGGTTAAGCTAGCAGAAGATAATCCAAAAATTGTTGGGATTACTGCGGCAATGGCAACGGGAACTTGTCTAGACAAACTTCAGGAAAAACTCCCGAAACAATACATTGATGTCGGCATTGCCGAACAACACGCCGTCACATTGTCGGCTGGTTTAGCCTGCGAAGGAATGCGCCCGGTTGTAGTAATTTACTCGACATTTTTGCAGCGCGGATACGACCAAATTGTTCACGATGTCTGCATCCAAAACTTGCCAGTGTTCTTCTGTTTGGATCGCGCTGGGATTGTCGGCGCCGACGGCCCCACGCACCAGGGAATGTACGATATTTCCTTCTTGCGCTGTCTGCCAAATATGACAATTATGGCACCAAAAGACGAGGCAGAATTGCAGCGGATGGTAGTCACGGGAATCAACCACACGACAGGCCCGATCGCCATGCGTTACCCGCGCGGTAACGGTTACGGCGTGCCTCTGATGGAAGAAGGTTGGGAAGAATTGCCGATCGGCAAAGCGGAAATCCTTCGCAACGGCGATGACGTGCTAATCTTAGGTTACGGTTCAATGGTGTATCCGGCAATGCAAACCGCCGAGATGTTGAGCGAACATGGCATTGAAGCAACTGTGATTAATGCGCGTTTTGTCAAGCCTTTAGACACCGAATTAATCTTACCTTTGGCACAGCGAATCGGCAAAGTTGTCACAATGGAAGAAGGCTGTTTAATGGGTGGCTTTGGTTCAGCAGTAGCCGAAGCTTTGATGGATAACAATATCCTAGTTCCATTGATGCGGTTGGGTGTACCTGATACATTGGTGGATCATGCCACGCCTGAGCAATCCTTTGCAACTTTGGGATTGAATCCGTCACAAATGTGCGATCGCATTTTAGCAACATTTAGCCGCCAAAAGTCACCAGTTAGCGTCTAATTAGCTAGAATTGTAGGGTGGGCAATGCCCACCTTACTTCAGCTTTACTGCACAAAAGGAGAATCAACAATGACTTATCTCAACCCAACTCGCACAGTACCCCGGAAAAGATTGCACGCAAAACGCATACTTTCTCCAGAAGAAATAGCCCAATGGTACGCCGAAAGAGCCGCATTTCGCCAGCGGTGTCAACCCATATTCGATCGCCTCAAACCAGAATTGATTAAAACCCACTACAACTGGTACATGGCGGTTGAACCCGACAGCGGAGAACATTTTATCGAACAAGATTCGTTAGCTGCTGGAAAAATGTGTCGTCAGAAACATCCCAATGCTATCCCCCACGTATTTCGGATTAATGAAACCGGAGTTTGTGGCACGATATGATGGAAGGAATATTTGGCGATAATGACGAGCTATTTTTTGAAATTTCATTGATTGCCGATAACGGCTTAGAATTACCTGTTGATACTCTGCTAGATACAGGTTTTTCTGGCTGTTTAGCAATGGATATTCAGGATTTAGAAGGGCTTGATTGGACTTATGTAGACAAAGAAACAATGCAAACAGCTAAGGGAGAATTTGATTTCGATATTTATGCAGGAAAAGTGCGTCTTGAGGGTCAAGAATTTGACATTCCTGTTCATGTGGGTGCAGGAGTACCGGAAATTTTAATCGGCCGGCAATGGCTGAAAAATCGGCGCTTGGTAGTTGATATTTCGGCGGATGTTTTGACATTAGAAGCGAATTTATAGTAAGATGAATTTAAAAAATTTTGATATAGTAATAGTAGGAGCCGGCCCAGCAGGAGGCCACTGTGCAAGAATTCTAGCCAAATCCGGTCGCAAAGTTTTGCTTGCAGAACAAAACGACAATTTTAATAAAAATGACTTTTCCAGCGCCGCCACACCTTTAGAAACCCTCTCTCAATTCGATTTACCCGAATCAGTTATCGGCAGTTTTTGGCACAAACTGACTATTGAAACTAGCAAAGTTAGTCAAACTTGGGAATCTCCCGAAAGTTTGGGAGTTGTACTCAACTTTGCAAAATTTAGAGCATTTTTAGCCGACGAAGTTGAGCGATTTGGCGGTGAAGTTTGGCTGGGTTGTCGCTATACCGGACATTCGCAAGCCAACGGCGAAACTACAGTAGAATTTAAACAGTTATCTGACGGGCAACTTATCAAAGTTAGCACGAAAGTCTTGGTTGATGCTACTGGCTTTGCTAGGGCGATTATGTACGACAAGGAAAAGGACAAGCCTGATTTTTTGTCGGGTACCGGAATCGAATATTTAATTGAAGTTGAACCGGAAGTTTACAATAAATATGCCAATGATTTAATCTTCTTTTTGGGTGATAAATGGATGCCGAAGGGTTATTCTTGGATATTTCCTATGGAACAAAATAGACTGAAAGTTGGTGCGGGACGCATTTTTTTAGATGCCAAAACGGTTAAGCATTTGTCACCGCTGAAACAGTATATTGATTTGCTGATTGATGAATATTTGAAGTCTAAAAGTTATAAAATTATTGACAAACACGGTTCGACGCTGAAATACAGTCGCGGTTTGCAGGATATTTATTGGAAGGATAACATAATTGCGATCGGCGATACTGTCTCGACAGTTAATTTTCTGGGCGGCGAAGGGATTAGACACGGGATGGATGGTGCCGAAATCGCTGGGAAATACATTGAACAATATTTGGATGGGAAAATCTCGGATTTTGCGGATTATGAGACCCAAATGCACCGCAAATTCGATCGCAAATGGAATATTTCGGAAAGGTTGGCGGTGAGAAAGTATATTGATGATGTTAATGATGAACTGACAGATAAAATGATTTCTTATTTAAAGTACATGAAAACTAAAGATGTGATGGATATTTTATTTGATTATAAGTTTGAGAAGATTTCCAGAGGATTTGGCGGTTATTTGCGACGTAAATTTCAGGGATTGATGCAGCAATTTCACTTGTAGGGTGCGTCAGTTGAAAGATTTTTGATTGAGTTGAAAATATCTGGCTGACGCACCTTGTTGCAGCAATTTCCCTTGTAGGGTGCGTCAGTTGAAAGATTTTTGATTGAGTTGAAAATATCTGGCTGACACACCTTGTTGCAGCAATTTCACTTGTAGGGTACGTCAGTTGAAAGATTTTTGTTGAGTTGAAAATATCTGGCTGACGCACCTTGTTGCAGCAATTTCACTTGTAGGGTGCGTCAGTTGAAATGTTTTTGATTGTCTTAAAAATCTCTGGCTGACGCACCCTACAAATATACACATCTACGAACCAATTCCCAGAAATTTTCTGCTGTTACTTGAAGGCGGGGTAGCGACATTAAAGAATCGTGAAAATTGCTCGTACTCCATCTATATGATACACCGAAACTATACCCACTTGCTCCGATTAAATGCGCTACAATTTCATCGACATTCCCGTAGGGATAGGCAAAAACTCTCACAGATTTCCCTAATCCCCGTTCCAAAGTTGCGCGGGATTTCGCCGCTTCGCGCACAATTTCGGTGGGGGACAATGAAGTCAGAGGCTGATAGGTGGCAGACATGGAACCAAATTCAATCCCTGCATCCCGCAATTGTCTAATTTCCGGCCATTCCATTAACTGTACTTGTTCAAATTCGGCTTTTTCCCAACTATTTGTCTTTCCTATTGACTCGGCTACTAGAAAAACAGTGGCTGTAAAGTCAAAGCGTTTTAGCAAAGGGAAAGCGTAGGTTAAAAAGTCGAGATAGCCACCGTCAAAAGTTATTAATACAGCTTTACCTGGTAAAGGAGTTTTAGTTAGTTTTGCATTTTGCCAATCTTCCCAAGTTGCACTGTAATAACCATTTTCTTTCAGATACTGCAACTGTTGTTCAAAAACCTGCGGAGTAATTGCATTTAAACCATCGGGAGAAATGCGACGGTAGGCGAGAATCGAGAGTTTTTCTGTGATGCTATCATTGTCAAATATTTGAGTTTTCACTGAGTGAGAAACTTCTCGGTAAGGCGATTTTTGCCAAATGATTTCTGGTGCGTAAAATACTTGCTTTGGTAACTCGTTTTCTCTGGGAATTTGGATTATCACTTCCCCTGCGATTGCTGCTGATTTCGTTAATTCCCGCAGCGCCTGGGCTGGGAGTGCGGCGCGGCGGCTGATACTGGTTCCTGTTGCACCACATCGCCTACCGAACATCACCGCATCTTGGGGGTAAATGCCCCTAGAACCCTTTGCATTCAACCAGTCGGGCAGATTCGACCTTTGTTGTGCAGTAGAGGTTAAGCGCGATCGCAACGATTGCTTATTATCTAGCGGTTTTCCCAACAAAGCTTCTCGCACGGTGGCGACGCACAACTCAAAACCGATATTTCGAGTAATTGTCGATCGCACTTTTTGAGCAGAAACAAAGTTATTTTCCACGGTAACGGTTACAATAGCGATCGCCACACCGCCTACTGTCACCAGCACGTCAATTTCAGCAAGCTCAACTTTTATATTAGTCAATTCTTCGCTAACTTCCACAGCAATCAAGTCTCCATCGAGAGTGATTGTGACTGCTTCATCGACGGTTTCGGGATTGTAAAAATTAGCCTCAACCCAATTAGGACGATTCCAGATTTCTTGTAAAAATAGCGTCCATTCCAGTTGGGGAGTTTCTGGATTGTCTTGAAAGAAGCGTGAAAGTATTGGCCAAGCAAACTGGGCTGCGATCGCATCTGCCAACACCGTACCCGTCACAATCCCGTCACAGACTGGCAATTCAATAAGGGACTTGCGTAGAAATAAGAGCCCAGCCATGCTATTGTATTGTCGAAGGAGCAGCCAAAGGATTGGTATAGTATTAAGCTCCAAATCCCTAACTTCGAGTTCAACACCTGCTAACTTGATTGTACAGCAAACGCGATTGAATATTTGTGGAACCTTAATATCCGAAATTAATTCGCTCACCTCCACCGTAACCTTGTAGGCAATTCTCGAATTTACCCACTCGATATGAGTTAGAATATTTTTAATTTCACTATCTTTAAAAACTCGATGATATTTGTGAACCTTAGTGCTTTGAATATCCCTGGCAATTCCTTGATGCCAAGGTAAATTCAAACTCAGCTTAGCTGCTTTTTCCTTATAATTAATCAGCATTCCAGCATCATACTCAATTCCAATAAAATTACAAATATCCTCTAGAACTAACTTTTTGTTTTCTACAAGATCTTCATATCTAACCAAGATATGATTAGATTTATCAAGATAGTTATGGCTAGTTAATACTGCATATTTCCATCCCTCGATACAGCGATCTAAATCCCAACCACCGCCCCACAATTCGTTAAAATCCCGAGTGGCTTCATACATAGAAGCGATGCAATCCATACTATTTCGCAAAATATGTATAAACTTAACATCTGGCAAAAAGCGGTCTATATCCTCAATAAAATATATGTGTTCCGGCGTTTTTTCCAACCAAATGCTTTTGTTCTGTTCCGCAGCCAAACCATCCAAAACTCCGACAAACCAACTAACTTTAGCTTCCACACTTTGATTGTCATCAAAACCTTGCAAAAGTTCAGGGCGATTAATCTCATCATTAAAAAAAGCTTCCATCCTGCTTGGCAACTTTGCCGCAAACTTCTCGTACAATAAATAGTGAAAAAACTTAGATTCAGGAAAAGAAATAACTTCAGGATGAGCCGCTAATAAACTCTGAAGAATTGTAGTACCGCTTCTTGGAGCTCCTACTAAAAATATTCGTTGCATTGTTGATTTTATATTAATAAACTGGCGATCTAATTTTTTTCGTGGAGTGGGGGCGGGTTTATCTAGATTGTTGGTAAAAATTAAATATGGTTGGTTAACCCGCCCCTACAGGAATTATGTTTTACCGTATTAATCCGCGTTAATCCGCGTTCATCTGCGGTTTCACAAACATCCTAACTCCAACTAAAATCTTCCTTCAACAAATCAGAAAGCTCCTGATTGTAAGGCTTAAAATAATTGGTTAATTCTTGTTCTATTTCCGGAGGCATATTACTGTAATCTTCGGCACTATTACCCTGATATTCTTTGACAGCACTCGCCTTAACATCCAAGAATTCTAACACCTCTGAAAACACATCTCCCGGATTTTTTTGAAAATCTTCGCTTTTGATAATTAGCAACTGTTCCCTGGGAAAATAATCGAGCCAATTCTTGATTTGTTCGACATAAATTCCTCTCGACAAGTAGGAATAATGCTGGTGGTTGAAACTGTAATAGCCTTCATCGGCTTTGAATTTTTCGATCTCACCTTTGAGTCTGTCTGGTTCAGATGCGATCGCCTTTTCAAAATCCAGCTTTTCACAGCCGATCGCCACTTCTAAATGATAGTGCATCCACGCTCTTTGTACCGGGTTGCGGAGCATCACAATCAGCTTAACATCCGGGAAACACTTGTAAACCCGCTCGGCCACCAACGGATGGTAAATATAGTAAGGAGTCATCTCCCACAGCAGCACTTTGTCACCCGCAACACTCCGCGTCAACTGCTTGCTGTACCACTCAACACCGCGCTCGAAATTCAATTCAAAAAAGTGTACTTGCTTAGCACCTTCTTTGATATTTTGCAAGTGATTTTCTAGATAACCGTATAAAGCCTCGGTGCTGCACTTTTGAGCGCCCAGAATTAAAAAGTCAGGTGACTGCTTATTTTTCAACTGAGTGGAAATCTTGGCGTAGCTGGGATTATTTTTGTTCAAAGCGTGAACTTTGTCAGTTGTTTCTGGCAAATCCAGCACCTCCATTTTGCCGTCAAACTCCCAGCGGTAGGGCGGACAAAGGATCGTTTTTTGGTGTACAGTCGATCGCACGTACAGCGGATAAACGTGCCAGTGATAATCGTAAGCGTAGGCCCAACTCTTCTCGTAAACCCCAGGATTCACGTAATACTGCCCGTTTCCTAAATCCAGCCTGTCTACGTGCAGCCGGATTTTGCCTTTACCTTTCGCCAGCGGTATCAACCGGCCCATTTGATTAGTATTAGTCTCAAAACAACTTTGACCGTCTTCCCGACTGATTGTCACCCCAAAAATTGCAGCATCAATCGATTTGGGAACCGTGTAATGAATTTCAATAGTAATCGTATCGCCGCTGTCTATTTCCTCATCCGGCAACACTTTGACATCCGTAATTTCTACTTCCAAAGAACCGAAACGGTTTTCATTAACACGCAATTCCGAGCCTGTACTTGTGACTTCAGGAGGACGCATGGGAGTGCGCTTTTCTGTTTCCGATCGCATTTCCGATAAATACTGACCGGCTACAACTTCCGGCTCTCCGTAAGCCTGGATTTTACCATCCCGCAGCCACAAAGCTCGATCGCACAATTTCTGAATTTGTCCAGCATTGTGAGAAATTAAAACAATCGCACAACCTTTAGTTTTAAACTCGGCTATCTTGTTCAAACATTTAGTTTGAAAAGCCACATCACCAACCGACAAATGTTCATCAATTAAAAGCACTTCCGGATCGGTGTGTACCGCTACCGAAAAAGCCAGCCGCATTTGCATCCCCGTACTGTAAGTTCGTAGGGGGCTGTCAATAAACTGTTCTAATTCTGCAAATTCAACAATATCAGAGAAGCGGCGCGTCGCTTCCCGGTGAGTTAAACCAGCTACTACCGCACCCACAAACACATTTTCTCGCCCTGTTAAATCCGAGTGAAAGCCTGCACCCAAATCCAACAAACCGCCAATTTTGCCATTGACTTTAATACTTCCTTCCTCAGCACGGCCGATACCTCCAATCAGTTGCAGTAGTGTCGATTTTCCTGCTCCATTTTTGCCAAGAATTCCCAGCATTTCCCCAGGAGAAACACTAAAACTCACATCTCGCAAGGCCCAAAAATGTGCTTGTGGCTTCATCCGCCACCACCCCCACAAAGCAGCCTCCATAATCGTAAAAGGTCGATCGGCACTGTAGCTGTTGAAACGCTTGCCTAAACCTTTAATCACAATTGCTTGACGCATTTACAATTCCTCCACAAATCGATCGCTTTGCCGTCTAAAAATTCCCAGTCCGATCGGCAAAAGAGCAGCTACTACTACACTCACAATTAATAATGCCATCCAATCAGGCTGCGTGCCTCTGAGGAGTACAGCTCGGTAAGCTTCAATCAACGGCACCATCGGATTCAACTGATAAAATATCAGATATTCTTTCGGGACGCTGTTGAGGTCGTAGAAAATTGGAGTCAGATAAAAAAGCATCTGCAACAGTACGCCTAGAGTGTGCTGAGTGTCCCGGAAAGTAACGTTCAAAGCAGCGAGGGGATAAGCCAAACCGACTGTCAAAAAAAACTGAATTACCAGCAGCACTGGCAAAAAAAACAGCACTGAATTCGGCTGCAAACCGTCAATTATCAGAAATATCATTAAGACTGGGAGCGCCAGTAAAAAGTGAATTAGCCCTGTTGCTGTTGTGACTACAGGCAAAATGGCGATCGGAAAATTTGGCTGTCTAATTAAAGCGCGGTTGCTGGTGATTAGTCCTGTTGCTTGAAATAAGGCACTTTGAGTCCAAGTCCAAATTAATAAACCACTGAAAGCAAACGAAGAATATTTTGGAATGTTGATTGGAATTACCGATCGAAACACAAAAGAAAAAACCGCCAACTGCAACAGTGGATTGATCAAAGTCCAAGCAATCCCCAGGGCCGATCGCTTGTAGAGTAGTTTCATGTCGCGATCGACCAACTCGCGCAGCAAATCAAAGAAATGAGCGACTTGGCGCCTGTAAACCAGTTGTCCTGCATTTCTCACTGGACACCCCCAGCTATTACCTGCGGTTCAACTTCCTGCGATTCCTCTTCAGCAAGGGCCACCAACTGCCGCGCTTGCAACTGAGCTTCTCGGTAAGCAAAAGGACTTTGCAAAGCCCCCAGCAATTCGCTGACTACGAATTTGCGGGGAAGTTTGCCAGGATTCCGCAAGCGGCGCAGCAGCCACCAACCCAACCACTCAAACACGACAAAGTGCACAAGTTGGGCGCGCCCTACGGTACGGTTGCGATCGCAAGTCAGCAAATAAGCCCCAAAACTGCGCCCGTTATCCTGTAACTGTCGGCTCAAAGCTTTGTCGCTGCGCCGGTGCAAGTGCCACACCAAAGTGCTCGGATCGTAAAAAGTCGTATATCCCTTCGCCAAAATCCGGTGAAACATCTCGACATCGCCAGCGCCGCGTGTCGCCGTCCCCACATCAAGAGCCACGTCAAAGTTGCCCACAGCCTCAAAAATTTGGCGGCGGAAAGCCATATTTGCTCCAACGCCGTAATTGCAAGCCCACAGCAAATCTTTCACCGAAAGTTTGTTACCTTCAACTTTGAATTTGTGTAAATATTGCAGCATTCCGCCGTAAACCAGCTCAAATTGCTGTTGGGGCATGGTTTCCAGTTCCGCAGCCGAGACTAAACCGCTGACGGCCATGACTTCGGGATCGGCAAAGCCAGCAGCAATTGACCGCAGCCAACCTCGATCGGGTCGCGCGTCGTCGTCGGTAAAAGCAATAATTTCGTGGCGGGCTTCCGCGATGCCGCGATTTCGTGCCCAGTCCAATCCTGGCCGTTCCTCTTTGACGTAGCGTACAGGTAATCCCGCGACGTATTCGGCAGTTCTGTTGTTGGAGGGAGCGTTGTCTACAACGATAATTTCGCGATTGGGGTAGTCGAGGGCCAGCAGCGATTCCAGAGCGCCTTTGAGTAAGTCAGTGCGATCGCGCGTACAGATGACAACGCTAATTGGTGGCAATTCTCGATCGAACTCTGCGATCGGGGCTAACTGCTCTGCCAAACTCAATTGAATCAACGTCTTGCCCATCTGCTCGACAATTGTTTGTCGCACTCGATCTGCCGAGATTGTCTGTTCCCAGGGATTGTTATTAACATAGCCCCAGCCGATCGGGCGTCCTCGGTAGCGAACCAAGATGCGGACGCCTTCATATTTTTCTAGTCCCCTAATCGGATTTATCTGTTCAGTAAACTCGATCTCAAGCATTTTTATTGCCATAATTTCCTCCTAACTAAATATCCGACTTGGAATCTGGCACTTTTAGATTTTAGATTTTAGATTTTAGATTGATGGCAATTGTAATCTCAAATCGGCAATCCAAAATCGGATGGAGCATTAGGTATTTAGTATTTGTGATTGGCGATTAGGAAAATTACTAGCCATTAACATGAAGCACTAGCTATTAATTTCACTATTCCCATTACCTATTACCCCTTACAACTTACCAATTAGCAATTATTTAATTGCCAAAACACGATCTTCAAAAGCAAGTAAAGGTTGTGTTGCGATCGACTCAGAACTGTGTGGCATACCGTTAACCGCCATCGCTCTCGCCAGCGGTTCGGCTAAGTGCAGCGCCAGAATCGTTCGCAGGTGAACTCCCCGTAAAGGTTCGGCGCCAACTTCGGGAGGGATATGACCGATTGTCAGTTGGCCGTAGTAAAGGTAAATACCGGCGGGTCTTTCGGCATCAATCCTTTGTTCTGCTGCTTCCAAACCTTGCTGCAAATCGATTTCTATTTCGTTTTCTGCCAAATCCGCGCGGGCCGGGCCTTCTTGCAGAAAACTAGAAATGCCCGATCGAGTTTTCAATTCGTCTACCACACCACGGAAGTACCAGTAACCGCGCAATTTAGTGTTCAGCCACCGCCAAGTACCGCGCATCCGGACAGCTTCTAGTAAATCTAGCGATCGTCTCAGTCCCAACACCAGCAAATCTAGCGCGGCCGGCCAGTAAAAAACCAGGGCGACCAAAATCCGATCGACCAGAGAGTAAGGAGTTTCGTAATCCCCTACGTGCAGAGTAGGTCTGAGTTCTGGGTGCCTCTGACCCAGCAAGACATCGGAGCGGCCTTCCGCACGCGCGCGCCGAAAAGAGCGATCGAGGTTGTTAGTTTCGTGTTCGTAGTGATACCCGACTGCATCCGCTGCCACAGCAAAAGGTATATTTGCTTTGAGCAAGCGTAAGCCGAACTCGTAATCTTCATGGGCAGTGCCTTGGCCGAAGCCTGAATCGAAGCCTCCGGTGCTAGCAAACAGTTCTGCATCCAGAGAAAGGTTGCCGGTGAGCAAGTCTTGATAAGTGTGACGGTGAGCAGGCTGGCTCATCTCATAAAATTTTTCTTCCCACCAAGCCCGCACTGTTACGTCAAAGAATCTAGTCCCTCCCTGCAATTTAGGAGGATAAGGGCCGATTACCGCGCAGCCCGGACGCTGTTGGTGAATGCGTACATGACTTTCGACTAAAGGCGGAGTTGGTTCGATATCGTCGTCTATAAATATCAGCAGTTTTCCGGTAGCGGAGGCTGCTCCGGTATTCCGGGCGATCGAAGCAGCCCGACACTTTGCTTCAATAACCTGTATTTTAAACGGAGCTTGGTAGTCTTTGAGCATTGCCAAAGTATCGTCAATGCAGCTATCTGCAACTACCGTCACTTCGATGAGGTCGATCGGATAAGTCTGCGAGTGCAGGGCATCGAGAGCGCGTCGCAGCGAATAACTGCGGTTGTGACTGGGAATAATTACGCTAACAGTGAGATTTTCCCTGTTCATAATTGGTAATTGGTAATAGGAATTGGAAGATGGAAGATGGAAGATGGAAGATGGAAGATGGAAGATGGAAGATGGAAGAATCTCAGCTAATAACGTTCGCGAGCGGGGACGCTCGCGCTAATAACGTTCGCGAGCGGGGACAGCACTATGACTAATGACTAATGACTAATGACTAATGACTAATGACCAATGACTAATGACTAATGACTACTGACTACTAACTACTAACTACTCACTTCCCTTTAATTTCTTGCAACCGTTTGCGAGAAGCAAAATAAGCCATCGGGCCGCCGATGCAGCCGCGAAGTTGAGCTAAGAGCAAGTCTTTTGGGATAGAGTCCGGTTTGTTTCGCAAAGAAGCAATCAACTCAGGCAGTTGTTTGTAGCGCAGCCATCCCCAGGCTAACAGCGGTATGCTAAACTCCCGATTTTTCACCAAAGTGCGCGTCCAGAAAGCGTAGACTCCAATTCCGTAGCAGTACATCGTTTTGCGCAAATCTTCCCAATCGCGCCGGTGACGATGCCAGCTTAGAGCCCTCGGTTCGTAGATAATGCGATAGCCCGCAGTCAGGATGCGGACATAAAGTTCGTGATCTTCCCCGCATTTTGCAGGCGTCCCCACACCCAAAGCTTCGTCAAATAGACCTACGCAGTCGATCGCGCTCTTCCGCAAAGCCATACTCGCCGAAACGCCTATAGGAGCTACAATCAGCGGGTTGCAGTACGCCCCGTCGAAGATGACTCGCTGAAATCCACGTCCGTGGGGGCTGTAACGCTCGAACCATTCTTGAGCTTCAGTTTCGAGTTCCAAAGGCATTACCAACCCGGTGACACACATAACTCGCGGATCGCCGAAATTGTGCAAGAGCGATCGCAACCAGTTCGGATCTGGTACTGCATCGTCATCTGTCAGAGCGATAACTTCCCCCTTAGCTTCCAGCACAGCGCGGTTGCGGGCAGTGCTAGACCCCGCCACGTCTTCCCGCACGTAGCGGACTTTTGGGTAATTTTCGACCAGTTCCCTCGTAGCCTCCGTGGCGGGACAATTGTCAATTACTAAGTATTCCTGACCGTCGTCGGGCAGCCGCATCAACGCGTCGAGACAGCGCTGCAAATCTTCCGGGCGATCGCGCGTGCAAACCGCTACAGTGGCTGTGGGCATTGCCTGTACTGGCCCGCGTTCGTCCCATTCCAGGGTCTCGTAGAGCCAATTTTTCCACAGGTTATCGCCCACAGCATTCATCAGTGTTTCCCGCAATTGGGAGCCGTCTATGCGACCTCCGACTGCGGGTAAAGTCGCTTGACCGATCGGTTTTCCGTGCAGTCTAATTAAAACCAAGGCTTTGCTGTAACGCTCCTCAACCGCTATTTCTGGCGGTAGTTGGGAGATTTCCAGGTCGAGAATAGCTGTTGCCATTTTAGATTTTAGATTTTAGATTTTAGATTGCAGAATTGTGAATTTTAGATTGCTGAACAAGGTTCAAAAAAAACATCTATTCTCCGTATTTTACCGGATGTCTTTTAGCCAAAATTGTTGTACGAGATAGCAATTTATCAATGTCATACTTGTCGCTCACCGATCGCGAATCAAACATAAAGCCTCATTTTGGTGATTGCTGTTATTTATTTTTACTTTCTATCGTCGGCTGATGTCAAGTTTTTTTTCTACACAATTTTTACCGCCGAAGGCGATCGCACGTCCGGGCTGATGTCAATTGCAGGTGTTAATCGCCCATGCTGTCGAGGTGACTATAGAATATTTAGTCAAAATTTGGGCAAATTGAGGGCTAACATTGAAAGGACTAAAGTCCTTACTACGAACCAGTTTGTAGTAAGGACTTCAGTCCTTCTTTTTCTCTAAAGGTTTGTAGTAAGGACTTCAGTCCTTCTTTTTCCCTAAAGGTTTGTAGTAAGGACTTCAGTCCTTCTTTTTCCCTAAAGGTTTGATAGTTCGGACTTCAGTCCTTCTGCTTCTATACTCGCGTTTGACTGTGCAGAATTTCTGCTAACAGCATCTCTTGGCTTTTCGCAGGTTCTTTGCAAGTCAAACACTCACAAACTAACCCGATAACACCTTCAGGTAAATCAGCCTCAATCTGACAGACAGCAGTCGGATAATACCGCGAAATCAATCCAGAAATCTGGTCGGGCGACGTGCGAATTAGGGTAGAATGCTGGTACCAATCTAAAGCCGAAAGTAGACTCGGACAAGCTTGGGGACTATCTCGGACAATACTGCTGAAAGCTTGCAAAGCTTGTTGGGCGCGATCGAGATATTCTAAATTTTGACCCAGCAGCGCCAAGCGAACCAAAGAGGCGATCGCAATTCCATTGGCCGCCGGAGTAGCATTGTCAGTATAACTGCGTTCCCGCACCAACAAATCCCCGCTAGCATCCTTAGCAGTATTGTAATACCCGCCCAATTCCAAGCTCCACAAAAACTCATCAAACTCATCTTGCACCCGCACAGCTTTCTCCAACCAAAACTGAGAATTCGGCAATTGCTGTACAGATTCCCCGTTTCCTAACATCAAACTCGCTTGATGCAAATCCAACAAAGCTTTCACAAACAAAGCATAATCTTCCGACTGCGCCGCCACCGCCGATTGTCCGTCATAATTGAGTCGCTGAAACCGCCCGTCAATCCACTGATTGTCTAAAATAAAATTAGCAGCTTTCACAGCCAATTCCAAATACTCAAAATTCCCAAAAACAGCCGCCGCCCGCGCCAAACCCGAAATCATTAAGCTATTCCAAGCCGCAATCATTTTCGTGTCAGTAACTGCTGGAATTCTCCCCGGCCAACTGTCGTTTTTTGCTTCCTGATTGTTCCGCGCTGGCGGAAAGGTTTTTACAGTATCTGGATGGCCGCCGTAGCGCAGAGCAAAAAGTTTAGCTAAAGCCGTTTCTACCGTGGTACTGAATTTTCCCGGATGTCGGCGCTGCAATACATTTTTGCCTTCAAAATTGCCGCTGCGACTAATATCAAACGCTTCTTGAACTTCAGCAAATTCCTCGACAGTTAACAGCGTTTGTAGTTCGGTGTAAGTCCAAACATAAAACGCTCCTTCTTCCGGCTCAGACCCCCCCGTTGTCCCCCCTTGGTAAGGGGGGGTTGGGGGGGTAAAACTGTCAGCATCCTGTGCAGCATAAAAATAGCCAGTCGGCGCAGTCATTTCTCGCTTCAACCATTCTACTGTCCGCGCGATCGCACTTTCAAAAGCTGGCTCTTCAATTCCCGCGCTCCACAAATTCGCTAAATACTCAACAATTTGACCGTTATCGTAGAGCATTTTTTCAAAGTGCGGCACAGTCCAAGTTGCGTCAACCGTGTAGCGGTGAAATCCCCCCGCTACGTGGTCGTAAATGCCGCCCAAGGCTAAGTCTAAGCCGCGCTGAGTGCAGACTTGTTTGCTGTCATATTTTGCATCAAAATTAAAGCGCGTTCCCCGCAGTGCTAAATCAGCATAGGGCATCATTGGAAAACTCGGCCCGGGGTTACTCCGGGCAATAATTCCGGTATTGAGTTCTAAGCCTTTTTGGAAGACTTCGCGATTTAATTCTGCGGTTGTTACTGACAGCAGCGCCGACTGGTGGAGGTTGTCTAAAATTTCTCCTTTGAAGGCTTGCAATTTGCGCTTTTCTGTATCGTAAAAGCGGCGAATAGATTGCAACACTTCTAAAAATCCGGGGCGTCCGTAGCGCGGAGTTACGGGGAAATAAGTGCCACCGTAGAAGGGAACTCGCTCGTCGGGAGTGAGAAAAACGTTGAGAGGCCAACCGCCTTGGCCCGTCATCATTTGCAAGGCTTGCATATATATGCTGTCGATGTCCGGGCGTTCTTCGCGATCGACTTTTATCGGTACAAACTGCGAATTCATGTATTCGGCGATCGCGCGATCGGAAAATGCTTCTCCTTCCATCACTGTACACCAGTGGCAACTAGAGTAGCCAATTGACAAAAAAATCGGTTTATTTTGGCCCAGGGCCGTTTCTAAGGCTTCGTCGCACCAGGGCCACCAGTCGATCGGGTTTTCGGCGTGTTTCCGCAGGTAAAGGCTTTGGGATTGAGCAAGACGGTTGACCATAATCAAAGATAATTTAACTTGTGCTGAGTAAGTTTGTCAGTTATTTAGCAGTTTAGCGTGAGATGTTTTAGTTAAGTTTTGGCGACAATCATGTTTTAATATTATTACTGATTATCTCGATATAAAATGAGTTTATCATCTCGTCGAAATTTCAATCAACGGCTCGGACATTTTTTGTTGAGTGTTGTAGTTCCTCCTGTCATTCTCAAACAGTGCCAATCCGAACCATCTGAAAAAGCAGAACCATCTAACAAGCCTCTATTAAAAAGCAATAGTGACTCCAAAAAACAGGCAAAAAAATTAGTTCAAGAAGTAGAATTATTCGTACCGACTTTTTTGGGAAATGACCAGCGCAGGTTTTACGGTAGAGGTGTCCCCAAAGGCTTGAAGTTAATCAAGAAATTTGAGCTAGGAAGCGGCCGGACTTTTTTGGGAAGGCAATCTCAAGTTTGGAGTGGTGCCGGTTGGACTGGACAGCCAACAATTACCAGAGATCGGGATAAAACTTATTTAATTATAGGTGCTTTTGACCACTATTTGCACAAAATAGACATGGCGACAAATAAAGAAGTTTGGCGCTATGAATTTGATGATATAATTAAAGGAAGTTCAACAATTTATATCGACAAAACAGCCAACGCCGAAAACAGAATTGTGATTTTGCAAGGCAGCCGCAGTGGCGGTGGTGGCAAAAATCTTGTCCCGAGTTTTAGGGCAATATCTTTTAGAACCGGTAAGGAACTGTGGAAGTTGGACATCCGGAGAACGCCCAGCTACAGTCAGGATAACGATAGCAGTGCTTTGTATCTGGGCGATGGCCTGTTGTTCAATGCGGGGGAAAATGCGATCGGCTATTTTATCAATAGTTCTGCCAGCAAAGCTAAAGTTAAACAAGGAATTAAGCAACCGCAGATCTTGTCGGAAGTACAGCTTTATGCGCCAGGAGATATCAGCAAGCACGGCGGTAACTTGGTAGCAGAATCATCACCTTCTCGGCTCAAAGATAGACTGTTTATAGCTGCGGGTTCTGGACATATTTATGGGATAAGTATTAAAACAAAAAAGATAGTATGGGATTTCTATACTGGTTCAGATATTGATGGAAGTGCTGTAATATCTAAATCGGGGAAACTGTTTTGTGCGATCGAAAAACAATACATTGCAGGTAACGGCGGAGTCCTCAAACTAAATCCGAACAAAGAACCGAATGCCAGCGTCGAATGGTTTTTGCCAACCGGAAATCGCCGACTTTCAGGCTGGGAAGGCGGAATAATCGGTTCGGTGGCGTTGAATGATGAGTACAATCCTGGGGGATTTCCAGCGCTATTTGCCACAAATGCGATCGATGGCAATTTGTACATCGGTTCCCAAGATACGATTACAGGTAAAAAGAATGCTGTACCTTGGCGAAATCAGTCTTACGATACTCCGGTAATCGTGTTTAAAAAGGAGATTGGTTCTTCGATTTCTACTCCGATATTTACTGATGGCAATAAACTAATTAGTGCGGGATATAATGGTGTTTATTTGTTTGAGTTGAAGTGGGAACGAGCGAAGTCGGGGGATAAGAATGCTTTGAAAAATGCTAAGGGCGAGTTTTACCGTTTGAAGGTAAAAGAATCGGGTAGATTTAAGCCGGGTTTATCGTTTGAGGCGACACCTGTTGTTTGGGATGGGCTTGTGAGGATTTGCGCCCGGGATGGCTGGATGTATACTTTGGGTTAGAATTGATATTTTCCACAATAGCAGCAACAGGCAAGATGCCTGTTCCACAATACAGCAGCAACAGGCAAGATGCCTGTTCCACAATACAGCAGCAACAGGCAAGATGCCTGTTCCACAACTAATCAATTATCTTGTGGAATGGGCATCTTGCCCGTTCGATCGACTTTCGGCAGTTTCCGGGTGTTGAAATCCGCCAATGGCACCACCTACCGTTTAACAGCGCTTGTCTCTATCATAGAAAGGATATCAGGAATTATAGGAAACTTATTATATGGCGACCAATGACAGTCAAATAAATCAAATTTACGGTGCTGAGGATGCCCAAGGTATTTTACAGCTTGCGATCGCACGGCGACAAGATGACGGCGAACTTTCCCGAGTGCAGCTTTTCGAGATTGGGGCGGAATTAGGCATTTCCGAACAGGATATCGTGGCGGCGGAACAGCAATGGTTAGCCACTAGAGGTGAATTTCAGGAAAAGCTGGTTTTTAACTCTTACCGTCGCGGCAAATTGCGAAAAAACTTGACAAAATACGGCATTGTCAATACTTTTTTAGTTTTGTTTAATCTAGCAGGATCCCACGAGCTTTCTTGGTCACTCTTCATTTTACTAACCTGGGGATTGGGATTGTCGCTGAATGCTTGGAATGTTTATCAAACTGAAGGGGAAGATTACGAACAAGCTTTTGGGCGGTGGCGTTTGAAGAAACAGGTGGGAGAGTCTATCGGCACTGCGACGGATAAGTTTATGAAGTGGTTGCAGTCTTGATATTCAGTCACTCTTTTGTCAATGACATATTTATCAGCTAAAGTCTGCGATTAATTCACAAACTTCGCAATTACAGAGGAAACTAATCAATTTTAACATCAGGCTTCATCGCCCTGACTTCTGCTTTTAGATGAGGATTTAACCTCCAGGCGGGCTATTGCGAAGTGGCAACAATTAATTGCAAATGTAATTAAGTTCGATCGCGCAATCCCAACCTCAACCAAAAAATGCTATAATACCAACTTTAACTGCTAAACATATCCGCGAGCCGAAAACACAAGAAAATCTTATGGTGATTATTACCTCACAAGAAATTGCCCAATTTCGATCGCAATTAGCGGAATATCCCGCAGCCCTCAAAGCCCTAGACGAAATCGAAGATTGTGAAGGCAACATCGAAGATGCAGCTATTTCTCTAGCAATTCAAGCTGGACAAGAACCGAATATCTCTGAAAACTGGTTGGATGGATTGGCAAAAAGATGCCGCGTTGCTATTTGCAAATCTGAGGTAAAAGAAGAGTTGATAAACGGACAATTGAATGCTGCTTTTAGAGATTTAGTTGCTGCCAAAACTTGCCCGCAGATTTTGGTGACATCGGTGATTATTTATGTATTTAAAACTGGGGTAAATGATTTTTGCGAGCCTCTTGAATATCAGTTGTAAAGGTATCGATGGAGTTAAGATTCCCCGATTTCCCAAAACATGATACAACGAGGGGATTGCGTAGGGGATAGCTACGCTGCGCGTACTTTTATCTATCACTGTGCGCGGCTGTAGCTAGCGGGCACGACATCCGGTGACAAACCCAAAGATTTCCCCAGCAAGCGAGCAAGTTGCACTAAAAAATTAGCAGTATCTTCGTCACCTTCCCGGGCCATTGAAGCTGATATCTGGATTAGCATCTGCACAAATCCCGCATCTATTAAATCGGAACAGGAACTTAAAACCTCTGGTTCTTGACCGTTGGGACAGGTAAGCACTCGCTCGATCAAGTTCAAATAAGCCTCTTGACGTTCTGGATTCATTTTGGGGGGAAATGTACAGTAAATAATTTATTATTACGTTTAACTCGGTTCTGTCAATCAGGCGATCGCACAAGCGATCCCCGTCTTTCCTCTAGAAACTCCATTCAGTCAGGAATAGACAGAAGCTTAAAGAAAATCTTAAGTTTTTTGATGCTACTTTAGTGGAGATCTCGGCGCTGATGGCGCACCCTACAATTTAAGGGTAAGGTGCTGATGGCGCACCCTACAATTTAAGGGAATTAGGAATATCAAACATGAAAATAGGAATATTTTTAGGAAATCTCGGAAATCCCGCCATCTACTATCCGACACTAGGCAAAATTACTGGCGGAGTCGCGGCGAGCATTTTTCTGTGCCAATTGTTGCAATGGCAAACACAACAGTCTAACTCGGGCGAATGGGTGAAAACTAACAGCAGCGAAATTGAAAAAGCTACTGGTTTAAATCGCGAAGAACAGGAATTAGCGATACGGCTGCTGAAAGTGCGATCGCTCCTGAAAGCAAAATCCACAAATCCCAACACCGACACTCTCGAACTCTGGGCGGATATTGACGCCTTCGAGGAAAAATTTAATAACTTGTTGACACCTACTTCCGGCGATAGCATAACACAAACAAGCCGCGAAAACAACAATCTTCCTCTAGAAATATTCACCGAAACTTACCCCCCAGAGCGTGCAGTTAAAACTGACAAATTTTTCGGGCAACCCCGCCAGCAAATAGCGGTTGCAGTCAATCCAAATTACCGATTTAGCGGGCCTTGGAATTCCCAAGAAGAACTGCATAACTTTCAGCGAGCTTTAGAAGAATATGCCAGACAGCATAACTTATGGTTTGGCAATCCTTCGGGATGGGCTTTTAAAATTATTGATAGCATGACAAAGGGCTTAACTTCGACTTTTTGGGACGAGTTTATCGCCGGAATTCCTTTAGGAGAAAGTCAGAAAGTTAAGCGGGAGTGGGAAATTGAGCCGGAAGTGCCTTATCCGGCGTTTGAGGAGGAGCGAATTCAGTATTACGTGCACAAGGGCGAACCGCTGGAAGCAGCGGTATCTAAAGCCCGCGCTGATTTGAGAAACCCGGTTTTGGGGAAGGATTTGTGGGAGGGTTTTTTGCGAAAGTGCGATCGAATTGCGGACGATGCGCTCAAAGCCAAAAACCAAGGGGTAGAAACCGCATATTTACCGTCTTCCTTCAACGAAAGACCGCAAATTACCAAAGAAAGCGTGATGAATAAATTAGGGGCGATCGCGCCGCAATTTGCCCTGAATCAATCCACATCTGAACCAATTCCTGAACCGCCAAAAATCGAACAACAACAGCCACCAACTACAGACGAAATCCCGAGTATTTCGTTTTTACAAAAAGCTTACCAAACTTCTCTCGGTCGAAGTATAGTTGAAAAACAAATTGCTGCTAATCCAGAATGGGGCTATGAAATTCTTGACGGTGAAATTGTAGAATCTATCCCTTTTTAATGAGGCTAAAATGAAACGAATTAGCGATATCAATCCGCTGGGAAGTGAGCGCCCAAATCCTTCTAATCCAGAAAGAGAAAAGCTGCGTCAGGAAAGATTGCAGCGCGAGAAAAATTCAGGTTTTCAGCAGTTAATAGAGCTTTGTATTTTGGGCGAATACGACATGGCTAAACAACTTGCAGCCAGAAATTCTAGCTGGGGTTATGAAATAGTTGATGGAGTTGTAGTGGAGCAGATAGATTAGGTTCGTAGTGAGGACTTTAGTCCTTTCAAGTTCGTAGTGAGGACTTTAGTCCTTTCAGCCTCGGTTTTAAGGACTGAAGTCCTTACTACAAACCTAGTTTTGTGCATATGTTATAATTACAATAGAGACTTAATTTGTTTGAAGATTATGACAGTTATTAATGCCAAAAACTTAACATTAGGAGAAGTCCACCGTCTTTTCGGCTTACAAAAGCACTACAACAGCTCATTTACCTCGCTGTTATCCCTTGAAGATATAACAGAACACGAACAGCAGGAACTTATACAAATCCGGGATGACTTCGATGACTACATCTCTACCGATCGCGTTTCTGAAGGATTGGTACAAGCTCTGACTACTTTTCCCTTAATGCGATTAGCTGGCTTCTACCGCCCACCTATTAAAATTAGTCTAGAACAAGACATTGCCGAAATTAGCATTGAAGATGAAGACATAATCATTAAAGGGCGGTTTGATATTTTGGCAGTCAATAAATTAAAATCATTAAGAAGTGAAACATCTTTTTGGGTTTTAGTGATTGAAACTAAAAATTCAGGAATCAACGCATTTATGGGTTTATCCCAATTGCTTACCTATGCTTATCAAAATTTAAAATATCAAGACGCAATCTGGGGTTTGACAACCAATGGAATGGAATATCAGTTTGTCAATATCCGTCGTGGAAATCCGCCCACCTATCAGTTAATGCCTTTGCTAAATCTGATGGAACCAGAATCTTCAGTTGTGTTGCTGCAAGTGTTCAAAGCTATTTGCAAGCTCTAACAATCCAATCTTGAAACGGCGGAAGCAGCTTTTATATGTACAGAGGCGGTTTCAACCGCCGAGTCTTCTGCACAAAAAAATGAGGCGGGGAGAATTCCCACGCCTCAATTTTTAGCTAGCTTTTTCTCTACAAAATAGAGTTGTTAAAGCTTAGTAGCCTCTGGTGTTAGGCTTGTGCACGATGAAGCTCAGCACTTGGCACTGCTTCACGTTGTCAAAACCCATGACGCGGATGTAGCAGGTGGGGTTTTCAGAGCGGCAAGCTTGAACTTCAGTCATGATTTCTTGGACGCTGCGAGCACCAAACAAAGGCAACTTCCACAATGTCCAGTAGCGCATTTCAGCGGCAGAGGTTTCGTTGAATTCTACGCCGGGAATATAGCCTTGATCCAAGATGTATTGCAGTTGCTTGGCAATTTGGGCGTCTGTCAGCGGGGGCAAATATGACAGAGTTTCGTAACGACGCTCTTTAGGTAAAGTCTTCATTTTTTGTATCTCTAAGGTGTGTGTTCGATTCGCCAAGTGCGATCGATTAACTCGACAAATTATCCAGATTCGGTTCAGAATCTATTGAGGATGTTTCAGGATTGCTGCTAGCCACAGACCAATTAAGCTGCGTAATTCGCTCCAAATGCTGGCGTCTGTGTTCCATATTCGCCTGTTGAATGCCAGTACAAACCATTTCTGGCAAAAATTCCGTCACATCGTGCGCCAGATATTCTCGCACCGTCATGATCCGAAATCCTAAATCTTGATTTTCCCTCAGCAGTTCCTCAATGTAAGCTTCTCCATCTTGGATTTTGCCCTTGGTGGAAAAGTCATTCAGCCAGATTGCCAGAGGAGGATTGGTTTCGCTCAACTGAGCTACAACAATCCGCACGGATTGATAGGTTAGGTAACTTGCCAGCACCTTAGCGGTGTCTTTCGCAACTTGTTTGAGATCCATTTGACCCCAGCTCCCTCAAATTTTAGGTTTTGAATTTTAGATTTTGGATGCAAACTTACTTGTAAATCTTCTTCAAAGATAAAGACTTAACAGCAAGTTTGCGACCTAAAACTTAAAATCTCTAACCAAAAATCATCAAACGGTATCCATTGCCTCGAACTCAAACTTGATTTCTTTCCAGAGTTCGCAAGCAACAGCCAATTCAGGGCTCCATTTGCAAGCTTCGCGAATGATGTCTCCGCCTTCGCGCATCAAGTTGCGGCCTTCGTTACGAGCTTGAACGCAAGCTTCCAATGCAACGCGGTTAGCTGCTGCACCAGGTGCGTTACCCCAAGGGTGGCCCAAGGTGCCGCCGCCGAACTGCAAGCAGGAGTCGTCGCCGAAGATTTCAACCAAGGCTGGCATGTGCCAGATGTGGATACCACCGGAAGCAACTGGCATGACACCAGGCATGGAGGCCCAATCTTGGGTGAAGTAAATACCGCGGCTGCGGTCTTCTTCGATGTGGTCTTCGCGCATCAAGTCTACGAAGCCCATCGTGATGCCTTTTTCGCCTTCGAGTTTGCCCACAACTGTACCGGAGTGCAGGTGGTCGCCGCCGGACATCCGCAAGCACTTGGCAAGCACGCGGAAGTGGATACCGTGGTTCTTTTGACGATCGATCACGGCGTGCATGGCGCGGTGAATGTGCAACAGAATACCGTTGCGACGGCACCATTTGGCCAAGCTGGTGTTTGCAGTGAAACCACCGGTGAGGTAGTCGTGCATGATGATGGGGGTTTTGATTTCTTTGGCGAACTCAGCCCGTTCCATCATTTCTTCAAAGGTAGGGGCGGTTACGTTTAAGTAGTGACCCTTGACTTCGCCGGTTTCTGCTTGAGCTTTTTCAATAGCTTCTTGAACGAACAAGAAACGATCGCGCCAACGCATGAACGGTTGCGAGTTGATGTTTTCGTCGTCTTTGGTGAAGTCCAAACCGCCGCGTAGAACTTCGTAAACGGCGCGGCCGTAGTTCTTAGCAGACAGACCCAATTTGGGCTTAATTGTACAACCCAGCAAAGGACGGCCGTACTTGTTCAATTTGTCGCGCTCAACGGTAATACCGTGAGGAGGGCCTTGGAATGTTTTCAGGTAAGCAATGGGAATCCGCAAGTCTTCTAACCGCAGAGCACGCAGAGCTTTGAAACCGAAAACGTTACCAACCAAAGAGGTCAGCAAGTTGGTGACGGAACCTTCTTCAAACAAATCCAAAGGATAAGCGATGAAGCAGATGTATTGGTTGTCTTCACCGGGAACTGGCTCGATGTCGTAGCAGCGACCTTTGTAGCGGTCGAGGTCGGTCAGGAGGTCAGTCCACACAGTTGTCCATGTACCGGTGGAAGATTCAGCGGCCACAGCAGCTCCAGCTTCTTCTGGGGGAACTCCTGGCTGAGGTGTGACGCGGAATGCTGCCAAAATATCTGTATCTTTCGGCGTGTAGTCCGGTGTGTAATACGTTAGTTTATAGTCTTGAACTCCGGCTTTATACCCAGCCTTTGATTGAGTTTGGGTTTGCGCGTAAGCCATATCTCGCTTCCTAGTATTCGCTTAATTTTTTTGCCCGATCGCAGGCTCTTAGAAATATATCAATAAAGTGGCGCGTTACAATTTTAATATTCTTTTAATCATCATAAGTATTGTTTATTTAGCTTTACATTAGGAAATTTTATGTAACATATCTTATCAAACAAAAGTGGCGAAGGATGCAGGGCTAAGGGTTGGGGATCGATGAGATTTTAGATTTTAAATTTTAGATTTTAGATTGGAGAAGGAGAAAAAATTAGTCATAAATACTTAAATCATGGTGGAGATCGATTAAATTTTAGATATTAAATTTTGGGTTGGGGGTAGGAAAAAATTAGTTATAAATACTTATAGAACTCCAAAGGTACGTTGTTGGGCTTCAGCCCTCTTTACATATATTAGAAGAGGGCTAAAGCCCAACAACGTACCTAAAAGTCGGCAGCATAGCACATAATATGGACAGGACTTGTGCGGCAAACCGGGTTTCTGCGTTAGCTGCACGTAAGTCTACTATGGATATCTAGCCCCATCTTTACTCTGGTTGTGCCTCACCCCCCTTCACAAGCCGTCCACTGCATCAATCCAGATTGCCCAAGGCCTTACCCTCAGACTTGGGGCAACAATTTTTGTCAGAGTTGCGGGACTCCGCTGCGGCTAAAAAATCGCTACATACCTCTACAAGGGCTCGGTACCGGGGGTTTTGCAGCTATCTACACAGTTTGGGACGCAGAAACTCAAACCGAGCGCGTCCTCAAATTGTTGCTCGAAACTTCTCCGAAAGCGCTAAAACTGTTCGAGCAAGAAGCTTGGGTTTTGGCAATTTTGCGGCACCCCGGCGTTCCAAGAGTCGAGCCGGACGGTTATTTTCACGTCCAAACCCAAAATTTGGGAGGCGGGGATGGAAATGCCACAGGGAGGCGCTTACCTTGTTTGGTAATGGAAAAGATTCACGGCAAAACTTTAGAAGAAATTCTTGAAGATCACCCTCAGGGATGTCCGCAGGAATGGGTGTTTAGCTGGCTGAGTCAAGCTGTGCAAATTTTAGAGGAGTTGCATCGGTGTCAGATTATTCACCGCGACATTAAACCCTCCAATTTGATGCTGCGAGACCCGGAGTCGCCCCAAGTGTTGCTGAGCAAGGGTTTGGGCGGTTTGCAATTGGTGACGATCGACTTTGGGGGAGTTAAACAAATGGGCGGTGTCGAACCAATGGGGAAAGATTCTGCTTCTTCGACGCGGTTGATTTCGCCTGGGTACAGCCCGCCGGAACAAATTGTGGGCGGCGGTGTGGTACCGGCGACGGATTTTTATGCTTTGGGGCGGACTTGCATTCATTTACTGACAGGGAAATATCCTGCGGAAATTGAAGATCCGATGACGGGGGAGTTGCGGTGGCGCCACATTGTGTCTGTGAGTCCGGCTTTTGCTAATTTGTTGGATGATATGGTGCGATCGAATATACAGCAGCGTCCGGCTTCGGCTGCGGATGTTCGATCGCGTTTGCAAGATATTTATGCTAAGAGTAAGGGCAAAATTGCGTTAGCCCCAGTCAGTCAAGCTATTGTGGAATTTGGCCGGCAAGTAGTGGTGGCGACGGCGCAAAAAACGGCAAGTTTGACGGTTTTGGTGTTCGGCGCGATCGCCCAACTTGTAGTAGCTTCTCTGGATACGGGCTGGGAAATGGTGCTCGGTGGGGTTGGTGGATCCGCAGGGGCGATCGGCGGTTTGGTTTTGGCCTATGCTTCGCCTATTGGCCCGGAATTTGCGAGTTTTTTGAATGAAGGTTTGCACCAATTAATTCCTTATATGAGTTTTAATGTCGGCCCGGAAGTGCTCTTGTTTGCTTTTGCGGGCTGGGGCACTGCGATAGGTTTGACGGATGCGGGGAGTTTTCGCCAGCAAAAACAGTATTGGCTGTCGGGATTGATGGGTGCTCAGGGCTATTTGTTGGCGAGTTTGTGCTGGATGGAAGCGACTGCTTTTAGCGGCGTGCAGGGGATTATTTTGGGGGCATTTGCGATCGCCACTTTAACCATCGGCATGGGTTTGCGGAGTCACCAATTAGCGCACGCTTTGGTGGTGGCTGCTTGTTCGACGGGAATGTTTCTATTTTTGAATGCTTTGAGCATTTTTCCAGGGAGTTTTTTAGGAATTTTGGATCTTTCGTCTGGTTATCCCTTCGGCTGGTTGCAGATTGGGAGTTCAATTGCATTTTTTGGTTTGTTGGGAAGTGCGATCGGGCTTTGTTTGGGAGTTAGTCATTATTTGGTTGTGCCTTTGTTAAGGTGGTTGGGTTGGAAGTAGGAATTAACTAATTAAATATTCAACATTTCACCTCAAATTCAGATCCCCCTAAATCCCCCTTAAAAAGGGAAACTTTGAGAAGGCTCTTGTCCCCCCGACCTAAGCGGGGTTAGGGGGTTTCTCCGGGTTTTAAAACTCTTGTGGGGTAGGCTTCTAGCCCGCCCCAAAATCTACAATTTAGAGGCTAGACAGCTTATAATCTAATACCGTTTACTTAAGACCGCCCTGAGGGTAAAACCCTATGATAAATAGATACGGAGATTGCTTCGTTCCTCTCTTCGGACTATTCTAAGTAAACCGTATTGGTGTATAAGCAGCAACTGTCAAAATTATGCGGTCGCCTACATTCATAAAAAAGCAACAAAACTTGTTGTTTTATTTGATAGTTAATTGGGCTGATTTTATCCGATCGCCCATTTTACCCGTAATCGCAATCTTTCCGGGGCGCAGCGCCCGAAACGTGCCCGGTTGCGCGCCCATATGATGAAAGGTGCGATCGAGTAACGGCCGCGAATTCGGAGGCTTGGTTGGCGCACCAGGCCCCGGTTCCTGATAATCTGGAGTCCGCAGCCCGAAAGTTAATGGGGGTAGCAAATTGCCTTTTGAATCAGAGGCGATCATTTCAAAGGTAATGCGATCGCCCACGCGCACTGTCGCCACTTCTGGCTGAATCCGAACATCCCAATCTGGCGGATAAACAACACCAGACATCAAGAGTGTTTTTTGTCCTGTTTTTGCCAACACGGTAAACTTTCCCGGCGCAATTCCCGTCACAGTTCCATCTTGGGAAAGTTGGATAACTTTGGTATCTTGTGATGACCAAACTGCTGGTTTTACCAACAATGCGAACTCAGATACTCCGCAATCTGAACCGCTGCCTTCCCCGATTTTTAGTTTAACGTTTTTACCTGCAATTAAAGGGTTAACGTCTTCAAATTTGTAAGCCAGACAAGGAGTTGTTTTAAAGATACCGAGAGTGGTTTTAAAGATGCCTGCCGTCACCACGATCGCATCCCACGCGGTACAACCAATTGCTACCAGTACCAGCGCAACTGAGGTTCCGTAGCCGACGGTGATTATTTTTTGTTTTCGATCAAACTGATGCCAGTCTCTCATTGTTCTTTCGATCGCACTTTCCTCAAAAGTTACTTGCCTCTAAGGGCGATCGATCTATTTCTGTATGCCAAAAACAAAATTGGCATAGGGTTCGATAAAATATATTAAAATTTCGATATTGTCTAGTGCGAGCTTCTAGATCGCACTGTATGGTTAATCGATCGGATATAATATCATGGTAGACTAGATATTTGGTGAATCAGGTTTTATAAGTTTGCGAACTGTTGACAAATAGAAGTCCAATGATACTTGAAACTGATAGATTGATTTTGACACCGATTGTAGAGAACGATCTCAACAAGCTGCACGCCATTTTTACCGATTCCTATGTCAGGAGATATTTGTGCGACGGTCAAATTTGGTCGCTAGATCCAGTGGAAGAAATGATCGAACAGAACGAACAACTGTTTGGAGAAAAGAAATTCGGCTTGTGGTTTATCGAGAGAAAGAACGATCGCGAAGTTATTGGATTTGTGGGGTTGTGGTATTTTTTTGAGGAACCGCAGCCGCAGTTGGTCTATGCGCTGTTGCCGAAAGCTATTAAAAAAGGCTACGCTACTGAAGCATCCACCAAAATATTAGAGTATGGTTTTGATGGACTTGGATTAGATTATCTGGTTGCAAGTTGCGATCGCCCAAACATTGAATCATGCAAATTAGCAGCCAGACTCGGGATGAGACAAGTAGAAGAAAGGATTGTCAATGAAAATCCCATATTATTCTTTAGAATCGATAAGTAGTAATTAGCAGTCAGGGCGCAATGCACAAATGGCTTTCGGTGGTGGGAATTGGCGAAGACGGACTTTCGGGATTGAGTTCGATCGCCCTTTCGTTACTCGATCGATCTAAAATCGTTGTCGGTGGCGCGCGTCACCTCGCAATGCTACCCACCGACGACACCCGCGAAAAATTAGTTTGGGCTTCACCACTACAAACCACAGTTGACAGCATCATCAGCCGTCGCCCAGAGGCTGTTTGCGTGCTCGCAAGTGGCGATCCGATGTGTCACGGGATTGGTGTCACGCTGTCGCGCCGGATTCCGATCGCCGAAATGACTGTGATTCCCGCAGCATCGGCTTTTAGTCTGGCTTGCGCCCGTTTGGGTTGGCCTCTGGCGGATGTTGAGACTTTCAGCTTAACAAATCGCCCGATCGCCTCGATCGCCCTTAGTTTCTCTCCCGGTGCGCGGTTGCTAGTCTTGAGTGCCGATCGACACACGCCGGGAAAGGTCGCCGAATTGTTGACACAGCGCGGGTTTGGCAGCAGTTTGATGACCGTGTTCGAGCGGATGGGGTCGGAGGCGGAACGGCGGATCGAGGGAGTTGCAGCAGCTTGGAATGCGACGGATTTAGCCGATTTGAATGCGATCGCCATTGCAGTTACAGCCGATCGCGAAACTCTGATTGTTTCCCGCACCTCCGGCTTACCGGATGCAGCCTATCGCCACGATGGACAGTTGACAAAACGGGAGGTTAGAGCCGTTACGCTGTCGGCGTTAGCGCCGATTCCGGGGGAGTTGCTGTGGGATGTGGGCGCGGGCTGCGGTTCGATCGCGATTGAGTGGATGCGGAGTCATCGGAGTTGTCGGGCGATCGCGATCGAGCGCCATCCAACTCGACTGCAATACATCGCTGAAAATGCCTCTAATTTGGGTGTTTCGGAACTCAAAATTATCACGGGTTCAGCACCGGATGCTTTGGCAAATTTGCCTCAACCAGATGCTATTTTCATCGGTGGCGGTGTCACCGCAGAAGGTTTGCTAGAAACTTGTTGGAATGCTTTGGGTGAAGGCGGGCGTTTGGTGGTGAATGCGGTGACGATTGAAAGCGAACTTAAGATTTTGCAATGGCATTCTTTGCATGGTGGGGAACTGATTAGAATTGGGATTCAGCGGGTTGGTGCGATCGGTTCTTTTCAGGGTTGGAAACCGCTTGCACCGGTGACTCAGTGGGCGGTTGTTAAGAGGTAATATCAATTCTGATTGGATCGGATTGATTTAACCACAGAGTACGCAGAGAACACAGAGGAAGAGATCAGAGAGATGAATCATTCCGATGAAGAGCGGATTTAATCTAAAAGGCGATCGATCTTTTTCCTAGAAAGCTATAATCAGTAATATCCTCTGGAATGAAAGTGAAAATGCCAGACGAATCATCTGTAGATCCTTATCTAGATCAACTGTTTGAAGACTATTCCAACACTGAAGTTATTGAACTACAGCAATATCTGTCTGAATGGGATAGAGGAACTTATCGAACTGTGGCCCAAAGTGTGTTAGACCATTCACAAAGAAAAGGATTCGATCCACTCAAATATCTGCGTAAGGCACACAACTTCAGCACTAGAGGTGCTGTAAGAGTTCCTCGCACGGGATATCGGCAGGATGGAGCCGCTGTTTACAGAAAGGGAAATGAGTTTTTAATTGTTCGATCCGATCGGTATGGTGTTGAAAAAATCGTGACTTATGGCATCAATGAGGAATAGAAATATGACACAAGTTCAAAACAAGTTAGCGATTCAGCAAGATATTATTGTGCAGCTTTTGGCACAGTTGACGGTTGACTATCAAAACACTAAATCAGAGCGCAAAGAGATAGCTCAGAACTATCTTGGTTCCGAGGAAGAGTTTTCATTTCTGGAGGAGCTTGAGTTAGTGACAGTCAGTATTCGTGGTTATGCTAGTCAGATTGAGACTAGCGCAGGGGTTGAAATTCGCGAGGAAGCGATCGCAGACTTACATCACCTTCGGGTGTTCGATCGTTCTGCGATTGCTAATTTTTATCATGAGATGCGATCGGGCTATCTTCAAATGCGGTCTTATATCCGAATGCTAGACTATTTGCGACTGCTGGTGTTGGAGTATTTGCAAATGGAATAGAGAAGGAGTTTTGCAAAGAAGATGAACGATAAAGAAATAGCAACCGCATTTAAAATCCCCGCAAAAATGCCATTTCTTCAGGCTATATGCTGGCAAATTGCTAATGTCAAAAATCTGAGTGTCCCGGAAATGCTATGTCGCTACGAATCTGGCTGGCATTATTGGGGAGTTTTGGGAGAACCCAACTCTGAGGAACTAATTTTTATTCAACAAATTAGCCAACATTATCAATCTTGGCTGGTAGCGGAACTATTAAGCATTGGCCAGCCCCAAGAAACAGAAAAACTGGTAAATTTTAAACCCATGTTTAAACGTGAAATTCATCAAAAAATATTAACTGTACTCAGCCACTTGAATGTCGAGTTTTTGCAGGAATGTCGCGCTTATTTTGGTGGCCCAACCCTGATAAGTATGGAACATGAGGAATATCGGTTAAGCCAAGATATTGACTTTATGTGTCCGATGGATGGTGGCTACAGTCTCCTGCGCCGAAAAGTGGCAGAAGCTGGCTATGATGCGATTTTTGCTAATCGCAATCGCATTTTTCTCCCCAACGATATTCAATCAAACCAATACGGCATCAGATTTCCAGTTATTGTGGATGATACTACAATTAAATTCGAGATGGTTTGTGAAGGGCGAATTCAGTTTGGCGAACCAAATTATCCTAATTGGTCGCCTGTTCCTTGCTTGAATCAAATCGATATTATAGCAGAAAAACTGTTAGCAAATGCAGACAGATGGCCGAGCGAGCTGGTAAACTCTAGAGATTTAATCGACTTGGCAATTCAAAGGTTAGCGAGTCCGATTCCCCAAGAGGCGATCGACAAAGCTGAAGCAGCTTATCAAGTTATGAAACCGCTAAATCGAGCGATTCAGTATTTCCAAGAGCGTCCCGATTATCGGGAAAGATGCTACGATATTTTAAGTATTGCAGAACCAGATCGAGTTATTGACGGTATCGATTTATTAGCTCAGGATTTAGGTAGGAAAATCACAGTCAGGACATTTTGCGAGACTATTTCTCCGTTTCCTGGATCTTTGTCGTAATATCATGTCCGGGCGATTACATAATAAAAAAGGTTCGTAATGAATCAAACAATAATGAACGCGGGCATCTTCTGTCCACTACGCTAAGATGAAGGCAGATTTACATTGTCTTATGAGGTCGTTATGACCAGTTTGCTATCGTCTACAAGTATTTCTCGCTATGTCACCCGCAATCTTGAAGTTTTGCAGGGGGAACCGATTATTGCAGGTACTCAATTGACTGTACGGGATATTGTGGTGTTTTGGAAATCAGGAATAAAGCCTGAAGAAATCCCACAGAAGTTACTGCAACTCGTGACGGGTGCTCAAGTTTTTGATGCGATTAGCTTTTATCTGGATAATCAGCCAGAAATAGACGATCGGATTGCTTGGTACGAGGCGCGTCCGATGTTGAATGTTTCGCCTCTTTTGAGATGCAATCCGTTGTTGAATGAAGTCACGGAATATGTTGCAGCCTATCGGCACGATCGAAATACCGATATCGATTTTCCTGAGTCTGAAACTCTATGACTCAATATATTCTCGATACCGACCATATCACACTGCTGCAACACTTTCCTATGCAACTCCAAACCCTGTATACTGTCGCGCATACGGAGGCTGAACTCCTAACACGATCTCTTCTTTGGCAATCCCCATTTCTACTAATTCATCAGCAAAACTTCGATCGGTTTGATTGCGCTGAATCCAAATTTTTCCATCTTTGATATCTAAGTGAATGAAGCAGTTATAAATACGGTCATGTTCATTCCATCCTAAATCGATAACCAAATAGCGATCGCGTTCTTTGTCAAAAACGAATTCTACTTCTATCTGACCATTAATCGGCGGGTCTTCACCCGATTCGAGCAGTAACTTTTCGATGCACTGGCGATAAAAATCTAGTTTATGTCCATAGTCTTTGAACAGCATAAGCATCAAACATTTCATCACGGCTGACTAAAACTAAAGAATGATTAATGGATTGGGCAATTAAAATGCGATCGAATGGATCGCGATGATGGAATGGTAGGTTGCGAACCCGTACAGTATCCGCAAATGAAATTGGCAGTAACAAGATGCCAGCAGCAGGTAACTGAGCTTCGCTGCATAGTCTGATTGCAGCGTCAGTTTACCAATGCTGATTTTGATGGCAATTTCCCAAAGACTGGCAATACTCAAATAGACTCTATCGGCGGATTCAATCTGCTCTTTCAATGCAACTGATAGGTTAGGAGCATTTTCTGAAAACCAAATAAAAGTGTGAGTATCGAGGAGCAATGTACTCATTACATATACTCCTGGAAATCCTCTAATGGTGCATCAAAATCATCAGAAAGCGGTAAGATAAATGTGCCTTTCATCATCCCGGCTTGACGTTTCTTTTGAGGAGGATTTACGGCAACCTCATTATTTGCATATTTTGCAGCTAAGAATTCTACATAGTGCAAAACTTCCTGTTTTAGGGAATCTGGTAATTTGACTAAGGTTTCTAGCATTAGATCGCCTCTTGCTGGATAAAATTATGATAACAATTGCCAAGCAAAACTTACCGATCGCTTCCAACTTCCGCCAAATGCCAGAACGTCATCCCATTTTCCGCATGACTGAGCAAAATCCCCAAATCTTCGAGGCTTTCTAGACAGTCGAGAATCACTTTTTGTTTGCGATTTGCGCCTTTGAAATGGGCGGTGACTTGGGCGGCTGTCCATTCACCGCTTTGGGTGCGAAATAAGTCGCGGATGGCCCAAAGTTGCTCTTTCAGGGTTTTGGGGAAAGGTTGTTGTTCCGTGGGGGAGACGGCGATTTCTGTTTCGGTTATGATACCTGCAAGGGATGGTTGGACGTAGGTTTCGCCTGGGGCTTGGTAGTCGGGACGCAGCCAGCGAATTAGTCCGTTGCGTTCTTCTTCGGCGCGTTGGGCGTTGAGGGTGACGAGGTTTTCGAGGATTTGGTCGTCGGTGAGGGTTGCTTCCCAATCATAGGCGGCAAATACGGCGCGATCGAGTTCGTCGTGGATTTGTTTGAGGGTGGAGACTAGGGCTTTTTGATAGCGCTTCGCTTAACGGGTGGGGAATTGCCACTCTTTAAGTAAACGCGCAGCACAATTTAATTTGGTACTGATTGTTGTTCAACGTATTTTTTAGCTGTTCAATCGTAACGCCACCACAACTAGCTACAAAATACGAGCCAGTCCAGAACACAGGCTTATAGTAGAAATTGCTGAGATATTCCGAAAATTCTTTGCGGATTAACCGAAAACGATTTAGGATAATGACATGATGATAACGTACCAGTACCGAATTAAGCCTAACTCCGAACAAATTGCCATCATGGACAATTGGTTGGAGTTGTTGCGTCGGCACTGGAATTATGCTTTAGGACAAAGGTTGGACTGGCTACATCGTACTCGTTGCCGGATTGACCGATGCTCAATTATCTCAGAGCCCATTGGCAAAATACCTGAAACCGCCAATTATTACACTCAGCAATCAGCACTCAAGGAAACCAAAAAAATATTTCCTGAGTACAAAGATATTTATTCTGAAGTTCAGCAAATCAATATTCAAAGATTAGAAAAAGCTTGGTGGCGTTGGTTAACACCGGATAAAACCCTTAAACGTGCTGGTAGACCACGCTTTAAAAAGAAAGGTGAATTACGTTCGTTTTGTTTTTCTAGAGTCAATCACCCAAAAGCAGCTTGTTTTTTAACAGGAACTACATTACGAATTCCCAGAATTGGAGAAATACCAGTAATTGTACATCGTCCTATTCTTAACGGATTTACACTCAAAACGGCAACCATTGTTAAAAAAGCCGATGGTTGGTATGTTTGCTTAAGCATAGAAGATGGCAGTGTACCGACACTAATGCCAATAGATACCATAAAAACAGCAGTTGGCATTGATGTCGGTTTAGAAAAATTTTTAGCGACATCAGACGGTAAAATTGTCCGGATTCAACAAACAAGAAGAAAAGCTCAAAATCATTTAGGTAGACAACAAAGGAAGTTAGCAAATCAACAAAAAGGCTCCGCCAACTATCAAAAGCAAGCTAATAAGGTCGCCAAAATTCATCAACGAATTCAGAGACAGCGAAAAGATTTTCATTATAAAACAGCACACTTCCTGGTAAGACAATATGACTTAATTGCAGTTGAAGACCTGAATATAAAAGGACTTGCTCGTACTCACTGGGGGAAATCAATTTTAGATGCAGCTTGGGGAAGTTTCATGACGATACTGGAAGCAGTGGCGGTAATACGCGGCGTTCGTGTTGTTAAAGTTAACCCGAATAATACATCTCAAGATTGCTCAGGGTGTGGAGTTAAAGTTAAAAAAGATTTATCAATTAGGTGGCATTCTTGCCCTCATTGCCATACTGAATTAGACCGTGATATTAATGCGGCAATAAATATTTTGCATAGAGCAATTGAGGATTTTAAAGCGGTGGGACTCATCGTTTCTGCTTGTGGAGGCTTAGAGATTACTCAGCCATTGAAACAAGAAGCAAAGGAAATGTTAGCTGGGTTTCAGTTAGAATAATTCTTTTGAAGCCCCCGTTAACCGAAGCGGTATAACGGGGGAGAACGTCACCAACGTTCCAAAAATCGCCGGTTCCACATTGCACCAATCCCGCTTCGCCGCCTGTAACAACACTTCCAACTGCGTCTTTGTCAACGCAAACGCCTGGGATTCCGCAAACAATCCGCCATTAAACCGCAACAGTTGGCCATGAAAGCCAAAACTCGTCCCCTCATTCATCGCCTCCCACAGCGCCTCTACCTCCGGTTTAAAAGTCTTCGGGTTAAGAATCCATCGCGTTTCCAGCGCGTGGGTAAACAGATGTTCCTTCAGCAACCCCACATCCTCAGCAAACATGGTGAAAATACAGCGCATCAAAAACTGGGCGACTTGCTGCGGATCGACATTTGCTTCCATCCCCTTCGCCAACTCTGCCAAATCCGCCGCCACTTCCCGCGTCACCCGCGCTGCAATTTTCTCTGGGTTGCGCTGCTGCGGATTGCTAAATATATCGACAAACAGATCGAAAACATCCGGCTTTCGCAACTCTGTCAGCGCAATTTCTCGCCGCGCCCCGTAGCCGCCGTAATCGCCGCTAAACCCCATCCACAATTCAAAATGATCGCCAATATCACAAGTTAACAAAAACGGCGGTTTGCTGGTGAAAGTTCGAGTATAAGCAACTGCTTGCACAAACGCTTTTTCCATCTCTCGCAAATAGGTATTCGTTCCCCGTTTTGCCGTTCCTTTTTTACCAGTCGTGCCGCCCTGTTTTGCCTCAATCAAAAAATGCTCGGCTTTGTGAAAATCGATAAACCATGAAGTCACTTTCCCGCTGGGGTGAAAGGTTTTGACATCTTTATCAAAGCAGTAAGGATCGTTGGGAATTCTGCCTTTATCGATCGGGCGATCGACTCCCAGCGCATCGCACATTTCCGCAAAAAACAACTGGTAGTTGGCGCGTTCATTGCCGCTAGAACCTGCCCACCGATTGATGAATGTTTCGACTCTGGTGCGATCGACCTCATTCATGCTTCAATCCTGCTGCTTGCTTTTTCCTTATTTTATAATTAGATCGGTTCGGATTGGCGATTTATCTGGCGATTTTGCTTTATAGCAACCGCCTTGGCGGTTAGGACGCTTTACTATTGATATTTGCTATAATATGTTTGACGATATTCCTAGATACAGGCGGACTCAAAAACCCGGCTTCTGCCTTAAAGTCGATCGTTCACAACGAAGATTTTGCCTAGGAACCGGGTTTTTATGGCTTTAGTGCGTGAAAAATACCTCAATAAATCTATGAAAATTAGAGCGATCGTACATCCCGCAGAAGAAGGTGGCTATTGGGCAGAAGTTCCAGCGCTTCCCGGCTGCATTACTGAAGGAGACACGATAGAAGAAGTAATAATTAATTTAAAAGATGCGATCGAAGGTTGGCTGGAAGTTGCTAATAGTCGTGAAGCAATTGCCTCCACAGATCGAGTTGTGGAAATTGCTGTATGAAATCTATTTCGGGCAAGCGACTTTGCAAAATAGTAGAGCAGAAAGGTTGGGTTCTGAAAAGAGTTACTGGCAGTCATCATATCTATGAAAACCCGGAACTAGAACAAATTTTGTCAATTCCTGTTCACCGAAATCAAGATTTGAAACTTGGAACCTTGAGAGCTTTAATGAAAATAGCTCAGCTATCTGAGGAAGATTTACAAAGTTTTTCTTAAGTATAGCAGGTTTCATAAAAATCAGGAATTACGTAATTTCTAAAGCAAAAAGGTTGGGTTTCCTTTCGTTAACCCAACCTATTAATTAAATGAGACTTAAGACTTTAGCCTTGATTTACACCGAAGTTTTCAAGCTGTCGCGCGACTCGGAAACCCGATCGACAATAGCAGCATTTACCGCAGATTCCTTAATCGGTTTCCGGGCTTCAATCAAAGCCAGAGCTTTCGTGACGCCTTCGGGTAAAATCACCACCAAACTGCCTGCTGGTGCTCGATCTAAAGCCTTGTTAACAGCAATTGTCTCGTCGAGAATCAACTCGTATTCAACTTTAGACTTGTCTGGGGTGCGTGCGGCGATCGCCTCTGCAATCCCTTGGCAAATTAACTTGGCCACCACACCGGGTTCTCGCCCGCGCCTGTCAACATCTTCTTTGACAATAATCCGATCGAACATATCGGCAGAAAGTTTGCCCAAAGTGACAAAATCTTCATCTCGTCTATCCCCCGGCGCACCAACTACCCCGATCCGCATTCCTTCCCAATTCTGCACAAAACTACCCAAAGCTTTGTAGCTGTGCGGGTTGTGGGCGTAGTCGAGCAAGGCGTGATAGCTGCCCAAATTAAACAGGTTCATCCGTCCCGGAGTTTGACCGACGGAGGCCTGAAAGCTGGACAAAGCCGATCGAATATCCTCTATTTTCACTCCCTGAGCAAAAGCCGCCAAACAAGCCGCTAAAGCATTCGCAATCATAAACGGCGCCCGCCCGCCCATCGTCAGCGGCACATTCACAGCCTGCTCAATTCTCAGCGTCCAATCGCCTTTGAGGATGGACAAGTAGCCGTTTTCGTAAATTGCTGCCAGCCCGCCCGCAGCGGTGTGTTTGGCAACCAATTCGTTGTCCGGGTTCATTGAAAAATATGCAATTTGAGCCTTGACACGCTGCGCCATTTGTGATACAAGCGGGTCGTCTGCATTCAAAACTGCATAGCCTTTGGGCATTACTGACTCGACGAGGACGCTCTTGAGTTTGGCTAGTTGTTCCACGGTGTCGATGTCGCCGATTCCCAAGTGATCCGCCGCGACGTTCAAGACGACGCCGACATCGCACTGATCGAAGCCCAAGCCCGATCGCAAAATTCCGCCTCTAGCCGTTTCCAGCACCGCCACTTCCACGGTGGGATCGGACAAAATCAAATGAGCGCTCTGCGGCCCAGTATTATCTCCGCTTTCGACTAAATAATCGCCGATGTAAGTCCCGTCGGTAGTCGTGTAGCCAGTAATTTGACCCGTTTGCTTGACAATGTGGGCCAGCAGGCGAGTGGTTGTAGTTTTACCGTTGGTTCCCGTCACCGCTAAAATCGGCACTCGGGTGGGTTGAGGCGAGGGGAACAGCATATCGAATACTGCGCCGGCGACGTTGCGGGGCAAACCCTGACTCGGGGCGACGTGCATTCTGAAACCCGGTGCTGCGTTGACTTCGACGATGACTCCGTTCGTATCGCGCAGCGGTACGGAAATATCGTCTGTTACCACGTCAATGCCGGCAATGTCCAAACCGATGATTTTGGCGACTCGGGAAAATAGCCAGACGTTTTCTGGGTGGATTTCGTCGGTGCGATCGACTGCAATGCCACCGGTACTGAGGTTTGCTGTCGCGCGCAAGAATACTCTTTCGCCGGCCGGCAATACCGAGTCCATCGCGTAGCCTTGTTTTTGCAGCAAATCGAGGGTCAATTTGTCGATCGTAATTCGGGTGAGCACGTTATCGTGTCCGTCTCCCCGCTGCGGATCGCGGTTTACTTCTTCAACGAGCTGTTCTACTGTAGACTTGCCATCTCCCACAACGTTAGCGGGGACTCGTTCGGCGACTGCTACGACTTGTCCGTTGACTACTAATACTCTGTGGTCGCGGCCGGTGTAGTAGCGCTCGACAATCACACTCTTGGTTTTTGATGCGTTGCTGGCTAAATCGTAGGCTTCTTCTGCTACTTCCCAGGAGTTGATGTCGATCGTAATTCCGCGGCCGTGGTTGCCGTCTAGCGGTTTGAGGACGATCGGATAACCGCCCACATCTTCGATCGCTCCTTCCAGTTCGTCCAAATAATTAATCACCGTCCCTCTTGGAACCGGTACGCCAGCAGCCCCGAGGATATTTTTGGTACCTTCCTTATCACAGGCTAGTTCTACCCCCAAAACTCCCGTGCGGTTGCTGAGAGTTGCCTGAATCCGCTTTTGGTGCACCCCGTAACCGAGCTGAATCATAAACCGGGCGCTCAAAGGTATCCAGGGAATGCCCCGCGCTTCTGCTTCCTTGATCAGTGTTTCGGTACTCGGGCCCAGGGCCGCCGACAAAGCAAACTCTCTGAGATCTCTCAAATCTTGGGCTAATTCCGCTGCTGGATAGCTTCCAGTATCGGCAATGCTCTGGCACATCCGCACGCCCGCCCGGGTGGCATAGCGACCTGCTTGTTCGTTTTGATACTCGATTACTACCTGGTAAATGCCTGGTGTGGCAGTTTCGCGGGTGCGACCGAACCCGACCGGCATTCCTGCCATTTCCTGAAGTTCTAGGGCTACGTGTTCGATGACGTGTCCCATCATTGTGCCTTCTCTGACCCGTTGCAGGAAGCCTCCCTGATGGCCGGGGGAACAGTGATGGTCGTCCAAACTCGGGAGTGTGGCGGTCAACCCTTCGTAGAAGCCAGGAATTTCAGATGTGGTTTTATCTGCCAACTCCTCTAAATCCAGACGCATGAGGACGAGTTTGTGGCGTCTGATGCTCCAGTAGTTGGGGCCGCGTAACGTCTGGATTTTAAGTATTTTCATGACTGTCAGAGGGGTATGGGTCGCTAAATCTTATAGGTAATTGCAGCATTTATTCAATTTGGAGCTAGATTGCTCGATCGACTGTTCGCTGTGAACAGTTTTGCATTGAATTTCCAGTTATAGGCCGCCAGCGAAAGAAAATTAATGCCCCAGCGATCGGCTAGAAACAAGTGCACGTAAAGGGCAGGAACCAACTAGAAGCCAGAAGGTAGAATAAGAGTGTGATTCTACCTTCTGGTGTCAGCGCGTGGCTGCTTTGGAATACATCCTTCTGTTGTATCTTTGATTGGGCCCAAATGCCGCATACTTTCTGCCCGATCGATGACTCTGATATCCTGCGTTAGTTTGCTGTGCGGCATTCCAAAGGCCAGCCAGACTCGGAACAGGCTGCCGATGGCATTGGTTTGCCTAGGGGCATATTGTAGCAATCTCCGTGACACAAGACGTGCAAGCGCATATTGAACAGACTTAAGGGTTCTGTCGCTGCTACCATTGCCTCGTTGGTATAAAAACTTTCCCTAGAATCAACAATAGTCACCGTGCCTTTACCTAGAACCTTCATAGTATCGTCTCCCTCAAACAAAGCGCAGGTATCTTCGTCAATACCAATAGCGAGGCGATCGGGATGACAAGCCACAGCCGACAACAAGCGAGCCATGCGGTTACGATTGTGAAAATGCTGGTCTACGATGATATTGGGAATAATGTTAAGTCCGTTTGCCATGTCTACCAAAGAGCGGTTGGGTGACGCGCCGCTTCCGCCACCTGCAATCATGTGATATCCCATTACCGCAGCACCCGCACTGGTGCCGGCGAGGGTAATCTTACCCGAGAGAGTATATTCGCGAATTTTTTCCATCAGCGGAGTGTCGGCCAGCAGCCCGCAGAGCCGCAGTTGGTCGCCACCTGTGATGAATACGCCCGTACAGTCTTCCAAGTAATCTTTCCAGACGGGGTTTTCGCCTTGTTCGCGTTCGCGGATGTCAATGACTTTGACGGCACTCACGCCCATTTCGTCAAATATGGTGCGATAGCGGTTGCTAATTCCTTCGGGATCTCGGGAAGCGCAGGGAACGATCGCCAGCCGAGCGTTTGTACCCCCAGCACGGCAAAAAAAGGTATTCAGAATCTCTCGCCCGTGAACCTTGTCTTCGGCTCCTCCGATGACCATAATCGAGGTTTTCGTGCGCTGGGAAAGATTGTGTTCTAGGGCTTGAGATGTCAACTGCTGCATGGTGTGTCTTCCTCTGTGAGATGTGAAATTAAATTTTGCCGTGCCTGTGAGTACAATGGGGCTTTTTAAGAGTAAATATTTTTTGGTGCGAGTAAGGTGCGATCGCGCGATCGCGCAGTTGTTTAAGGGCGATTTTACACAAGTCACCGTCCTGAGAACAGATGATTGTTGTACAAAATCGGCTCGCGGACAAAGGAAGAGAATTTAAGTGGCAAAAATTCTCAGAAATTATAAGAAATTATAAAGAATAAAGCAATTACTGAAAACCGATCGGCCTCTCCGGGTCAAACTAGAGGTGATGTATCAATAAATTCCAATAATTGTGCGATTTGACGTAGTTACCCTGTTTCCAGAATTTTTCCTGGCTCCCCTAGCATCGGGACTCATGGGCAAAGCCTTAGCTAAAAATATTGCTGAGGTAAATTTTGTCAATCCCCGCCATTTTACCACAGACAAGCACCAGCGAGTCGATGACGAACCTTATGGGGGCGGAGTGGGGATGCTGATGAAGCCGGAACCAATTTTTGCTGCGGTGGAATCGCTACCGGTTTTGCCGAGACGGGAGGTGATTTTGCTGACTCCCCAGGGCGAACCGATGCAGCAGCCGATGTTTCGGGAGTTCGCCACCGGGTGCGATCAGTTGGTGTTGATTTGCGGCCATTATGAGGGTGTGGACGATCGAGTGCTGCACTTGGTAACTCGCGAGGTGTCTCTAGGCGATTTTGTGCTCACAGGCGGGGAAATTCCAGCTTTGGCTTTGATTAATGGGGTTTTGCGATTGTTGCGCGGAACTGTGGCCAAGGAAGATTCGCTGAAATTTGAGAGTTTTGAAGACGGACTTTTGGACTATCCGCAGTACACTCGACCGGCCGATTTTCGGGGATTGAAGGTGCCCGACGTGTTGCTATCTGGTAATCACGCAGAAATTGCTCGCTGGCGCAAAGAACAGCAAATTGAAAGAACTCGATCGCGCCGCCCGGATTTGCTAGCGGATTAATTAACTGTAGGCTGTGGGCTGTGGGCTGTTGACGTTCTTGATTTAACACTGGATTTTTTCCCAGAGAATTTATGCTAAAAAATCAACTTTTGTGCTGTTGGGCGATCGGCTTTTTGCTCGCCGGTGAAGTTACTGTAAATTTAACTCCCAGCAGCGGTGGCAAATGGTTAAATATTAACCAGGAAGCTTTGGCCAGAAGCAGCGGCGGCAGCAGTGGAGGAAGTAGTGGCGGGCGATCGAGTTCTTCTAGTTCTTCTTCTAGTTCTTCTTCCAGTTCCAGCCGTCCTAGCAATACCTCACCTAATTCTTCTAGTTCTTCTAGTTCCAGTAACAGCAGATCGAATAGTGCTGCTAGTTCCAATCCCAGCCGCCCCAGCAACAGCAGCAACACTGGGGGAAGAGTTCGCAGCGGCTCTTTTGACAAGCCCGCCGCACCTGCACCTGTCGCCGCACCTAACCCTCCGATTCCGCCACAATCTAGCAATAACAGAACTGTAATTATCCAGCAGCGCACCTATAATTCAGGGCCGAGTTATGTAGTTCCTTATAATTCCGGTAACAGTCAGCAAAACACAGGTTCAAATCAACAACCAGCCGTCAATCCAGCACCAGTTACCACTAATAATAATTCGGGCGACAGCGATCCCAATTCGCCAACTTCAGACAATCCAGATAACAGTCAGCCAAATATAGGTTCAGAGCAACAACCAGCAGTCAATGCACCAGCACCAATTACCACTGACAATAACTCGAATAACCCTCCGAGTTCGGAATCTGATGATGATTGGAAAATTGTAGTGTTTTGGCTGTTTGTTGCTGGAGGTTGCGTTGCGTTAATTGCTTACTGTATTTACTATTATCGACAACACCCTGCCAAAGAATCTAAAAAACAAATTTTTGCGGTCACTAAGTTGCAAATTGCCATGTTGGCAGAAGCTCGCGAAGTTCCCAGTCAGCTAACTGAACTAACGTTAAGTTCTGACATAAAAAATGCTAATCAACGTGCGGAATTTTTGCAAGAAGCTGTTTTGATTGTTTTGCGAAATCGAGAAAAGTGGACTCACGTTTGTGCGAATTCCCAGATAGTCGAAAGTCGAGAACAAGCAACGCAAATATTCAATCAAATTTCGATGCAAGAACGCAGCAAATTAAGTGTGGAAACTTTGAGTATGGTGAATGGCGATATCCGTCGCAGACAGTCTGTTAGTGCTGGCGATGAAGAGCCTGGAGAGTATATTACAGTCACGTTTTTGATAGGGACAGAGAATAGCAGACCGCTGTTTGGAGACATTCGCGATGTTGCGAAGTTGAAAGCAGTGTTAGAAAAATCGGCGGCGACTCCTGCTGAGAATCTGCTGGTTTTAGAGGTGATTTGGAGTCCGCAGCAGGAAACGGATAGTTTGACAGGCGATGATTTGTTGGGTGCTTATCCAGATTTGATTCGGGTTGCTTAGACTAGCATTGCATCAATCTTTGATTGATAGATATACCGCAGCTTAAAGTGGTCGTAGGGTGTGTCGCCACGAACAATTCCTAGTTACATATCGACAATTTAAGAGCGACGCACCTGACCACAATAGTTTGACAAACAAACACAACTTTATTTATTGTATAGCAATCTTTTGTCAAAATGATATAAGGTGCAAGCTACGCACCATACAAAACCTAAGTCCTGCCTGATTAATTTATGCTAAACTTATGCCGAATCTTTACATAATTGGTGGCGCTAACGGTTCCGGCAAAACCACTGCATCAATGAGTTTATTGCCCAATTTTCTCGACTGTTTTGAATATGTCAATGCAGACGCGATTGCGGCTGCACTTTCGCCATTCAATCCCGAGTCGGTAGCGATTACCGCCGGACGAATCATGCTAGAAAGACTGCAAACACTATCTAATTCTGGAACTGATTTTGCTTTTGAGACTACTCTAGCAGCCCGTAGCTTTGCAACTTTTCTCAGAAGTTGTAAAACAAAAGATTATACAATTAACCTAATTTACTTTTGGCTGCGATCGCCCGAACTGGCCGTAGCAAGAGTAGCCCGACGGGTAGCTAGCGGCGGTCATTCTATCCCAGAAGATGTTATCCGCCGCCGCTATGACAGAGGACTGCGAAATTTGATAGCTCTGTATTTGCCACTGTGCGACAATTGGATTATCTATGACAACTCTCACGAAACGGCTCAGTTAGTAGCAGAAGGGAGTATCGAGGAAGAACAGATAATCTATAATATTGAAAGCTGGAATCAAATAACTCAAAAATAAAATGAAACAATCAAAACCAAGACAACTTTTATCTACAAAGATTAATGTTGGAGTGAAAGCGGCAGTTGCAGCAGCTATTGAAAGACACCGCAAATTAGGTGAATCTATTGCTGTGTGGGAAGATGGGAAAGTAGTAATTTTAACAGCCGATCGCATTCCTCCAATATCGCCCGAAACATAAAACAAGTCAGTCGCCCAAAAAACCTACTCATATCCACACAGACTATGACATAATACTCTACTGTCTGCTTTTTAGCCACCTAAAATTCACCAAAAAGAATTGGTTTAAAGCCCAAACCCCGATCTGGAAAAATTAAAATCAGATTATTCATTACTCCAATCCTCGGACTTCTAGGTAAAGGTGGCCCCTCCGAAGTCAACTGTCAACTGTCAACTGTCAACTGTCAACTGAATGACATGAACATCCGCATCGGTAACGGCTACGACATTCATTGCTTAGTTCCAGAACGCCCCTTGATCCTCGGTGGCGTCCACATTCCCCACGAATTAGGCTTATTAGGACACAGCGACGCAGACGTACTCACCCACGCGATTATGGACGCGATGCTGGGAGCTCTGTGTTTGGGAGATATCGGCCTGTATTTCCCGCCAACTGACCCAAAATGGAAAGGTGCAGACAGTCTCGTGTTGCTGGCACAAGTCAATCAGTTAATATTAGATAAAGGCTGGGAAATTGGCAATATTGACTCGGTGGTTGTGGCCGAACGTCCGAAGCTGAAACCGTATATTAAGCAAATGTGCGATCGCCTTTCTGCTGTCCTACAATTAAAACCAGACCAAGTTGCCATCAAAGCTACTACCAACGAAAAGTTAGGGCCCGTGGGGAGAGAGGAAGGAATTGCAGCCTATGCTGTAGTTTTGCTGGGCAAAAAATAGAATTCTACAATCTAAAATTGATGGTGGAGTCAATTGTTTAATCCAAAATCGCTAGGAAGCCTGAAATCATGGACACTGATACCTGGGAATTACAATTTCCTGTAGACGCGGATGTCATCGCGTTGGATAAGGACGATCGCATAGTCGTGCTGATCGAGGTTAAAATTATTCAAGCTCAAGAACCAGCCGCGAAACAGAAAATTGTCGATCGCGCGATCGATTGGATCAAAGCTGTGTTAGCTAAGCTGTCTGAAAGAAACGCGATCGTTCCCTATGCTATGTTTATTGACGCGGAACAAATTTTGATTTTCAAATGGGATGGTATAAATTTATCGGAGCCTGTTTGCACTCTCAATACTGGTGAAATATGTCGCTATTATATGCCGAGTTTTGGCAGTAAATGGATCTTTGAACGTACCATTGAGGGGCTGATTGAATCGTGGCTGCATGACTTAGATTATAACTGGAAATCAGAAAGTCCGCCAGCATCAGAACAAATAGCAGCCATCGGTTTGCTGCCATTACTCGCAGGTGGAACAACAAAATCAGGAGTGGAATTAGGTGGCAATTATATATATCGAGACCAACTTTCTGATGAGTATTGCTACAGGACGTGAGGCTGAAGCAATTATGTTGCTCAGAGATTTGTCCTCATCAGTTCAGTTAGTCATACCCACCGTTTGTTATATGGAGGCGTGGTCAGCTTTCGAGGACGAGCTGAAGCGACAAAACTCTTTTAAGGAACAGCTAAGCCGTCAAATTAGCGAAACAAAGCGAGATGTGACATCTGAACACGCCACATCTCTATCTTTTTACCTAGAAGAGTCATTAGTTTACTATCTCGAACGAATAGATGAAATTGAATTGCGGTTGCGAGAAGCAATTTCTCTGATGTCAGAAAATGCCGAAATGATTGTATTAAATTCAGAGATTATTCAAGCAAGTTTAAACAGACCTATTATCAAAAAAGACCCAACAGACAATTTGATTTTACACTGTATTCTCAGTCATGCCCGATCGCATTCTACAGAAACCAAAGTATTTCTCAGCGGTAACGTCAAAGAATTTGGCATACCGGAAGTTCAAGATGTTTTGCGAGAAGCGGGGATTACAAAGTATTTCTCTGTCACTAAAAACTTTCTAGGTTGGCTACAATCTCAATCATAATTGCACGCAGGTGGTACAGTTGACAGTTGACAGTTGACAGTTGACAGGGCTGTTTATATGAGGGATTTGGGCGCTGTCGCTATAAGCCCGGATGCGAAACCATATTTTTTGGTAAATAATTATGAAAATTTCCGCTATTTTACATTCAAAGCGCCGATGGCTAGCTGTTTGTCTCGCTGCAATTGCTATCCTAACTCTCTCTGCGTGCACTCCAGTGCGATCGCAATTAGCAAACAGACTCGTCGTTCCCACCCCCAGCGGCCCGGCTACGTTTAACTACCCGCTAAATCAGTCTGCATACAGCGTGTTTGGCTATATGTACGAGGGATTGCTCAACGAAAACGGGGTGACATCGAAACTAGAACCCGGTTTAGCTGAATCCTGGGAAGTTTCTAAAGATGGCAAAAAGATTGTCTTCACCCTGCGAGAAGGATTGAAATGGTCGGACGGCGAACCGATGACAACTGATGATATTATATTCAGCTATGAAAAGATTTATTTCAATGAAAAAATTCCTAGCGGCTTGAAAGATAATCTGAGAGTTGGCATCAGCCGTCAATTACCAAAACTCAAAAAAATTGACAGCCGCCGCATTGAATTTTCAGTGCCAGAACCTTTTGCTCCTTTTATTAGATTTGCTGGGGGAATACCGATTTTACCAGCTCATATCTTGCAGGAAGCTGCCACCCAGACAGAGGCAGACGGCAAGCCTAAATTCCTGTCTGCTTGGGGTACGGATACTGACCCCAAAAAAATTGTCGGTAACGGCCAATACCGAATGCTGAGCTATACTCCCAACCAGCGCGTTGTTTTGGAACGAAATCCCTATTTTTGGCGCAAAGATACAGAGAATAACAGTCAACCTTACATCCAGCAAATTGTTTGGCAAATTATCGAAAATACTGACAATCAACTGCTGAATTTTCGATCGGGCGATTTGGATACTCTGGACGTGCAGCCGGAGGTGTTTCCGCTGCTGAAACGAGAGGAAAAACGCGGCAAATATACGATATTCAACGGCGGCCCGGACACTGGCAGCGTGTTTATGTGTTTCAATCTGAATAAGGGGCGTAACGCTCAAAATCAGCCGTTTGTAGACCCGATTAAGTCTAAGTGGTTTTTGAGTAAGGAGTTTCGACAGGCGATCGCCTACGGCATCAACCGCGACGCCATGACTAACAATATCTATCGCGGACTTGGCGCACCGCTGCATTCCCCAATTCCGGCACAAAGTCCGTTCTACTTGTCTCCAGAACAGGGATTAAAAACTTACAGTTACAATCTGGAAAAAGCGAAAGAGTTACTGTTAAGTGCAGGATTCAAGTATAATAGTAGCGGCGAATTGTTGGATGCTGAGGGCAACAAAGTGCGGTTTACTTTGTTGATGGCCGCAGGCAAAAAAGTGCGGGAGCAAATGGGAACGCAAATTAAGCAAGATTTGGGTAAACTGGGGATGGAAGTTGATACACAGTTCCTGAGTTTTAACACTTATGTGGAAAAGCTGCGCCTGACTAAAAATTGGGATACTTACCTCGGCGGTTTTACCGGAGGTACTGAACCGCACAGCGGTTACAATATTTGGTCAGTCAAGGGGACTTTGCACAGTTTCAACCAGGGCCCGCAAGCTGGAGAACCGCCGATTAAAGGTCGGGAAGTTTACGACTGGGAGCAGAAAATTGATGACTTGTATGTGAAGGCTTCTCAGGAGCTTGACGAGGCGAAGCGCAAGGAACTGTATGGGGAGACGCAGCGGATTATCGCGGAACAAGTGCCTTTTATTTATATGGTGAATCCGCTGACTTTTGAGGCGGTGCGCGATCGCGTTTCGGGAATTCGCTATAGTGCTCTCGGCGGTGCTTTCTGGAATTTGTATGAACTGAAAATTGCAGAATAGTCATTATTGGTTCGTAGTGAGGACTTTAGTCCTCAGAAAGAAGGACTAAAGTCCTTACTACGAACCCATCTTAAGTAGTGAGGACTTTAGTCCTCAGAAAGAAGGACTGAAGTCCTTACTACGAACCCATCTTAAGTGTTGTTTGAGCCCAGAAGATATCATTAGTTCATGGAACCTGAAATTTTACAGAAGTTACTCGAATCTGTGGCGGCGGGCGATGTTAGCCCGATCGCAGCTTTGGACAAATTAAAGCATTTTGACTTTGAACAAGTCGGCGATTTTGCCAAAATTGACCACCACCGCACCTTAAGAACCGGTTTTCCCGAAGTCATCTGGGGCCCCGGAAAAACGCCAGACCAAATTGTTGAGATTATCGGGGCGATGCGCGGCCGAAATCCTGCGGTGATGGCGACGCGAATTGAACCAGAGGTTTTTGAGAAATTGCAGCAAAAAATACCCGACTTGTGCTACTACCAAACAGCTCGAATTTGTGCAATTTCTGATAAATCCTCCACTCCCCAGCATCCGGGTACAGTGACTATTATCAGTGCTGGAACAGCGGATTTGCCTGTGGCGGAAGAAGCGGCTGTGACTGCGGAACTCTGCGGTTTTGGGGTTCGGCGTTTGTGGGATGTGGGAGTTGCCGGCATTCACCGCTTGCTAAGTAATCGCCACGTAATTGATGATGCTGATGTGTTGATTGCGGTTGCGGGTATGGAAGGTGCCTTGGCGAGTGTGGTTGCAGGTTTGGCGGATTGTCCGGTGATTGCTGTGCCGACGAGTGTAGGCTACGGCGCGAGTTTTGGCGGGATTGCTCCTCTTTTAACTATGCTCAATTCTTGTGCGGCTGGTGTGGGTGTGGTTAATATTGATAATGGGTTTGGGGCGGCGATTTTGGCTTGTCAAATTCTCAGAACTTCTGCCAAAGTGGGGAGAATAGGAGAAGGCGAATAGAAGAAAGACCGGGCGGTTAAAATTGCGTTATTTTCTTCAGTCCGCGGAGGCGGACTTAGTTTGTGTAGACGCGGTTTCAACCGCCGTCTTATTTTTCGTCCCAACAGATGAGAACTAAAGAATACAGGCGGTATGATTCAAAGGGATTTGATATTACTTACCAGCCAGCCAAATCGGATAACCCGAAGAATCCTCAGCTTTCAACTTTTGCGCCTGATAACTTTTGCTCGTCCAATTAGCTACTGTTTCCAGACTTTCGGTCAAAAAACCTTCGCTACCAAACGCTTCAAATCCCAAAGTCCACGACGCAGTGCCGTTAACATTTAACTGAGTAATTTCTACAATACAGCCTTGGGGAATTGGGGCTTCGACAGGCACAGACATCAGCACGCCCGGGGCAGAAACTTGGTAAAGACGCTGGGCTCGCTTTTTTTTCACCCTCACCCACTTTCCAGTTGCGATTATATCCGCCGGTACTGGCGCCATCGTGTCGGCACATATCCACTTCAGCCATTTCTCGACTTTGCCTTCCCAGCGGTTGCCGAACTGCATCACCCCCAATTCTTCCTGCCGCCACTTTACTTGTAAATTTTTCCCGCGCAGTTTTACTCCCAAGTAGTCGCAACTAGGTATCAGCAAATATAAATCTTCTCGCTCTTCAGGCGGGGATAGATACCCGCCCAGACTCTCGCTTCCAAACCATTGCCCGATCGGTTTTGGCAGCGCACCGCTATAAAACCACCGCATTTCCAGACTGGCCCGCATAAATTTTTCCTCCATTCTTCCACTATTTTCGTCAAACCCAGACTGGGATTTGCCACACCATCGATTTTTGCGCCTCTCAACTCTATCCTCCCCCCTCCGGGGCCGTGAGTCTACTGTCTACAGTCATGCCATTGGAGATTTAAGATTTGAGATTTTAGGTTGGGAATTACTTATTCTATAGGGGTTTCGAGCTTGTCAGCCCGTTGGATTTTTGGGGGAAACTGGTATCTGAGTCGCGACTTTGAAAAAAAAACTCATAATCCTTTACATCTCTTCATAAGTCTGTTACATTAGTTTACATTACACCAAAAACAACTTAGGACACTGACATGGCTGACAGAGGCTTACTACTTGACAACGACGGTAAAATGAACAATTTTGCGATCGAGCCCAAAGTATACATTGACGATGAAGCCCGCACAGGCTTTACACCCTACGCAGAACGCTTGAACGGCCGACTTGCCATGATTGGTTTTGTTTCTCTCTTGGCTTTAGAAGTTTCTACCAAGCACGGACTGATTAGCTGGCTAACTAACCTGTAATAACTTTGTTTAAAATTAAACTGTACGGCTATGGCTTGCCAGCAATACACAATTGGCGATCCATAGCTTAACTATTTTTGCAAGGTTTGATGAGACAATTTAAATTAAATATTTTAGTGTTACGGTACTTGTAAAAATAATGCTCAAACGAATTGCAGCAATACTTCTGGTGGTTTTCTCTCTCAGCTTGACCGGTTGTGTCTCTGTAGCTACCGGACTCAAAAGCTACGTTGATACTGGCGACGGCTATCAATTTCTTTATCCTAACGGCTGGTTGCCGATCGCAGTTTCTAACGGGCCCGATGTGGTGTTCCGCGATTTGATCCAGCAAACTGAGAATGTCAGCGTGGTCATCAGTCCAGTGGCTGGGAACAAAACTCTCGCAGATTTGGGCACGCCGACGGATGTGGGATACAAGCTTAGTAAAAGTGCGTTAGCGAAGCCCTCGAAGAGGATCGCCCCGGCTGATTCCGGCCGCGAAGCTGAATTAGTCAATGCAGAAAGTCGGGAATCGCGATCGAAAAACTATTACATTTTAGAATACGCCGTCAAACTCCCAAACCAACAACGGCACAACTTAGCTAGCGTAGCAGTCAGCCGTGGCAAACTATTTACCCTGAACGTTTCCACTACCGAAGAACGCTGGCCGAAAGTCAAAGAAGCTTTTGAGAAAGTTGTTAAATCTTTCTCTGTTTATTAGGGTTAAAAAGTAATTTGACAGTGGGCATTGGGCATTGGGCATTGGGCATTGGGCATTGGTCATTGGAGGTAGAGCCTGGAAGGTTATTGGTAACAAATAACTAATGACAAATAATAACTGTCAACTGTCAACTGTCAACTGTCAACTGTCAACTGTCAACTGACTTCTTAACTTATGAAAACTCCAACTTTTGTATTAGCCTCAGCTTCTCCCGCGCGCCGCAGCCTGCTAAGCAATGCAGGCATTCAAGCTGTGATTTGCCCCAGCGACTTTGATGAAGGGCAAATAAAAATGAGGGATGCTACTAAATTAGTGCAGGTTTTAGCAGAAGGAAAAGCTGACGCTGTAGCTAGTTTTTTGCTGGCTAATTCTCACCCGCAAATCCCCAATCCCAAATCGTGTGTAGTGTTAGGATGCGATTCAATTTTGGTCATTGATGGTGAAATTCACGGCAAACCCAAGGATGCCGACGAAGCAATCTCGCGCTGGCAAAAAATGCGCGGTAAAGTTGGCGAACTTTATACGGGTCATGCTTTAATTGATACGAGATTTGATAGCTTTGATGTGGCAATGGATCGATCGCTCATTCGCTGTCAAGTTACAAAAGTTTATTTTGCGGAAGTTACCTCGCGTCAAATTGCTGCTTATGTCGCTACGGGAGAACCTCTCGCCTGTGCTGGCTGTTTTGCACTCGAAGGCAAAGGCGGCTTTTTTGTGGAAAAAATCGAAGGTTGTCATACCAATGTGATTGGTTTGAGTTTGCCTTTGCTGCGGCAAATGCTCCGCGACATGGGATATGATGTGGCAGATTTCTGGCAATCTTAAACGGAACTTACCCCCTGTCGCGGTAGTTAGGCAGTCTAAATCGTTTGCTGTATATACGATAGAAGCATTTATTTGTCAAAAATAAGTAGTCATGTATGGTTGGCGATGGGAGCATCTCATTTTTGTAAAAAGCGTTTTTTCTTTGAGTGCGAGCTTAAGAGCTCGCGTATTGTACAATACGCGAGCTCTTAAGCTCGCACTATAATAATAAATGCAAAACTGAGATGCTCCCTTGGCGATCGCCCAAAAATTTAGTAAAATATCGCTTTTTTTATGTTCGCGTTGGCTATTTTTAGCATAATCTGATTCTTATAGCCTATTGAATTGAAGAAAAAAACGATGAAAAAGTTAATGCCCTTACTACTGAGTGCCGTATTACTCAGTAACGCTGTTGCTTGTCAGAAGTCAAACGAGCCGATCGGCAAAACTTCTGCTCCGGCTAACCAAAGCAACGCTAGTTCCGGTAAGCTAAAAAATCAGGCAGCGGCCATCCCTGCTGGAACCAGTTTTGATACCATTCTCCAACAAGATTTATCCACGGGTAAAAACCGCAACAACGAGCGTTTTACTCTGCGAGTCAAAGGAGGCGATAAAACTCTTAAAGATGCTGTGATTCAGGGACATCTGGAAGATGTTGTCAAAGCAGCTAAAGGCAAAAAAGCGAGTTTGCATCTAGTTTTTGATGACATTCAACTTGCAAATGGTTCAGCCGCTCCCCTTGATGTTACCTTAGTAAATACTCAGGTAGAAACCAAAACCAAAGGCAAGTTTGTTCAGAATGCTGGCATTATTTTAGCTGGAGCAGTGGCCGGTAAATTCGTTGGTGATAAAGCGAAATTCAAGCATGGTACTTTAGCTGGGGGTGCAGCAGCAACGGCTTATGTCTTGTCTAGTCCTGGTGGTGAAGTTGTCCTTAAAAAAGGAACCAATGTTAAGCTGAAACTTAAAAAGCCTCTCGATACGAGTCCATAAAAACCTGGTTTCTGACCACCCGTAATCTAAGAAACCGGGTTTTTTTGAGTTTCTACGCTGTCACCAACAATTTTCGTAAAAACCCGGTTTCTGGGCACTCGCGACCATCTAATAAACCGGGTTTTTTTCACAAATCCTATCCAAGGGCGATCGCACTATCAGACACAGAGGTAAATTGAAGTTGACTCGGCGAAACATCTTTCACCAAGCCCAAGATATTGCCGGTGCTAGCTTCCCGAATCACCGTCGCCTTAGTATCCAGAAATCTAAAATCAGCAGTTTGAATCGTTCCCGGAGGAACAGGGCCACTGCTCGCGTAATCTCTCGCATCACCAATTGTTAAAAACTTTTCCGTTAAAACAATATCATTTCGCGTCAGTCCTCCCGCCAATCCGATTACATCACCTTGCGCTGGATTGTAGTCAAGAATAAAATCCGCAGGCACTTGCTCTACGTTAGCAGGAAAAGTCCCAGCAGGACGTGGTTGATCGGAACCAATTTCACGCGAAGTTGCTCCAGCTTCTCTCCGGAGGACAAACAAATCTGCACCTTCTCCTCCCCAAAGTCTGTCAATTCCAGCATCACCGATTAGAGTATCGTTGCCACTTTCTCCTACTAAAGCATCACTGCCTTGGCCACCTCTAACAAAGTCATTTCCCGTGCCTCCATAGGCGTAATCATTGCCTTGATTGCCGCTGAGAATATCGTTGCCACATTCTCCGTACAGTATGTCAAAATCTTGACCGCCGCGAATAGTATCATTGCCACAACCTCCGATTAAAGTATCTGCGCCCCCATTCCCATTCATCAGTTCCGCACCACCGGAACCTCGGACAAAATCGTCGCCTGCTAAGGCTCGCAAACCTCCGGGAGTGTTGCGGAGAATTCCGTTGGCTAATTGAACTGTATCGTTGTTGGGAGTAAGGTCGAAAAAGTTGGGATCGCTAGGATTTGGCAAAGGCCCTGTGAGTAATCTGATGTTTGGTGGATCGGGAATAATTCGATCGGAGTCGATAGCTGAGGCTTTAACTGTTCCGAGATTTGTTTCTAACATTTAAGTTTTCCCTGATTGATTGATTGATTGATTGATTGATTGATTGATATGAACTTTCTAGACAGTCTTATTTTAATAAATGTTCCAATTAACAAATGTGCGTGTATTTGCGGTTAAACAAATTAAATGACTGTCAAAATTACCACAAATATTCAACAAGCACAGCTTATTGACACTTGGATGTAGCCCAAATCCGCAAATATTTTGAACTCTGTGTCAATCATTGTCGGGATCGCGTAATGTATTACCCGTCAGCAGTCAGTGTGGGAGAACCGACAGACTGCCAAATGTCATCAAACCTTGAGCAAAGTCAGGAATCGTTAATATGCAAGACACTGCGATCGAATCTATCAAAGCCAGAGAAATCCTCGACTCCCGCGGCCGCCCTACCATCGAAGCTGAAGTGTATCTAGCCAATGGTGTTGTCGGACTCGCCCAAGTGCCCAGCGGCGCGTCTACAGGCTCTTTTGAAGCCCACGAACTCCGCGACGATGACAAAAAACGTTACGGTGGTAAGGGAGTTTTGAAAGCGGTTGCTAACGTCGAACACAAAATTGCTCCCGCTTTGGCTAATCTGGATGCGATCGACCAACCATTAATCGATCGCACTATGATTGACTTGGACGGTTCCCCCAACAAGTCTAACCTCGGCGCTAATGCCATTCTCGGAGTCTCCCTAGCCACAGCAAAGGCGGCCGCCGAGACTTTACAAATACCCCTTTACCGCTACTTGGGTGGCGCTTTGGCTAACGTTTTACCAGTGCCTTTGATGAACGTCATCAACGGCGGTTCCCACGCCGACAACAACGTAGACATTCAAGAGTTTATGATTGTACCGGTGGGAGCACCTTCTTTTAAGGAAGCTTTGCGCTGGGGTGCAGAAGTATTTGCTAGTCTGGCTAAAGTCTTGAAAGACAAAAATTTGCTGACTGGTGTTGGCGATGAAGGCGGTTTTGCTCCTAATTTGGGTTCCAATCAGGAAGCTTTGGATTTGTTAATGATGGCAATTGAAAAAGCTGGCTACAAACCGGGTGAACAAGTTGCTTTGGCTTTGGATGTTGCTGCTAGCGAATTTTACAAAGATGGGAAGTACACCTATGACGGTGTGGCTCATTCGCCAGCAGAATTAATCGATTATTTGGATGGTTTGGTTGGACAATATCCGATCGTTTCCATTGAAGATGGTTTGCACGAAGACGATTGGGATAGTTGGGTGGCGCTAACTCAGAAAATGGGTAGCAGAGTTCAATTGGTGGGTGACGATTTGTTTGTTACTAATCGCACGCGCTTGCAAAAAGGGATTGATTTGAAAGCTAGCAATTCGATTTTGATTAAGCTGAATCAAATTGGTTCTTTGACTGAGACTTTGGATACGATCGACTTAGGGAAGCGCAACAGCTATCGATCGGTAATCAGCCACCGTTCGGGTGAAACTGAAGATACTACAATTGCTGATTTAGCCGTAGCGACTCGCGCCGGTCAAATCAAGACTGGTTCTCTGTGCCGCAGCGAACGGGTTGCTAAGTATAACCGTTTATTGCGGATTGAGGACGAATTGGGCGATCGGGCAATTTATGCTGGTGCGATCGGTTACGGGCCCAAATAAAATTTGGTAATGGGTAATTGGGAATTGGGAATTGGTGTCAACAACCAGGTCAAACGTAGTCACACATGGCTGTTTACCACCAAGGCTCGATCCCCCCTAGCCCCCCTTGAGAAGCAGGGTGGTTTTATTGTCGGGAAAAGAAATCTGAAACTACCAAAATTATCGCTCAAAGATTGGCTCGCGCTTGGGCGAAGGTACGTAGTTGCGCTTAAGCGCTCTTTCCTAATCTTATAAAGAGCGCTTAAGCGCAACTACGTACCTAATTTGTGTGACGACAATAAAACCACCCTGCCTAGCCCCCCTTGAGAAGGGGGGGACAAGAAGCATTCAAAGTCCCCCTTCTTAAGGGGGATTTAGGGGGATCGAGACTAAGCTACAAACGAGATTTATCAATGGTTTCAAACTTAAGTTGACACTGATCCCCATTACCAATTACCATGCCCCATAATCACGGATAGAAAGCCAATTGAGGTAAACCCAAAGTTTCTTCCCAGCCCATCATCAAGTTCATGCACTGGATGCCTTGACCGGCTTGACCTTTAATTAAATTGTCGATCGCCGACATCACAATTACCCTATCAGTGCGCGGATCGACTTCCACGCCGATGTAACAAAGATTCGTGCCGCAAGCCCATTTTGACTGCGGATAAACCCCAGCCGGTAACACTTTTACCAAAGGAGAATTGCGGTAAAAAGCGGTGAAAATTGTAATTAAATCTTCCCGCACTAATCCCGGATCGCGCAAATTTGCGTAAACAGTTGCCAGAATTCCCCGCACCATCGGCATCAAGTGGGGAGTAAATTGGACTTTGATATCTTGTCCGGCCAAATGGCTGCAAACTTGCTCAATTTCTGGGGTGTGGCGGTGGCGGCCTACCCCGTAAGCGCCGATCGAATTGTCAGCTTCTGCCAACAACAGATTAACTTCGGCTTTGCGGCCCCCTCCCGAAGATCCTGATTTGGCGTCGATAATTGCTGTTTCTGGCTCGATCAGACCTTGTTTGAGTAAGGGGGCCAGGGCTAATAAACTAGCAGTGACGTAGCAGCCGGCACAGCCTACTAATTGAGCGTCTTTAATGCGATCGCGATACAATTCTGGCAAACCGTAAACAGCCGTTGCAGCTAAAGCAGAGTCCGATCGCTCGCCGCCGTACCAAGCTTTGTAAGTGTCCAGATTTTCAAATCTGTAGTCAGCCGACAAATCCAAAACTTTGCAGCCGCCTTCAATCAGCGTCGGTGCCATTTGGCAAGCTAAACCATTCGGCAGCGACAGAAACACAACTTCACATTTTGCCGCTATTTTATCTAGGTCGATCGCCTCAATAGTCAAATCAATGCAGTTAGTCAGATGCGGATAAAGGCTGGAAAAAGGTTTTCCCGCACTGCTATCCCCGCCTACATACACTACTTCTGCCGCTGGGTGATCCGCCAGCAGCCGCACCAGTTGTACGCCGCCATAACCTGAAGCGCCAACTATGCCTACAGGCACAGGTCTAACATCTCCCATTTTCCTTTATCCCCTCAGCCTTTGAAGTCAAAAACGCTTGAACTTTTGCTGCATTGTAGTACCAAACGCCAACTTTGGTAATAAAGAATTGTGTTGTTTTGTGATTGACGTGGATTTTTGTAAATTTTCCGGTGTTTGACCAAGAATTTCAACGGTGGTACCCGCCACGTGATTTATCCGTGGAATCAATCCCAAATCGAAAATCGAAAATCCTCTCTTCCCCCGAATTTATCCGTGGGCTCAATCTAAAATCTAAAATCTAAAATCTAAAATCGATTGACTCCGCCCAAAAACCAATACAAAGTCCCGCAGGGCTGTGGTGGAGAGGCCAAAATTTCAGACTCGCATTGAATCTTCCAGAGTCAATCTCAAATCTAAAATCTCCTATCTAAAAACGGATGTGCGATCGCCAAAACCCTAAAATTAAGCAACGGATGTGCGATCGTGCTATAAAATCTTACATAAATCTATCCATAAACCGGGGATTAACTTTTTTCGCTCTTTCCTCGAACCTCAAAGCTCAACATCCGTTAAATCCATTACACTCATCCGTTGCCGAATTTCCTATGGGAATAGTTGTAGAAGACGTATCAAAACAGTTTGGCAGTTTCCAAGCACTCGATCGAGTCAGCTTGAAAATTGAATCAGGTTCTCTAGTCGCACTGCTGGGCCCGTCTGGTTCCGGCAAGTCCACCCTGCTGCGACTGATTGCAGGTTTAGAAATGCCCGACTCCGGCAAAATCTGGCTGACAGGTCAAGATGCCACCAATACTAGCGTCCAAGACCGCAAAATTGGATTTGTGTTTCAGCACTACGCGCTATTCAAGCACATGACAGTGCGAAAAAATATTGCTTTCGGCATGGAAATTCAGAAAACTCCACCGACGAAAGTCAAATCCCGCGTAGAAGAATTGTTAAATTTAGTGCAATTGGGAGGATTGGGCGACAGATACCCGTCGCAACTTTCAGGAGGCCAGCGTCAGCGGGTAGCCCTCGCCAGAGCCCTGGCTGTGGAACCAAAAGTGTTACTGCTAGACGAACCTTTTGGAGCTCTCGATGCCAAAGTCCGCAAAGATTTGCGCGCTTGGTTGCGAAGACTCCACGACGAAGTGCACGTTACCACAGTCTTTGTGACGCACGACCAAGAAGAAGCGATGGAAGTTGCCGATCGAATTACAGTAATGAATAAAGGTAAAATCGAACAAGTAGGCACACCCGCAGAAATTTACGACCATCCAGCTAGTGCATTCGTCATGAGTTTTATCGGGCCTGTGAATGTCTTGCCCAGCAGTTCGAGAATGTTTCAAGACAACGGCTTTGACTCAGCCAACCCAGAAATTTTCTTGCGCCCTCACGACGTAGTAATTGAAACTACCGAAAATAGTGCAACAGTGCCGGCAAGAATCAGTCGCTTGATTCATTTGGGATGGGAAATTCAGGTGGAATTAACCTTAGATGACGGTCAAGTGCTGAATGCTAATTTGACAAGAGAAAGATTCGATAACTTGCAGTTGCAGCCGCAGCAAAGAGTGTTCGTCAAGCCGAAAGATGCCAAGTCATTTCCACTTTATTATTCTATCTGATATCATATCCTCTGAGAACAACACCATAAAATTGGTTTGTAGTAAGGACTTTAGTCAAGCGTAATGGATGCGGACGGGAGCATCTCATTTTTGTAAAAAGCATTTTTTTTATTATAGTGCGAGCTTAAGAGCTCGCGAGTTGTACAATACGCGAGCTCTTAAGCTCGCACTATATATAAATGCAAAACTGAGATGCTCCCGATGCGGACTCGCATTCCGAACGATCAAACACTCTGATCTCAATTCTTCAAACTAGAGCTAAATTGATATCGGACACAAAAAAATACTGTCGTGCATTTCAATTGCATATTCGGGACGGGCTAGAAGCCCATCCCACAAGACTTGAATTATTTCTTGACATACAGTTTAAATGCACAACAGCTTAGCTGCCCAATTAGTCTTTGATTTTGCTGACAGCCTTTTTGACTTGTTGCTCAAAGGATGTCGCGCTTGTATTAGAAGGATTTTTCATCTTCTCGCTGTCAGCATCTCCCTGAACTTCATTAATCCCTTCATTAGCTTTTTTCTGAGTTTCTTCCAGAGACATCGGGTCTTTCAAAACAGCTTTTTGAGCTTCTTTCTCAATCCCCAAAAGTTGAGCTTCACCTTTGGTGGGGCTGCTGGTAACGGCAAAAGCTGTGAAAGCATTGGAAACAAACATCAATGCACAAAAACAAACAACTATTAAACTGCGAACTAAACGCTTGACTGGGAGGTTAAAGCTGATAAAAGACATACAAAATTTCTCCGTATTTAGAAGTTTTGATCGTTGAGATTGTTAACAGGCTGAATTTAACTCAATTTCTGCACAATCTTTAACTCAAGTTTGATAAAAGCCACTTGAATCAGCAGTGGCAATCAGTTAATTTGAGCTAATTAATATTTAGCTTAAATAACGGGGTTATGAAATCTTTCTCAGGGAATATTTGGGCTTTGTGTCTTCCGATAGTTGACACTCTCAGGGAGTCAACGCCACTGAGATTCTGCGGACAAAGTAGATTTAGGTAATACCCAAAGTCTAACTCTCGCTGGGAGTCGTCAAAGACCGTCTACCCAGTTGGTTTAAGCTTACACCTAACTTACTGGCTACTTTTCTCAGAATAATTAAAGTCAGTGAAGGAGTCGCCCCCTCCACTGCTCTCCAAAACGGAACGTGATAGTTTCCCATCATTGGGCTCCTCAATAAAACGGCTGTTGT
>RDXX01000142.1 GCA_004292955.1 Oscillatoriales cyanobacterium | reverse complement strand
CGGAGGCAAAAACAAATTGAACCAGGGGCAAATAGTCTCGTGCGATCGCCCGAGTTGCGGACAAAGCTACCCAAATAGTCAAGGATGGGTAGCTTTGTCAATAAATTAAGTTACAGTTTCAAACCCCCACCATACTGACTACAGTGGCGCGGTTTGGCACGGGACTTATCTGACTTGGATGGAGGAAGCTAGGGTGGAAAGTTTGCGCTCTCTCGGCATCGAGTATGCAGAGTGGGTGGCGCAGGGTGTGGAATTGCCGGTGGTTGAGCTTTCACTGCGCTACCACCGCTCTGTACAAATGGGTCAATCTGTGGCAGTCAGAACCCGGATGGCTGCTACCGAGGGCGTGCGGCTGCTTTGGGATTACGAAATTCGATCGCCCGACGCTCAAGAATTATACGTGACAGCACAGGTAACTTTGGTTGGTGTCGATCGGGACAAGGGCAAGATTATCCGTCAATTGCCGCCGGCGCTGAAGGAAGCTTTGACAAGGCTTTCTGTTAAACCTTTACCCTAACTTTGGTTCATTATCCAAAATAGTTTGCCCAGACATCATAAGTAGAGTGGTTGAATTTCAGTCATTAAACAAGATTGCACTGATTCGCTCGCTCTACTTAAAATTATCTCTATTTTATTTTTGTTAGATAAACTTTTAATCTACCATTGACCTGTCAATCAAATATTTATGCCAAACTTCTACTTGTACCAATTGAAACAATCCTTGTTACAACACTATTAGTTGAGTTTGTTTACTCAACTATTGCCGCGCTTTGCGTCGCTATAGAAATCCTAAATCATTTGTGAATTTCTTACTCCCTCCCCTTAATAAGGGTAGGGTTGGGGTGGGGTAAAAAACTTTACGACTCCTGCAAAGACTGCTATAGTTTGATGTTCTGTTGTTGTTGGGAACCATACATGGCGAGACACCCTACCAATATTGTTGCATTAATTTTCCAAAATTGTATTAATTCGCTGCCCAAATATCCCAATTAATGCGCTCTACACAACAACATTGTACATTAATGTTAACATTTAACAATGTCAAACAATGTAAACAAATATAAAGTGTTTTGCCAGGTAAACACAGGCGCTAAAATTGTGATATCCTTGAACAAGATAGTGTTTTTTGAATACCCATTTTGGGAAAAACAGCAAAATAACTCAATTTATATCAATTAAATAAACAAATGGAAGCATTACTTTTATTGATAGGGTTTGCAGGCGGGGCATTAGTCTGCTGGCTTATTTTGAATAAGCGAAATTCACGCAATTTGGTGCGGATGCAGGGTTCGCAGGAGGCCATATCGAAGTTGGCGTCGCAGTTGGATGCTAGAACTTCGGAATTGCGGCAGAAAATGCAGAATGAAACTCAGCTAAATTCTGAAATGTTTGAGCTGCAAAGTCGCTTGGAAATTGTGACTCGCGAGCAAGATGTTTTAAACAATCAAGTGTCGGAATTGGAAGAATTTTTGGCAGGAATTGCTGAGGAGCGATCGCAAGTTAATGCTCTGATTGCTGATTTGCAGTTTCAGCTAGAAAATACTCAACAAGCTGAGTCTCAGTTAGCAGAAGTGGCAGAACTTCAATATCAGTTAGAATTGGCTCAGCACGAGCGATCGCAACTTAACGCCCAAATCCGGGAAATGCAAGCAGAGTTAGAGGCGGTTAATGCAGAACGTTCTCAATTTAACGCTCTGCTTTCGGAAGTTGAAAGTCAGTTGGAAACTGCTAGCCAAGGCAGATTGCAGGTACAATACCAGTTGTCAGAAATTCAAATTAAGTTCGATCGCTCAATTCAAGAGCGGGAGCAACTTCAGTCTCAACTTTCGGGATTGCAAGCTCAACTAGAGAGTTCAGAGCAAGAACGAGAAATCCTCAACTCTCAATTGGAAACCGCCCGCCAACAACCAAATCAACCGCAACCTGAAGCATTAGAGCTGGAAACGCAGTTAGAAGCAGCGAATCAGGATAAAATGCAGTTAAACTCTCAATTATCTGAGCTGCAAAGTCAATCAGAAACGGTTGTTCGAGAGCGGGAACAGTTGCTGTCTCAGTTGTCAGAATTGCAGGTTCAATTAGAAACGGCTAACAAAGAGCGATCGCACATTTACTCTCAACTCTCGGAATTGCAAAATCTCTTCGATACAGCAAATCAGAGCCAAGCTCAACTGCAATCTTCAGTATCCGAATTAGAACACCAGTTAGAAAGTCTACATCAAGAGCGATCGCAACTGCAATCAGATTTAGAAACTGCAAACACCGAACGCTCGCACCTCAATTCTCAACTGTCGGAATTGCAAAATCAAATCGAGACAGCCAATCAAAATCAAACGCAACTGCACTCTCAAATATCCGACTTAGAAAATCAGTTAGAAAATGGGCGTCAAACTCGATTGCAATTGGAAGAGCAACTCAATTCTCAAGTCTCGGAATTGCAAAATCAACTTGACACAGCCAACCAGAATCAAAATCAACTGCAATCTCAAATATCCGACTTAGAAAATTCTCAAGTCTCGGAAATGCAAAGTCAAATCGAGAGAGCCAATCAAAATCAAAATCAACTGCAATCTCAAATATCCGACTTAGAAAATCAGTTAGAAACTGTGCGTCAAACTCGATCGCAATTAGAGTCTCAACTAGAAACTGCTAACAGAGAGCGATCGCACATTTACGCCCAACTCTCGGAAATGCAAAGTCAAATCGAGAAAGCAAACCAGAGTCAAGCTCAACTTCAATCTCAAATATCTGAGTTAGAACATCACTTAGAAACAGTATATCAAGAACGGTTGCAGCCAACACCGGAAATTACTGCAACAGGGGAAGAATCACCAAAAGCTGAATTACTAGATAAAAACGCCGAGTCAACCCCAGAAGCAGCAATTTTGAAAAATCAAGAATTTGTAGTTTCTCAGCAAGGCGAAGGTGACTATACCACTATTAGCGAAGCCCTAAAAAATGCTGTTTCAGGTACGCGAATTTATGTGCATCCGGGTGTGTACAAAGAAAGTATAATAATCGACAAATCTGTGGAAATTATCGGCAACATAGAAGCGGGTAGCGTCACTGTTGAAAGCAGCGATTCAAACTGCATTCAAATGGCAACAGACAGCGCTTTAGTGCGAGGATTGACAATTAAAACAACAGGAAAATATTACGCTGTAGATATTCGCCAAGGCGAGTTAATCGTAGAAGACAGCGATATCACTTCTGCCAACTATTCTGTGGTAGTAATCTGCGGCTCTAATGCTAATTCAGTAATCCGTCGCTGTCAAATTCATGATGGAATATGGAACGGAATCTTTATCTCGGATAATGGCAAAGCAACGGTGGAAGATTGCAATATCTATAATAACGGCACTCTGGGAATAGGTGTCGGATTGGGAGGAAAATTGATTGCGCGCAGGTGTAGAATTAATGGTAATGAAGGTGAGGCGATCGCAGTTTATAGAGATAGTATTGCTACGGTGGATGATTGCGATTTAACCGGCAATACTGGGGGTGCTTGGCGGATTGCAGATAACGGATATATTCGCGGGAAAGGCAATCAAGAATAGAAGAAGTCATTAGTCATTTGGGACGGGCTAGAAGCCCATCCCACAAAAATCTTTTTTATTGTGGGATGGGCTTCTAGCCCGTCCTAATTATTTTTGCAAGAAGTCTATAATCTTAAACAAAAGACTTAACCGCATTTGCCAAATCCGCCGCATACTCTTCGTGCAAGCCCAAAGAACCAGGGATAACTCGCGATTCTACTCCCGGTAATTGGGCTAATACTTCCATTTCCGCCTTAGATTTGGGCGGTGCTTTCTCAGCAATTACAACCATCACCGGCACTGCTAATTCTTGGAAGTTGGCGACAAATTCTTCTCGGGTTTTTGCCGGATCTAAACCACCAGTTACAAAAGCCGCCGAACCAAATCTCGCACCTACTTGCTGCGTGACTTTCCATTTGTTTTGGATGAAATCGGGGGTGACTTTTGCTGCATCCGCGTAGACGTGGCGGCGGTACATTAAACCCAGGAATGACGGCGCAGTGTTCAGTTTGTAAAGGAATTGACCGAGTAAGGGCGATCGCACTAATTCTCTCACAATTCCGTGCCAGCCGCTTTGCTGTTTGCTCATCGTCGGTAAAGGCCCGCGCCAAGTCGGTGCAGCTAACACAATTTTTGACCAAACATTCGGCTTTGACTGCGCTAATTGCATCGCATAACCGGCAGCGTGACCGGCCGCAACTACAGCCACAGGACTGCTAAAAGTAGACTCAACAAAATCCTGAATAAATTGATGATATAATTGCGGTTCGTAGTCGGTGCACGGGCGATCCGAGTCGCCAAAACCAGGCCAATCTACACTCACAACTTGAAAGTTAGGCGCCAACAATTCCGCTAAAGGACGCATTTCTGCTCGTGTTGAAACCGTACTGAAAGCTGGCAGCAATAATACGGTGTTTCCTTGTCCTCTGGTTTCGTAAATAACTTTGATTTGCGTTCCTTTCCAGTTCCAGAGATATTCTTGAACTGTCGCGGGATAGCTGCCATAATTAGATTGGATTAAATCAGCAGTCTGAGTCACAGCTTTTGCTCCTGTTAATTTGCTTCTGCTTGCGCGCTAACTTCGCAACCCAGTGCCTTGTTTCTCATCATTTGAAAGATGTTATAAAATCCGTTAGCGCGAGAAGGTGTCAGGCTCACATTCAATCCCGTATCTTGAATAAAATCTGGGGTAACGCTGACTATTTCCGCAGGCGTCAATCCGCTTAAACCTTCGACGAGCAAGCCAACTAATCCTTTGACTAGCTGAGCGTCTGAATCGCCTTCAAAGGAAACTTTTCCGTCGGCTAAAGTTGCGGTAATATAAACTTGTGACACGCAGCCAGAAACTTTGTTCTCTGGCTGTTTATTGCTTTCGGGAAATGGTGGGAGTCGCTTGGCATACCACAGCAGTTGTTCGTAGCGCTGTTTCGGATCGGAGTGTCGCTGGAAGCGCTGGACAATTTTAGCTAGGGTTGGCGGTAGCGCGGTATTTGCGGACATGATTTCGAGTAGCGGTTTACATCGCTAATATTATACATTTCATTTTAGCAGTCGGTGCGGGCGATCGCCAATCAGAATAGGTTATTGTAGAGAAAAATTGCGTGAAGCGTTCGCTCTCCCCTTCCCGAAGGCTAGCTATCCCGTTATTAATCGCCCTACAAATCTCAACGGAGGAAATATGGTATTTGGTGCAGTTGACGAACATTGGTGCCGAGTTGTGATGAACCGCGAAACTCGCAACATCGTTAAAAGCTTGCAGCCCGATCGATTAAATACCTTAGAAATCTCTGGCGACAGTTGGGGCAAATTAGAATCTTTTCAAAGCTATAAATCCGTCAAATATCCAGAGTTTGACATTTGCGAGTGTTGCCTCGATCAAACATTTGATTTAATCATTGCCGAACAGATATTTGAACATTTACTTTGGCCTTACCGCGCTGGCAAAAATATCTATCAAATGCTCGACAAAAACGGTTATTTTTTAATAACTATACCGTTTTTGATTCGGATTCACGATTACCCTAACGACTGCTCTCGCTGGACAGAAACAGGAATCAAATACCTGCTGGCTGAATGCGGTTTCAATTTAGAGCGCATCCAAACAGGCTCTTGGGGAAACCGCGCTTGTATTGTGGCAAACTTCTCAAAATGGGAATATTACAATGCTTCCATTCATTCGTTAGCAAATGAGCCGGATTTTCCCTTAGTAGTATGGGCTTTGGCGCAGAAATAACACCCCGATCGAACAATTTGAGATTTGAAATTTTTGGTTTTAGATTTGGGATTTTAGATTTTAGATTACCGAAGAAGACTGCGCCAAACTACGAGAGAGTCGATCTTACAAAACAACGTTAGCTGAAGCAGTCTTGGCGATCGCGCTCAACTCAAGTCCAAGGGCGGCAAACCGCGCAACTGACGCAGGGAATTGATGCACAACTGACAGTCGCAGCCAAACAGCGCCGCCGCTGCATCGCTTTCTTCCTCCGTAAAATCTAGCATCGCCACCGGTTCTTGATTCGGGCGCTGCCAACCGATTCTGGCCTTGGAATTAGCAGCAGCAGCCTTACCGGGAAGGCGCATACAAGTCAGACGTTGGGTGTGGGGCGATCGCACGCAGGTTGGCGCATCAGCCGATTTACCCGGTGTTTCGCCTATGTTTTGAGTTTGGGCGATCGCGCTCAAAGACATCAGAGATCCAAACAGCGTCGGACTTACAAGCAAAGTGAGGAGCAATCTATTCATGTGTCGTCCATAAGAACTTTAACGTACACAGTAGCGGATTATCTGTGGCAATTCAACAAGGTTTTTGGCTTGCATCAGTACAGTTTGCCGTTATTAAGGTTTAAAATCCGAATATTTTTTTATCAAACTTGCAATAATTCCCCGTATTGGCAAGCAGATTTTTGCGATCGGTATCGCCTGTGCTTCCCAGTTTAAGATTTGTTGCAAGTTTAGAGAATTCCCTTAGCTAGTGATAACAAAATCATTCAATGTGGGTAAAATAATGTCAGTCAGGGCAACTCGAAGCAGCGCACAAGTTTACATCGGAAACCAGGTGGGGAGTGATGAGTACAGTTTTAGTTGTGGAAGATTCCCGCAGCCAGCGGGAGTGCATTTCACATCAGTTGAAATGCAGTGGATTAAATGTAATTCAAGCATCTGACGGTGTGGAAGCACTAGATAAAGTTGAGAGAAGTTACCCGGATTTAGTATTATTAGATATCGTCATGCCCCGCATGGACGGTTACGGTGTTTGCCGTTTAATCAAAGCTAATCCCGAAACTCGGAATATACCAGTAATATTTTTAACCGGCAAGGGACAGCAGCTAGCTTTGTTCTCCAGGGCGATCGATCGCGCCGAGGCGTATGTTAGCAAACCTTGGCAGCCCAGGGAACTTTTGGCAACCATCAAAAAAGTCTTGATGAATGCCAATATTAAGTTCGATCGGGCTTCGGCTGACGCTTGGACGGAATACGGCATTTTAAACTTAAGTACCATTGAATTGTATCAAAGTCGCGCCGATGCTTGGACAAAATACAGCGCCCAAATTATTAAATTGTACGATACCAGCATAGCAGCTTTTCAGCAAGCTTTGGCAATTGAACCGACTCACTCGACTGCAAACAAGTATCGCAACCGAGTTCAGACTATCCGGGCAATTTTGATGAAAAAGATTGAGCAAAATCAACCTTGCAAAGTCTGCGACTATTATTACGGCAAAGACGGTATCAATTGTGCAGTACATCCCGCTGGCCGCCCTCAGCCTTTTTGTCGCGATTGGGAGTTTAATTAATTCAACTACAATGAAAACAAATAACCGCACCAACTTGGAAAAACTGCTGCAAGAAAGAAACGAAAATCCCCAAAGAATGGCAGAAATTGACGCCCAAATTAATGCAACTTTCCGCCAAGAACACACGATATTGGTAATGGATATGTCGGGATTCTCGCGAACGACTGTCCGCTACGGAATCATTCATTTTCTGGCAATGATTCACCGGATGCACGGAATTGTCAAACCGATAATTGCGGAATGTGGCGGTACTGTTGTTAAGGAGGAAGCAGACAATATTTTTGCAGTATTTCCCGATGTAAAATCTGCTGTGGAATCTGCAATTGACTCTCTGAAACAAACGGTGGCTGTCAACACGACTCTGCCGCCGGATATGGATATTTACCTCTGCATTGGTATTGGCTGCGGCGATGTTTTGATGCTGGAAGGAGAGGATATGTACGGATCGGAATTTAATCTAGCAGCCAAGCTGGGAGAGGATTTGGCGGAACGGGGAGAGATTTTGCTTACCTCAGCAGCGTTTGAAAAGTTTGAAGGTGATAAGCAAGATTGGGAAAGAATAGATTTTTCGATTTCGGGTTTGGAGTTTGTGGCGTATAAGCAGGTACAGTCTGCTTAAATTATCTCAGGTTTTTTTCACAATATAAAATAGAAAATTGATGAGAAACCCAGTTCCTTCGCAAATACCCGGTTAGTCTACGATTTTTAGTACATTCCTCGACGCAACTTGCACTCTTATAGAGGTTAGTCTTCTGGTACGTTGTTGCGCTTCAGCGCTCTTTGATATATAAAGTAGAAAAGGGTCATAAAGCGCAACAACCTTCAAAGAAAATTGCACTCTTATAGGGATATAGCCTTTCTCAAAAAGGTGAGGTATGACTGACAGGTTATATAACCACTGAAACCAAGAGGGCTCTCTTCCCAACAACGTCCGCGAATCTTTCGCTAGATCCGCTATAAATTAGAAAAGAGCGCTGAAGCGCAACAACGTACCTTTATTTAATCTCAAAAAAGATAGAGTTTAAAGAAAACAGGATTGACGCATTTCTAACCACTCGTGCGTCCAATAAATTAAAAAATCAGATGATTGACGAACAAAAAAATTGGCAAACTATCAATTTAGCGAATATTCAACAGAGGCTGGCTTGGGTGCAACAACAGCCGGATGGAGTTGTGTTTTGCAAAGAGTCGGGAGTTCACTATGTTGCAGTTAGAAAAGATAAAGGTCAAATTAAGCTATGTTTAGTAGAAAAGGTGAATTTGTATACAGATTTATTGCAATCTGTGTTCAACCTCAACAATCCTCTGCATTTAGTTTCAGAATATACCCAAGCGATGATGTTGGGTTTATTGTGGCAAAATCAACCTAAAAAAGTTTATATAGCTGGGTTTGGCGGTGGCAGAATTCCGTTAGTTATGCACCATTATTTGCCGGAAACTGTTGTAGAATGTGCTGATGTAGATGCGATCGCGATTTCAGCCGCCATTGAGTGTTTTGGAGTGCACTTCGACAGCAGACTCAGCGTAGCAATCCAAGATGGGAGAGAGTATCTAGAGCAGCAAAGCCCAGATATGCAGTATGATATAATCATGACTGACGTGTTTTTTGGCAACGGCTACTTTCCGCACCGGCTAGCAACTAAAGAATTTTATGAACTTTGCCAAAAACATTTGTCAACCGCTGGAGTTGTTTTAGTAAATCTGCTGCAAAGAGATGAGTTTTATGCCCAAAAGGTGAAGACTTTTCAAAGCGTGTTTTCCCAGGTATGCGTATGCCCTTGGAAGGATATTAATAGTGTTTTAATTGGGACTAACGGCCCTATTTTAGACAAAGACGAGATTGTTTCCAGAGCAAAATATGTGCAAGATGGACATGAATTTTCGTTTTCCTTGACAGACAGAGCTCTTGATGTGAAAATAGGTTCAGAATTGTCTCAGATTATAGCTAATTTAGACCAAGCTCAAATTTTGACCGACGATTTGCCACCCGCCGGTTATTTTGATTCTTGGTTATTTTGATATCCAACACAACAAAACTGGTTCGTAGTGAGGACTTTAGTCCTCTGAAAATGAGGACTAAAGTCCTCACTACGAACTTAATTAGTATTTTTTTTACCGGATTGGATATAATTTATCCTTTAATATATTCAGCCATTTGCTTTTCTAGGCGATCGATCAATGTATCGACATCCGCTGCTGCGAGTTCAAAACAATCAGGGGGTGCGGGGTCAATTTCAAACAAAATTAGCTTGATTTCACCTTCGCCGATCGCCAAAATCGCTACCTCTTTCTCCGGTTTGTGAGCGTTTAGCACTCCTAAAATTTCCTGAATATGACTTTTAACTTGACGGTTTAACTCTTCTACTGCCTCTTTTTTACAGTACACGAAGCGTGGCGTTCCGGCAATATCAATGCCCAAAATATCGTCGCTTTCCTCTCCTCTTTCCTGAAGGAGTCCCCAAGCTAAAGCCGCCAATTCTTGTTTGTTGGCTGCTACAAATTTATCTAATTTGCGGCGCCAGTTACTTTGATTTTTTTGTTCGGACTCAGGCCCACCAAATAAAAACATTTTTTCTCTTTGCTTGTAGAAACTAATATCTTACGGTTATTGGTTATTTGTTATTGGTTACTGGTTACTGGTTATTTGTGATTCGTTATTGGTTATTTGTGATTCGTTATTAGCAGATTGTGAATAACTAATTACCAATGCCAAATGCCCAATGCCCAATGACCAATTACCAATTAGCAAATTCAACCTAAAAGCGCAGCGCTTTTATTTTATACCAGATTGCACCCGCCAGAGCGACGCATAAACTCCATTATGTTCGATAAGTTGTTCGTGATGCCCCGATTCTACCACTCGCCCCTGCTCCATGACAAAAATGCAATCGGCATTACGGACAGTAGAAAGACGGTGGGCGATCGCAATTGTAGTCCGATTTTTGGTAATTCGTTCGAGCGATCGCTGAATTGCGGCCTCCGTCTCGTTATCCACCGCTGAAGTAGCTTCATCCAGAATCAAAATCGGCGGATTCTTCAACACAGCCCTCGCAATCGCAATCCGCTGCCGCTGTCCCCCCGACAATTTTTGACCGCGTTCCCCTACAATAGTGTTGTAACCGTCCGGCAATTGCGCGATAAACTCGTCAGCTTCCGCAATTTGAGCAGCATTTACTATCTCTCGATCGGTGGCATCAAAAGTGCCGTAAGCAATATTTTGGGCCACCGTACCGTGAAACAAGAATACATCTTGACTCACCAATCCGATCGCTCTCCGTAAATCTTTTAAATTCAGGGTAGTTAATTCTATGCCATCGAGATAAATCTGACCGTATTGTACCTCGTACAGCCTCATAATTAATTTTACCAGCGTACTTTTTCCCGAACCAGTCGCGCCCACAATTGCCGTAGTCTTCCCCGCCGGCAGAGTCAGGGAAAAATACTGCAAAATCGGTTTTCTTTGATTGTAATAAAAGGTAACATTTTTAAATTCCAGCGTGCCTTTAATCGAACTAACCGGCAGCCGAATATCACCCGTGCGAATTGCGATCGGCGTATCCAACAAATTCATCACCCGATTAGTAGAAGCCATGGCGCGCTGGTATCGATCCATAGTATCACCCAGGCGGGTCAGGGGCCACAGCAACCGCTGCGTCAAAAACACCAAAACGCTGTAAGTCCCTACAGACAATCTGCCCGCCACTACCTCCAAACCGCCCAGAAATAGCGTTGCAATAAAGCCCAGGAAAATCACCACGCGAATTAGCGGAATAAAAGCTGCCGAAATTGCGATCGCCCGTCGGTTACTTTGGCGGTAAGCTTGACTTTGGGTTTCGATGCGCTGAGTTTCATAATCTTCGGAAGTAAAACTTTTAATAGTAGTAATTCCCGTCAGATTATTCGACAATTGCCCGTTCAAAAAACTCACCTTTTCCCGCACATCAGCATACAGTGGAGCAAGGCGATTTTGAAATGCAAACGAGCCCCAAATAATAAAAGGAATTGGCAGCATTGACAGGATAGCAACAGCAGGAGATGCTGCAAAAAAAGCGGCGCTAATCACAATTACCGTCGTACTTACCTGAATCACTTCATTGGCACCACCATCCAAAAAACGTTCCAGTTGATTGATATCATCGTTGAGAATCGAAATCAAACCGCCCGTGCTGCGTTCTTCAAAATAAGCTAATTCTAATTCTTGTAAATGGCTGTAAGCTTCCAGACGCAAATCGTGTTCGATATCCTGAGCCAAATTGCGCCACAAATAATCATAGGCATATTCAAAAACCGATTCCAAAGTCCAAACAATCAAACTCAAAAAAGTAATGATTGCGAGTTGCCAAACGACATCTTTTATGCCCCACTTAGCAAGGATAGAATCTTGTTGTTTCACCACCACATCAACGGCAATACCGATTAATGCTGGTGGCGCTAAATCAAAGAATTTATTCAGCAGCGAACAAATACTTGCCAGCCAAGTTTTCAGGCGGTAGCGGCGCCCGTATTTCAGCAGCCGCTTGAGGGGATGGACAGGTTTAGAGGGATTTGGTGACAATTGAGGATGGGGATAATTGGACAAGTTTTAGATTGTGCAGTTATTTTTATGGTTTTAGGAACGGGCTAGAAGCCCATTCCACAATCTTTGGAATTGTCTTTGGGAACGGGCTAGAAGCCCATTCCACAATCTTTGATTTTTTCTGCTGGAACAGGCTAGAAGCCCATTTTACAATCTTTGAAATTGTCTT
>RDXX01000141.1 GCA_004292955.1 Oscillatoriales cyanobacterium | reverse complement strand
TCCGCCACTAAGTATTTCTACTCCGTTCGACTTGCATGTGTTAAGCAGACCGCCAGCGTTCATCCTGAGCCAGGATCAAACTCTCCGTGTTGGATTGTTCTTTTTTGGCTGAAAGTCAAGCTACTCAGATTCTCACTTTCGTGTTTTCTTTTTTCCTTGACTTTTTTCTCGTTGTTTGTGATATTAAGTATTAGCTTTCGCTTTCTCTCTGTGCCTTAAGTTCGCGGTGTGAACCGCTCTCTCTCTGGCGCTTTATTAATATACTTATTTCGCAAGGGCTTGTCAAGCGTTTTGCGAAAATAATCTTGACTTTTTTTGAATTCATACACCGTATGGGTTTCGACTGTTGAGACCGACTCTTTGACCCGATCGCCCAATCTGCTTTTCCGGATTTCACTTGTTTGGGGCGTAATTCTAAGGTTTTTTCCGGGGACTCGGACGCTAATGGGTAGAATATCTCTACAGACACAGACAGATGTTCTATATATATGTGTTCGATCGCCCGCCCATGAAAAAACCTACTGCTCGTCCTACTGCCTTGTTCCTTACCTGCGCCTCACTGCTGCTGGCTTGCAGTCAGACCAACACTCCCCAGACTGGTACTAATACAGTATCTCCAGGTACTTCACCAACTCCCACAGCTACGCCACAGGCTTCGGCTGCGGGGAACTCTGCGGCTATTCCGGTTGGGGTTGGGGTCGCGCAAACTAGCAATGTGGCTTTACTTGGTCAGGAACAGGTGGCTGGGGCTAAAATTGCTGAGAAGTATTTTAACGATAAGGGCGGTGTGGATGGGACGCCGATTAGACTGGTGTTCCAAGATACGGGTGGAGATGAACAAGGGGCGATTAATGCGTTCAATACTCTGATCAATCAGGATAAGGTTGTGGGTATTGTGGGCCCAACTCTATCACAGCAGGCTTTTGGTGCCGATCCGATCGCCGATCGCGCCAAAGTTCCCGTGCTCGCACCCTCCAATACGGCTAAAGGCATTCCCCAGATTGGCGATTATGTGGCCAGAGTCTCCGCGCCTGTAGCTGTGGTAGCACCGAATGCGGTTAAAGCTGCACTGAAGCAAAATCCCAATACTAAGAAAGTAGCCGTGTTTTTTGCTCAGAATGATGCTTTCAGCAAATCTGAGACTGAAACTTTTCAGAAAACCGTTAAAGAGATGGGACTGGAATTGGCAACAGTCCAAAAATTCTTGACTACTGATACAGATTTCCAATCTCAAGCCACTAATGCGATCAATGTCAAGCCCGATTTGATCATTATTTCTGGGTTGGCCGCAGATGGAGGCAATTTAATTAAGCAATTGCGGGAGTTGGGCTACAAAGGCGTTATCATTGGCGGCAACGGTTTGAATACTTCCAATGTATTTACTGTTTGTAAGGCTCTTTGCGATGGGGTTTTGATTGCCCAAGCGTACAGCCCGGAATATCAGAATGAAATTAATAAGGCTTTTCGCGATGCTTATCGCGCTCAATTTAAGAAGGAACCGCCTCAGTTTAGCGCTCAAGCTTTTACGGGCGTTCAAGTTTTTGTGGAGTCATTAAAGGCAATTAATTCTCAGTCTAAGGTTAGTGAAAAGCCTTTGGCAGACTTGCGTACAAAGCTTAATGAGCAGTTGTTGACTGGTAAGTACGATACACCTTTGGGGGAAATTTCTTTTACGCCGGAAGGTGAAATCAATCAGAAAGACTTTTATGTGGCACAAATTAAAATGGATGCGGATGGAGTTAATGGGAAGTTTGAGTTTCTGAAATAAAGGAAGTTCGGCAAGGAATTTTGTAGCGGATTTAACGGATGCAGTCAAAAAATAGGACAGTAGTTTTTTAGCCTATTTGTGATTGAATGATTTAATTTTGATGCCTAATTTGTGACTGGCGATGGACTTAACTCTGTTTCTGCAACAATTTCTGAATGGTTTGTCGATCGGCAGCGTGTATGCTATTTTTGCCCTGGGGTACACGCTGGTTTTTTCTATTCTCGGGATTATTAATTTTGCTCACGGTGCAGTGTTTACTTTGGGTGCTTATTTCACTTATGCGCTGATGGGCGGTGCTTTCGGTTTTAACGGGTTGTTGGCTAATGCTAGAATTCCCGTGCAGTTGCCTTTTGCGGTGGCGCTAATTTTGGGCAGTGTGTTGGCTGGTTTGGTGGGAGTAATTGTGGAAAGAGTTGCTTTTTTGCCTTTACGCCGCAGAAACTCAGATCCTTTGCTGACGGTGGTTTCGAGTTTGGGGGCGGCGGTGGCGATCGCAAATATGATTCAATATCTTGTCGGGGCTGAGATTTACACTTTTCCGGCGAATACTTACGGCAATTTGCCAGCAGCTATTAACTTTGGTACGGCGGATCAACAGATTCCGATTCGGACTGTGCAAATAGTTATTTTTGTGGTGGCTGTGGCGATTGTTAGTCTCCTAACTTACTTGATAAATTTTACTAAATTTGGTAAGGCAATGCAGGCGGTGGCTGAAGATGCTACTACTTCTAGTCTGTTGGGGATTGATACTGACAGGTATATTGTTTTGACGTTTTTTGTGAGTAGTTTTCTGGCTGGTTTGGCGGGGAGTTTGGTGGGTTCTAGTGTGAGTATTGCGGGGCCGTATTTTGGGATTGCTTTTGGTTTGAAGGGTTTGGCTGTGATTGTGCTTGGTGGGTTGGGGAGTATTCCGGGGGCTGTTTTTGGTGGCTTTATCATTGGTTTGGTGGAGGCTTTTGTACCGGGTGATTTTTCGGCTTATAAGGATGCTGTGGCTTTTGCGATATTGTTTGTGATGCTGTTGGTTAGGCCGCAGGGTTTGTTTGGTCGGCGTTTGATTCAAAAGGTGTAAGTTTGTTAGCTCGATTCCGGTTACATCGGAATGATTGAACCGCAGAGGGCGCAGAGGGCGCAGAGAAAGAGAAGAGAGAAATGAATAATTCTGATGCGATCGCATTTGATAGAAAGCCCGTATTTAAGTATGTTTATAATTTAAGATAAAGTTATGGCTACATTTTTTACTACTTATGGGTTTCTGATTGTCTCGATGTTGCTGGGTGCAATGTTGGGATTGTCGCTATATTTGCCTTTGATGACTGGACAATTGTCTCTCGCTAGCCCCGGTTTTTATGCTTTGGGCGGCTATATTGCGGCGATTTTGTCTACGACGGTGTTTCAAACGACGGGGGGTTTATTTCCGCTGCCACTGCTGTTAGTGGAGATGATAATTGCAGGGGCTGTTTCGGGGTTGTTGGGTATTTTGGTGGGAGTTCCGGCGCTGCGGTTGCGGGGGATTTATTTGGCGATCGCAACTATTGCTTTTGTGGAAATTCTCCGCGTATTATCGCTGAATCTGGACATCACTGGCGGGGCTGTGGGGATTTTTGGGATTCCGCAACCGTTTGGAACGCCGATCGAGTATTTGTGGATTGTACTGCCTTTACTGTTGGTAAGTATGGCGATTGTCTATCGGCTGGAACGGATTCGGGTGGGGCGGGCTTTTGCGGCGATTCGGGCTGATGAGTTGGCGGCGGATGCGATCGGCATTAACCCAACTTTTTACAAGGTTTTGGCTTTTACGTTAGGTGCTATTTTAGCTGGGGTTGTGGGTGCTATTAGTGCTCATTTTCTGAATACTTGGAACGCGCGTCAAGGGACTTTTGATGCTAGTATTATTTACTTGACTTCTGTGTTGATTGGTGGTAGTAGAACGTTTTTGGGAGCTGTTTTGGGCGGGATGGTTTTTACTGCTTTACCGGAGGTTTTGAGGGGGATGGCGACTATTCAGGGATTGCCGGTTTGGTTGGCGCAATTTCTGCGGGATGGGCGATTAATTGTGTTTGGGGTGTTGATTGTGTTGGGGACGATATTTTTTCCGCAAGGTTTGGTGACGCCGGAGTTGTTGAAGAGGTGGAGGAAGGGCGATCGCACTTCTGTTTAAAATTAGATTTTGAGTAAAAAAAATGCGATCGCACTGTACCTATTGCCCCCAAAGCACTCTCTGGATGCTAATATCCTCTGGATTAACTTCAATAATTAAATCCCCACCTCGCCGCCCAATATAATCTCTTGCCCCATAGTTCACTCGCCATACCCAGCTATCATTTTGAGGATGCTGCGTCAGGCTGATGATGCTTTGCATTACATCAATATTCAATTCACGGGCACGTTTATTAGCAGCAGCGATCGCACGAGCAATTGCAACAGCAATATCATCTTGAAGCACATCTGAACTTAATGTTGCAGCCATAATTAGCCTCCACTTTTCAACCTAGAATGATAGATGTATCCGAAATCTCACTTACTTGTCCATTCGGTGCAATTAAATAGATTTTTGCTTGCGAAATCACAAACTCACCTACATAAGAGGCTTCCTTTAAATCAGGATCGTCTCTAACAGCACGCTTATCTGTCTCACTAGGTTCTTGCAAATAATCACCTCCTGTATTGGGATGAGTGTGAAACGACGCAACAATAGCGTTTTCCCCAATTTTACACTTTGGATGAGCAGGCACAATGATGCTATTCTGATTGCCGACTGACCATCGCACAACACTGAGATTTCCTGCTGAATCTTTCAAAATGAAACCGCCTTCTTCGTGTCCGCCAGTTACTCCAGGTTGAGAATCTTCCCAAGCTTGCTTTAATTCTATACGAATTAAAGGGTTGTTTAAGATTTCCGTGTATCCTTGATTCATTATCTCACAGATAGTTTATGATAAATGTATAATGTATTATCGTATGTCTGGGAGTTTAAACTATGTCTCTCGCTGAGTTAATTCCCTTGGTGGACAGTCTGAGCCAGTCAGACAAATTATCACTCTTCAAACTCCTAGCTGTGCAAATCCCAAAGGCTGAACTACAAGTTATCTTTTCTGCATCAGAGTATCCGGTTTGGTCGCCTTACGACGCAACGGAAGCTGCAAACATTCTGATGCAGATGATTCGGGATGACCGAGAGGCGTCTACTTATGCCTAGTACGATCTAGTTTCCCTTTTCTGACGATGAAGCATTACCCACGATTCCCATCACTCTGATGTCATGCAGGCTTTTCTGTCTCCGCGAATGCACTGCTAGATACTGGCGATGCACGATCGAGATTATCTGCTTCTAATAAGCGTCGATGTCGATCGGTAAAAAGTGAGGGGCGATCGCATTTTTCACCCTAAGAGTATCGCCTCCACACTCCTCATTGATTCGCCTATCAGTAAAGAAGTAAGGGGCGATCGTAACTATTGCTGCTGCTGATGAGTTGGTTGCTGATGCTGTTGGAATTAATCCTAGTTTTTATATTGTTAGACTGCTTTCAGCTACAATTACTATTTAACTCGACGAAGAACAGTACCTTCAAACTCAAAAGTATTGGCATCAATTATTCTAATTGTTCCCGATCTAGTCTGACTTCCTGTACCGAGATAGATAGTAGCATTGAAGGTACTTCCTTTAGAAATGTTCCTTGGTATTGAACCGATAGCAGATGTATGTCCATTGGGTAAACAATTATCTCCACCGTTTTGTATTACGGTTTGGATAAGAGTATCACCCCTGAGATAGTACCGCATAATGTATTTACCAGGTCCACACTGGAATCTTGCTTCCCATGTACCTATGAACATCTTTCGCCAGTATTCTTCTTTTACTCTTGCTGTCCAACCTTGACAATTATTGACTACCCCTCCATAAATACCATCATTTGGTGTGCGAAACTCACAACGATCGGGAAGAACTGCTGTTCCGCCTGCCAAAACAATTTTAACTATCTCAGGATCGTAACGTTCACTATCAATTGGAACAAAGTTGTCAACTCTGCCACCACTAGATTCTTGACCGGTTCTGATAGCTTCTTCGGGGTACTTGAATCTGCCTGTTGGGCCAAAACCTATGTTGTCCACAACTCTTCCATTGTTACAGAAAAATATCTGTTCATGAGCAATCTCGACATTGAGTCTATCTCCTACTGGACTATTGGGACGATTTCCATCAAGTCCTCCCCTACCCCATGCCCCTTGAGAGAGAGGGTGCTGAGCAAATACAACATATCGCCCACCTTGACGACAGATACGTTGTTCAGCCACTGATTGTGCTTTGGCGACCGGAGGAAAACAGACCTGAACCAGTATCGCTGTAATTCCTAAGAAAATAGGCAAATTTTTCATTAGACCTCTTGCAAAATAATTTTATGATATAATGGAAAGTTTTGCTTTACTGGATTGAATCCCAATTCTTAACTTATGTTTACTTTTGCCTTACTAGAAACAGGATAAGATACTAGAAACTTATATTGGTTGTTACACAATCAGTAAATCATGAAAAATCAATCT
>RDXX01000034.1 GCA_004292955.1 Oscillatoriales cyanobacterium | reverse complement strand
GCCACAAGCTTGAGGGTCTAGAGGGATATTTGAATGTCCCACTGTCGCCCTTTTGGGTGGGCCCGAATCCCCGTCGCTTTAGCCCTGGGGAGGTTCAAACCACAGCCTCTACCGAGTTACTGAGAGTCGGGTTTTTGAAGGTTGGTCGATCGAATCCAAGCACCCCTAAAAGAGCCCTCTGGCGGTAGAGGCAAAAATATGAAATACTGGGGGGATGGAGTTTTCTGAAGTTTAATCTATTGCCTCAGTTAGCTCCATATTGCTAAAATGTGATATTTAGATTAACTTCTTTCTACAATTATTAGGTCTAAGTTCTATGACAAACTTAATGAACCGCCTTTCTATTTTTGTGGACGGGAACAATATGTTCTACGCTCAACAAAAGAACGGCTGGTTTTTTGATCCACGCAGGGTGCTCGAATATTTCAAAACTTCGCAGCCAAATGTCATCTTGATCAATGCTTTCTGGTATACGGGTTTGAAAGACCCCCAAGATCAAAGGGGATTTCGAGATGCTTTGATCAGTCTGGGTTACACGGTTCGCACTAAGATTCTTAAGGAATATTACGATGATGCTTCGGGCCGATATTCTCAAAAGGCTAATTTAGACATAGAAATTGTGGTTGATATGTTTAATACGGTGGATCAGTACGACCAAGTTGTGCTATTTAGCGGGGATGGAGATTTTGAGAGGGCGATCGAGCTATTGCGATCGAAAAATACTCACATTACTGTGGTATCTACCGAAGGAATGATTGCTAGAGAATTGCGAAATGCTACTGATAGGTATATAGACCTAAATGAAATTCGGGAACATATTGAGAAAATGGATTATTAGTCAGTTGACAGTTGACAGTTGACAGTTGACAGTTGACACCCGAACCAGTCCGATTTCATTAATCATTAGTTATTGGTCATCAGTCATTAGTCAGGCGTTATGGGTTATTGATTATTAATTATTCGTTATGGGCGCGAAACACCAGACTGGTGACTGGCACTAATTGCCCAGAATAGGGGACAAGTAAAAATCAGGACAACACTTTTTTAGAGCTATGAAAACTCAACCAAGTCAAGACCGGATTATTATTTTTGATACGACTTTGCGGGACGGAGAACAATCTCCGGGGGCATCTTTGAATGGGGACGAAAAGCTAACTATTGCCCGTCAGTTAGCGCGATTGGGCGTGGATGTGATTGAAGCAGGTTTCCCTTTCACTAGCACGGGAGATTTTGAGGCTGTCCAAAAAATAGCTCGGACTGTTGGGACGGAAGATGGGCCGACAATTTGCGGTTTGGCAAGGGCGCGCAAGCCGGATATTAAAACAGCAGCCGAGGCGATTAAACCAGCGGTAAATTCGCGAATTCATACGTTTCTGGCTACGTCTGATATTCACTTGGAATATAAGCTGAAAAAGACGCGGGCTGAGGTTCTGGAAATTGTGCCGGAAATGGTGGATTATGCTAAGTCTTTTGTGGATGATGTGGAGTTTTCGCCGGAGGATGCTTGTCGTTCCGATCGCGAATTTTTGTATCAGGTTCTAGAAAGGGCGATCGAGGCCGGGGCGACTACTGTGAATATTCCCGATACTGTGGGCTACACAACTCCCAGCGAGTATGGGGATTTGATTCGGGGAATTAAGGAAAATGTGCCGAATATCGATCGGGCAATCATCTCGGTTCACGGTCACAATGACTTAGGATTGGCGGTTGCTAACTTTTTGGAAGCTGTAAAAAATGGCGCCAGACAGTTGGAATGCACGATTAACGGGATTGGGGAACGGGCGGGAAATGCGGCTTTGGAAGAGTTGGTAATGGCGCTTTACGTGCGGCGCCAATATTTTAATCCGTTCTTGGGAAGACCTGCGGATTCTGACGAACCCCTGACAAATATTGACTCGCGCCAAATTTACAAAACTTCCCGCTTGGTTTCCAATTTGACTGGGATGTTGGTGCAGCCAAATAAGGCGATTGTGGGAGCAAATGCTTTCGCCCACGAGTCGGGAATTCACCAAGACGGGGTGCTGAAAAATAAGCTGACATACGAGATTATGGACGCTGAGTCGATCGGCTTAACGGAAAATCAAATTATCTTGGGCAAATTATCCGGCCGCCACGCATTTCAAACTCGGTTGAAAGAGTTGGGTTTTGAAATGGCAGATGATGAGCTAAATAAGGCTTTTGTCAAGTTTAAAGATTTAGCCGACAAGAAAAAAGAGATTACCGATTGGGATTTGGAGGCGATCGCCAATAACGAAGTCCACCAAGCTCCCGAACTTTTCCGGTTAGAATTGGTACAGGTTTCCTGCGGGGACAAATCGCGGCCGACAGCCACGGTTACTGTGCGGAATCCGGCGGGCGAAGAATTGACCGATGCTGCGATCGGCACCGGCCCTGTAGATGCGATTTACAGGGCGATTAACCGCGTGGTAAACGTACCAAACGAGTTGATCGAGTTTTCTGTACAATCGGTAACAGCGGGCATAGATGCGATCGGCGAAGTAACAATTCGCTTGCGCCACGAAGGGAAAGTATTTTCTGGACACTCAGCCAATACTGACATCATCGTCGCCTCCGCCGAAGCATACATCAGCGCCTTAAATCGGCTGTACGTGTCATTGCAGCCTAATCCTGAAAAATCCTCCGAACAGCCAACTGCGATCGCAAATCAAGTTGTCGCAGAAGCACAGCGCTGATAAATTGATTCTCAGCCATCCTTGCTAAAATACACCGCAGGCGAACGCCCATCGAAGCAGATAAATCTCAATAAATCTGCGTTAATCCGCGTTCATCTGCGGTTTCATTTTTTTTTACCAACAACAAACATTAAAAAAATGCAAGACGAAACTTTAAAAAAAGAGCGACAATTCCACGATGCTTGGGCATCCACAATCGATGTTGACGGCATCCGTGTCAACGATTACTTTGAAGCTTGCACCGCCCCAGAAAATAGATTCATCGTCCAGCACATGGGCGATGTCACGGGTAAACGCCTCTTGGATTTAGGCTGTGGCGCCGGAGAAAATAGCATTTATTTTGCGAAGAAAGGTGCACATTGTGTGGCGGCTGATTATTCTGAGGGCATGGTGGAAGTGGCCATGAAATTGGCAGAGATAAATGGCGTAACAATCGAAGGTTGTACGGTGAATGCCATGGCGCTGGATTTCCCAGACAACAGTTTTGATATTGTTTACGCTTCCAATTTGTTGCACCATTTGCCGGAACCAGAAAAAGCGATTCGCGAAATGTACCGCGTCCTGAAACCGGGCGGCAAAGCTTGTTTTTGGGACCCGATGAAGCACAATCCGGTGATTAATGTTTACCGCAGAATGGCGACCGAGGTGCGGACTGAGGATGAAACTCCTTTGGACATTAATATTGTCAAACTTGTCAAGTCTTTGTTTTCGGAGACGGCTTACGATACGTTTTGGTTGACATCGTTGTGGATCTTTTTGCGCTTTTATTTAATCGAAAAAGTGCATCCGAATGATGAGCGTTATTGGAAGAAGATTATTATCGAACAAGAGAGATTGAAGCCGGAATATTCTCGTTTGGAAGGGTTGGATGGGTTTTTGAAGAAGTTGCCTTTGATGAAGCGGTTGGCTTGGAATTTGGCTGTGGTGGCCACGAAGTAATACCAATTTAATGTGAAGTTGCATATATCTCGATCCCCCTAAATCCCCCTTAAGAAGGGGGACTTTGAGCGCTTCCTGTCCCACCCTTCTTAAGGGGGGCTAGGGGGGATCGGAATTCTATGCAGCCTCATAAAAAACTGGTATAAGATGATTTTAGTGGTAGGGTGCGTCAGTTTTGAGATGATAAATCACCACCGAAAGTATGATTCTGACGCACCATTGGCGATCGGGTGCGTCAGTTTTGAGATTGTTTATTTGTAGCAAAAATAATCGTAGCTGACGCACCCTACTTCAAGCTATAAAAGAAGTACAATAAGTCTAAGCATTTAATTTAGAGGCTAATTATGCCAGAAACTATTACTGCTGTCTACGAAAACGGAGTTTTTCGACCCTTGAGTTCCGTGTCTTTCCAAGATGGGGCAACTGTACAAATTAACATTGTAGCTGATGTTTCGCTGGAAGAATTGAAGGACGATCGCGAAAAGGCGATTAAGTTGATGGATGTACGAGGATTGGTGCGTTTTCCCAAAAAACAGAATAAGCTCGATCGAGGCGAATTAATCAAACGCGAGCAGCAGTGGCGCGAATTGATGAAAAAAATGGAACCGCTACCAGGTAAGCCTCTGTCAGAAATCATTATCGAGGATCGTGGCCCGTGGTAAATGCTTATTTTCTCGATACTAGCGCTTTAGTCAAACGATATGTGCCTGAAATAGGCAGTGACTGGATTTTATCGATTACTGATCCTGCTACCAACAGCGATTTAGTTATTAGCCAGATTACTTGGGTGGAGGTACACAGCGCCTTTGCACGCCGTCTGCGGGATGGAAGTTTGTCTGCGGAGCGCTTTGATTTAATTGTGCAAAAAGTTAGGGAGGATTTTGAAAATGAATACCGAGTCATAGATATAAATCCAACTTTGATAGAAACAGCCACTGAATTGGTGATTCAGCATCCGCTGCGGGCTTATGATTCTGTGCAGTTAGCATCAGCTTTGCGGTTTCAATCTACTCTCATTTCGGTGTCGGAAACTCAACTGGTTTTTGTTTCGGCTGACAACAGACTGCTGAATATTGCTCAGTCTGCCGGATTGGCGATCGACAATCCTAATAATTATCCATAATCAAACGGTTGGTAGTGAGGAATGCGAGTCCTCCGATAGATGCGGACTGAAGTCCTCACTACGAACCTGATGCGGACTGAAGTCCTCACTACGAACCTGGTTATCTAGAGGATTTCTTTCAAGGTTTTAAGTAATATTTGATTCTGTTCTTCTGTACCTATACTAATTCGCAATTTATCGTCCAATCGCGGCTGATTGAAGTATCGAATCAATATTCCCCGTTCTTTGAGTGTTTGATAAATCCTTTCTGCATCGCCGTTGGGCGGCCTGACCAACAAAAAGTTGGTTTGCGATCGCCAAACTTCAAAGCCTAAGTCCTGGAAACTAACGGCTAGTTTTGCTCTGGAAGCCTTGATTTTGTCGGCGTTGGCTGTTTTGTGGTCTGAATCTGCGATCGCACTCGCCGCCACCGCATAGGCTATAGCATCAACATTGTAGCTGTCTTTGATTTTATTTAATTCAGCCAACAGTGCCGGATTTGCGATCGCAAAACCCAATCTCAATCCTGCTAGCGAATAACCTTTGGAAAGCGTTCTCAAAACTATAACATTACTGTACTTTTTTGTCAATTCCAAAGCATTGTTTTCGGCAAAATCTACATAAGCTTCATCGATGACCAGAATGCCAGATAATTCTTGAGCAAGTTTCTCCAAATCTGCCACAGATATCGCTGTTCCCGAGGGACTATTTGGCGAAGCTACAAATGTCACAGAACCTTTAGCTGCTATTAGCAAATCGACGGGTAATTTGTAGTCGTCTGGATAGGGAACTTCGACAAATTCTGCATCTTGAATTTCTGCCAGCGTGCGGTACAATACGTAGGTAGGTGAGGGACAAACAACGGGTTTTCCAGGTTCGCCCGCAGCGCGAACTATCAAGTTTAATAAATCATCGCTGCCGTTACCTACGGCAATCCAATCGTCAGGAACCCCCAAAGCTTTACTAGCGGCGATGCGGAAAGTTTTACCAGTTGGATCTGGATAGCGCCGCAGCATTTCTGGGTCTATTTCCTGAAGCACTTTTAAGGCTTTGGGAGAAGGCGGATAGGGATTTTCATTAGAATTTAGTTTAATAATTTTTGTGCCTAGCGGTGGCTGTTCTCCCGGTACGTAACCGGACATTTCGTGGATGCTTTGGCGAAAATAATTCATCTATTAATTGAGTTTTGTGGAACAGGCAATGAGTTTTGTGGAACGGGCATCTTGCCCGTTCTCGATCGTGGTGCAAGATATCAAGTGATACAAATCATATCAAACAATTAGTGACAATCCGAGTTATACCCAAATCAATTAACTTTTGCATATTTGTGCGATCGTCCACAGTCCACGCTACAATGTCAACTCCTTGATTGCGGGTTTCTGGAATTAGTGCGGGGTTTTCCAATAAAACACGATACAGGCTGGTAATCAAGTTATCGCGATGGGCGACAGCTTGAGACAATTGAGTTTTATATGCTTCTAAATTAGCAACGATGTGTCCGATCGCCAAATCGCCATTTAGCCGCCGCACTTGTCCGAGAAATTTCTCGCTAAACGAGGTAATAACGCATTTTTCTTGAATTCCTGCACGGTGCAAAGTATTGACAAACTCCGCAACTTCTGTATCCGACCATTCGCAGTGAGGCTTGACATCAAAATAGAGAAATTTGTCAACATTCTTGAGGATAGCTAAGGCTTCTTTGAAGGTGGGGATTTTTTCCCGTGAAAATTCATCGCTGAACCATTTACCAGCATTGAGTTTCTGCAAGTCTGACAGGTTTGTTTCCCTGACTTTACCAGAAACTCCGGTGATTCTATCCAGCGTGGCGTCGTGGAAAACCACGGGCACACCGTCAGCCGATAGCTGGATGTCAAACTCGATCGAATCGGCTTTGCGGGCGATCGCCCTGGAAAATGCTGCTAAAGTGTTCTCAGGGGCGATCGCCGAAAATCCCCGATGTGCAATAATTTCTAAATTCACAGTGTTGCGCCCTCTAAAAAATCTGCCACGGTTTGATTAAAAGTATCCGGTTGAGTCAAAAAACACCAGTGATTCCCCGGTACTTTGACAATTGTCAGATTTTGCAAGTATGTTTTGTAGGGCTGCATTTGCCAATCCATGCGATTTACGCCTGTTTCCGGCTGTACAAACAAAGTAGGAATATCAATATTTTCCGTTAAACCGGCAACTTCCATCACTTCGGTAAATATCTGATTTCTGGCGGGAATCACAAATTTACTTCCCCAACTTCCATCTAATTTTTGTTCGATTTGGTTTTGGAAGATCATTTGTTGCACTTCACTCCAACCTGCGTATTCTCCCGATTGTTTGGCGGCTGCTTCGGCTTGGGCTAAAGTTGCAAACGGGCCCATACATTTGAGACAGTCTAATTTGCGGTAAACTATTGGTAGACTGAGTTTCATCACAGCGGGCAGTTTGCTGATGAAGATTGGGTCTACTAAAATCATACTCGAAATGCGATCGCCATTTTGCCGCGCCCAAATTAATGTTAGTTTTCCCGTCCAAGAATGTCCGACAATGTGGGCATTTTGCCAGTTGAGGTGTGCCATCAAAGCTTCCAAATCTGCGATCGCCCTTGCAAAAGTATAGCCGGTTTCCGGTTTGTCACTCTCTCCGTGGCCGCGCATATCTGGCGCTACAACATGATAGTGGTTCGACAAGTAATTGCCCAAGCCAGTCCAAACCACCGCACTATCTGCTAAACCGTGCAGCAGCAGCAAACGCGGAACTTTTTCTGTCCCTGTTTGTGAGTTCCATTCTAGATAAGAAAGTTCGATGTCTGGTAATTTTAAACTGTGGCGTGCAGGCATATAGAAGAAGTTGAAAAACCCATTTTTTGACTAATTTCATGAATACGCAAAAGGTTTGTAGTGAGGACTTTAGTCCGCATCCATAAACTAGGACTAAAATGCTCACCAAAAAACTTGCTAGCAAACCAATGACTCCGAGCCAATAGGTTGCTGATACCAAACATCATCAGGGAGCATCTCATTGTTGCAAAAAATATTTTTTATTGTAGTGCGAGCGTCCCCGCTCGCGAGTATTGCAGGACTCGCGAGCGGGGACGCTCGCACTATTAAATGCAAAACTGAGATGCTCCCCATCATCATCCTAAATTTTACCTTTTAAACTCAACAAAATAAACTGAGTTTTCTGAGCTTCCTCAAAATTATCATCGCTCACCAAAACTACACTTTGACTGCCATCTGGCAACTGCGGGCCGAGAGTCATTCCCTCTAAATTGTACAGCGGAATTCCGAGTTCATTCAAGTCTAATAGTAACTTTTTCCTCACAGGTTCAACCATTCCTAGTTGCCCCTTAAAACTTTCGATTCTAGAAGTATCTGTCGCCGCCCCAACAGCTACTTGATAAATTTTAGCACCGTATCCCGATATCCCAAAGGAACGCTCTAAACTCAAAAATTGACCTCCACCAATCGTTACCAATTCTGTTAATCCGTTCAAAACAGTCATCGGAACTTCGTCTAGCTGGTAAAGATTTTCCGAGACTAATTGCGGAGTTTTATCGACGATGATATAATGTAAAAGACGGAGTTTGCTTGCCTGTTCTGGGTCTAAATCTTGAATTAACGGCGCTGCTGTCGCTGCAAACAACCTAAACGGATCTAAACCGCCCGGACTAAAGGTTTCTGGGTCGATACTCAAGGATTCAAAACCTAAACTTTTCTGGACTCCTTGCTGTTGTTGTTCATCGTTGGTATCGGGGATGTAACGCTTGGGAATTGGCAAATTTCCTCGCAATTTCCCGGTAGTGAGGTCAAATTCTCCGACAAAAGGAGGGCTGGCTTCGCTGGCGACAAATACTGAATTCCGTGGAGACAGGGCGATACCTTCGGGATTGATGGAACCCCAAAGGAAGGTTTCACCGTCTGCTTTTTTGAGGGATGTAACGCCTTCAACAGAAACTTTTTCGAGGCTAATATTGGCTGGATCGCTGGATTTAAGATCGAGTCGGAGACTGTAAAATCTGGCTTCTCCGTTTTCGCTTTTGTCGTCGGAAAGGGCGTAAAAACGATAAGCCTTGGAAGTAACACCACTAATACCTTTGGCGTCGTAGGTGATGCCTGATAAACCGCCGACTGGCGATCCTTCAAAGTTGATTTTTGGCAATTGGTACTCGCCCAAAAAGCCTAGGGATATTTCAGGAAAAGAGCGATCTCTAGCAACGGCGGGAGGGGCCGCGCAAGCTGTGCATACAGTTAGGAAAATTAGAGCTAAACTGAATAGGCGCAAAATGCGTTGGCGAAGCCCGCCCCTACGGGGGCTACGCCAACGAAGAGGATCGCCCAAAGCCTGTAAATTCCAATAATTGCTCAGTGCGGTAAGTTTTATTTTGTTGCTATTGTTGAACAGTTGGCTTGTGTGCCATCTTTGTGACATAATTTATACCGTTTTGTAAGTATGCAAAACTTGATGTTTCGTGCAGGGCTGCCGAATGGTGGCAACCAAATTTTAAGAATGAGAAATTCTTTGCCAATTGGGTGCTTGCTTTGGTTGTGGCTGTGTGCTGGTTCAATTGCTAGCGCCCAAACTAATCCACCACCCCTCGATCAATTTTCTCCTAATCCTCTAGAACTTACCACACCCGATCCCCTAAAACCCGCTACTGAATCTTTGAGTAGCACTCAGCGGGAGGATCTGAGTGCAGCTTTGGAAAAGCTAAGCTTAGAAGCAGCGGCTAAACTGCAAGCTGGAGATGGGGCTGGTGCTTTTGATATTTGGTTTCGAGAATTGCGACTGCGCCGATATCTTGGCCCGGCGGCGGAAATTGCTGCTTTGAGTCGGGTGGGAAGTGTGGCTTGGAGTAGCAATAAAAACCTGGAACTTCAGCTTATTACTAAACGGCTGCAAGCAATTCACAAACAAGTTAAATCGCAAGTGCCGGTAAATACTGAGTTGCTCCCGGCTTTAGCTGCGGCTTTTGGGCAGGTGCGCGCTAAAGGCCCGATCGTAGAAGTTTACCAACAAATCCTCGAAAATGCGCGCCAAAATCAAGATATATTGGCTCAGGGTCAGACTTTAAAGGCGATCGCACTTGTTCACATCAATTGGCTGAGTTACGATAAAGCGGCTCCCGTGTATGAGGAATTGGCAACTTTAATTCAGGAAAACCGCGCTGTATTTGCTGCTAATGCTGCTGTACCAAATTCTGCTGTAACGGCGGGAAATGGCGCGCCACCACAGCCTGTAACTCCTCCGACTGAGGTGGATACTCTGAGACAGTTAGCCTACGTTTACCAACAGTCGAAACAGCCCCTAAAGGCGATCGCAGCCCGGGAAAAACTAGCATCTGTGTATGTCAACCTGCAAAACCCGGCTGCGATACCACCGCTCAAAATTGCGATCGGCACCGATTACCAAACTATAGGTCAAATCAACTTAGCAGCTCAATACTATCAGGAAGCCTACAATTTAGCCGTCCCCATTCAACAGTACGCCCAAGCTAGCGAAGCTTTGGATAAATTAGCACTGCTTTATCGATCGCAAAAACAGCTAGAACCGACTGTGCGAATCTATCAAATGCAGTTGTTGTTGGAAGAACGGGCTTACAATTGGTACGGATTGATGAGTGCTTACGACAATCTCGGTCAAGTTTATCAGGAAATGAAGGATTACAAGAAAGCTTTGGAAGCTTATCAGAAGGGGTTGGAAGTGGCTAAAAGATTGGGACACAGAAAAGAGTATTTTGACAAGAAGATTATTAAGGTTAACAAGCAATTGCAACGGACTTCGTAGTTGTCCGCAGACAATAATGCTAATTTGTGATTGTGATGCGAGTAATTTAGGGAACATCTCAGTTTGGTATTTATAGTGCTGTCCCCGATCGCGTATTGTACAATACGCGAGCAGGACAGCACTCAAAGAAAAATGCTTTTTACAAAAATCAGATTCTTCCTACGAAGATACTGCGGACTTGTAAGTTTCTCGAAAAATAGAATAATACAATACATCAATTTCGTAATAACGAGCATTTTTTTCATATTTCATGCCAACTTTCTGTATCACCCGCTGGGAGGCGATATTTTCCGGGCGGGCGATCGCAACTATTCTCTCCAACTTTAATATGTTAAATCCATAGTTTAGACTAGCAAAAGATGCTTCTGTCGCCAATCCTTGATTCCAATAAACTTTATCAAACGCATAACCAAGTTCCACTTCCGGTGTTTTGTCCAGAAAAGCAAGTCCGCAGCGGCCAATCATTTTACAATCTATTTTATGTACTAAAGCCCACATTCCGAAGTTGTGTTCTTCCCAACGTTGGAGCATAGCATGAATGGCGCTTTCTGTTGCTTCTCTAGTTCTAACTCCTGTCAAGTATTTCATTGTTTCCGCATCACTGTAAATACGGTACAGATCGTCTAAGTCATCTGGCGTAAATTGCCTCAGATACAATCTGGCCGTTTCTATTTGTTGCATGATGGACAATCACTATTCTAGCAGGAAAATTGAAGGCATATCCTGGGGGTTCATCTCTATGAGTGCAAGGGCGAAGCATTTCGGCAAACAATTTGTTAGTCATAACCAGAGATTTATTGCCGAAATGCTTCGCCCCTACGAATATATTTGCATAAAGTGAGATGCACCCGAGGCTTGTAACAAATAGATGGGTAAAAGCAAGGTAACTCACACCCTACAAAACTACTTTACTCCTATCTTTGCTACTAGCGTTTTGCAGTTTTCAACTAAACGAATGAACTCTGCCCGATAGCCTTCCTTGTCTTCACCTTTCGCCTGACTTGCCAGTCTCAATACTTGATCGAAACTAGCTGCTCCCTTGTACTCAGAATCTCTCAAAACCATCCCGAAAGCAGCTACAGCAGCAGCAAATCTGAAGTTAGCAGAGGCATTTTCTAGTTTCACAGGTTTGTCGATTACTGACTGCGTAATTAACTGACTCACTGTCTCATTGGGGTTTTTGTAACGCAACTTTACCTGCATCAATTCATCAGTTTGAGAGGTAGAAGCAGTGGCTGGATTCGGTTGATATTTTAATGGATCGACCTCCGGCAATTTGACATCGCTGGCGACACCAACCGGAATAATTTCGTAAATTGCTGTTACCGAATGTCCCGCACCTAATTCACCTGCATCTTTTTTGTCATCGTTAAAGTCTTGATTTTGCAAAACTCTATTTTCGTAACCAACTAAACGGTAAGCTTGAACTTTAGCTGGATTGAACTCTACTTGAATTTTCACATCTTTGGCGATGGTAAATAGCGTGCCTCCCATTTGAGTGACTAGCACTTTTTTGGCTTCCAACAAACTGTCGATATAAGCATAATTGCCATTACCTTTATCGGCTAGCTGTTCCATTTTTGCATCTTGCAAATTGCCAGTACCAAATCCCAAGACGCTCAGAAAGACTCCTTGTTCTCGTTTTTCTTCAATCATCCGCACGAGTTCGCCATCGCTGGAAACGCCAACATTAAAATCGCCGTCCGTTGCCAGAATAACGCGGTTGTTTCCTTGTTTAATAAAGTTGTCTTTAGCAACTTTGTAGGCTAGTTGAATACCTGCTCCGCCTGCGGTAGAACCACCTGCTTCTAGCTTGTCAATGCTATCTAATATCTTTTCTTTTTGGTTGCCCGGTGTTGGAGGCAAGACTAACCCGGCGGCTCCGGCATAGACTACAATAGTGACGCTATCTTTGGCTCGCAATTCGCTGACGAGATATTTCAAAGATGCTTTGACTAACGGCAATTTGTCGGGCGAATTCATGGAACCGGAAACATCGATCAGAAATACGAGATTGTTCGGCGGTAAATTTTTGGTGGAAATGCTTTTTCCTTGCAAGCCAATGTGGACTAATTTGTGTTGGGGATTCCAGGGAGCATTGGCGACTTCTGTATTAATTGAAAAAGGTCGATCGCCCTTTGGCTGCGGATAGTCGTAGGTAAAGTAATTAATTAGTTCTTCGAGGCGCACTGCATCTTTGGGCGGCATCACGCCGCTGTTGATAAAGCGTCGGACATTGCTGTAGGATGCTGTATCGACATCGATGCCAAATGTGGAAAGCGGGTTGTTGCTAGCCCGCTGATAGGAGTTGTCATAAATGCGGTTGTATCCTTCGCGATCGAATTGTTGGGTTTGGGCGGGCAAGGCTGTGGTTGTAGGTGATGGTAGTGGAGTTACTGGCTGATTAATGCCGCCAAAATTTCTAGTTCTTAATGTATCTTGTCCTATAAGATTCCCAGAAGTGCGACTGTCAAGGTTAAGTCTCACTCGCTGAGGGGCTGTTTGGGGAGAAGGCGCTGGTAAAGGTACAGAATTGGGTTCTGAAAGGGGGGGATTTCGATTTTGTTCCAATTCACCACTACGAGCTTCTAATGCGTCAACTCTACCCCGCAGCGTCGCTAATTCAGGGGCGAATTCAGTCTGTAAACGTTGGACTATGGCTAAATCTTCTGGGCCGACTTTTGGCGTACCTGCTGCGATCGCCCGATCGACGTTTACCAAACAACTATTTAAACTTACCGCAAACTCAGAGCGTTTTAAAGGTCGATCGCCCAGAGTAGTACCAACTGGGGCGACAATCGGACAACTGTAGCGTTTTGCTAAGGATAGTAGTGCCTGAAAAGCCCAGCTACTCGGTGCAATGTCAGCCGATTGAGAGACATTTGTGGGAGTTGGTGCGTTGGTTTGGCGATCGACTTCCAGGGCGATCGCACTTTTAGGATTCATCCAGCAAAAAGTTAAAATTACTGGACTTAGCACCACTATTTGCAACAAAAGTTTACGCATAGATTTTTACTCCTGAGAATATTGCGATCGCGATATTGAATAACATACTACATCAGTTTCATAATAACGAGCGTTGTTTTCATATTTGAAACCAACTTTCTGCATCACCCGCTGGGAGGCGATATTTTGGGGGCGGGCGATCGCAACTATTCTCTCCAACTTTAATATTTCAAATTTTGTCTGGCTAAAAATATTTTAGTTGGGTTTCGTTTGAGGTAAAATATTAGAGTCTTGCGATCGCATAATATACTCGATCGCGACCGCAATCGTCAAAATTATGCTGGTATTTCATCCCCACTTTTTCCATTACCCGCCGCGAGGATCTGTTTTCGGCATCTGCAACAGCTCCAATTTTTTCTAGTTTCAATACTTCAAATCCATACTTGAGCGTCGCCGCTGCAACTTCCGATGCTAAACCTTTCCCCCAATACGCTTTTGCTAACACGTAACCGACTTCTACTTCAGATGTTTTGCCTAAGAAGCGAAGCCCCCCGTCGCCGATCAATTGGTTATTTTGTTTGTTGACAACAGCCCACAAACCGAAACCATGTTTTTCCCAATCTCCGATTATCTGAAATAAATCTGCTGCTGTTTCTTCTTTATTTCTGACGCCTTCGCTCAGATACTTCATCACTTCCGCATCGCTGTAGATGCGGTACAGCTCATCTAAATCGTCTGGAGTAAATTGTCTCAGATACAATCTAGGTGTTTCTATCTGTCGGGACAAAGAATTTACTGTAGCTGTAGAAGATTCCATGATTTAACTGACTGTATTTGCTACAATTATTGCTTGGATATATTCTACAGGTTTTCTGCTTAAAGACCGATCGAACTTCCAGCGCCCACCCGCGCTACAAGCTGCGGAGCAAAAAAGCTCACTATCCTGAGCAAAAGCCCCCTAATTTACCAGCAGGCTCGCTTCTGCAATCTAAAATCTAAAATCTAAAATCTAAAATCGAATGACCATTTCCTCACCAGTAGCAGACACCGAAAACCAACCCCGCCGCGATACAGACTGGCGGTTATTCCTGAGGTTGGCATCTTACGCAACCCGCAGCAAACGCTTGCTGATTATTTCGATCGCACTATTAGTACCGCTAGCAGTCTCAGGAGCAGTTCAACCGATTCTGATCGGACAGGCAATTTCGGTAATTCGAGCAGAACCTACCTATCAATTTTTACAGGGATTGCCTTTATCTACTGCATTAAATGTTTTGGCAGTCTTGCTGATGCTAACTATAACATTTAGATTGGGACTGCAATCAGTTCAAGGATATTTAGTCACAAAAGTAGGGCAAATTATTACTACTGATATTAGAAATGATTTGTTTGTACACGTCACCTCGCTAGCGGTGCGATTTTTCGATCGCACTCCTGTCGGTAAATTGATGACGCGCCTCACCAGTGACGTGGAAGCTTTGGGAGAGGTTTTTTCCTCAGGGGCGATCGGGATTGTCAGCGATTTATTTTCAATATTAGTAATTGCCATTTTCATGTTTACCATGCAATGGCAACTAGCTTTAATGTTGGTATTAATGATGATCCCAATTGCCGCCATAATCATTTATTTTCAGAACCAATTTCGCATAGCAAATTACACCACCAGAGAAGAACTTTCCGATCTCAACGCCCAACTGCAAGAAAACCTGACGGGTATTGGCGTAGTGCAGCTATTCCGCCGGGAAAGATTCAACTCAGAATTGTTTAACGTTACCAATAAATGCTACATTAAAGCAGTTGATAAAACTATCTTTTACGACTCAGCCGTATCTGCAACATTAGAATGGATTGCTTTAGTGGCGATTGCAGCCGTTTTGTGGATGGGCGGTCAAAGCCTTCTGCAAGGTACAATTAACTTTGGTACTCTGTCTGCATTCATTTTATTTGCTCAGCGTCTCTTCGATCCGCTGCGGCAATTTGCCGAGAAATTTACGGCTATTCAAGCAGGATTTACCGCAGTCGAACGGATTAGCGATATTCTCAACGAACCGATCGAAATTAAAGATCCAATTAGCGGGGCGAAGGAAGAAGGAAAATGGAAGAAGGAAGAAGGAAGAGGGAAGAAGCAAGAAGGAAGAGGGAAGAGGGAAGCAGGAAGAAGGGAATATTATTCGCCGTTGCTGATGGCCGGTCATCCAGAGGCACTTGCTTATAATTTATCTTCAAATGAGCCAGAATTGGTAGAAAGTAATCAAACTCCTGTAACTTCTGAATATCGCCTATCAGCTAACAATCAAAAATCCCTAGTTGCTCATGCCCAATCAAAGCAAGCTGCATCCGGAGAAATCCAATTTGACAATGTGTGGTTTGCTTACAAAGAAAACGAATATGTTCTGCAAGACCTCAATTTTACCATCAAATCCGGCGAAAAAGTAGCATTAGTTGGCCCTACTGGTGCAGGCAAAAGTTCGATCATCCGTCTCTTGTGCCGCCTTTACGAGCCCACCCGAGGACGGATTCTGATCGATGGTATAGATATTCGCGATTTACCTCAAGCAGAATTGCGGAGACACGTAGGTGTTATTATTCAAGATGGCTTTCTATTTGCTGGCGATGTGAAGAGCAATATTAGCCTTGGCGAAAGTTACTCGATGGAGGAGATTCGAGCAGCAGCAGAAAAGACGAATGTTGCTCGTTTAATTGAAGAATTACCTCAAGGTTATGACACGCAATTGCGGGAAAGGGGAACGAATCTTTCGGGGGGACAAAAGCAGTTGTTAGCGTTTGCTCGCGCCGCCATTCGCAACCCCAGTATTTTAGTGCTCGACGAGGCGACTGCTAGTTTGGATGTGGGAACGGAAGCTTTGATTCAAGAGGCTCTGGAGCGTTTGATGGCGGACAGAACGGCTATAATCATTGCTCACAGGCTCTCGACTATCCGAAATGTCGATCGCATTTTGGTGCTCAAACGCGGGCAGTTAGTAGAGTCTGGCAGCCACGAAGAGTTGTTGCAACAAGAAGGTTTGTATGCTAGTTTGTACAAGCTGCAAATGCTGGGAAGTTAGACAGTTGACGGTTGACGGTTGACAGTTGACAGTTGACAGTTGACAGTTGACAGTTGACAGTTGACAGAAGGAAGTAAGGAGAAAGGAATATTTTTCCTAAAGTCGGCAGATTTGCGGTTTTAGATTTTAGATGAGAGAACAAATCTGAAATCTAAAATCTGAAATCTAAAATCGGATTACCTGCCAAAAATTATTTTCCCAAGGGTTTGTGGCAGGTGAGTGATGTGTTGAAAAAGTTGATTTGGCCCGATACCAAACAATAACTGCATCGCCAGCACAATTGCTGCTAGAGCAATCGCTGTACCAACGCTGGCTTTCAATACTTTAAAAGCCCAATTAAACACCAACCAAGAAACAAGTAAGGAAGCAATTAAGATAATTAACTCTATTGGCATATAACATTTTTAACTCTTATTTTTAATTCAAGCAATACTACCGCGCTTCCGGGTTTCCTTATTAGAAATACCGACATTTTTTAAACCTGCTTTAATCATTTGCTGCTCTAACAAAGCAAAAAAGCTACTTCGATCGCCCCCGGTGACTACTGCTTGGTTGTGGGCTTCTGCTAGCGTCACGGGATAGCCACCGCCTTTGTGTACTTGAGCTAGCATCATTCCTAAGGCTAAATCTAGCTCTGTATTATCTTGTGCTACCCATTCCGGAATTTCTATTCTAGCAATTTCTGTGCCAACATGAACATAACAAAAATAGATGGGATTGAGACCGTATAAATCTAAAATTCGAGCGTGGGATTTCCACAACGGGCTTCTTTGTCCGGGTAGCAGGATTGTGGCCCACAAGACGGAATCTCGTAGGGGTTCAAATTCTTGACAAGGTGCTTTTTCATCGAAAGCACTGGTGGCAGAAAATCCGACGTTGGGGCAGTTTGTCATGCAGTCTGGTACTTCGTGGGTGCAAGCTTGAAACCGCAAAAAAGATAAGCTTTCGGTGCTGCGAGAAGCGCTCAAGTATCCTAATAGGGGAATTTTTGCTACGCGCAATTTGTCCCAAGCTTCTAAAATTGGTTGCAAAATTCGATCGCGCGCTTCGCTAGGTAACTGTTCCAAAAACCAATAAATCAGGGAACCATCTACCATTGCCAAAGTTGGCGCGGGTAGTTGATTGTCGTTAAATTTTGCCCAATTGCAGCCCATTTCCGCGAGGGCGATGGCTTCGGAAACGGCGCGCCGGTATCCCATCCACTCTTCGGTTCTAATTCCCCACTGGCGCGAAGCATACAAGTCTTCGGGTTTGTAGAAAACTTCGGGCACGCTGTCTAATACTGGGTGGCGGCTTTGCCCGTAGTGCAGCATGACTGTACCGACGTTGATCAGGTAGCAGTAGGCGATTTCGTGATGGCTGGGCGAAATTTGCGATCCGTCTGTGGCGAAGACTGTGTGGGCGGCGGGCGGTGCGGTGATGTAGGTGCGATCGGACAATGGCTCGATCGGCGTGGCTGCATTGAATAAAGTGCGATCGCTCCAACTCTCTTGCAATTCTACCAATTTTTCTTGTCCCACTGCCGCCTGTTCCAGCAAATTCTGAGCCACTTGCAAACGCTGGCGAGCCGCCAAAGCCTCCACATTCAAATGCTGGCTCATTCCCTGCATTGCTTTGGCTGCTTTAGTTAAATCTAGCATTGGTTTTAAGTCTCAGATTGGTGCGATCGTTCGGAATGCAAGTCCTCGGGAAAAGAAGGACTAAAGTCCTCACTACGAACCTGGAAAGAAGGACTAAAGTCCTCACTACGAACCTGGAAAATAAGGACTAAAGTCCTCACTACGAACCTATTTTATTACAGTCACCGACAAAAAAAAATCGATTTTTTTTGTCGGTATGCTTGATTTTTTGGGGAATTCCTGTTATATTTATATCATAATGGGAATATGTTTAAAAATATTATTTTTGCAACCATCCCATTATATAATAATACCATACCAGCGCCGCAAAAGTCAACAAAAAAAGTGTAAAATTTGGGGATTTTTTTTGACTCTGCTAAGCGAAAAAAAATCTCCCTCCCAACAAGTCTAAGATCAACATTCGTCAGGCAGCCAATCGACAAAATCTCCGGCAAACTGCGACAGAGAAAGCAATTGAACAGGTGGATTTTGAGCCACAGATTCCCGTTCTGCCAAAGTATTGTAACCCCAGTCAGCCAAAAACAACCTCACCTGAGATAAATCCGGCTGCTGCTTCACAGAAACCAAAGTTTTTAACCGATCTTCCACAAACCAAATAGTCGTATCTTTGCCAGAAGCTGCCAAAAATTCCCGCAATATTTGGTGTTTCGGCTTGTTGTATTCCTTGCCAAAAATTAACTCCGACGGCATTTGTACGCCCGCTAGCTGCAAGAGTTCCCGCACAAAACGGCCTTCCTTGGTGGTGACGATCGCGACTTTGACCGAACTATCCTGTAACGAGTGCAGGCGATCGGCTATTCCGGGATAAAAGCGGTGCAAAGACAGCCACCCAGCTAAATCCTCAGCAATCCAATTATCGCGCAGTCCGTCTAACATTGCGCCGACAGACTGGGGTTTTAAATTATTTTCGGTCAATAACTGCGGGACAATGTTTGGCCAGTCTAGCAAAATTTGCTCTTCGGTAATTCCTGTCAGCAGTGCGCGAATCAGCAGGGGCATTTCCCAACCGGTTTCGATGGCTGGCCGCACTCGGTAAAAACTCAAAGCTAAATCTGCATCGGGGACTATTTCGACTGATTGCCAGATTTGGCAGTAGGTACGCCAAGCGGTTTGGAAATATTCGATTAGTCCGTCACAAATTACACCGTCAAAATCAAGGGCGAGAATTGTTGGAGAGTTATTAGTCATCAAGCGAGTTTAGATTTTAGATTTTAGATTTGGCTAAATAGTCTCGATTAAAAAGACTGAACTAGCGGTTTATAGGCAATCGATTCTAGTTTTTGGGAGTTCAACAATTGCGTCCACTCTGCTTTCAGCATCGGATCGTCAGGAGCTTGTCGCCGCATTTGGGCTAGGGTAGAAATAGTATCGTACCAAATCCCATTTTTAGCATAGGCGATCGCCCTCGCCATAGGGTCGGGATTTGCCAAATCGTTCTTGAGAGTTTCCTGCGGTGCAATGCGCTGCACGAACCCTTTAACATAATAGTCCGAAGAGCGATCGTCAGGATCGCAAGCCACCAAAAACCACCACTGATATCGCTTCTTAACCTCAATAAATGTTTGGCGATCGGTTTTTTTAGGAATATTGACCTCAACTATCCCGGGCTTGTCAACTTTGAAAGTAGTTTTGTAAACCTCGGTTAGTTTTTCATCGTCAGTTTGCAAAATAAACTCGACTTGAGTCGAATTGAGAGAGACATAGGCAAAGAATGTCGGCGACTCTGTGAGGGTTAAGCCGATATTAGTTGGAGGCATTAAAGGAATAATAGATAAATCCACCGGACAGGGGGAGAGGAACGCAGGTGTTCCTCGTCGGTTGTCGGGGGTTATTAAATCTGGAGGTCTAAAATTAATATTCTGACTCAGCAGAATTGGTGCAGGGACAGCCTGCATCGGTGGCACTAAACTGGGGAGAGTAAGTGCGATCGCAAATGCGGCGATCGCCAGTGCAACCCCATTTAGAAAACGTTTCATTTTTTAACGGCATAGCAGGAATGTTGGGCCTGGCATTTTTACCAGAAAGAATTGGTTTAAAGCCCGCCCGCCCGATCGGGAGAAATTAAAAGAAGACTATTCATTACTCCAATCCTCTTCCTTCGAGGTAGAGGTCGCTCTCAACTGTCAAGCGGTCAACTGTCAACTGAATGAATCATCCCTAGGAGTTTGAATCGCAGCGGGCGATCGGCTTAATTTGTCAATCTTCAGATTCTCATAAGAAGGACAAATTAAGCCTTGAGAAATCGGGACGCTTAAAGAGGCTGAACTAGGGGTTTATCGGCGACTGCTTCGAGTTTTTGGGACTTCAACAATTGCGTCCACTCAGTCTTCAGCCGCGCATCATCGGGTGCGACACTACGCATTTGGGCTAAAGTCGCCAGAGTCTCGTACCAAATGCCATTTTTAGCATAAGCGATCAGCTTCGCCCTCGGGTCGGGATTTGCCAAAGCGCTCTTGAGAGTTCCTTGCGGTTCAACTCGCTGCATCCATCCTTTAATAATATAATCTCCCGATCGTTCCTGAGGATCGCAAGCCAGTGCAAACGACCAGACATATCGCTTACCAACCTCAATATTTTTTGTCTTACCTTTGTCAGAAAGGCTAACTCCCACAATTCCAGCTTTGTCAACTTTTAAACTAGATTCGTAGACTACTTCGGATTCATCTTCGTTTAGCAAAACAAACTCTACTTGAGCCGCCGGTTGAGAAACATAGACAAAAAATGTTGGCGACTCTGTGAGGGTTAAGCCAATATTGCTTTCAGGTATTAAGGGAGTAATCGATAAACCATCCTGCAACTGACAGCCTCGATGCGCTCCCCCTTGGCGGTTCTCGGGGGCTGTGACCTCTGGGGGTGTGAAATTAACATTCTGACCCAGGGGAGTTGGTGCAGGGACAGCCTGCATCGGTGAAAACAAGCTGGGGACAGTAATTGCGATCGCCAATACAGCGATCGCCAGTGCAGTAAAATGTAGAAAACGTTTCATTTTTTTCACCAGATAGAATAAAATCAGGGTTCGGATTTTTACTCCAGACTAGGAGTAAGAATCGCAGCGGGCGATCGGTTTAATTTGTCAATCTTCACAGCCTCAGAAGAAGGACAAAAGAAAGCCTTGAGAAATAGGGAGGCTTAAAAAGACTGACCTAGCGGTTGATCGGCAACTGATTCGAGTTTTTGGGACTGCAACAATTGCTTCCACTCGGCCCTCAGACTCGCATCATTGGGTGATCCTCGCCGCATTTGGGCTAGAGTACCAATTGTATCGTACCAAATATTATTTTCAGCATAAGCGATAGCCCTAGCCATAGGGTCAGGATTTGCCAAATTTTTCTTGAGAGTTTCCTCGGGTTCAATGCGCTTCACAAACCCTTTAACAAAATAATTTCCCGACGGATCGTCATTGCAAGCCACGGAAAACGACCACTGATACCGCTGGTTAACCTCCAGAGTTTTTTTGCCCTCCCCTTTGTTGGGAATACTGACTTCTATTATCCCCGGTTTGTCAACTTTGAAAGTCGTTTTATAAGCATCGATTCCTTTTCCATCGTCAGCTTGCAATGTAAACTCCACTTGAGTCGAAGGGTGAGAAACATAGGCCAAGAATGTTGGCGATTCTGCTATGGTTAAACCATCATTGCTTTTAGGTATTAAAGGAACAATAGATAAATCCTGCGGACAAGCATTCCCTCGATGCGTCGCCGATTGCCTGTTGTCGGGGGCGTCTACATCGGGAGGTTTAAATTTAACATTCTGACTCAGCAGCATTGGTGCAGGCACTGCCTGCATCGGTGGCAGGAAACTGGGGACACTAAGTGCGATCGCACATACAGCGATCGCGAGTGCAGTAAAATGTAGAAAACGTTTCATTTTTTCACCAACCTTATAGATATATTATAGATCGCGTCTCTACTGTTAGTCTGGAGTTCTCAGCCCGGGCGCGATCCGGTCAAGTTTTGATTGTTCGCATCGCCATCAAAAGAAGGAAAAAAGTTCAATAAATAGCGATTTTTAAAGAGACTCAACCAGCGATTGACCTACCACTGATTCCAGTCCTTGGGACTGAAACAATTAGGTCTACTTGGCTCTGGGTCTCGCATATCTCGGTGTCTGTCGCCGCATTTGGGTTCAAGTAGCGAGAGTTTCGTACCAAATCTCATTTTTAGCATAAACTTCGAGCCACGTCATCGGGTCGGGATTTGCCAAATCGCTATTGAGAGTTGGCTGGGGTGCGATGCGCTCTACGAACCCTTTAACAACTGTATCTGCCATCTGCCGATCGAGCGTCTGGTTCGCAAATCATCGAAAACGATCGCACGTAACGCTTGCCAACTTCTAGTGATTTGTTGCTGTCCCCCGTAGCGAGAATGCTAATTTCAACAATCCCGGATTCATCAACTTTAAATGTTTTTTGGTACATAAATTTTTTCTCCCTGCTGGCGACCAATATTTTTGAGAAGCTAGTCTCACACCGCAGATACAGAATTTGAACCTTGACAAATCAATAACATTAATTAATTGGAGCTGCAACTGGATTCTGGGGACGGTAAATCCAGCGGTCGAGGTCGCGACTGTTATTCCATATACATTTCGCTGGTAGCGAAATGTAAAGTTTTGTTACAAATCGGTCGGAGTTTCCGGGTGTTCTAAGATGGAGGAAGTCTCGTGTAGGTGCCGACAAGCAACATAACTGCTGTTCGGTGAAACGAGTCAAAATTTTATATTGTGGCAATGACTAAAATATCTAACAAATTTCTATCTGACAAAATTCGTTCGGCAGCGGCTCAATTGAGTCAACTGTATAAACCATCACTAACAGTTGTTAGCTCTGTATTAATTGCCACCGCGGCAGTAACATTATCGTTGGTCGGGACTAGACACCTAGGAATACTGGAACCAGTAGAATTAAGCGCTTACGACCAAATGCTGAGATGGCGTCCCGACGAAAAGCCAGACCCGCGCTTGCTAATTGTGGGGATTACCGAAGCAGATATTCAGAAACTAAAGCAATGGCCGATATCCGATCGCAAAATAGCTGAAATATTACAAAAACTAGAAAAAATGCAGCCGACAGTCATCGGCTTAGACGTACTGCGAGATGTACCTTTAGGAGAGGGGCGTGAGGAATTAACTAAAGTTTTACAAAAAAGCGATCGAATTATCGGGGTATGTTTAGTCACCGACGGAGGCCCCGACACTCCCGGTTCTCCCCCTCCTCCGGGAATGTCAGCAAACCGGGTGGGATTTGCAGATTTTGGAATCGATCCGGGCGGCATACTCCGCAGGGCTTTATTATTTATGAAACCACCGATAATTAAGGGCGATAATTCGGTAGAAAAACATCTTTGCAATGACAATTCTCAAGTTTTAACTTCCTTCAACCTCCAGCTATCACTCCGCTACCTGCAAAAGTATAAAATTTTTCCCAGACTGGCAGCAGATCAATCTTTATGGCTGGGAAAAACCAAATTTAAAAAATTAAAAAGCAATGACGGAGGATATAGCAATGTCGATGCGAGGGGATATCAAATACTAATTAATTATCACTCCAGGAGCCAAGTCGCAAACAAAGTCACAATTACCGATGTTTTACAAGGGAAAGTCAGTCCGAATTTAGTTAAAGATAAAATAGTGCTGATCGGTTACACCACAGAAACCGTTAAAGATGTATTTTATACTCCTTACAGTGGGCAGCAGCAAAAAAACCAATTCATGCCGGGGATCGTGGTACACGCACAAGTAATTAGCCAAATTTTGAGTGCTGTTTTAGACAAGAGACCGATGTTTTGGTTTTGGCCGGAATGGGCAGAAATCCTGTGGATTGCAGGATGGTCAATTGTGGGAGGAACCATGGCATCGCGGATGGCTCACCCATGGAAGCTGGCGCTGACATTCGCAGCAATACTGTCGGGGTGTGGCGCGATCGGTTTTGGGATTTTTCTGTTGGGAGGGTGGGTGCCTGTAGCAGCGCCAGCCTTAGCATTAATTCTAACTGGTGGCAGCATTGTATCAGCAGACAGATTTAATAAATCGGCATACGGGAAAGCAATTACCGATCGCGTAAAACAAGTATTCAAAATCGAAATAGACCAAGCCCAAAAAGAACAACAAGTTGCAGACATTGTAGAATCAGATTTCTTTAAAGAATTGCAGCTCAAAAAAGATGAACTCAAAAGTAGCAAAAAAGATACCTCTGAAAAAACTCCGTCGGATCCCCAAGAAATAACGCTCGGTGCTGCGGCTCTTCCCCAGGCCCAAAGCGAGGCAGACGAATTCTTAGCTCAGTTGCAGCTAAAAGCCAAACAGCAGAAGCAGCGGGCCGCCGCGACTGCATCGGAAAGCGACTCAAAAACAGAAAGCGCGATCGATCCTGGTACGAGTGCTAGTTCTGGCGAAACCGAACCCGATGAGGGGTTCAGCGATTTGCAAGCCAGGGCAAAGCAGATGCGGCAGCGCAGGAGCGCAGACAAGAGGATAAAAGATGAAAAGATGGATACTTTAACAGACCAGGAGGATTTGACAGGCAAGGAAGATTGATAGAGAACTTGATGCAATCACGAATTACATAATAATTGATGCTCTTCGTTTCTACCCGTCATAGTTGTAGAACTTATCGTCAAATATGACTTGCATTCCGTTTTTACGCTGTTACACCTAGTGGGCGAACTACTACGCCCTCTATCTTACAAATCAGGTTGTTGAGATTACTGTTGGTTGTAGACTACAGTCTGATACGCCTCTCATGAATTCCTTAGTTTCTAGAGTCTGATTGATGGGCAGACTTCGCAGCTAAGCAGGGTTCCCACCTATACAGCACATACATCAACAACCGATCTCAATAAAAGTCCAGCATCTCAAAAACTTGAAAGTCCATAAATGATTAGACTTAAAGAGATAATTGTTTAATCTTTGCAATACGCCTATCATGTCCAAAATCATCTCTGTCCACTCTTACCGGGGTGGCACTGGCAAATCTAACATGACTGCAAACCTGGCATCTATTATCGCTCGCGGCGGAAACAGGGTCGCCATTGTGGACACAGACATTCAATCGCCCGGGATTCACGTGCTGTTCGGTTTCAGCGAGAACAACATGGATCGCTGCCTCAACGATTACCTGTGGGGCAGGTGTCCGATCTCGGATACGGCTTACAATGTGAGTTCGCTGCTGCCAAAATTAGCCCGTAACGGCAGCCTCTATCTGATTCCTTCGAGCATTAAAGCAGGGGAGATAGCGCGAGTTTTGCGGGAAGGCTACGACGTGGGACTGCTTACCGACGGCTTTCAAGAACTGATCGACGTTCTGAACTTAGACTACCTATTTATTGACACGCACCCAGGACTCAACGAAGAAACCCTTCTCAGCATCACGATTTCGGATATCCTGCTGCTGATTCTGCGTCCGGATCAGCAAGATTTTCAGGGAACGGCTGTCACGGTAGATGTGGCCCGCAAATTAGAAGTTCCCAAGATTTTGATCGCGATCAACAAAGCGCCAGAATCCTTGGATTTCGAGGATTTGAAGCAGCAAGTAGAGAGTATTTACAACATCCCAGTTGGAGGGGTGCTGCCCCACAGCGACAAGATGATGCTGTTAGCCAGCAAGGGGGTGTTTGCCCTGCACTTCCCTAAAGACCCTCTAACTCAAGTGGTGGAAGGGATTGCCAAGCAGATTTTGGGATAATTTGGTGTAAGGACAGCGGATCAAGGTTGACGAGAGCGAGTTGCAGTCTCAATTACTGGGGCGCGATGTCCTGCAAGCGCGATCGCTCCTTGCTGTGGAGGAACTTTTTCGGCGACAATATTTGCTTGAGGAGTCAGGAGAATGGCGACAAAATGAGATACAAATAGATTATGAGAATTTGTTAAAAAACTTTAGGAGGAGAACTCATGGATTTTGACTGGCGCATACTAATAGTATTGAGTCCGGTTTTGTTGGCGGGCGGCTGGGCTGCTTACAATGTCGGCACTATAGCTCTCAAACAAGTTGAGAAATTGTTGAACAAGGAAACTTAAACTCAGCATTTTCACCGTAATTTTGCAGCCGACTGTTTGTTGAGATACAAAAACAGTCGGCTGATTTGTGCATTGGCTCTCAGGAGCAGGAGGGCTAATGCCATTTTGGATTATCAATGACCCCGCCCAAAAACCTGTACAAGCCCCTGAAGCTATGAGTGTGCAGAAAACCAAAAATTTTAGACTCCTGTTTCTGCTCCGGTGATGAATATGTGGAGTAAAGCTAAAGTCTAAAACTTGTTCGCTCGCTCCGGTCGAAGAATCTAAAATCTAAAATCGGATCGCTTACTGCATCAGGGTTTGGAACGCGGACATATAGTTGCATCCTGTTTGGGAACTTGTTTGATGTTTGGCCCGGAGATCGCAATGTACGACTCCAGACAGATAGAGCGAAAGCCACTTAAAAGTTATAAATAAACTTGTGCATAAACTGGGTGCGATCGACCAAAATAGTCAGCAGCAAACGATCCTGGGTAAGAGATCTCAATTGACCGCAGTGCTGGCAAGGGTTTCAACAGTTGACACTTGACAGTTGACCCCCAGAGAGCGACCTCTACCCTTAAGTCGGAGGATTGGAGTAATGAATAGTCTGATTTTAATTTCTCCCGATCGGGGTTACGGCTTTCAACCAATTCTTTCTGGTAAGTGGGGAGCTTGATGTTTTGCGATCGCCTCAGCATTTGTGATGAGATTGCGACACAAATATTTAGCCACGTTCCAGCAGAAAATATGAGACAATCGCAAAAGTATTTGCCCTGAAAATCGCCCTACAAACTGCGAAGTTTAACCTCTAGGGAATATCGGTCAAATTGTCAATGTTTAACTCCTATATCTTTAGATAGATTATGCTTTTTCCCCGAGCTAGCGGCATTTTACTCCACCCGACATCTTTTCCCAGCCGATTTGGTGTTGGGGATATGGGAATAGAAGCATATCGCTTTATTGACTTTTTAGTAGAGAGCGACCAGCAATACTGGCAGATATTGCCGCTGGGCCCGACTGGATACGGCAATTCTCCTTATTCGTGCTATTCAGCAATGGCAGGAAATCCGCTGATGCTGAGCCCGGAAATTCTGCGGGACGAGCAATTGCTCAGCGATGAAGATTTAGCTCATTCGCCGGAATTTCCCCTGGATACAGTAGAATTCGATCGCGCGATCGCACACAAAATACCCCTGCTCAAAAAAGCCTGCGAAAACTTCAAAGCGAAAGCATCGCCGGTGCAGCAAAGAGAATTCTCGGCTTTTTGCGAGAGCAAAGCGAGTTGGCTGGAAGATTATGCCTTATTTATGGCACTAAAAGACAGCTTCAACGGCACGAGCTGGCACACTTGGGAACCAGAAATTGCACAGCGCCAACCGGAGGCGCTAGACAAGTGGCGGCAGGAGCTACATAATGAGATTTATTACTACAAATACGTGCAGTTCGAGTTTTTCCGCCAGTGGACTGAGTTGAAACGCTATGCGAACCTGCGCGACATTAAAATTATTGGTGACATTCCGATTTATGTCGCTCACGACAGTGCTGATGTGTGGTCGCATCCGGACTTGTTTTGTTTGGATGAAGCAACTGGAGAACCAGCTTTGATGGCGGGAGTTCCGCCGGATTACTTCAGCGCAACAGGTCAATTGTGGGGCAATCCTGTTTACAATTGGGAGGCTTTGGAAGCAACTAATTTTCAGTGGTGGGTGCAGCGTTTTGAGGCGATTTTCGCTTATGTAGATGTGACTCGGATTGACCACTTTCGAGGATTTGATGCTTACTGGGCGGTGAAGCGCGGGCAGGAAACTGCGATCGACGGAGAGTGGATTAATGCGCCGGGAACGGCTTTGTTTGAGGTAATTAACGAGAAGTTCGGCAATTTGCCGATTATCGCTGAGGATTTGGGGGTAATTACTCCGGAAGTGGAAGCTTTGCGCGATCGGTTTGAGTTTCCCGGAATGAAGATTTTGCAGTTTGCTTTCGGTGCGGGGCCTGGCGATCCTTTTTTGCCTTTCAATTATGTTCGTAACTGTGTAGTTTACACCGGTACCCACGACAACGACACGACTGTTGGCTGGTTCAATCAACTGCAAAACTACGAAAGAGATGAGGTTTTGCGTTATTTGGGCTGCATCGATCCCCAAGGAATTCACTGGTCTTTAATCCGCATGGGTTGGTTTTCTATTGCTAATTTGGCGATCGTGCCCTTTCAAGATTTGTTGGGTTTGGATACCGACGCGCGGATGAATTTTCCGGGGAAAGCAGAGGGAAATTGGGGCTGGCGGTATCGGCGCGAAGCTTTGAATTGGGAGGTGCGCGATCGGCTCAAAACCATGACTTACATCTGCGGGCGCGCTCCCCAGAAAAATTGAAAATTGGGAATTGGGCATTGGGAATTGGGCATAGGGCATAGGGCATAGGGCATTGGTTATTAGAGAAACGACTAACTACTAACGACTAACTATTAACTATTAACTATGTCCCATGCCCAATGCCCGATGCCCGATGCCCGATTATCCTTCATTTTTGGGCTTTGCTGAAGGCTTGAGTTCGTCGGCGGTAAAAACAACTTGTTTGGCAACTCCAGATTCTCCGAGTTGTTCGGCTTGTCCGTTATTCACAGCAATCATTACACCGCCGGCGTTACCAGCTAGAACTACCAATTTGTTTTGGGCCTGCCAGGTGCGGACAGTTCCTGAAGGCAAAGTTCCCTCAAACTCGGGTTTGCCATCAACTTCAATCTTCATCCATGATTCGTCTTTTAAACTGACGTTAACCATGACTGGTTTATTGCCAGATTTATCTAAACTTTGACCTGTTCTTGCTGCTTCCACAGCATCGTAACTATCGGCTTTCTGATTTTTTGAGGCGCTCTGGGCTAAACGAGCTTGTTCTTGCTCAAGAGCTAGTTCTTTGGTTCCCGTACCGTTTTTTGTTGTCAGAGAACCGCCCATCAACTGAGATAAGACATTGACTGAACAGATAATTAGAAATGTGTAAAAAAGGTACAGGTGCATCGGCCGCAATTGTGGCCCATTCTGCCAGGATAGCTTGGTGGTCGATCGCGGTGGCGGTTCGATCGGGAAAAAGTCGGCAAACTGAGTTCCGTCCAAACCCATTGCTTCGGCGTACCGCTTGATCAAACCTTGAGTGTAGACGGGTTCGGGGAGTTGGTCGAGTTGGCCGTCTTCGATGGCTTGCAGCAGATTCCGCCGAATCATGGTTACGACAGCTACTCTGTCCAAAGAAATCGACTGCTGTTCGCGGTACTCCCGGAGTTGAGATCCTATTGCCGCTAATTTCTTCTGAGGAGTTTCTGGCTCTTGGGAGTGCAGTTTCTTCTTAGTTATTTGGGAGAATAAAAACAATAAATTCTTTGTCATATGCTGTGCTCCTGGGGATTCACTGGCACGCTTATTGATGTTAGGTTGACTAGATTCCATAAAAAAATAATTTCTGAATCTTCTAGGGGTCGGTAGCAGCCCGGTGCCAATATCGGCCCTGCGGGGGGCTGCAATTGAATCGGGCCAATGGCTGTGCGGTGCAGGCGCACCACTGGATATCCCAACTGCTCGGCGGTGCGCCGAATCTGTCGGTTTCTCCCTTCTGATAGAATTACTTCTAACAGAGTTTGGTCTCTCGCGCGATCGATAACTCTAACTTTCGCGGGTAATGTTTTTCTACCGGACAAGATAATGCCCTGACGCCACGCTTGTAGTATGGGTTCCGGGGGATCGCCGAGCACCCAAACTTGATAAGTTTTGGCGATCGAGTGACGCGGATGGGTCAAACAAAATGTCAGCTTACCATCATTGGTGAGCAATAGGGCGCCTGTGGAATCTGCATCTAAGCGTCCTACGGGATGGATGCCTTGACCAGATCGCAGTTTGGGCGGCAGCAAGTCGAGAACTTTCGATCGCGCCCTGGGATCGCTGCAAGTAGAAACTACGCCTGCGGGTTTGTTGAGCAACAGATAGACCTCTGCCGGTCTATCTGTTGGTTTCACTGGGACTCCATCGACTTCGATGAAATCGCGATCGGGATTCGCCTTTTGTCCTAAACGAACAATATTGCCATTAACCCGGACTCGTCCAGCTACAATCATCTGTTCTGCAAGACGGCGAGAGGCAATGCCCCACTGGGCGAGGATTTTTTGCAGCCTTTCATCAGACATGACGGGAATGTGGAAAGCCCCAACACCCGAGCGGTGGAGGGAGGAAATACGACACGGTTAATGGATTAACCGATGCTACCAATGTTCAATTCCTGGTTGGGAAGAAATTCTAATGTTTGCTAACCAATCCTTGCAGGGCGTTGCGCCTGGTGCAGATTGTCCTTATGGCATAACCCTGAATGTTGTGCAAAAACTACGAGGAAAAGACTCGCGGGAGGCTATTGCCTGCACCGTTGGTTTGTTGCTGATTTAAAATGTGTGGGTCTGACACGACCATTAACTAACACTACCATAAAACCAGTACTGCTGGTTAATTTTATACGCTCGATCGCGAAATTTCCCTCGGGATCGCACAACTGGCAAACTCAGGAGAAAGCCTGAGGGGGGAAGGGTGAGATTTTTTCTGCTTCAGGCGTTGCTGATGTCTGATTTCGGCTTCTGGAGTATGTCACGAGGTGGGTTCATCAACCCGTTCTTAGGGAAAATCCGAGGTTGAGGGCGATATTTCTTTGTATAAACCGGGTTTGTGAGACGGGATGCGCTCGTTAATAGTTAAATTTTTGTGTTTGAATATTAAGGTTTGTAATTTTCAAATTGTTTATGACTGTCGATCGCCACTCTCTTTTATTTGACAATATAGCTACTGCGGCCAGCTCTGGTGGGACTGCCAACCTCGACGAGGAAGGGGAGACACCGCCGCCGAGCCAAGGCAGCCGGATCGCAAGTTCGGTGCTGTCTCCGGCGGTGCAGTTGTTGCTGCGATCGCAAGTTCAGCAGGTTGATGAGTTGAAGGTGAAAATTGAGGGGAGCGATCGACAAATTTTCAGCGGTGCAATCCCCAAAGTAACGGCAGCGGCTCGCGGTGCCGTGTATAAAGGATTACACCTAACAGAGGTTGCCCTAGAGGGCTGTGGGATTCGCATCAACCTCGGTCAAGCTCTCAAAGGCAAACCACTGCGCCTGCTCGAATCGGTTCCCGTGACTGGCGTTTTGAGGCTCTCTCAAGCGGATTTGAATGCGTCGCTGAAAGCGCCTTTGCTGGCGGATGCTTTGAGTGAATTTTTGCTGCCAATGTTGCCGCTGACAGATAGCGAAAAGTCGCTGAAGTTGGAAAATTCGCAGATCGAAATTGAGGCGGGGAAGTTGACGCTGGTGGCGACAATTTTGCGCGCTGGGGGTACGCAAATTCCTGTTGTATTGCGGACTGGTTTGCGGATTGCTAGCGGTCGCGAATTGATGTTTGAAGTACCGGAAATCGAAGTCAATGGAGAAATCAAGAGCAGTGATTTCAAGGATTTTAAAATTGATTTCGGACAGGAAGTTGCAATTGATGAGTTGATTTTGAGTCCGGGGGAGATTGTTTGTCGGGGTTCAATTAGAGTTTTGCCTTAAAGGAGAAGGGAAGATGTTTTGAGTCTGCAAACTTGAATTGCATAAATCTTTGATTGATAACTCAACCGCAGATTTAAGGCAGATCGACGGAGATGGACGCAGATAAATTTCAAGAGAGGAAAGTTTGCGAGTGCAATCTTGTTTTGTGAGATTGCTTTCTGCGCGGATGATTGCATCGCGTGCGTGACTCGCAACGGTAACTCTGGGATGAGTTAAGAGTTATCAATGACCAATGACCAATTAGCGGGCGATGAGATAAGAGTCGATCGCGGGCAATAACAAAGTCACAAAATAGTAGACTAAGGGTGCGGTAAAAACATAACTGTCAGTGCGATCGAGAATGCCGCCGTGACCGGGAATCAACTGTCCCGAATCCTTAACGCCGGCGTCTCGCTTCATCATCGACTCAGTTAAATCTCCCAACAAGCTAGCAACGCCAATCAACAGACCAAAAGCTGCCCCAGTATACGGCCACCCCGGCCATTGTAAATACCAAGACCAGGCGGCGGCCACGGCGATACTGCCGCAAACTCCAAATACGGCACCTTCAACGGTTTTTTTAGGGCTGATGTGGGAGAGGCTAGTGCGGCCGAAGAATTTGCCGACAAAATAAGCGCCAATGTCAGCGGCCCAGATGCAGAGGAAAGCCACCAGCAGCGAAGTCAATCCTAAAGATATGCTGCTGGAACTTGTCCAAGACTGGGACGAGTAAATGTTAACGGGCAAATTGCTTGCTACTAATTGCGAAAATTGGGTTGTAGCCACATTGGCAGGATCGAGTCCGACTCGCAGCCGTATCCAATAGCTGGGCAAATAGCCGCCGTAGAACAATCCTAAAATAGAAGCGGCAATATCGGCGATCGTCGATAACTTCGGTTGGAACAACAGATAGAAACAGATGAAAGTTCCGGCTAAGGGGAACATGGCGTCTACGAGTTGAGGCGCCAGGGCGGCAGTAATCAGCAGAATTTGACTGACAACTAAGGTGGTTTTGCCAGCAGGTGCAATGCCCTTAGCTCGGGCTAACTGAAAATATTCCAATTGACCTAGGTACACGATGACGCCAAAGCCGAGGGTGAAGTACCATCCCCCCATAATAATCATTCCCAAAGCAAGGACGATCGCAACTATTCCACTCAGGATACGAGACCAAGGCATAAAATGAATTTCTCACAGGAGACGGCAGGTCAGTCGATTTTAGATTTTAGATTTTAGATTTTAGATTTTAGATTTAGTCCACAGATGAATCTGGGGGTTGGAACTATGGTCTAAAATTTTGTTTTTTGGGCGGGCTCGGTCGATTTGGGATGCAAGGATACAAGGATACAAGGATACAAGGATGGTTAAGGCACAGGTTCGTCCCCCATCCTCAACCGGCGATCCAAAATTTCAACTCAGGCGATCGCTCCAGCTAAGGTCGGCCTTATTATAAGTATTATGAACGTTAAGCTAACGTAAAAAAGGTTAAGAATTGCATTTAATGTTTGATTCTCAGTGATACAGCCTCCGGGCCCACATCACCATCTTTGATGTGGTGTGGGAATATTTCCGTCTAAGGACTAATGACTGATGACTAATGACTAACGACTAATCCAACTTTTCACCGCTGAGAATAAAGATGGGATTGACGGCGGCAAAGGTTTGACTCAAGCCCCGAGTCTCCAAGCGGTTGACGGCGGACTGGACTACCTCGATGTTGCGGACTTGCAACTCGGCGAAGCTTTCGGAAAGGGCGTAAAGATTCTCTAAATTCGAGGCTGTGGCGACAACTCGACCCTGTGGGCGCAAGTGTCGCCAGACTTCCTTGAGAATCATTTTAATCGGGCGCCCTCCTTCGATGCAGACTCGGTGGGGGTGTTCGGGGAGATTTTCGAGGCATTCAGGGGCGCTACCTTCGATGACTTCTACGTTTTTGATCTCGAATCGATCGCAATTTCGGCGAATCAAGCTTGCTACTTCTTCATCCCTTTCGATGGCGATAATGCGACCTTTGGGACACAGCAAACCTGTTTCTACGGCGATCGTACCAGTACCTGCACCGATGTCCCACACCACTGAATCTGCTTGCAGCCGCAGGTGGGAGAGTAACAGCAGTCGGACTTCTCGCTTACTCATGGGAATTCCCGGTAAACGTTCAAATAAATCGTCTGGGATACCAGGAGTGACGTAGGGCCAAAGCATAGTTGTATTTTTAATGGAAGGAAGAAGGAAGAAGGAAGAAGGAAGAGGGAAAAGGGAAGAGGGAAGATTTTTCCCATTTCCTACTATCCCTCATTTCCCACTATCCCCAAGTCTTAATATTTACTTTCGCACAACCCTGAGAGTTTGGAGGCGGGGATCGCTGCAACCTGTGATTTTGCCGCCGGCTGCAAGGATGTGTTGCAGGTAGTCAAGGGCTTGTGGGGTAATGATTTCACCGGGCATCAAAACTGGTATTCCTGGCGGGTAGGGACAGATGAGTTCGGCACTGAGTCGATCGACTGCTTGGTCTATTCCTACGGTTTCCGCTGGGGAAAAAAAGGCCTCGCGGGGGCAGAGAGAGGGAGTGGGAAATCCTAACAGAGATCTTGCACCATTCTCAAGAACAGGCAAGATGCCTGTTCCACAAAGAGTGAATTTTCTTGTGGGGTGGGCATCTTGCCCGCCCCCGGTTGTACCGGCGTCGTCCCCGTGCCCGCCTCCTAAATTGTGAGTTAAATTCTGGAAACCTTTAACCAGATTGTCAATATCTGATGCTGTATTTCCCAAGCTGATAATAAATGTTAAATGCTGCGGCATTGGTAATTCTGCGGTGACTGCGAGTTGCGAGTGGAGAATTTCATCAGCCGCAAATCCTGTTATTCCTAAATCGGATACTTTTACTGTTAGCCTGGTTCTGTCTAGTGCGACAAAACCGGGCGTATTTAACGGTTCTAAAACTGATAAGCCGGGAATTTGACTAATGTGCGATCGCGCTTTTGCAGCTAAATCTAAAGTTTGCATCATTAACTCCTTCCCGTGGAGTGCGATTTGTTGGCGGGCGGCGTCTAATGATGCTAATAATAAGTAGCTGGGACTGGTGGATTGTACAAGCTGCAATGCCCTATTTAATTTTTGAATATCTATGCGATCGCCCTTGACGTGCAACATCGATGCTTGAGTCATTGCACCGAGGGTTTTGTGGATTGATTGTACTGTTAAATCTGCCCCGGCGGATAGGGCTGGTTCTGGTAAGTCTGGATGAAAGTTAAAGTGGGCGCCGTGGGCTTCGTCTACTAATAACGGGATGTTGTATTGATGGGTAATTTTGGCGATCGCCCGCAAATCTCCACAAACGCCGTGATAAGTAGGGTAGACGACCATTACTGCTTTTGCGTCGGGATGTTGTTTTAGGGCTGCTGCTGCTGCTTCTGGGGTGATGCTGTTGGCAATATCCCAATCCGGGTTGTATTCGGGATTGACAAAAATGGGAATTGCACCGGATAAAATCAAACCAGAAATTGCCGATTGATGGATGTTTCGAGGCAAGATAATTTTATCTCCCGGCCCGCAAGTCGCGACAATTGCCGCCATGATTCCGCAAGTCGAACCGTTTGCTAAAAACCGAGTATGTTCGGCGCCAAAAGCCGAAGCCGCTAAATTTTGAGCTTCGGCAATTACGCCCTCTGGGTTGAAGAGATTGTCTAATTCTGGCAATTCGGGCAAATCTGAGCGAAATACTGCGGCACCGAATAAGTCAACTAACGGCCCTGAAATGCCTTGTCCGCGTTTGTGTCCGGGGGCGTAGAATGGGCTGTGATGGTGGTTTGTGCGATCGCGCAGCGCATCTAATAGGGGTGTTTGTTGTTGAGAGTTTGGTACTGACACGCTTATATAGCCTTTCTCAGAAAGATCAAGTAGTCGTGGGCATAGGGCATTGGGCATAGGGCATTGGGCATTGGGCATTGGGCATTGGGCATAGCTCATTTTTTCGAGAACCGCTATACCATTTGAGATTTGAGATTTGAGATTTGAGATTGGGGATGACTCACTGGATCTGGCTTGGGATATTCCCTAATACTCAAGGCATAATTTTAGGCGGACATAACAGTTAATTTTCGGTATTTAGATAGATGTGTTAGCCACTGTTTTGATTTTAATATAATAAACTAGCTCATAAATATTTGATTGAGAGTAAAACCGCAGATGAAGGCAGATAGACGCAGATAAATTTAAGGTGTTTTTCAAGTCTGTCAACTCTAATTAACCAATACCACAAATCGGTTGTTTTTGTTTTAAAAGATAACTGGAATTGGTGACCAATTGTTTTTTTAACATCTCTATTAGCTGAGCTAAACACTAACATGATTTATCCCACTTCCGATCCGTTTCCCGGGCCACAGATTCCCGGTACCGAACCCGGGCTGCCGACTATTATACCGGCATCGCCACCGGTGCCTGGCCCCGTTCCCGAACCGATTCCCGGGATAGTACCGGAACCGGTACCTGCGCCAATTCCGCAGCCAATTCCTGAACCGGTGCCGGAAACTGTGCCTTCTCCGATTCCTCAAACAGTTCCGGGGCCTATTCCTCAGACAATCCCTGAACCAATCTAAATTATGTTTTAGTGCTTCGGGAAGTTTAACAGAATTTGTAAGGTCGATCGCCCAAACCGAGTTTCTTGCCCAGGACCCAATTTGTTGATAAATAAGGGACAGGGAGAGGTTTCGGGCGATCGCTTTTTTGGGAAACCACTTGTGAACCGTTCAGCCATCTACCTCAAGTTAGATATTTAGCCGAACACAGGCTTGAGATTTGGGGTGGCTTGTCCAATATATTGCGGATACTTATGATATTTTGAAACAGTGATATGTTTCTAAATAGCTATGCTTACCGCCGGAATTGTCGGACTGCCTAATGTTGGCAAATCTACTCTGTTTAATGCTTTGGTGGCTAATGCCAAGGCGACTGCTGCTAATTTTCCTTTTTGTACGATCGAGCCAAATACCGGTATCGTGGCAGTACCCGACGAACGGTTGAAGGTGCTGAGCAATATTTCCAATTCTGTGCAAACTGTGCCCACGCGGATGGAGTTTGTCGATATTGCAGGTTTGGTGAAGGGTGCGAGTCAGGGCGAAGGGCTGGGAAATCAGTTTTTGTCTCACATTCGGGCTGTAGATGCGATCGTCCATGTTGTCCGCTGTTTTGACAATGATGATATCATTCACGTTTCCGGTTCTGTCGATCCCCAGCGAGATATTGACATTATCAATCTCGAATTAATTTTAGCAGATTTAGCTCAAATTGAACGCCGACTCGATCGCACTCGCAAACAAGCCCGCAACAACAAGGAAGCTCAAGCAGAAGTAAACATCCTTGAAAAATTGGTCGTGGTTTTGAATGCAGAAAAACCAGTACGCCAGACCAGTTTAACTGACGAAGAAGCAGAATTAGTTAAAGGTTTAGAATTGTTAACAAACAAGCCGATCATCTATGCAGCGAACGTGTCTGAAGACGAATTGGGAACCGGAAATAGCTATGTCGAACAAGTCCGGGAAATAGCAGAAGCAGAAAATGCTAAGGTTGTCATAGTTTCGGCGCAAGTTGAGTCAGAATTGGTAGAACTACCAGAGGAAGAACGAGCTGATTTCCTCGAATCTCTGGGGGTAACAGAAGGTGGCTTAAAATCTTTGATTCGAGCTACTTACGAATTATTGGGTTTGCGGACTTATTTCACTAGCGGGCCGAAGGAAACTCGCGCTTGGACGATTATCGCAGGAATGTTAGCGCCACAAGCTGCGGGGGTAATTCACTCTGATTTTGAGCGGGGTTTCATCCGGGCCGAAACTGTAGCTTATGAAGATTTGGTGGCTACCGGTGCGATGAATGCAGCTAAGGAAAAAGGCTTAGTTCGCAGTGAAGGAAAAGAGTATGTTGTACAAGAGGGGGATGTGCTGTTGTTCCGATTTAATGTTTAGTCTTTTAAGGAGATAAGCACGTGCACATAGATATCGTTTCGCTGGTAATTGCTTGGTTGGTAACATCTGTGAGCTTTTTTATTATTTCCAAGTTACCCATAGGCGTGGATATTGACAGTTTTGGCAAAGCGATGGTTTCGGCGGCAGTTTTTGGATTGCTGAATGCTTTAGTGCGACCAGTTTTTGTAGTTTTGGGCTTTCCAGCTTTATTGGTAACTGTTGGTTTGTTTATGATTGTTATCAACGCTGCTATCTTTGGCTTGGCGGCTTGGCTAGTCGAAGGATTTAGATTGCGGTGGGGAATTTGGAGTGCTTTGCTTGGTGCTCTAGCCCTCGCTTTCATTAACTCTTTGCTGTATCAGGTTTTGGGTACGCTTCCCAGAGTAAGGTAGAGAAAGTTCATTCAGTTGACAGTTGACAGTTGACAGTTGACAGTTGACAGCAATCTCTACCTCCTGGAAGGAAGAGGATTGGAGTAATGAATCGTCTTCTTTTAATTTCTACGCCAAACCCAGAGGCTTTCAACCAATTATTTCTGGTAACGCGGACAAAAATAAAGGGGCGGGTTTATCTATATTTGTGAATTGTGGCAAAGTATTTGGGAGAAAACCCGCCTCTACTGCACATATTTTGAGTAAAAATTGCTTCTAATGTATTTGCTTGTTGGGATTTGGAGCGCTTTAGAGCGGTTCTCAAAAAAGTGAGGTATGCCCCAATACGGTTGACTTAAGAAGAATCTGACTTGCAAAAAATGCCTGTATTGCCTAGAAAATCGTCAGATGAAATTCCTAAAAAAGCTTTAAGTAAACCGTATTGAGGTATGCCCTATCCCCTATGCCCACGGAGGCCTATGCCCTATCCCCATGAATACCTCATCTTTTTGATAAAGGCTATAGTTATCAGTCTTGGCAATAGTGGAGAAAGCTTTCTGGAACTAGGTGCAATTCTCCCGAACGAAATCGGTGAACAGGCATCCAAAATGCGGTACATTTCAAGTTACCGTCTACAAAATCTAAACTTGCTAATTCATAGAATTTGGAGTCAACAAAATCGCACTGATAGAGTTGTATTAATTCGTGTCCAGCTTGACCATTAAAAATAAAGAAGTTTTCCAAACAAGCTAAATATCTGATATTTGTTAACTCGGCTTTAATTTCTTCTTTAAATTCTCTTTGCAAAGCGTCGAGGCTGTGTTCTCCGAATTCTACGCCTCCACCCAGAGCTCGATACAATGTGTCTTGTTTTACCGGATCTTTGAATTGGGAAACGAAAATGCGATCCTCTTCGAGGGCTTCGCTAACGCCCGATCGAATTAATCCTAAAACAATTACACGAATTTTACCTTGCATAATATATAGCGGTTCTCAGAAAGATGAGGTATGTTGTTGGGCTTGGGCCCTCTTTGTTTAGCGGTTATATAAGCTGTCAGTCATACCTCACCTTTTTGAGAAGTGCTATAGCCATTCAGTCATGAGTCATCAATCATTAGACATCTCATAAAAAGCCAGTTTTGAACAGGCATCCTGCCTGTTCCACAAGAATCATGAGAGATTTCTAGTCATTATCCGTATCATCCGTGTCGTGCTAACGGTTAATTGTCCGGCTCAAAACCCTCTCTCTTCCTCGTATTTTCAACGGGCCAGTCTATATTTTCACCGCCGATAATTAGTTCTTCAATCGTCACAAATTCTTTGCTGAGTTGCTGGAAAACATTAATTAAAACATCGATGCCGATAGCATCGCTAGTCCCCAAATCAAACCAGCAGCGAGCCCAAGAACCTTCATACTCCATTTCTCCCATATTGTGCATCAAAGCCATCATGCTTTGGTCGGCTAGATTAACATCGTAATTCATATCGCTGATGTCTAAGCCTTCATCTTGAACTTGCAAATTTTCAGCATTAAATCCTCCCAGTTTTCCCAAAAAGAACCAAGAATCAAACACTTCTTCTACATACTGTTTTTCGCCGTTTGAAGGCACGTTGCTGAATTTTAGCCAAATCCAGAGGTCAAAGGGATTAAATTCGCGAAACTCTACTTTCATCAAGTTTTACTCTTGTTAATAACAACCGCCAAGATGGTACTGTCAACTGTCAACTGTCAACTGTCAACTGTTTAGAGTGGTGGTAAAGCCGTCGGCCCCCAGACTCCATCTGCATCTCTAATTTTATCGCGCATCGGGTCACAATCGCGAGATTTGCTGTCGAGACGGTTGCGGGTTTTGCACTGCTGAAAGAAGATTTCGGCTACTAAGCTGCGCGGTAGTTGATCTGGTTTTGCTAAGGCGGCGTCGAAGTTTTTTCGGGCTTCCTCAAGTATGGTTTTGTTGTTGGATTGAGTCTTGGCTTGAGCAGATAAGACTTGTGCTTTGAGATAAAGGATTTCGGGGTTGGTGGGTGTTTCTGCTAGAGATTTGTTGGCAAATTCTAAAGCGCGATCGTATTTTTTTAAGTCTCGATAGCCTACGGCCATGCCGCGATAGGCTAAGTAGCGGGGCGAGGCTTTTTCTTCCAGTCGTTTAATGGCGTCGCTGGGGTTGGAAAAGGGTAGGTTTGAGGCTAACATTAAGTCCATGTAGCCTTTTAGCAGGTTGAGTTCTGGGTCGTTCGGCGCTATTTTTTCTGCTGCATCTAGGTATTGAAATACTACTCGCAGTTTGTTGAGTGCTTGGGGCGCGCCTTTGGCTGTTCCTTCTTTGGCTATGGCATTTGCTCCTTCTAGAAAGTGACCTGCTGCTGTGTAAATGTTGCCGCGCAAGGGGTTAGTTTTGGTCAATTTTTCGCCGACTTCGCGGGTTTTTTGAGCGTAGGTATTCATCGAGTTTAAGTCTTGCTCGATGTAGGATAATGAGGCTGCCATTGCATAGGCTAGGGGTTCGTTTGGTTCTGCTGATAGTGCTTGTTGAACTTGGGCTTTTGCTTGTTTGTAGTTTCCTTGCTGAAACATTGTTTTGAAGGCGGTTTCGGTGTTGGGCCCGATCGCCTGCTGGTTGCTCGTGCGGAAGGGATCGCCTGCTACTGCGGAGTTTATGCAGATGCCCAGGGCGATCGCACTTCCACAGGCGATCGCCCGTACTGTCTGTTTGTAACTTAACATTTGCTTGCCCAGCGATGCTAAAGGGTTTTTCGTCATAGTCAATTCTCTCAATGAAATATACTGTAAACTAGAAACAAGAGAGTTACGTTCTCAGACTATCGGGCCGCTAGCAAAAAAGAGTTAAATTTGCTTGATTTTTTGTGGCTCTTGCGGTATATTTTAATAATGGAAGTGTGAATTCTAATATATATGAGCGCACAGATTTCCATTGTCAAAAGATACCATAAAAAATGTCAATAATCAAACGCCAAGGCTGAAAAAAACCGAAAATTTTGTAAAGATTTATGTAAAATAAATTTGGGCGATCGGCACCAGCCAAAAACAACCTTAACTATTAATAGCACAACCAGGATTCTGAGGTATACAAAATTCCCCATTCCCAATTCCCCATTCCCAATTCCCCATTCCCAATTCCCCATTCCCAATTACGTTAATGCTTTATCTAAAAAACTTAGTCTATCATCCTACAGCCTGTCCGAATGCTATTCTGAAAAATATCAACTTAGAACTGCCGTCACAGCAAATGGGGCTGATAGTCGGCCGCAGCGGTTCCGGCAAAAGTACGCTATTAGAAATATTAGCAGGTTTAGCAGAAAAAACTAGCGGTGACATCCGCTGGCGCGAACAAGAATTAACACCGGAACACTTGCAACAGTTAGGAGGTTTAGTGTTCCAGTTTCCTGAAAGACATTTTTGTGGGGGGACAATTTTAGAAGAATTGCGACTGGGACATCCCGAATTGGGACAAGAACAAATTCACTCAGCGATGAAAGAAGTTGGGTTGGCACATTTGCCGCTGCGCGCTTCTCCCCACGCTTTAAGTGGCGGACAACAGCGCCGGGTGGCCCTGGCGGTGCAGCTAATTCGCCAGCCGCATTTGCTACTTTTGGACGAACCGACGGCGGGTTTGGATTGGTCGATGCGCCGACAGTTGGTAAGCTTGTTGGGTAAGTTGAAAAATCACTGGACTTTGTTGATTGTTACTCACGATGCTAGCGATTTGTTGAGCGTTGCTGATAAGTTTTGGACGTTAGATCACGGGGATTTGCAGGAGGTCGATCGCGCGAAGTTAGAGGCTAAGGAAGCAAGTTGTGTGAGTCAGTAGGCAGTTGACAGTTGACAGTTGACAGTTGTGCGAGGTTAAGAAGTCGCAAACTTTGTCATTAGTTCTTTCGATGGTTATTAGAAGATGAACCAGACAGAAATTATGATGTTACCCCAAATGAATGAATTGTGGCAAAAAACGCTGAATTGGGAGCCGGATGAGTCGCAGCAGCAACAATTTCAGCGGCTTTATGAGTTAATTGTTGAAGGCAATCGTTCCTTGAATTTAACTCGAATTATTGAGCCGATCGAGTTTTGGGAAAAACATTTGTGGGATTCTCTGCGGGGAATTGCGAGACTGCTGCCGGTTAATCACAATTCGCCGGAAAATAACGATTTTCCCGTTGAGTCCCCGCTCAAAGCGATCGATATCGGGACTGGTGCGGGTTTTCCTGGTTTGCCGATCGCGATCGCCCTTCCACATTTATCAGTCACTCTCCTGGATTCTACTCGCAAGAAAATTACTTTCTTGGACACGGTTTTGCCCTCTTTAGGGATCAAAAATGCTACGACTTTGCTGGGCAGATCCGATGAAATTGCCCGACAACCGCAGCACAGACAAGCTTACGATATCGCATTTCTGAGGGCAGTTGGAGCAGCTTCTCTGTGCGCTAAATACGCGCTACCTTTCCTGAAAAACGGCGGTTTGGCGGTACTTTACCGGGGAAATTGGACGGTAGAGGAAGAGGAAGAGTTGCAAAGTGCGATCGAGCATTTGGGCGGTACGCTTGAGTCTGTCGAATCATTCACCACGCCCACGAGTCAAGGTGCGCGGCACTGCGTTTATTTGCGGAAAGTTGTCAAGCAGTTCGATCGCCCGATTCGCTAGCGGAAGCCATTTTAGATACAATAGCGGTTGAAACAACCGCCACTGTATCTTTGTTAAACTAACCGATCGCCTTTTCGTAGCGTTTGTTAATTTCCGCCCAATTAACCACGTTCCACCACGCTTTTAAGTAGTCTGCACGCAGGTTTTGGTATTTGAGATAATAAGCGTGTTCCCAAACATCATTGCCCATAATGGGATAGTTGCCATCACTGAAAGGACTGTCTTGATTGCCAGTAGTTGTAATCTCAAGTTTACCAGCTTTATTGCGAACTAGCCACACCCAACCGCTGCCAAAACGCTTAGTACCAGCCTCGTTGAATTTGGCTTTAAAATCCTCAACACTGCCGAAATTTTGCTTAATTGCTGTGGCAATTGCTCCTGTGGGTTCGCCGCCGCCTTTGGGACTCATGATTTCCCAAAACATACTGTGATTGAGGTGTCCGCCGCCATTATTGCGTACAGTTGTGCGAATATCTTCCGGCACTTTGCTCAAGTCTTTGAGCATATTTTCAACACTCACGTTTTTAAGATTCGGGTATTTATTGACAGCATCGTTGAGGTTTTTAACGTAAGCTGCGTGGTGTTTGTCGTGGTGAAATTGCATTGTCCGCGCATCGATGTGCGGTTCTAAAGCGTTGTATTCGTAAGGCAGAGGCGGTAGTGTAAAAGGCCCGGGAGTTTGGGCTATTTTTGGGCTTTCTGGGGATGGACTTGCTTGCGCTACACTATTGCCTGACGCTTGGCAAGCACCTGCGGTAATAGCTCCGACGGTGGCTGTTAGCAAATACAAGAAATCTCGGCGTTGGAGTGTCATAAAAGATCCCTAAGTGAATTATTAACTGTTTTATCTCAGATTAAAGCAAAAGGGGAGGAAGTTGGGAAAAAAATTATAAAATCGTAAATATACCTAATTAAACTTAAAATACAACTCGGCATCTGGCGCAAGGAAGAGGGCGAAGCATGACCGCATATAAGTTATTAGTTATCATCTCATATTGACTGCGGTCATGCTTCGCCCCTACGGATATATTTGCCTTGCGCCAGATGCACCCAATGACTAATCACTACCCTTCGGCTTCGCGAGCTGACTAATGACTAATGACTAATGACTACTGACTTATCGCCCGAATGGATGAGAAGGATGGGTGATGTTGGTAAGAACAACTCAAGTATAGGCTAATGAGGTACGCGTGCATAAGTCTCACGTGTTCCGGCTCACAAACCCGGTTTCTGTCTCGAAACCGGGTTTTTTATATTATTCTTGGGATAAGCGTTGCACGGCTTCGCCTCCAAAAAGTCGATCGGCTTTTTGCAATATACTAGGAATTTTCGCAGCGTGGGGGCTGTGGGCGAGACAGCGGCGCAAGTCTAATTCGTCGAGGCGATCGGCTTTTTTGCCCGGAAACCAGTGGCTGGCGTTACCCAAAAGGTTGTAGCGCATCTTGCAATAGTCGATCGCATCGTAAGCATTCGCCAAATTCCACAGCCACAAAATCACTCGAATGTTAACCTCTCCGGGAGTATTTTCGATAGTTGGCAAACCGAAGTCCCAAGTCTTAAACCAATCTTCTCCTAATTTATCAATTGCTGCATTTTCCAGCCTTGCTAATATCGGCGGCAAAATTTCATCAGCTTTATCTAACAATTCTACAGCTTTTAGATGCTCGTTAAAATCTTCAGGTTTGGCTGCACCCAAACTCAAAGTGTGTACTTGCGGGTGTGACAAACAAAACAAATCATTAAACACCATCGGACTCAGTGGATAGCACAAATCTACCAACTTTTGCGGCGGGTTGTAAAGTTGACCGCCTTTGTCGGAAGGACTGATAATAAAAACGCCCATGTCGTGACGTTTGGCTGCTTCAATTGCGGGCCAATTATTTTGATTGATGTAATACCAGTGCAAGTTCAGATAATCGAATTTATTGGTTTCAATGGTTTTGACAATCACATCCGTAGGGCCGTGAGTCGAAAAACCAATAAACCTAACTTTGCCTTCTGCTTGCAATTTTTTTGCCACATCCAAGCAGCCGCCCGGGCGCATAGAATCCTCTAGAAATTCCCAGGTATTAATGCCGTGTATGGAAAATAAATCGACGTATTCTAGCTGTAAATAAGCTAAGGATTTATCAAATTCTTCGCGAAATGCCTCGGAGTTGGCTTGAGGACAAACTTTTGTTTGTACTATCAACTTTTCGCGAGGGAACTGCGGCAAAATCCACCCCAACTGCATCTCAGAAGTGCCGTAACCGCGAGCAGTTTCTATGTGATTGATACCGCATTCGATTGAGTAGCGAATTGTCGATTCTAGATTTTGTTGATTGTCTGGTGGAATCTCATTTGCTGGCACATCTTGCCATTTGTGGTGATATCTCATGCCGCCACAGGAAAAGACGGGCATGGATAATTCTGTGCGGCCGAATCTGCGATATTGCACGATCAAAATAGAGATACGAATTTATACTATTATAGCAATTTTGAAGTGAGTGAGGTGGGAATTGGGAATTGGGAATTGGGAATTGGGAATTGGGAATTGGGAATTGGGAATTGGGAATTGGGAATTGGGAATTGGGAATTGGGAATTGGTAATATCATGTCCTCTTGATTGCCATAACAAAAACGGTTTGTAGTACGGACTTAAGTCCGCACTACGAACGAATTTTAATGCGGTTAATCGATCGGACATGATATAAAAAGCTTGAGTAGCTAATTAACCGTAGGGTGCTTCAGGCTGAATATTCTTGAGTAGACTGCTAAACTTTTCCTTCCTGATTCACCCTACTATAACTATTTAGAAATTTCCCGCACTACAGGTTTGCCGTCCTTAATTTCGCCTACTAAAACCAAATCTGTACAATTGACAAACAAGCCATTTTCTAACACGCCTGGAATGTTATTCAAAGTTTTTTCTAATTCCGCAGGATTGTCAAGGTTATCAAATTGAACGTCGATTACCATATTACCTTGGTCGGTAATTACCGGGCCTGCTTTTCTGATTCCCATGCGGAGTTCTGGTTTACCGCCCAATTTTTCAATGGCGCGAGTAACGGGGGTAATTGCCATCGGTATAACTTCGATGGGGACGCGAAAAGTCGAACCCAATTTATCTACCATTTTGGAACTGTCAACTACTACAATAAACTGAGCAGCGAGACAATCGACTACTTTTTCGCGGGTGTGGGCGGCGCCACCACCTTTAATTAAGTTGAGGTGCGGATCTACTTCGTCAGCGCCGTCAATGGCTACGTCAATTCTGTCAATTTCGTCGAGGGTTGTCAGCGGTACTCCGTACTGTTTGGCTAATACTTCTGATTGAAAGGATGTGGGAACTCCTTTGATATCTTTGAGTTCGCCTGATTTTATGCGATCGCCCAATGCTTGAATAGTATAAGCTGTAGTTGACCCCGTGCCGAGTCCGACAATCATACCAGATTTTACGCGATCGGCAGCAGCAAAGCCAACTTGCTGTTTCATCAATTTTACGGGGTCTTGTTCTGTGGTCATGTTCGGTAATCCTCAATAGCTTTAAGATTATACCATTTATTATGGATTTTTTTAACCGCAGAGAGCGCAGAGAACGCAGAGAGTAAGAAGCAGAAGAGACGGCACTCGCAAATTGTTTCAAGTGGGAAATTCTCTCTTTCTTCTCTGCGCCCTCTGCGCCCTCTGTGGTTAAAAAAATCTAGTTCACAAATCGGCGGATAATTGCCATAATGAAAATCGGATTTCTCGATACCTACACTTGGGATTACAACATTGAAACTCCTTACCGCGAACCTTTGGGCGGCACTCAGTCGGCTATTTGTTATTTAGCTGAGGCGTTGGCAGCCCTGGGAAATGAGGTATTTCTACTCAACAATACTTCGGAACCGGGGATGTGGCGCGGGGTTGATTGCAGGCTGCGGGTGGCGGACAGTGCTAATTTGGAATTATTGCGATCGCTCGATTTTTTGGTTGTAGTCAATATAGTTGGTAAGGCACTGGAAATTAAGCCTTTTTTGGGCGCGCACACTAAATTGATTTTGTGGATTCATAACGAACCTGGCTTTGTTTTTCTTAAGGATTTCAAGAATGAGCTAGAAATTAATGCTTGTGATGCTTTGGTTTTTGTCAGCGAGTGGCAGCGCGAGCAATTTCACACTCGTTTTGGGATTGACTTCAATCGCAGTTATGTTTTCAGAAATGCGATCGCACCTTGTTTTGCTAACATTTTTGCCGATAATATTTCGATCCAATCTCAAAAATCTCGACCGCCCATTCTAGCTTACACCAGCACTCCGTTTCGCGGACTGGATATTTTATTAAAAGTTTTTCCCGAAATTCGTCAAGCTGTCCCCGGAACCAGATTAAAAGTATTTTCTAGCATGAAAGTACACCAAATAGACGACAATGATAATCAGCTTTGTTTCGATCAACTTTACGAAGAGTGTCAGGAAATAGAAGGTGTCGAGTATGTCGGTTCTGTACCGCAACCCGAACTTGTCCGGCAACTGCGTTCAGTCGCGGTTTTAGCTTACCCGAATAGCTATTTAGAAACGTCATCGATTGCGGTGATGGAGGCGATGGCTAGCGGTTGCCGCATTGTGACGAGTGAATTGGCAGCTTTGCCGGAAACAACGGCTGGATTTGCCCGTCTAGTTTCTATGTCAGGGGTGGAAAATTTGGCATCGGTAACTGATTGGAAGCGTGCAGGTACACCGGATTGGGAGGGATATACAAGGCGGTTTTTAGATGCGACAGTCGAAGTTTTAAAAGATTGTACGGGGGCGGGGGGTGCAATTGCTGAAACTCATCTGAGACAGCAGGTAGAATATATCAATCGAGGGTGTACTTGGTCTGTTAGAGCCCGAGAGTGGGTAGAATGGTTGAATAGTATTAGTGTAAAACCTGTAAGAGTGGCAGAGCAAATGATCCAAGAGTTTTTGGTGGATTTAGAATCAGCTCAAACATATTTTGTCAAGGGAAATCGCCTGAAAGATAGAGGAGATCTCGGTGGCGCCATCGAGAGTTATCAGAAAGCTTTAGAGTGCAATCCCAAAGATGCGGAAGTTCATAAAAAGTTGGCGGAAGTTTATGTTTTGCAAGGAGAATTCGATCGCGCGATCGCCCAATGCAACCTCGCCATCAAATTTCAACCGAATTTTGCTCCCGCGTACCTGACAGCGGGCAATGCCCTGCACGGCCAAAACCAGCTAGAAATGGCAATTCAAGCTTATTTGCAAGCTTTAAAACTTCAGCCGGATTTAGCAGAAGCCAGCGCGAATCTCGGCAGTATGTATTACAAGTTAGGGCAATTGGGACAGGCGGCAAAGGCTTACCAACAAGCTCTTGCTATTAATCCCGGTTTGTGCTCGGTGAATTTGATGCTAGCCAGCGTTTTGCAGCAGCAAGGAAAGTTAGATGCGGCAATTGCTTGCTGCCAAAAAGTCCTGCAACTGCAACCGGGAAATGCCAGCGCTGCGGAAATTTTATCCAGTTTAACCGCACAAAAACAGCAACAAACTACCGATAGCAAATTTCTCGCATTAGAAACAGAATCTGATGAGGAAAAACCAGTATCTGTCAACAAAGATGAAGGCTATGGATTGCAGCCTTCGAGTATCAATTTGCCACCAGCACCTAATCCTGAAAATTTAAATACTCCGTTTACCAACCCTGCTGAAGTTTCCGAACAAGTTACCTCGCTGAATGTTCCAGATATCACACAAGTTGCTAATTTTCAAGAAGTAGAACAGTACAAAAAACTGGCAGAAAACTTTTTAGTTAAAGGGAAAATTCAAGAGGCGATCGCAGCGTGCCATCAAGCTATCAAAATTAGACCTGATTATACCCATGCTTATGTAACTTTAGGCAATGCTTTGCAAGCGGTTGGTAAAATGGAAGCTGCGATTCGATCGTATTCTCAAGCCTTAGAATTGCAGCCAAATTTTGCGGAAGTGCGCGCCAATATCGGCAGTATGTATTTCAAAATGGGTCGTTTGCCAGAGGCGATCGCCCATTACCAACAAGCGATCGCCCTGAGTCCAGATTTAGCGGGCGCTCACTGGAATTTAGGCAAAGTATATCACAAACATGGCAACGTCGAAGCTGCGATCGCCTGTTTTCAGAGAACATCCGAACTCAACCCGCAGCTTGTCGGCGCCGACTTCCACTTCAACTTAGGAAACCGACTGTTTAGTCAAGGTAAGCGCGACGAAGCCATCGAAAGCTACCAAAAGGCGATCGCCATTAAACCGGATTGGGCAGAGGCCTATGGTAACATCGCCAGCGCGCGATCGCAGCAAGGAAATCTCGATGCTGCCATCGTCGCATACCAGCAAGCTGTAGCTTTAAAACCCGAATTAGAAGTGCTGCACTTCAATTTAGCCAATTCTTTCATGCAGCAATACAACTACGAAGCAGCGATTGCTAATTATCAAAATACTCTGAAAATTAAGCCCGATTGGCCGGAAGTTCACGCGAACATCGGCAGTTGTTTGTCCATGCAGGGCCTGCTGGAAGAAGCTTTAGCCAGCTATCAGCAAGCTTTGGCCTTAAAACCGGATTGGGCAGAGGTTTACTGCCGGATGGGACACATTCAGAAGCAAGATAAGCCGTTGGAGGCGATCGCATATTTTGAAAAGGCGATCGAATGCAACCCCAAATACAGCGAAGCCCACCAACAACTGTGCGACTTGCTAAGCCACTCCACCAACCTAGCCAGAGCCCGCAGCGTCGCCGACAAATACTGCGAATTCTGCGGTGAAAATGCCCCAGTCATGTCAGCCACAGCCTACGTCTTTTCCTACCTCCAATCAGGAGTCAGCAAACAGGCAATTCAGAAACTCGAAGAAATCGAACAACTCTGCTACGAAAAAGTCGAAACCTTTAGCGTCATCGAACTCAAACTGCTTTACGAAATCTTCCTGTTTGCAGTTTCCCACCTCCGAGACAACCGCGAAAAAAATGCCAGTTTCTACCGACTAATTGCCAAAGAATACTACCAAAAAGCCGTCCCGCAGCGACAGCAAGCCAACAGAATCAAATCCGCAAATTATTTAACCAAACAACAGCCATTAAAAATCGGCTTCCTTTCCAAACACTTCCGCCGCCACTCCGTAGGCTGGTGCAGCGAAGCCTTAATCCGCGAATTAAGTCGCATCACTCCCCACGTTCATCTTTACGTAACAGGTAAACTCAACCGAGACGAAGTTACACAGCGGTTTGAAGAAATGGCCGGCAAGTTTTACTGGCCGAAAAAATATCCCAACGGTTTTGCTGACGGTGGCGAAATCTTCGCCGAAGTAGTCCAAGACGATTTGGATGTTTTAATAGACTTAGACTCCATGACAGTACCGACAAATGTCGAAGTTTTGTACCAATATCCGGCGGGGATTTGCGTTTCTTGGTTGGGGTTCGACGCGCCATACATTTCGGAGAATCACTACTTTCTGTGCGACGAACACACTCATCCCCCAGGTGTTGACAAAAATTACTTAGAACAGTTAGTGAGATTGCCTAATTGTTCGGTAGCAATTGGCGAACTGCAAAGCATTCCTGTGAATCGAGAGGCGATTAGAAATGCCCTCGGGATTGGCTTGGATCAAATGGCTTATCTCTGTGTCGCTCCGGGCAGAAAAACTAATCCTGAAATGGTGCAAGCTCAAGTTAGAATACTTAAGCAAGTACCAGATAGTATGTTGATTCGCAAAGGTCAAGGCGATCCGGATATAATTCATAGCACATACCGCGAAGAATGCGATATTCAGGGAGTAGATTTTGAACGGATTAAGTTTATCGGCCAAACCCGAAGTGAAGAAGAACATCGCGCTATTTATTATGTAGCCGACGTGTTGTTAGATTCCTATCCTTACAACGGCGGGACTCACAATTTAGAGGCTTTGTGGGCGAATTTGCCAGTAGTAACGAGATCCGGCGACCAATATCTTTCACGAATGGGTTATGCTTTTCTCAAAAGTGCAAATCTCGATGTGGGTGCAGCTTGGAGTTGGGAAGAATACACGCAGTGGGGAGTTAAGTTTGGGCGCGATGCTGGTTTGAGAAATGCGGTGAAAGAGCATTTAATTAAGTCTAAGCAGTCTGAAAATCTTGCGCCTTTGTGGAATCCCAAACAGTTAGCCCAAGATATGTATGAAGTGTTTCAGAAACTGTTAGCTAAATAGGTTAGTCAGTTGACAGTTGACAGTTGACAGTTGTCATTAGTTGTGAACTCTTTCTCCCTTCTCTTCCTCTGTGTCCTCTGCGCCCTCTGCGGTTCAAAAAAAAAGAGATATCAGGTAGAGAAAAGCGATTTCAAGGTATTTGTACGCAACCTTCAGTAAATTTTTGTAACAAAATCCGTGAAAATGCGTAAAAATTCCGCGCCGAGTCCGATATATAAATGCTGATTCATAGTACCGCGATCGCCCTAACCTTATGCCGGTTGGCGCGATCGTTTTTTTGTAATTCCTCAACTGCCAACTGCCAACTGCCAACTGCCAACTGTCAACTGCCAACTGCCAACTGCCAACTGCCAACTGCCAACTGACTACTGACAACTGTCAACTGTTAACTCGATCGCGCCCGCCAGACTTAGCCCGATACAGCGCCTTATCAGCAGCTTCAATCAGCATCTTCGGCGAATTTTGACCTTCAGCAATCGTCGCCACCCCCATGCTGAGAGTCACACAATCGGTGACAACAGACTTGAGATGGGGAATTGCCAAAGCTTTGACGCGCCGCCGGATTCCCTCAGCAAAAGCCTGTGCAGCGGCGATATCCGTATTTGGCAAAATTACCCCAAATTCCTCGCCACCGTACCTAGCAGCCAAATAAAGGCGTTCTGCGGGTGCGTGGGCGCAAGCATCCCCGATCGCCCGCGCGACTTGTTGCAAACAAGCATCCCCAGCTTGGTGGCCGTAATTGTCGTTATAAAGTTTAAAACAGTCAATATCGCACATGATCAAAGATAGCGGTTCCGCAGTGCTCGACTGCTCCCATTCCCGATTAATCACCTCGTCAAACCGGCGGCGGTTAGCTAACTGAGTCAGACTGTCCAAATTCGCCAACCCGTCCAACCGCTGGTTAGCAGCAGCTAACTGCTGGTAAAGTAAAGATTGTTCGATCGCGATCGCCACTTGAGTAGCCAACTCACTCAGCAAATCCATATCAAACGGCTGCCACTCGCGGGGCGCCGAACAGTGGTGGGCAATCAACAAACCCCACAACTTCGGCACTTGACAAGTAGGATTGCCGTCACGGTGTTCGATTCCCTGCTGCACGATGGGCACCACCAAATTCGCCTTCACCTGACACTCGGCCAAAAAATTGACGTGGCACTCGGCAAAATTAGAAGCCTGAATGTTTTCTACAGCGCGAATTCTGCCCTTTAAATACTGTCCCACATAAGTATTAGCAAAACAGCAATCCTCGATCGCCATCCCCATCAGTGGCATCCACCCTGGGCCCACCGACTCCACCACCACATCCCCGTTCCAATCTGGCCGGAAGCGGAAAATAATCACCCGATCCGTGGCCAAAAACTCCCGCACTTCCGCTACTGTAGTCTTAAGAATATCTTTGAGATCCAGAGAAGAACGGATGCGAGATTGAATTTCGGCGATCAGGCGTTCCCGCTCAACTTGCTGGCGCAGAGCCACTTGCACCTGCTTGCTTTCAGTAATATCTCGACCTTCCGGTAGCAGCAAGACAATTTTACCAGTTTCGTCTGCCACCGGTTTGAGAGAAAAATCGATAGTTGCCGTGCGGTTTACCCCTTGAACCTCCACTTCATAGCGGACAAATTCACCTTTTGCCGATCGAGAAATCGCCTCTTGCAACTGTTCCCGAACTTCCGGAGAAACTCCCCACCAAGGCCCCTGCCAAAACGGGCGATTTGCCACATCCCGCAGCTTAATTCCCGCGAAATCTAGAGAAGTTTGGTTAGATTCCAGCAGAATGCCATCCGGTTTTAGCAAGCTAACAAATTGGAAAGAAGAATCAAAAATTGCCCGAAAGCGCCGTTGAGAATCCCCCAACATTGCCGTCACCTTTTCGCGAGAAGTAATATCGCGGAAGCGCCACACCCTGCCAATAATATTTTGTCCGACTCGAATCGGCTGCGTGTATCGCTCAAAAGTCCGGCCGTCTTTAAAATCGAGAATATCGCAGCCTTCGGACTCCGCATCGCTATAAATTTCTCTAACTCTCTGTAAAAAATCCCTCGGATCTTTAACTTGCTTAGTGAGAAACGTCAGCCGCACCGTTCTATCCAGTGAGTTTCTAACTTCTTCATGAATCCCCCACATTTGAACTAACTTTTCATTAAAACTAATCAATTCTCCGGCATTAGTAACAGCCAGAATGCCGTCTGCCGTCGCTTCCATAGTAGCGTGCAACAAAGAGCGCGATCGTTCTAATTCTGCTGCCATTAATTTGCGTTCCGTGAGATTTCGCACTGCTTTAACCTGCACCAAACGACCTTCGCAAACTACAAATTTGCTACGCACGTCAGCAGGAAAAGCAGTCCCGTCCCGCCTGAGAAAAATCGTTTCGCAGACTGTATTGCTGGGTGCAGAAATCATTTGTGGTGCCATTTTGTAAGATTTTGGCGACAGCAGTTCCAGCAAACTCATTCCCACCATTTCCGCAGGTTCGTAACCGAACAGTTCGGCAAAATCCCTGCTGACGCTCAAAATTGTGTCGCGATCGGCCACGGCAACTGCTTCAAAATAAGCTTCGCATTCGAGCAATTGTGCTGCTGTGCTGCTACCGTGTTCCCCGGCATAGCTGTTGTTCATTAGCTGTTGCATTTGCGTATTTGCCGAATACAGAGCGGCCATTGCCTGCCGATACATAGCAGTACGTTTCTCAACTTTTTCAGTAAGGCGAGCGCGATTTTCTCGCAGTTCTCTTTCGACTCTAATTAAATCTGTAATATCTACTGCAAACACGATAACGCCAGCCACTTGACCTGATTCGTCGCGGTAAGGTATTGTATCTGTCCGCACCCAGCATTTGTGACCGGTGGCAGTTGGCAGCAGTTGGACTTTTCCCAGTTTGGGAACGCCAGAATTGATGACTTCTAAATCTTCTAAATAATATTGTTCTGCTTCGTCTGGATAGATTTCATAAAAAGATTTGCCTTCTAGTTGATTTGCGGGCAAACCTCTCGATGCAGCGGCGGCTTGATTAATTCGCAACAAGCGGCTGTCCGTATCTTTGTACCAAATCATCGCCGGCACCGAATCAAAAATAATTTGCTGTTCTTGGTGCTGGCGGCGCATTTCTGCTTCTACTTGTTTTCTTTTAATTATTTCTTGTTCCAGTTTTTTGTTAGCTTTTTTAAGTTCTGCCGTGCGTCTTTCTACTCTTTCTTCTAGTTGGTCGTAGTATTGACTCAGCATATTTTGCTGCTGTTCGCGCCGCATAGCTTCTAATTTTAAGCTTTCGCTAGCCAACAAACTTGACGATACAAATTCTGCTAAGATTGTAGTTAATTCGTGTTCTTCTTCCGTCCACTGGATGCTGGAACCCCGGCGTTCAGCGCTGACTATTCCAGCCATTTGACCAGCCAGCAAAATCGGTACATTCAACAGGGCAGTCGTACCCCGATCTGCAAAATAAAGACTTGCCAGTTCTCGCGTTCTCGGGTCATTTTCGGCTGCCACCGTTGCGATCGCATTTACGGATTTTAAGGCTTGAAAATACGCCGGACAGTCGGCCGCTGTGATGATTATTTGTACGGAATGGAGTTTGGTATTTTGTTCGTAAAAGTCGATACAGTGAAGCTGGGTTTTGTCTTCCCCGTACAGCCAAATACTGGCTCGATCGCAGTTGACAATACTGACAGCGGTTTCCGTGACTTCGCGGATGAATTCTTCTATATTGTTGCGTTCTTTAAGTTGACTTTTGGCTAATTTTGCGATCGCCAAAGTTGAACGGCGCCAATTGTCCTGAGAATTTGGCGGCGGTGCTACCGGCGCAGCGGCCTTAATTTCTTCGCAAACTAACAGTACCACCGGCCGTTGGAAATTGGCAACTGAGTGACTATCGGTATTTTCGTCTATTTTCCATTCTACCGCAGGCAAAGCGCGCGCCGTTGCTTTTACCCACATAATTTTGCCGTCTTTGCGAGTCAAACAGCCTTCCCAACAGGCGACTTTTGGATTTGACGTACCTTTTGTCGGGTGAACCAATCTCGCAAATTCTGACTGCATTTTCCCTTGATCTTGGCAGTAAAATATGTTAAAAATTGAATGACAAATTAATTCCTGCGACCTGTAGGCGAGGCGAGATTCGCCGAATTGATTGAGGGAAAAAACTCTTCCCAAAGCGTCTAGGACGAAGTAAATGCCCGGAAAATTATCGTAGACAGTTCGATACCAATCCTGTTCGACTTGTTGTTTGGTGGACGAAACTTTCGTGGCCGCGAGATCGTCCCCCGTACCTGTCAAGTGAGAATTGTTGGTTTCTGGGTTCCTTGAATGATTTTTTTTAGCAAACACTTTTAGCTTAACTCGACTGTAATTAATTTTACTTTCTGGAATTTAACTTTCTTGTGAAACTAAATTTAACCTGTTATTTGAAAAAGTTACAACTTGTAACAAAATTACAGCTTTTCCAGCGCGCTGGTTTTCGCTTCCGATGCAACCCCTGTGTTTGTATAGAAGGAAGGCAGTTGGCAGTTGGCAGTTGGCAGTTGGCAGTTGGCAGTTGGCAGTTGGCAGTTGGCAGTTGGCAGTTGGCAGTTGGCAGTTGGCAGTTGGCAGTTGATAGTTGATAGTTGATAGTTGACCGAAAGAAGGAAGACGGAAGACGGAAAACGTTCGAGGGAAGACGGAAAACGTTCGAGGGAAGACGTTCGAGGGAAGACCTTTCATTGCAATCAACCACAAGGGTTTCGGCAATTAAGAACATCTTAACCCTCTTAGCGGTTGCAGTAGTTGCTAGACCGTCTGCGTGCGGGAGATATTTCCTGTGGCGTTGCCGTGTCAGCAGTTAAAACAGCAATTACCCCCTGTGTACTTGTAGTATCCCCGACAATGGAAAAAATTGGCAATCAATTGTTTTAACTAATACGAGTGGGAAGTCCCGCACTCTATCCGTTTACAGGATGAGTGACGGGATGAAAACGAGCAGCAAGCAAATTGAGCGATAGCGAATCCATGATAGAATCGAAATAAGCGGGGATGATAAGAGTAGCCGTGGTGGGCGAACTTTCCGTTGTATAAATGCTAGACACCACCTATCAGTTTCTGACTGGTAGCCCCAAAATCCCTTTCTTGCCGTAAAAGAGCTGATGGATGGGTGAAAAAATCAACAATTCTACTCCTTGGGACACAGGGAGTCTGCCGGA
>RDXX01000033.1 GCA_004292955.1 Oscillatoriales cyanobacterium | reverse complement strand
TTGTGCGGGCGAGACGCCTACCCCACAAGAACTTCATCAAATTTTGACTGTAAAGTTTAAATGCAGAACAGCTTAATACAGTGTTTTATGGGTAGGAGCGGGGGTAGCAGGAGCTGTTCTGATCGCATTAGAAATAATTGCAAGGCTTCTGGGGTTAGAGTTACGTTTTAGGCCTTGATAGACACGATCATTTATGACAAAACAAAACTGTTTGGAACTTGATTTTTCTTGGAAAGATGGGGAAAGCTCGGAGTATTTGGAAGCTTTGTCTTTACCCACTTTACCGTGGGCGGCTCCTTTCCTACTGCTGTTAGGATTGCCAAATGCTCTATTAGAGCAACCATCTATCTGGGAGTCAATTTATACCCAGGCTTTTATTGAGCATGAGACTCGCTATCGGATGAGAGATTGGACAGGTACACATGGTGAGCGAGGCGAGCTTGTACGGCAGGTAATTGTGAAGGCGTTGTCGCTGCTGGCACAGCAGATGGGACGGGATGTGGCCATTGATTTAGAGAAATGGGTCAGGTTTCACTTCTTCTGTCTTGAAGCCGAAAGAGCGATGAGAGAGTGGGGAATAACTCTTCGGATTGCCTATTTTTCACCAAATTCCCGTAAGTATCACAGAAAAATTCCTCCACCCGCCGTCTTAGTGCCTATATTGCCTCTTATTGAGGAATTGGTGGATTTCGATCGCAGAACCGAGATCTACCAGCATTTGAAGCGTGTCGCTCCGCCCCCCCCATACGAGCAGATTCCCTACGAATATATGGAACATTGTTATGAAATGACAATGATTTCGGGGGTACTCGATCAAGCGCTGACTTTGAAAGCTTTGCAAACAATTGCCTCTAGACTCAATGACATGGAACGAAAAGAAGTGGCGATGTGGGCGCAGGCTCAAGCTCTTATTATGTATAGAGATGGTAAACCAGAGAATCTATGTGGAGATAAGTATTTGCAAGTTGAACTTCCCTGCTTTGATGTTCCATCATTACTTGACTTTTCTACTGTAGATGAGAGTGCTTGACGGAAGCCACCACGAGGATAAGACTGTGGATTAATGAGCGATACATACGATCGCCCTGCGAGCCTTTTTTGCAAGGAATTGATGGAAGTCAGTAAACTCTAGTGGAGAACCGGAGTATAATCAAAGGTGAGGAGTGAGAATTTGGAACTCAAAATTGAGAATGATTCTAAAATCTGACTTCGGAGTTGAGAATTCTGGTACTTTCAAGTGCAACTATGGTAGAACTCTCCTGTAAAAGCGAATACGCAATCTTAGCTTTGCTGGAGCTGGCCGATTGCTACGATGAGGGCGAACCCCTGCAAATTCGCCAGATAGCTGCTCAGCAAAATATTCCCGATCGATATTTAGAACAGTTGCTCGCTACCATGAGACGCTGCGGGCTGATTCGCAGCCAGCGAGGAGCTAAGGGTGGTTATATCTTGGCGCGGGAACCGTGGAAAATTACACTGCTCGAAATTATCAACTGTCTCGAAGGCTCAGACTTCGATCGCTCTGAAAAAGACTCGCCTGCTCAAACTGTAGAAAGTGCTGTGATTTGGGAAGTTTGGCAAGAAGCGCGATCGATCGCCAACTCGGTGTTGCAAAAATATACGCTACAAGATCTGTGCGAAAAACGCAATGGCAGACGGCAGCTCAATATTATGTATTACATCTAGGTTAAGCCGGTGCGCGTCTAATTTTCAAAATCCTGTATTTTTCAAACAATCAGTGCGGTAGGCGAGAGAGCCAGCCCTAAAAGTTAAATCTCAATACGCAATAGCTTAATATTGCCAACTAGGAATTAACATTTACTTTCAACAACAAGCAGACAAAGATTATGCGTATTGCTGGCGACATTACAGAATTGGTGGGGCACACACCCCTGGTGCAACTCAACCGCATTCCCCAAGCCGAAGGCTGCTTGGCTCGGATTGTAGTCAAACTCGAAGGCATGAATCCGGCAGCATCAGTAAAAGACCGGATTGGTGTCAATATGGTGAATCAAGCCGAGGCAGAAGGGCTGATTACTCCCGGGAAAACGGTTTTAGTAGAACCGACATCTGGCAATACCGGAATTGCTCTAGCAATGGTGGCGGCCGCAAAGGGCTACCAGTTGATTTTGACCATGCCGGATACGATGAGCACGGAACGTCGATCGATGTTACGAGCTTACGGAGCTCAACTAGAATTGACTCCCGGCATTGAAGGCATGAGTGGCTGCATTCGGCGCGCTCAAGAGATTGTAGACAAAACTCCGAATGCGTATATGTTGCAGCAGTTTCGGAATCCAGCCAACCCGGACATTCACCGTTCGACAACGGCTGAGGAAATTTGGGCAGATACCGACGGCGAGGTGGATTTCCTGATTTCTGGAGTCGGCACTGGCGGCACGATTACTGGTGTTGCAGAGGTGATTAAGTCCCGGAAACCCGAGTTTAAGGCGATCGCCGTTGAACCAGCAAACAGTCAGGTACTGTCGGGCGGAAAGCCCGGGCCTCATAAAATTCAAGGTATCGGTGCAGGTTTTGTGCCGCCTGTGCTGAATGTAAATGCGATCGACGAAGTGATCATTGTTACCGATGACGAGGCGATCGCCTACGGGCGTCGCTTAGCCAGAGAAGAAGGACTTTTGTCCGGTATTTCCAGCGGTGCGGCACTGTGTGCAGCTTTGAAAGTCGGCAAGCGTCCTGAAAATGCAGGTAAATTGATTGTGATGATTCAGCCTAGCTTCGGCGAGCGCTATCTCAGCACTCCCTTGTTCCAGGATCCAGAACTGAATCTGGCGGTGGCTGTCAACTAAACTAGCCTCCGGCGCGAGTTGCAGAAACTGAGGGCAGGGCGTAGAATGTACGCCCTGCTTGGCTTTTGAGATGAAAAAATTGCGATAGATTATTAGACAAGATTGCATAAGTCTTCGATCGATCCTTCAAGCGCAGATGTCAGACAGATGCAACCGACGATGCAACGCAGATAATTTCAGGGTGTTTTCCGATTTTTGCAATTCAAGTCTATTGTCGATCGCGATCGAGCAATCGCCCTGACGGTTACGATATTCTCGCATTGTACAAACCGCTCGTAAAAACCCAGACAAGGCTACCCAAAAGTAGTCAATGTTAGACATCTACGTTGGTAATTTTAGTGCACATTCCTAAAAATACAGGAATAAACTGCAATCCCTCTATTCCCTTCATGAAGTCAGGAATTACTTTTATAGCTCTATTTATGCTGCCATTAGTATCAGCTTAAATTGAATCCCATTCCGCTTCTTGAGATTCCTTTACTAAGATGAATTTTGGGCTTGCGACATATTTAACTCAAGCCTGCTGACTTCTGCTGTAGTAAGTCGCCAATGTTAATCCGCTTGCCATTTCAAAAGTATGAATGTTTTTTTTAAGATTCTTTTTTAATATATTTATGATACTCTAAAAGCAGATGTTTTTTACCTGAAATTGCTGGCATTTATATCGTATAAATACTTGGTATATTAGCAAATAATGATATTTTTGTCAAGCACTTTTTCGCAGATTATCCAGATTTCAAGGAAATAATAGCGTGTCTTCTGTTACCAATCACTACAAAACCCTAAAAATTAGCCCAACCGCAACCCAAGCCGAGATTAAACAAGCATACCGCCGTTTAGTCAAAATATTTCATCCAGACAGCCAGAGTGCGACAGCCGGTCACGAAGAGATTGTCCGCCTCAATGCAGCCTATGAAATATTAGGAGATGCCCAGCAAAGACAATCTTACGATCGCCAAATCTCCCAGCCCAGCGAAGAGCAATCACCCTACGCGCCAAACGTTACCCGCCAGCGACAACAAGCAGCGCGGGACGCCGACGAACACATGGAACAGTGGCTGATTAAAGTATACAAACCAGTCAATCGAATACTCAACAACATCTTGAAGCCGCTGAAAAAGGAAATAAACGAATTGTCAGCAGATCCGTTCGATGATGAACTGATCGAAAAGTTTCAAGCTTATATCGAAACCTGTCGCGATTTTCTTTCAAAAGCTAATGACTTTCTGAGGGTGATGCCCAATCCATCTAATGTAGCCGGAGTTGCGGCCCATCTTTACTACTGCATCAATCAAGTGGGAGATGGCATAGAAGAATTGCATTTATTTACCCTCAATTATGACGATCGCCATTTGCACACAGGTCAAGAACTGTTTAGAATTGCTGCTAGACTGCGGCGGGAAGCACAGGAGGAATTGAAAATTAGAAGTTAGTGAAGAAGTTATGGTTATTGGTTATGGGTTATTTGTTATTGGTTATTTGTTGCGGGCTATCAATAACAAATAACAAATAACTTCTAATTCATTCCCAATTCCCAATTCCCAATTCCCAATTCCCAATTCCCAATTCCCAATTCCCAATTCCCAATTCCCAATGAGTTCTGAATGTCAAATTCCAAAAAGAACTTGAATTCGCTTCCGGATTTTAATAAAAGGAGTTTGTTCCAGAGAGTCGCCCTCTAACAATCCCAAATCTCTCAAAGCTTGCTGGCGTTCGGACAATTTTTGAGCAATCTGATCCGCCAAATTCGGTTGTTCTGTTAAAAGTTTTTGCAAGTCGTGGCGTTCCACCACAAACAAAATTGCATCTTCGCTAGTTTTAACAGTCGCCGTTCTCGGAGTTCCCAACAGCAAAGAGATTTCCCCAAAAAACTCGCCCTCGTGAAGCGTCGCAATATACTGATCGGCTTTTTGAGAAAGAACTTCTACAGAACCAGAAAGAATAATATAAAAAGAATCGCCAGGGTCATTTTCATTGCAGACAATCTGTCCTGTTGGAAAAAGTTGTCGGTAGCCGTATTCAATTAACTGCCGCAGTTCTACATCTGTACACTGTTCAAAATAAGTTACTCGCCGCAACAAATCTCGTAGCGTCCAATTATTAGGGGATTTAACCCCTTGCTTTTTAGGCTCGGAAACGGTGGAATTAGATTTGAGTTCGGCTGAATGTTTGGCATTCTGGGGGTAAACTTGACCGTTTGAATTATCGTCTTTGTGATTATTGTGAAAATGTTTGGTTAACTCTTGCGGGTTCCGCAGCCACAAATCCCGCTGGGGAAATGGGATTTCGATATTGCGGTGGCGCAATTCATAATCTATTAAAAAGTTGACCGCACTTTTAATTTCATCGCTTTTCTGTGGCTGGTCAATCCAAATTAAAAGTTCAAAATCTAAAGCGTTATCTCCAAACCCGCGAAACCAAACTTTCGGAGAAGGATGTGATAAGATATTCGATTCCAGTCTCGCAGCGACTAACAGTGCTTCTGTAACTAATACTGGGTCAGTTCCATAGGCAACGCCGACGGGGATGTGGACGCGGCATCTGGGGTCTCTATAACTCCAGTTAATAATGTTGGTTTCGACAAACTTGATGTTTGGTATGATTACAAATAGTCCGTCGATTGTTTTGATAATTGTGGAACGGATGGAAATATTTTCAACTGTTCCTAATAAATGGTCAATCTCAATAAAGTCTCCGACTCGAATTTGCTGCTCAAATAGTAGGGTCAGACCGCTGATAAAGTTGCTGGCGAGATTTTGCAAGCCGAAGCCGAAACCAATGCCGACGACGCCAGCTAAGACTGTCAGAGAGGTGAGGTTGAGCCCTGCACCTTGCATGACGAATATACAGCCAAGGGTTGCTAAGATGTAGCTGATGATGGTGGAAATTGCTTCCCGACTGCCCCGATCCAATCCCATCCTAACTAGCAGGCTGCGTTTGATTCCTTCACTGATGAGACGAGCTATAACGAAGGCTAATATAGCTAATATTATCAGTTTGACGATCGCACTAATGGACAGATGAGTGTCCCCGATATAAAATAGGGGAGTTGCGATCGCACCATACAAATTTTCAAAAAAGCGATCGGCTTGTTCAGTAATCCAATTCATTAAGATTTGGTAATGAGTAATTGGTGATGGATGATTAGTTTTGCTGGCAACTGAACCGCAAACTCCTGACTGTGGCAGAGTTTATGCGAAAAACCCGAACTGCGGAGTGCGCTGTGTTGCAAAAAGGTCGTCAAGCGCAGCTACCCTGTAGGGAATCGCACTTTGTCAAAGATTCTTAACTGATGGAAAAGCAACTGATGGCGAGAAACTGTTTTGTAGCGGTATTTTCTGCCGGTGATATCTGTGTTGTCGTCCAAAATCAGCCCAGCGCCTGGTGAGGCTAGCTGTTGCCAATATCTCGAAAATTGGTAGAAATTCATTCGCAGCACCCTAAAATTATCGAAAAATTCCAGCAAAAATTAGTTTATCCTTAAGAAGTAAGTCCTTTACAGAACTTAACAAGCTTACCCTACTTGACTTTTATGCAGTGCATCATCAATCGTCGGGCACAGTTTTCGGCGAGTCACCGGTACTGGCTACCGGAGTTGAGCGAAGCCGAGAACTTTGAACGGTTTGGCCCAACTGCCCGCGCACCGGGACACGGACACAATTACGTTCTTTACGTTTCCATGATAGGAGAACTCGACGAGTACGGCATGGTGCTCAACCTGTCTGATGTCAAACACGTCATCAAGCGGGAAGTTACCAAGGATCTCGATTTTTCTTACCTTAACGAAGCATGGCCGGAATTTGGGCAGACTCTGCCAACTACCGAAAACATAGCACGGCAAATTTGGCTGCGGCTAGCTCCTCATTTGCCTGTGAGCAAAATTCAATTGTTTGAACACCCGGAACTTTGGGCTGAATATTTAGGAAATGGCATGGAAGCTTATCTAACTCTGTCCACTCATTTTAGTGCCGCCCATCGGTTGGCTCGTCCCGATTTAAGTTTTGAAGAAAACTCGGAAATTTATGGCAAATGTGCTCGTCCTAACGGTCACGGTCACAACTATCATTTAGAGGTGACTGTTAAAGGGGAAATTGATGCGCGGACTGGGATGATTGCTGATTTGGGAGCTTTGCAAAAAGCTGTTGATGATTATGTTGTTGAACCTTTCGATCACACTTTTTTAAATAAGGATATTGCTTATTTTGAGAAGGTTGTGCCAACGGCGGAGAATATTGCGGTTCGGATCGGGCAATTGTTGCGATCGCCCATACGGGAATTGGGCGCTGAGTTGCACAAGATTAAGCTGATTGAAAGTCCGAATAATAGCTGCGAAATTTACGGTGCCGATTTAGATGCAGCGACGGTACAACAGCAACAGTCAGCAGTTTTAGCTGCGGTTTAGAGGTACAAATCGGATCAGTTGGGGCGGTTTAGGCGGATATGAGGCAAATTGTGCAGATTGGTGAAGCCGCCCCGATGATTCCGAGGATGATTGGAGGCGGATTAGGTGCGAGAAAGTGTTCTTTGACACAAGTTATGTGGCGAGTATTATTGGGACTTTTCCTGACAAGTCAGACGCAGCCCGTATTTTGGAGATAGTAACCCAGAATTCCTCATCAAAGCTATTGTCACTGCTGAGAGTATGAGGTCGATCGCCCGATCTGCTGACAAACAACACTAATTTCTCCTAGGTGAGTTGACGTTTATGCGAGTCTCAAATGTAGCTCTCTTGACTCTGGCCGCCCTCGCATCCCAGAATGTAACTGCTCAAACTAACGCCGCTCCGGCTGCACCTCCCATCTCTGGTGAGACACCGCAGGCCAGCAACTTTGTTGATGCCATAAATAATACCGTCTCTCGTCCGGCGGAGTCAATGAGCGCGCCCGAGACGATCGCCGACGAACAATTTTCCCCACGAATTGCGGTAAAATCGCAGACTGGTTTGCTGGTAGCAGCGGCCGGCGCTGAATTATCTCCTGCTGTTAAAACCAAGGCAAATCCTGCTGCTAGAGCCACCGATGAACTGACTCAATCTTTACAAGAAACATGGCTGGCTAAATTAATCGAAACTGGGGTTAAAAGCAGTCCCCAAGTTCGCGATGCTTTCGATTTTTTCTCTCCACGGACTGGCAGTGCAGAAACTGGATATGGTTTTAATAATACGATAACTCTGCTGAATATTTTATTAATTCTGGGTACTATTTTGCCACCGGTGACAATTGCCTTTTTTTGGGCGATCCGCAGGCTGGTAGTCAAACAGTTGGTTGCTGACGCCAATCAAAGATTGCACGGCATTGGTGTGTTGGAATCAGAGTTGCTCAACTCTCGCCAACTGACTCAAAAAATGAGGGATGAATTAGAGGCACAAATGAGTGCAGCTAAACAATCACTTGATTTTTTAACTAGAGAAACTGAACTTTCCAAATCTTCCGTCGAGCAAATTGAGACTCTCAAATCTCAATTTATAATGCGCCTGCAAGTGTTGGTAACAGAAGTTGACGAGAAAAAATCTCAAATTGTTCAGGAAATTTCCCAGGTTCCGGCAATTGTTGCCAAAGAAGCTGTCAAACTCGCACCTCAGCGGCAGTTAAATAATGCACAAACTTCTGCAACAGCACCTGCTAGTGACGGACAAAATTTGATTGCTGACGATTGTATAAAGCAAGTCGAAGAGCTTTATTTTCAGGGCAATTACAATGAGGCATTAGCCTGCGTAGAAAAAGCTATTTTAACGAACAAGAATGCGGATGAGGCGTGGTATTGGCGCGCCAATGTGTTAATTAGATTGCAGCGTCATGAAGAGGCGATCGCCAGTTACGACCAAGCAATTTTAATTAAACCGGATCATTACGAAGCGTGGTACAATAAAGCGAATTTGCTGGGAAAATTGCAGAGGTGCGAAGAGGCGATCGCCTGTTACGAGCGAGCAAGTGCGAGCGAGCCGAGAAAATACGGTTGTTGGCACAGCATAGCAGCTTTGTTGGGTAAATTGCAGCATTACGAAGAGGCGATCGCCAGTTACGATCGCGCCCTGGCTATCAAAACAACCGACAGCGAAATATGGCACAACCGAGGTGCGATGCTGGGTAAAGTACAGCAGTACGCCGCCGCAGTCGATTCTTACGATCGCGCTCTTGAGCTCAATCCCAAGAGATACGAGACTTGGTACAATCGAGGTAATATGCTGTGGAGATTGCTCCGCTACGCTGATTCTGTTGCTTCTTACGATCGGGCTCTCGATATCCGGGCCGACAAATACGAAGTTTGGTACAATAGAGGCGCCGTGCTGGGAAAAATGCAGCTCCATCAAGAGGCGATCGCATCCTACGACAAAGCAATTGCCATTAAACCGCAGGATTTTGAAGTTTGGCACAACCGAGGCGCAGCTTTCGACAAACTATCACAACACGAAGCAGCAATTGCATCTTACTCCCAAGCAATCACGCTTAATTCCAAGTGTTACGAAGCTTGGTTTGGCAAAGGCGAATCTTTGGCAAAATTGCAGCACCATGAAGAAGCGATCGCAGCTTACGAAAAGGCGATCGCAATTCAGCCAGAATCCTACGATGCTTGGCACCACTGCGGTACAGCTTTGTCGCAATTAAAGCGCTACGAAGAAGCAATGGCAGCATACGATCGAGCCATTGCTATCAAGCCAGAAAATGCCGAAGCTTGGCGCGATCGAGGCACAATTGCCTCAGAATTAAAACAAGATACAGAAGGATTTGCAGCCGGTGAAAAAGATACTCAAAACCAGCCACAAGTCGATGAATCTTCGGAGAGTTAGTTGTAAGGTACAGCGCAACTGAGCTGTATTGGAATATTTTTGGCAAAAATGGTAAACTTATGCCAAATGCTAAAAAAGGAGAATAGTTATGTCTGTGAAAATGCAAAGACGGCTATTTACAGTGCAAGAATATCACCTGATGAGTGAAGCTGGTGTTTTTAGCGATCGCGAACGAGTGGAACTTATCGAAGGAGAAATTATCCAAATGGCAGCAATTGGTAGGCGCCACGCCGCCCGTGTCGATCGCCTGGCAGAGTTTTTTGGCGATCGGGTGCGAACACGTGCTATCATCCGGGTGCAAAATCCTATTTGCCTCAATGATAACTCAGAACCTCAACCTGATATTGCCTTAGTACAGCGTCGCGCTGATTTTTATGAAGAATCCCTGCCAAATAGCGAGGATGTTTTGCTGCTGGTAGAGGTAGCAGATAGTACCGTTAATTATGACCGCGATGTGAAAATACCAAATTATTCGCGATCGGGCATTCAGGAAGTATGGTTATGGGATTTGGAAGCAAACTGTTTAGAAGTTTACCGCAATCCCACCGCAAATGGCTACACTTCAGTGCAAAAATTTGAACGCGATCAACAAGTTTCACCACTGGCTTTTCCTGAGTTGACAGTGAGTGTTGATTTAATCTTGGGTTAAAAAAATAGTAAGCTTAAACGGGAGCATCTCAGTTTTGCATTTATAGTGCTGTCCCCGCTCGCGTATGCTACAAATCGCGAGCGGGGACGCTCGCACTATAATAAAAAAAATGCTTTTTGCAAAATAGAGATGCTCCCGCTTAAACTAACTGCGAAAAAAGGAGAATAGTTATGTCTGTTGAAATGAAAAGACGGCTATTTACAGTGCCAGAATATCACCTGATGATTAAAGTAGGTGTTTTTAATAAAAATAACAGAGTCGAATTGATCGAAGGAGAAATTATCGAAATGGCAGCAATTGGGACTCGTCATGCAAGTTGTGTAAAGCGTCTGATCGCTGTGTTCTCCGATCTGGAGAGAAGACGTGCTATTTTGGGTGTTCAAGATCCAATTCAGTTGACAGAAAGGACTGAACCTCAACCGGATGTTGTCTTGCTGCAACCTCGTTCTGACTACTACGCTACAGCGCATCCAATACCATCAGAGGTGTTGCTTTTAGTAGAGGTTTCAGATAGCACTGTAGATTTCGATCGCGATGTCAAAGTTCCTAATTATGCGCGTTCTGGAATTCAGGAAGTATGGCTGTGGGATCTTGAGGAAAACTGTTTGGAAGTTTACCGCCAGCCGACGATAAATGGCTACACTTCAATACAAAAGTTTGAACGCGGACAACAAATTTCGCCGCTGGCTTTTCCCGATTTTGTAGTGAGTATTGATTTAATCTTGGGTTAGGCTGACTTTTATCTTATTTTCGATTCCCACTCCCAATTACCAAAACCTTAGACTTACTATATAATTAATTTAACTCCTCAAATCAGCGAAAGTTTTATGACTGTTGCTAAACCATTTGAATTGGGAGTCACCCATCTCCCAGACCACACCGAACTGCCAGAGTCTGACGGTACTTTTGTGAAAAACTTTCAAGAACTGCCTCAAAGCATTATTCTCACCGATTCCCTGCGGCCTGTATTGCAAAAAATTCACCCTGACGGACGGTACCGCATCGGTCAAGATTGCGGGATTTATTGGCGTTTAACTGACCCTCCCGAACGCGGCGCCGAAGCACCAGATTGGTTTTACGTCCCCAATGTACCGCCACTTTTAAATGGTCAGGTGAGGCGTTCCTATGTATTGTGGAAAGAATACGTTGCACCGCTAATTGCAATTGAATTTGTGTCGGGGAACGGTTCAGAAGAACGAGACAGAACTCCACCGCCAGATCCAGATAGAGAAGAACAACAAGAACAAAAACCTGGCAAATTCTGGGTTTACGAACAGGCGATCCGCATTCCTTTTTACGGGATTTATGAAGTGAAAAAAGCGGCTGTAGAAATGTATCATTTAGAAGACAACCGCTATCAGCGCCTGAGTCCGAACGATCGCGGGCGCTATCCGATTCCACAGCTTGGAGTTGAATTGGGAATCTGGCAAGGGGAATATGATGAGATGAATTTGCCTTGGTTGCGTTGGTGGGATAGTGAAGGCAATTTGTTATTAATAGGGGAGGAACGTGCTCAACAAGAAAGCCTTCGCGCTCAACAAGAAAGCCTTCGCGCTCAACAAGAAAGCCTTCGCGCTGACGAAGAACGACTTCGGGCAGATCGTTTGGCAGAAAAGTTGCGCCAAATGGGCATTAATCCCGATGAATTGTGATTTTTTTGTTAGTTGTTGAATTCTGGGTAATCGCTCTTTTTTTATGACAGAAATATCATAAATTGGGAAAGGACGATTACCTATGGGATAGCTGCGCTTTACGACCATTGATAAATTGCAAAATTAAAGATATTTAATTTTTAATAAAAATTCTTAAAATTCTTGAAAAATTATATATTTGTGGAATTTTTTATAAAGATTTAATCTTTGCCCAACGTAAGTGCTAGTATCATAAGCCTAAAGCTAGGGGTGCCCGCAGATCCGGGCTGAGAAAACACCCTTAGAACCTGAGTCTGGGTAATACCAGCGGAGGGAAGCTGTTTATGAAGGACATTAAGATATGCGTACCGAATGGATCGCTAAGCGTCAGGGTCACAGCAACGTATCTCAAATGCACTACGCCCGTCAAGGTGTCATTACTGAGGAAATGGACTTTGTTGCTAAGCGAGAAAATCTCCCAGGAGAACTGATCCGCGCCGAAGTAGCGCGGGGACGGATGATTATTCCCGCTAACATCAATCATACGAATTTGGAACCAATGGCGATCGGCATTGCGTCTAAATGCAAAGTCAATGCTAACATCGGTGCATCTCCGAACTCTTCCAATATGGAAGAAGAAGTTGACAAGCTTAAACTAGCAGTTAAATACGGTGCTGACACCGTGATGGACTTGTCCACCGGCGGTGGCAATTTGGATGAAATTCGTACTACGATTATCAAAGCTTCACCAGTTCCTATCGGCACTGTACCAATTTACCAAGCTCTAGAAAGCGTGCACGGTAATATGGAAAGTCTGACGGCGAATGACTTCCTGCACATCATTGACAAACACGCTCAACAAGGCGTAGATTACCAAACAATTCACGCCGGAATTCTGATTGAGCATTTGCCGTTGGTGAAAAATCGGCTGACTGGGATTGTCTCTCGTGGTGGCGGAATTTTGGCGCGGTGGATGCTACACCACCACAAACAAAATCCTCTCTACACTCACTTTAACGACATCATTGAAATCTTCAAGAAATATGATGTTTCGTTTAGTTTGGGAGATTCTTTGCGCCCCGGTTGCACTCACGATGCGTCGGATGAAGCTCAATTAGCTGAACTCAAAACTTTGGGACAATTAACTCGCAAAGCTTGGGAACATGATGTGCAGGTAATGGTGGAAGGCCCTGGCCACGTGCCGATGGATCAAATTGAGTTTAATGTCAAGAAACAAATGGAGGAATGCTCGGAAGCTCCTTTCTATGTTTTGGGGCCGTTGGTGACTGATATTGCACCAGGATATGACCACATTACCTCAGCGATTGGGGCGGCGATGGCTGGTTGGTACGGTACTGCTATGCTGTGCTACGTGACTCCTAAGGAACACTTGGGATTGCCGAATGCTGAGGATGTCAGAAACGGGCTGATTGCTTACAAAATTGCGGCTCACGCTGCGGATATCGCGCGCGGCCGTCCGGGTGCGCGCGATCGCGATGACGAACTTTCCAAAGCGCGTTACAATTTCGATTGGAACCGTCAATTTGAGCTATCGCTCGATCCTGAAAGAGCAAAGGAATATCACGACGAAACTTTGCCAGCAGATATCTATAAAACTGCTGAATTCTGTTCGATGTGCGGGCCTAAGTTCTGTCCGATGCAGACTAAGGTTGATGCCGATGCTTTGACTGAGTTGGAGAAATTTCTTGCTAAGGAACCTGTAGCGCTAAGCTAACTATAGCCTTTCTCAAAAAGATGAGGTATGACTGACAGCTCACATAACCACTTAGACGTATAGGGCCCAAGCCCAACAACGTACCTCATCTTTCTGAGAACCGCTATATATTGCTAGGGCGGGCGGATTGATTCGCCCACCCTTCCCAATTCAAAAGGCACTAACTTTTTGTTTGGTAGAGGACAAAATATTCTGCATAACTTCTTTCGCCACAGCTTTTACCACATTAATACTGACGCTATTGCCCAGTTGATAGTAAGCTTTATCATCATTGAAATGCAGTACAAAACTATCGGAAAAACCTTGTAACCGTGCGGCTTCGCGGGGAGTAATTCGCCGGACTCTATGGTTGTGATAAACACCTAATTTATTTGCATCGCTGGCAACAAGTGTTACAGAAATCTTCTGCGGATCTAGAAATTTATAGACTTCAAAGGAAAAGTTACCCGATACAGGTTTATACAAATCATTGTTGCGCTGTAGGTACTTCTTGGCAACCAGTAAATCCAGAATGCGATCGAGATTGGGATGAGCGAAAAAAGTAGCGATTTGTTCTTTAGTTAAAAGCTTCCCATCTTGGTGATGTCCAAATTCTTTATTGCGCCTTTTCAATATAAAACGATTCATCAACTCAATTTCATCTAAACTGCACTGGCCTCGCAAACCCAATTCCCAAGAATGAATCGAATTGCCGCCACGATAGTCGATTAATCGGATTCCGTGCAAGCGATTTAAATCATTGTTAACGATTGGTTTCAATGCCTTGACAAATTCTGGCGAGCAATCATATTTTTGGTCTGGATTGTCTTCCAAAATATCTGCAACTGCGACGGGTTTACTCAACGGGGAAAATAAGGATAACTGTTGATGGTTGCAGGAATGGGAATCTTTTGGGCCTAAGTCGGAAATTAACCCAAATTGGGGCGAAGCATTTAAAATTCCTACTAGGTAAACTCGGACGCGGTTTTGGGGTAAACTAAAGTTGGAGCTGTTGAGTATAAAGTAATCGAAGCTGTAACCTCTACTGGTAATTTCGTGTTTAATTGTTTCGAGGGTTCTGCCGCCGTCGTGGCTGACAAGTCCCCGGACGTTCTCAAAAATAAATGCTTGAGGTTGAGCGGTATCAATTAGCCTCATTATTTCAAAGAACAGGGTGCCTCGTGTATCACCGAAACCTGCTTTTTTGCCTGCGTAGGAGAAGGATTGGCAAGGAAATCCTGCTAGTAAAATATCATGTTCTGGAAGTTGGTCAATTAGTCGGATGTCGCCTGAAGGTGTGTCGCCAAAATTGGTCTGGTAGACTAATTGAGCATCGGGATTGATTTCGCTACTTAATACGCATTCTGTTTCCAGATTCAAGGAATGTGCGGCGGCTTCAAAGGCTAATCTCATGCCGCCTATTCCTGAGAATAAGTCAATGAAACGGATTTTTTGCATGGCGATTTTAGGTATCCGCTCAATAAATCGGGGTAGAGTACCGTGTTGGAAACGATTTTGCGATGTTTGAGTCTCATCATTAAGTGATTTCCCCCGATTTATTGAGCGGATACTATTTTACCATGCTGTGCCTAGATTGTGAACCTTCTTTTTTGCTGTTACCCCTATTTATTGAGCGGATATCTTTTTATCATTTCTCCCCCAAAGTCCGCCAGTACAATTAAATCCTTCAGGAACATATTTCCTGAAAGTGTTGAAGAGTTTACTATTTGAAATAATCCGCTTAACTCTGAAACAGTGACGCTAAGAATAGCAATAAATTGATCTTGAGTTTCTATCAATTTTGGTATAACACTGAGTTATGCTTCCTTTTGAGATAAGTCGGAAGGCCAAAACATCGAAGCTAACTCACGGATTTCTTCAACTGTTCTTCTGTAATTGTGAGTTGACATTTTTGGTTGTCTGTGGTAATGATTGCTGTGAATTTGATGCGATCGCCCGCCGTTCTCGCTATTAAATGTTCGGCGGCAGTTGACGCGATTTTTTAGGCTAGGAGATTGGCGATCGCACTTTTACCTATTGCTTGCTACTAATCCATTCTTTGAGATCGGCGATCGTAAAAACAGCCTGAAAATCCAATCCCTCCTCGCGATATAATTGAGCTCCACCTTGTTCTCGATCGATCAGCGACAACACGCGATCGACTTTATAGCCAGCACCCCGCAGCCTCTCCACCGCCTGCATCGCCGACTTACCCGTCGTTACGACATCTTCCAACACCGCCACATTCGTCCCTTCGGGCAACACAGGCCCCTCAATATACGCCATTGTCCCGTGTCCCTTCGTCTCTTTGCGGACAATTAGCGCCGGAATCGATCGACCTTCCAGAGCCGAAACCACACTCACAGCAGTTACAATCGGGTCAGCACCCAACGTCAAACCGCCCACAGCCTGCACTTGAGGTGGCAGCATCGAGAAGAGTACGCGCCCCGTCGCCAAAGCACCTTCAGCGTGCAAAGTCACCGGTTTGCAGTTGATATAATAAGAACTTTTCTGCCCCGAAGACAGCACAAAGTCGCCCTCGCGGTACGCAAACTCGCACAATAAATCCAAAAGTCGATCGCGCAACACCTTTAAATCAGCAGCATCCATAACTTAACACCTTGTAGAAAACGCAAATAATCCGCCGATAATCAGTCTATATTGGAACCGTAATTAATCTAGAAGCTGAAATTTATGAGTCAAAAGTTAAAAAGCCTCAGCAGTGCGTTGATTCTCGCTGTCGCCTCTGCCGCACTGGCATCCGTCAAACCTGCTCAAGCAGATACAGCCCGATTTAGCCCCGTTGGTGACAACTTCAACCGACAATTCTTTGAAGCTTCAGGAGACTTTTATCACAACGTCAGCTTGCAAGGTTACATGGGCGACTATCTAGGAATTGGTTCCCCCAGCGGCGTAGTTGCCTTTCCCGAAAAAGAAATCGAGCGCGATGCCAGTCGCGTCAGCGGCCTCTACCGACGAGTAATGCAGCGGCAGGTTTCCAGCGACCCTATTCTTCGCGTTCCCGATGCCACCAATCCCTTTGATGCCTCAGTTATGGCCTTGCCCGCAGCCTGCCAGGTAGCACCTCAACCGAGTGGCTGTTTCGCTCCTGGGAGCCGAGTCCAAGAACCGTTTGTACCGCGGCAGCAGCAAGAGTCGGAGGCAGTACCAGGCCCGGTTAGAGGACTGTACAATGTATCACCGGCTCGTGGAAATTAACTCCCAGTTCGGTATAACAATTGTTTGTAGTAAGGACTTTAGTCCTGATTGACTTCAACTCAGAGGAAGGACTGAAGTCCTCACTACAAACTTTAATTATCTGAATTCCGGTTGCATCGCAATTCATATTACCCGCAATCAGGACACTCAAGCGTGCCCAAAGCGTGTCAACTTAAGCCTGAAAGCCTTGATAAATGTCGTTTTTACCATAGTCCAGATCCCCCTAAATCCCCCTTAAGAAGGGGGACTTTGATCGGATTCTTGTCCCCCCCTTCTTAAGGGGGGCTAGGGGGGATCTGGGCCTAATCGTTAGACAGTAGACTGGTAATACATTTAACCTTAAGTTGACACGCTTTGGGCAGTGCCGTGTCCCTACTTGAGAAACTACAAACTTATGATGAAACAATGCTGCCGTCAGGCATGATTGTTTCTTTCAAATGAGCGCCGTCGAGATTAGCTCCAGCCAAATTGGCTCCTCTGAGATTTGCCCCTGTCAAATTCGCCCCTCTCAAATCAGCTTTACCGAGGTTTGTCCAGCGGAAATCGGCAGCACTCAAGTCCGCAAAACTAAGATTTGCCCTAAAAAGATATGCTCCCGTGAAGTGAGCTTCCCCGAGGTTAGCTTTAGAGAAATTGGCTGCGTAAAAATGTGCTTCAATCAATTCGGCTTGATTGAGATTGGCTTGACTGAGATTAGCATGATTGAGGTTCGCGCCGATCGCATTAACTCGAAACATTGCCGCCCCGATTAAATTCGCATCTCCTAAATCGGTTTGTTGGAGAATCGCACCACTGATGTCCGCCCCAATTAAATTAGCCCCGCTCAAATCTGCCCCCCGGAGGTCTGCCGCTCGGAGATTTGCTCCCGTTAAATTAGCTTTAACTAATTTAGTATCGAGGAGTTGTGCTCCAGCAAGATTTGCTAAACTGAGATTAGATTCAGCAAGGTTTGCTGTAATTAATTTAGCCTTAAACAAGTCTGTTTTAAAAAGGTTACACCGCCCAAGATACGCACCTCTAAAATTTGCTTCAGCGAGGTTAGCTTCGCTGAGATCCGGTTCGAGGTTTGGGTTGAGATTTCTCCATTCAATCCAAGTAACTGCACCTTTTTTTAGCAGCGCTAAATGCTGTGTATTTGCCATAATTGCATCTCCTATAACCCCTATTCCTTGCGACCAAAAATTGCTGGATTTTCGCGACCAGATACGCTTTCCACCGCCGCAATTGCTGCCTGGGAACCTGCTATAATATCTCGTTCTGCTCCGCCGAGGTAAAGCCGTCCGAAACTACCGACAGCCTGAACTTCTAAGATGTTAATAGATGCACCTTTTTCTGCTTCATTGGCTGCCAGCGCTGCATAGGCGGCCGGTTCTACTTCTAAGACGTAAAGCGTTTGTCCCGCCAGCAGCAACTGTCCGCGCCTGCTGCGGTTGATTAATTGCGTTTGGTGGGGGTCGATGTTGCGAATAATTTGACTGGAAATGACTCGCGGTTTGATACATTCTTCTCTACGAACTCCGATGAATTCTAGAATTGCTTTGCCTGCGGCCCTGGTTTCGCCCTGCTGGCCCGAGTGTACTTCCAGCAAGCCGTACAGGCGCTCGACTATCTGCACTCCAGGGCGCACGGAGGCTGATTTGAGGGCGACATCGGTAATTCGGTTAATTTCGATGCCAGGGGAGATTTCTATCCACAGCGACGCATCCCCCGGCAGTGGCAAGAATCCGGCGGCGACAGTGCCTATGTATGCTGCGTGCTGTGGCTGCAAGTTGTCTAGAAATACGTAGCTGCGTAGCTCTATTCCCAATTTGTTTTAATCTCCGTCGATCGAGCTTTTGTTGTCTGTGCAATATCTGAGTTTACCTTTTTTTGTCAACAGTACATTGTCTGTATGATTTTTGACGGTTGACGGTTGACGGTTGACGGTTGACGGTTGACGGTTGACGGTTGACTGTTTGAACAATACCGATGCGGCCGGAAACGATATGAGATACACCCCTCGAAGTGACGTTTTGGGCTTTGCGAGCTATGTTTAATTTCGTATGACCACTAAAAATTTGATATCAATCTGTAGTAATAGCTGGAGTTAATCAATCTTTACTGCTACAGGTGGATTTAACTTTGAAAGGCGATCGATATAGTGATGATAGTTAAAGATTTTTGCCAACAGAGAGCATTTGAATTATGAAACGTTCTGACTTATCCAAAGCAATCGGTGCAGGTATTATCGCTGCTGGTCTAGCCATTGTGCCAGCTAACTTGCCTGCTTCGGCTCAGACAAATACAACTCCGGGTACTAACAGCAGAGATACTACCACTACCACTACTACTCCTCGCTCTGGTGTCTACAGTGCTGAGAACGATCGCGATTTTGATTGGGGATGGTTGGGCTTGCTCGGCTTGTCCGGTTTGCTCGGTTTAATGCCCCGCAAACGCGAAGAAAATGTCCGCTATACCACTACAACTGGCGATCGCGATCCAGCAGTTCGTACAGATTACCGCTAATACTAGGGTATAACGGGCTGTGGGCATGATGCAGGGACAGGATGTTTTAACCTGTCCGAATAGCGCCAACAATCATCAAAAAACCTCCATCTGTGAGGTTTTTTTATTGGATACGATCGGCAATCAATTGGTTCGTGGTGAGGACTTTAGTCCTCAGGAATGAGAATTAAATAACTTACAATTTTATGATTCTTGTCCTTTCTTGACGGGCGGGACGCCCATCCCACAAATATGTGTAAATTATTTAATTTTCGCTCCTCAGACCGAGAGAGGACTAAAGTCATTACTACAAAACTATTTTATTTGTTTCTTCTTCTTCTTCTTCTTCTTCTTTTTCCTTCGCGTTCTTCGCGCCTTTGCGGTTCGTTAAATAAAGATTTTTAGCAGCAAAAAATAGTTTAAATTAAAAAATGTTTTTGCCCGATCGCTCCACGAACACATCCAACATCGCCTGCACCAACTTGTCTGGATCTAAAGGCTTACAAATGTGCCGCTGGAACCCCGCAGTCAGGGCTTGCTGGTAGTCAATTTCTCCAGCATAGGCGGTAAGGGCGATCGCGGGAACCAATCCGCCTTGCTCCGGCGGCAGAGCCCGCACCTGCCGCAGCAACATATAAGGGGCTTGCGATTAAATATAACCCCAGTTATCCTAGAAGAGTAGGAAACAAAAAATCTGACATAAGCGGTTGTTACTTCTGTAATTGGGATGCTAGAAATGATCTTGAGTGAGCCAGTGAAATTAACATTCAAAGATGCGGCAAAAAAACTGACAGGCTATCGCCGTCGAGACTTTATGGCAAAAGTGGCTGAAGACTACTTTAATGCTTGGGCCCGCAAAGTAGAAACATTTATGGGGTGGAACCGAGACAGTGTTCAACTAGGCTTACATGAACGACAAACCGGGTTGATTTGTGTGGATAATTACCGGGCACGAGGGCGACATAAAAGTGAAATTTTGCTGCCCAACTTAGAAGCCGATATTCGTTCTTTAGTAGATCCAGAGTCCCAGGCAGACCCCAAGTTTCAATCGACATTTTTGTATGCCCGGATCACGGCCATGGCGGTACGAGCGGCATTAGTGAGTCAGAAGAACTACGACAGTGAGCAATTACCTTCTCGTCAGACAATTGGCGCGATTTTAAATCGAATGGGGTATCGCCTAAAAAAACACAAAAAACCAAGCCCTTGAAAAAAATTCCCGAAACTGATGCGATTTTTGAGAATGTATTGAAGGAGAATCAAGCCTCCAATCTAGATGTCAAGTCTCTGCGAATATCAATTGATACCAAAGCGAAAGTAAAAATTGGCAACCTGTCACGGGGAGGTAAAGCCAGAACCATCGAACCGAAATCGGCTGACGATCATGATACCGAGTGGCAAGCTGTATTAGTCCCCTTTGGCATTCTTAACACTCAAAGTGATCAACTATCGATTTATATGGGACAGTCCGCTGAAACTACAGATTTTATTGTTGATTGTCTAACAGATTGGTGGCACAATAATCAATCTGATTACACCGAACTCGAAGAATTAGTGATTGACCTTGATGGTGGTCCGGCAATCAGAAGCAATCGCACACAATTCATCAAACGCATCATCGAGTTATCTCAGGCAATTGGCTTAAGAATCCGACTAATTTACTATCCACCATATCATAGTAAGTATAACCCAATTGAACGCTGCTGGGCGGCACTTGAACACTATTGGAATGGTGCTATTTTAGATTCAGTTGAAACTGCCGTACACTGGGCATCTAGCATGACATGGAAAGGAATTAATCCCATTGTAAACTTAATTGAGACAACTTATGAGAAAGGCGTAAAAGTCTTACCTCATGAGTTAAAACAGTATTTGCCCTCATGGCAACGTTCTGAAACTTTACCAAAATGGGATATCACGATTATCCCATTTTGACTGGTATTTTATTTGTCCGCGAGTCCCTAACACGCTCAACCAGCGGATTTTGGCCGTGTCTGCGCGCACGATTCGGTAGTCGATCGAGTAGAGCGATCGCGTTTCCCGAGCCGTTTTGACTGCCTGCAAGACTTGTTTTAAGTCGTCTGGATGCACGAACTTTTTCCACACTGCGATCGTAGTTTCGCCGCCCGGTGTCGGTTCGCAGCCGAAAATCCTGAAATGGTTCGCCGACCAAATTACTCGATTTGTTCGCACGTCTAGATCCCAGCTTGCTATGCCCGAGCCTTTGATGGCGACGCTCAAACGTTCTTCTATGATCGGCGCTCAGACACTTTTAGCCGCAATTGGCGAAATTGCTGACAGTATTTACCGGGCAGGATTTCGGAAATTAGTATTGATGAATGCCCACGGCGGACAGCCGCAGGTAATGGAAATTGCAGTGCGGGATATTCATCAGAAATATCAGGATTTTTCAGTGTTTCCGCTGTTTGTCTGGCGGGTGCCGAATGTGGCGGCCCAATTACTCACGGCGAAAGAGTTAGAATTGGGAATTCACGCGGGAGATGCCGAAACGAGTTTGATGTTGTCAATTTTGCCCGAACAGGTGAAAATGGAGCGAGCAGTTTGCGAGTATCCGAGGGATTTGCCTGCTGACAGTTTGCTGAGTATGGAAGGTAGCTTGCCTTTTGTTTGGCTGACGCGAGAGTTGACTGATAGCGGTGTGTTGGGCGATGCGACGGTGGCGACGAAGGAAAAGGGCGATCGTATTTTGGAATCTCTCTCTGACGGCTGGGTACAAGTTATCAAAGATGTGCACAAGTTTCGACAGCCGGGAAATAATTAAAACAAAACTTACGCATCGGCACCCAGAAACCGGGTTTTTTACCTAATCTGCGGTCTAAAATCCGTCTTTTCGTAAAAAAACCCGGTTTCTAAACAAGGAGTGCGTCATACCAATTTAATGGGTCGTTGCACATATCCCGATCCCCCTAAATCCCCCTTAAGAAGGGGGACTTTGAGTAACTCTTGTCCCCCCCTCCCACCAGGGGGGTTAGGGGGGATCAGATTCTATGCACCCTCATAAAAAATTGGTATCAGTCCTATAAAAATTAAGAATTAAAAATCAAAAATAGTTCTAATTCGTGTCAAAATGAGTCTAACAAATTTTCTGAGTTGGAAGGCTAACTATGAGTGTAACTCCTAAATTGCAGCGCGCATTTGAGCAAGGCCGCGCCCTGAAAATTATCAGCGGTTTAAATAATTTTGATGCGGCTAACGTTGCGGCTGTTGTCAAAGCAGCGGATCTCGGTGGCGCTTCCTTTGTCGATATTGCTTGCGATCGCGATTTGGTATTGATGGCAAAACAGTTGACAAATTTGCCAATTTGTGTGTCGGCTGTGGAACCAGAAAAGTTTGTAGCTGCGGTAGAAGCTGGCGCTGATTTGATTGAAATTGGCAACTTTGATGCTTTCTACGCCGTAGGGCGCCGCTTTGAAGCTGAGGAAGTTTTGGAGTTGACTCGCCAAACGCGATCGCTATTTGGGAACATCACTCTTTCTGTAACAGTTCCCCACATTTTGACACTGGACAAACAAGTACAGTTAGCAACCGAATTAGTCAAAGCTGGCGCTAACATCATCCAAACCGAAGGCGGTACTAGCGCCCAACCAATTCACGCCGGAACTTTGGGATTGATTGAAAAAGCAGCGCCTACTTTGGCCGCAGCCTTTGAAATTTCCCGCGCCGTACAAGTCCCCGTACTCTGCGCTTCGGGCATCTCCAGCGTCACTGCACCGCTGGCTATTGGCGCTGGCGCTGCGGGTGTTGGCGTCGGTTCTGCTGTCAGCCAACTTAACAGCGAAGTGGCGATGATTGCTGCTGTTCGCAGTTTAGTTGAAGCTTTGGCAAAAGTCGAGCGATCGCACTTTGCTACTTCAATCTAATTAAGAAGGAAGAGTTGACAGTTGACCTGGGACAGTTGACCTGGGACAGTTTTCAGAGGGAAGAGGGAAGAAGGAAGAGTTGACAGTTGACCTGGGACAGTTGACAGTTTTCAGAGGGAAGAGGGAAGAGGGGAGAAGGAAGATTTTTCCCCCTCTCCCAATCTCCCAATCTCCCTCTTCCTTAATAATTAATCCACCACACGGCATAATCATGTAATAAATGATTGTTTGGGGGGATATCATCAACTGATTCTAACTCTGCTAAACGCAACATAAACTTTTTGCGATCGCCAACGCGCTGAACTTCCACAAATATGCCGTCTTCCTGAATAGAAAAATCTTCCAACCGATGAATTGTGAATTTATCAGTATAAGAAGGTTGAGTTTTTTTGAGCCTTGCATATTCTTTTTTAGTGCCAAAACCCATAAGATACTCTTCTTCCCATTCAAACTCTTCTATGCCAGTAACATGGCACGGAACTTGAAAATTTTGCTTGAGGTAGTCTAAATATTTGATTGTATTTTTAAGATCGGCATTGATTTTTTTGTTTCCCAGGATTCTTCTAATCTTACTTTCAAATTGACCGCCATTAAATGGGTTGTTTTCATCGAGATCGGCGAAGATTTCTGGCTTGAAAGTGCCTCCTAATTCTGGTAATTCAGCAAGCAAGCGCTGCAAGTCGTTTAGCGGTTTCGGTCTTCTACCTGCTACAATGGTTTCATCAAGCTGAACTAAAGGAAGTTCGGATTCTGAAGGAAGGGATTTGCTTTGATTTGGGCGATCGTCAACTTGAGACTTGTTAACTTTAGGCTGGTTAACTTTAGGTTTGTTAAATTTGGGCATCGCTCGGTCTCGCTGTATCGGTTTATCAATAAAGTATATCTTGGTAGAAGTACATTCGTGTCTGACAAATAGGAGGAAGCTGTGATGCAATTACTGAAATCGCCTGATGAATCGGCAGTCTATCAAGGGCAATTCGGCGAGTTTACGATTACCGAAAGCGATCGCACTGGAGTGTTGATCTACCGCGCCGGATTGGGGGTGGCGGCGCTGTGTTTGGCGGTGGGTGCTACTCTGGTGTTGCAACAGGGCGACAACCCAATGGCAATTCAAGCTGTAACGCCTGTTTTTGCGTGTTTCTGGATAGCTTTAGGCGTTAGTTTGGCAACTATTCACATTTACATGATTGCGCTGCATCGCACGTTACAGATGTTTTGGGCGATCGGCGGCGCGGCAGCACTGTTTGTCGCTTTACAAAGTAGCGAACCTTTGGCTTTGGCGGTGTACGAACATCCAGCGACTTTGTGGGGAATTGGCTTTACTTTTGCTGCCTTGAATGGCATCTTTTTTAAAGAAGCTTTCTGCTTTAACCGCCTAGAAACTAAGTTTTTGACTCCGGGAGTTCCGCTATTACTTTTAGGACATATTTTTGGCTTCTTGACACCGGAAAATGAACAGTTGCTGCTGGGACTTTGGGCGATATTGTTCATCATTTTTGCTGTCCGCAAGTTTTTTCAACCTATCCCCCAGGATATCGGCGATAAGAGCGTTTTTGAGTATCTCAAACACAAATAATTTGGGAATGGGGAATAGGGAATAGGGCATAGGGCATAGGGAATAGGGCATAAGGCAATTTTATAACTTTCTCACTGTCTCACTATTTCCCTCTTCCTGAAACCATTGGTATTGTTGCTTCTTCCTTCTTCCTTCTTCCTTCTTCCTTCTGCTATAAAATGAAAATTCGTCTGATCCGCCGCCGAGAGATGTGGGCAATTACCTGGGAAGGTTGGGTAATTGCGATCGCAGGTTTAATCATTACAATGGTCTTAATTATCACAAATATTCATCCATTTTTGGCGGTAAATGCGCCGATTAAAGCAGATATACTGGTTGTGGAAGGCTGGTTGCCGGATTATGCAGTCGAAAGTGCGATCGCAGAATTCAACAAAGGCGGATACCGGAAATTGGTGACAACCGGGCTTCCGGTAAGTAAGGGCCACTATCTCGCCCAATATAAAAATTATGCTGAACTGACCGCCGCGACTTGTATTGCGCTAGGATTTGATAAGAACAAAGTGGTAGCTGTACCCGCACCGAGTGTTGTGAAACACCGCACTGCTGCTTCTGCGATCGCACTTCGAGATTGGCTAGCTACTTCTGCCCTAAAAGTGGACTCAATCAATCTTTATTCTATTGGCACTCATGCCCGCCGCAGTTGGATGGTTTTCAAAGAAGTGTTGAATCCTGAAATTAAAGTCGGGATTATAGCTGCGGAATCGGAAGATTATAACTCACAAGAATGGTGGAAATCTAGCGCAGGTTTTCGGACTGTGACTGGGGAAATCATTGCTTATATTTATGCCCGTTTTGTCAATTGGAAAGCTTAGGTACGTTGTTGGGCTTCAGCCCTCTTTGTCTATAAATCTAAAGAGGGCTAAAGCCCAACAACGTACCTTTTTTAAGTTGACAGCAATGGATAGTGCAGTTTCAACCAAAAATGATAAAATTATTCTCAGATAAATTGAGGGCAAGTCGTTGCTAGAAGAACGCGCTTACTGGTTAGCATGGTCACAGATTAATGGTATAGGGCCGATTTTGTTGCAAAGATTGCACCAACATTTTAATACTTTGGCAGAAGCTTGGATGGCGAAACCAGTAGATTTAATGCGAGTAGAAGGGTTTGGCAAGCAGGTAATTGATACCACTGTACAAGAACGATCTAAACTCAATCCTGAAGAATTTATTGAGAAACATCTTATTAACAATCCCTGTTTCTGGACACCCGCAGATCGGGATTATCCCAGCTTATTATTGGAAATTCCCAGCCCGCCGCCGGTGCTGTATTATCGCGGTTTAGTCGATCTCAAAGAGAATCAAGGAATTACGCCGACGGTGGCAATTGTTGGCACTCGCAGTCCTTCGGAATACGGCCGCCGCTGGACTCGTAAAATTAGTGTGGCTTTGGCTAAAAATGGTTTTACTGTTGTTTCGGGATTTGCCGCAGGTATTGATACAGAGGCTCATACAAGCTGTTTGGAGACGGGAGGCCGGACTTTGGCTGTTTTTGGTACTGGGGTTGATATCGTTTATCCTAAGCCAAATGAGCGGTTGTGCGATCGCCTGTTACAGCAGGGATTGGCAATTAGTGAATATCCGGCGGGCACTCAACCGAATAAAACTAATTTTCCGCGCCGAAATCGGATAATTGCTGGCTTGAGCCGCGCTACTATTGTGATAGAAGCTCCGCAGAAGTCGGGGGCGTTAATTACTGCTTATCAAGCGAATGAGTTTTGTCGGGATGTGTATGTTTTGACGGGAAGGTTGGATGATGAGCGATCGTTTGGATGTTTGGAGTTGCTGAGTAAAGGTGCTCATCCGATTCTCCCCAATAGCGATCGACTTTTAAGCGAAGACCGATTGCTAGAAATGCTCGGAGCTATGCCAAAATTGGATAGCGCGCAGCAGTTGTCCTTGTTTCCGGCAAATCCAACCCCTGAAAAGCCAGAGCCGCTATTGGATGGGGAGTTGGCTGTAGTGTTAAAAGCTCTGGGTTCGGGGCCGAATTCTCTTGATACAATTGTGGAGGCTGCGGGATTGGAAGCGGGGACGGTTTCTGGTATTCTTTTGCAGTTGGAATTGTTGGGATTAGTTTCGCAATTGCCGGGTATGCGATATCAGCGCTGTTGATTTGATATGTTAGAAAAATCGGCGGTTGAAACCGCATCTGCACAGACAAAATCCGGCGGTTGAAACCGCGTCTGCACAGACAAAATCCGGCGGTTGAAACCGCGACTATACAAACAATGTCCGCCTCCGCGGACTGAAGAAAAAACGCAATTTTAACCGCCTATTCTTCAACCTGCGGAGGCAGGTTTTGTCTGTATAGACGCGGTTTCAACCGCCCGGTCTTTTTCAACCCGCCTCCGGGGGTTTTGTTTGTATAGAGGCGGTTTTAACCGCCGATTTTTGTTAAATCAATCCGAAACTCCCTGCGGCAATACTCCCAGGAGAAACTCCGCTGATAGAAGCCAAAATCTCTCCAGTTTGGGCAAACCGAATTAATGTTAAACCGCTATCTTGACTGATCGCCAATTGCGAGAAAGTCAGCCCGTTACCCAATACTAAGAAGTCTTTACCAAATTCAAAATCGGTAATAGTATCAGTCCCAGAATTGGTGGAGATTAGGAATTTATCGACTCCCTTTCCTCCAGTCAAAGTATCATTTCCTAAGCCGCCCGTCAGCAAATCATCTCCCTTGCCGCCAAACAAGATATCATTACCATCATCGCCGTTTAAGATATCAGCACCGCGGCCGCCAAACAAGACATCATTACCGCTAGCACCCAGCAAAGTATCGCTACCTTTGCCTCCGTAAAGAGTGTCATCCCCAAGGCCACCGTCTAGGAGATCGTTGCCTTGTCGGCCGTTGATTACATCATTTCCGGTGGTGCCAGTGAGGATGTCATCGCCATTTGTGCCGTTGATTTGACCAGAATTGCTGCCCAAATCGGCGTCGCCGGTGACTATAGGAGTTGCAATCCCAGCAGGCAATGTTACTGCTTGAATTTTGCTATCTAAAGCAGCACCAGTATTGTCAGTAACTAACTGGGAAATTGGCTTGCTTCCGGCACCAACTGCTTTGAAGTCTTGAGTAGTTGCGCCCAAGGATACTTGTTGGACGCGGGCAACGGCTTGGGGAATTGATGTTGCTGTTGGGTTGGTGACGGCGGCATCAATGCGCTGATTTGCTGTTGCCATTACTGTCGCAGCTTGCGAGGTAATAGAGGTGACTTTTTGAATGTTGAAACTGGGGTCAATCTGCTGGATTTTAGCAGCGGATTGCAGAATTATTGGTTCTAAGGCGGCTGGATTGCTGAGGTTTAAGATAGCACCGCCTTGAATTTTATCGCCCATTGAACCCACAACAGCTTTGACAAGATCCTTAGTAGCTGCACTGGATGCACCGTCAATCAAAGCGGCAGTTTGAGTGATGGTGTTTTGGACTTTCACCATTGCTGCTAAGACTTGGACTCCCCCAGGCTGGTTGTTGTTGGTAGCTAGGATTGGATCTAAGCTAGTCAGGTCAACTTCAGCGGGGAGGGAAAGGGCGGCTTTGACTAAAGATTGGGCGGCTTCGGGTGCAATTCCCTTGTCGATTAAGTCGGCGACTAAGCTAGTTAGGAGTGTGACAACTGTGGAATCTGGTGGTGCGGTGACTGGTGTTTCTAGGGGTAATCCGGTGGCGGTGTCAGTGCCTCCGATCGCAACTAAATTGCCTTCTGATGGGTCGATTTCTCCGTTTTTGTTCGTGTCGAATATCTCGAAGGGGATGTTGAGATCGAATTTGCCGCCTGTATCGGTAATTGTGGATGGTTCGTTGGTGTCTTTGATGCCGTTTTTGTTGGCATCTAGGAAGACAGTTGCGCCGGAGATGTAGCCGTCAATAACCCAGCGACCGTCTTTTGTTGTCACCTTGAAAGTCTGTTCGCTACTGGCACCGTAAGAGTCTGTAGCTATTAACTTCACCTCGAAGGGTTTCCCATCACTTGGAGGGGTGCCGGTAAATATGATGGTGTTTTCCCAGGGTCTGGATTCAATTCCTAGCCAATTAGTGTTTGGATCACTATTAGATAAAGGACTGCCATCAGGTAGAGTTAACTGGTAGGAAATCTGGTCGCCATAGAGATTGGTATCAGGGTCAATGTATACATCTTTGATGGGTTGGTTAAGCTCAGTGTACCTGCCACTTAAACGAATCTTCTCTTCTGGCGGGCGGTTGTCGATCGTAAAACTGCCTTCTTTGGCAAAAGGCGAACCGGCCCAAGCTGTGTCAATTGCTTGCACGCTCCAGAAATATTTCCCTCGGGGCAAGTTTTTGAGTTGCCATCGGGTGTTTTGATTGACATTCCCCAACCCCACGAGTTGCCGAGTTCCATCGTTCAAAGACATCGGGGAAAGAATCTCTGCGCCCCCTTGCTTAGTGCCAACTCGAAGGTTGTAGCTTAAACCATTAGGAGGAGTTTGAGCATCACTCGCTTTATTCCAGTTGAAGGTAACTTCTGGGCCCGAAGCTGCAGCCGTCAGCCCTGTGGGTGCGGTGGGAGGAGTGTTCGCTTTAGGAGTGTTGTTGCGGAAGATTTTGGTAGAGAAGACATCTCCTGCTGGGTTGTTGAGTTCCTTTATTGAATTACTAGCGACCAGGATATCCAATTTTCCATCCTTGTCGTAGTCTCCCCAAGCTGCATTGGAATAAGCTTGACCACCAGGAGGCGATACGACACTGCCGATTTCTACGCCACTGTCGATAAAGCTATTTTGACCAGTAAAGCTATTTGGGTCAATAAAGCCATTTGGGTCATTTGGGTTAAAAGGTCTGCCTGTGTTGTTGCGATAGACTTTGGTGACTACTTTTTGTGAACTTCCCGCATCTAGCTGAGTCAAAACACTGACATTGACTAGGATATCCAGTTTGCCGTCATTGTCGTAGTCTCCCCAAGGATTTTGAGATAGAGAATTAACCCGACCAGGTATTTTTACACCTATGTCATCAAATCTGTTTGGCTCCCTGGTACTGGTTGCGTTGCGGAAGACTTTGGTGATGGACTGCGATTGCTGGAATGAACTATCGGAACCACTGACTAGGATATCCAGTTTGCCATCATTGTCGTAGTCTCCCCAAGCGATTTGATCAACGTTACTAAAACCAGGAAATATTACGCCAGTGTCTGTAAAACCATTAAAAAAACCATTAAAAACGGAATTGGAATTGCCCGAGTTGCGGTAGAGTTTGGCAGTTGTTCTGCCGCTGGAATCCGGCACATTGAGCAGAACATCAAGTTTACCGTCGTTGTCATAGTCGCCCCAAGCAGCGAAACCTCTACTGGATGGTAGTCCAGTCGTGCTCTGTTGCTCAAAGCTAAAGTTGTCTTGACCGTTGACAGAGCCGGAGTTGCGATAGAGCTTGTTATTATCATCCCGCCAACTATCGTTGGCTGTTTGCAAGATATCCAGACGACCATCATTGTTATAATCTGCCGAAGTCACGTAGGAACGGAACCCGTAAACATCAGGTAGCGTTGCTCTCTTGGCAAAGTTGTTGCTGTAGATGTCTCTGCTTTCATTGTTGCTGCCACGATTCTGGCCGACCGAGAAATCCAGGCGCCCATCATTGTTGTAATCTCCCCATGCTGAGAAATCACCTGACAAGTCTATTCGATTACTTTCGCTAAAGCCATATTCGCTAGACCTTTGATTGTTGTTATCGAGGAGTTCGGTGTTTTTGTAGATTTGGTTGTTTCCGAGGATATCCAGTTTGCCGTCATTGTTGTAGTCTCCCCAGATAGCTGAATTCAAGCGCTTAGGAGATATCGGAACGTTCGTGTCGGTGAAAATTGCAGCATCCGAAATTTGCACTGTGGCAGAGCTTTGAGTACCAATACTGGCATTAAAAGCATTATTAGCGATCCGAAACGCGATTTCTTCTGTTCCCTCAGCTATACCATCCGGTAAGATGTCAATTGTGAAAGTTTTGCTATTTTCGCCTGGGTTAAAGATGAGAAAAGGAGGGGCATTGGGGATGGGGGAAAAGTTCCAATCTGTTCTGAAAGTCGCTGAACCTGTAGGAGGTTCTAAGAACACCGTGGAACTGCTGTTTAGATCCCCTAGAGTTCCAGTGCGAGTGAGAGTAATTTGTGCCTGAACAATTCCTGTGAAACTTTCATTGACTTTGTAAGTAGCTTGGGAAAAACTTACCGTGGGAATACCCAAAGGTCGATCGCCAGTTATCGGTAATCCCAAGATAGTTTCATTAGATCTCGGTATGACGATCGGTCTGTTTGTGCCACCTGTTCCTGTAGTGACTGGCGGATTGACGACTACTGGATCGACCACGACTACTGGATCGACGACTACTGGTGGCTTTGGCTCGACGACGACTACTGGATCGACGACTACTGGTGGCTTTGGCTCGACGACGACTACTGGATCGACGACTACTGGTGGCTTTGGCTCGACGACGACTATCGGATCGACGACTACTGGTGGCTTTGGTGCAATGTCGTTATCCGTAATCGCCACAACCACCCCACCAACCACAATCCCGTTATACTTAACATCACCGCTAGTCACACTGTGAGTGATATTCCCGCTGTGCGCCCCTTCCACGATCGCATCATCAACAGCTTTCACCGTAACTGGTTGAGATACATTCCAATTAACGGATGTGAAAGTGATAGGCGCGATCGGCTCAATCTGACTACCTGTGGTGAGAGTGAGAGTGACAGGGGCGATCGGCTGCGATTTCAGCACCGCAGTGTAACTGCCATTAGCCCCGCCTTCTGTAGCAGTTGTTTCGGCAACACTAATAGAAACACCAGCCGTATCATTGTCCTTATTGGTAATACCAACATCCGATACATCTTTGTTGCTGTAATTCGGATCTGTACTAACAGTAGCCGCCGTGATAACTTTGTAGTCAATATCGCCGTCAACAATACTATCGTCTACCCCAGTTACTGTCACCGGTTGCGCTGTATCCCAGTTAGCCGGAGTGAAAGTTAAACTATTAGTCGAAACACTTCCCTCTGCCACATTAGAACTGTTCAAACCAATAATTACATTAGCCGTTGGTTTAGTATTCAGCACCACCGAAAAGTTAGCCTTGCTGCCATCTTCGCCCGTAGTTAATCCCGCCGTCGGATTCACCGTAATTCCCGGAGTTTCATTGTCACTGTTGGTGACGGTGACATCATCAGGCTTGAGATTGTTGTAATTAAGATCGGTGCTGACAGCCGCCGCCGTGATAATTTTGTAAACTACATTTCCATCAGCTACCAAATCGTCAACGCCAGTCACCGTTACTGTTTGCGGTTGATTGTAGTTGGCGGGAGTGAAAGTTAAGCTATTAGTCGAAACAGTTCCTTCGGCAACATTGGAACTGCTTAAGCCGAAAGTAACGTTAGCACTCGGTTGAGAATTGAGTTTGACTGTGAAAGTAGCTTTACCGCCGAGTTCAGTCGTAGTTAATCCGGTAATTGGATTAACAGTAACGCCAACTTTGTCATCATTGGCGATCGTTGTGGTGGCGGTAGCAGTCGTAATTGTTGGTGTTACGCCCGCGCCGGCGGGATTTGATAGGGTGACGATAATTGTTTCGTCGGGTTCAACGATGGTGTCGCCTAACACATCGAGAGTAATCGTTTTTGATGTTTCACCGGCTGTAAAATTAATCGTGCCTGCGATACCCGTTGGAGCAGAAGTGCCACCGATATTGTTGTAGTCGCTGACGTTGGTAGCAGTTCCGGCGATCGTATAATTGACGCTACTTGCCCCGCCAGTGCTACCGCTGCGAGTCACAGTGAAAGTCAGAGGTTTTGTGCCGCTATCGCCTTCGGGAATGCTCGCAATACCCGCAGCAACCGCATAGGAAACAGTACCGTTAGCTGCAATAGTTAGTGTGGTTTGTTTGGTTGTACCCGCAACGCCTCCGGTAATTGTGCCAAAGTTGAGAATTGCGGTTTCGGCGTTTTCTGCGATGTTGTCGGGTTTGATCGTAAGTGCAATATTCTTGGTGAGTGCCGCACCTGTTGCACCTGCGGGGAATGTAATCGAGGTAGGGGCAATAGTGTAGTCAGAATTTTGGGTGGCTGTGCTGCTGGGGTTAATTGCAATTGGTACAACTACATCACTCAAGGGAGTGCCGCCACTGAGGGTAACGGGAATATTTACTACTGTGTCTGTTGTTCCTTCTGTACCGCTGTAGGTTGCCGCACCGAAATTAACTGTGTTTGGTGTATTTAGCAGGATTGAAACATTGTTAGAACCTCCGTTTGTTACCATTACTGCCAAGTCGGGTAGGGAATCGTTGTTAAAATCGTTTACTGTTACCCTCCCAGGGTTTTGCCCTATCAATGCAAAGTCGATCGGCGAACTAAATCCTCCAGTGCCATTTCCCAGTAAAATTGATAGGTTGGTAGCGCCAGAGTTCGATACGGCTAAATCGAGTTTGCCGTCGCCGTTTAAATCTGCCGCTGTGACGGAATTGGACTTTGTTCCGGCTGTGAAATTAGTGGTGGTACTAAAACCTCCAGTGCCATTCCCTAAGAGAATTGAGACGTTGTTAGAACCGTTGTTGGCTGTTGCTATATCGAGGTTGCCATCTACGTTAAAGTCGGCCACAATAATGGAATTGGGAAATTGCCCCGTACTAAAGTTAGTGGCGCTACTAAAACCGCCAGTGCCATTTCCTAAGAGAATTGAGACATTATTAGAAAGACTGTTCCCGACTGCTAAGTCAAGAAAGTTATCGGCGTTAAAGTTTCCCACAGCAACTGAAGCGGGAATTCCTCCGACACCGAAGCTGGTGGCAGGGGCAAAGCCACCAGTGCCATTCCCTAACAAAATTGAGACGCTTCCACCACCTTGAGGGTTACCATTTACCACAGCCAAATCGGGGAAGGTGTCGGCATTAAAGTTACCAATAGCAATAGATAGGGGAGTGTTCCCTACATTTGAGTTTATGGGCGCACCAAAGCCACCAGTGCCGTTTCCCTGCCTAATTGAGACAGTGCCAGAAAAGACTGGATTTGCTGTTGCTAAGTCTAATATTGTGTCGGCATTAAAGTTGCCAAGTCTTGACGGGCCTCCGCTAAAGCTGATGGGCTGTTTAAAACTGCCATTTCCATTGGCTAAGAAAACTCCGCCACCTACTACTAAGTCGAAGATACCGTCACCGTTATAATCTACTGAAGGAACAAACGGATCTGATGTCATTGGAAAATTAGTCGCATTACCAAAACTGGATAGGATATGACTGTAATTTGCGATCGCATCTTCCCGAAATACCAGCGGTGTGTTAATTTCTCCGGTTGTTGCTTCGAGTTCCCAGTCGCCGCCTTTTGCCGCGCTTCCCGTGAGGTTTTTGGAAGCTGCAACATTGGTATTTGTGAGTTGGGCGATGCGCTGGATGAATGCGAAACCATCTATTTCTAAATCTACATCTAAATCTCTCGCTTGTTCCCCGGTACCGCCGGGGAATGAATTCCCCGTCTCATAGCGCAAGTCATCTAAAGATGACTGAATAAATGAATTATTCCCAGTCGGTTTCAACCGACTTTCGCTATGAGACGGGGATTTAAATCCCCGGCGGACTTTCGGACAAACGCGAGGCCCAGATGCCACATTGCAACCGTAAATCAGAATATCCGCACTGTCTGTAAAAGCACTCCGCCACTGCTGCAATTGTTCCGAATAAGCTTCCAAATTATCTGCATTCAAGCTACCATCGCCCACTTGCAGGCTACCCGGAGCACCGTGAGAAACGATGTGAATGCTGTCAATATTGGTACGAAGGGCTAAGATTTGAGTAATTTGTGCGATCGCATCCTCGTTCCCATCTAACACCACAACTTCCGTACCCGGTGTTACCCCAGCCACCAAACTTTGATAATCTTGTACTCTTGTGTCGATAAAGGCGATCGCCCTTACAGAAACTGGAAAATTTAAATTTGACATAATACACCTATTTGGGGTTAAAAAAAGACAACAATTCCCCTGTTTCGTAACTTGCGTGCGAAACTGTCTATCAATTTTGATTTACACAGACACGGGATTTCTGCGTAAAAATTCGGTTATTTCTCATCTGTTGTAGCTACCATAACAGTTTTTTTATCCGAGCTATATAAAGTTTTCTTTAAAAAGATCTGGTTAATTAAACTACCGATAAAGAGCGAGAAAATACTTAAGTACAATTACTGCGATGAATGCGAGTTGCGCTTACCACAAATATTTTTCAAATGTAAGTGCCATTGTACAGAGGATTTAAACGTGGTAATTGATACATAAATTAGGCTAAGTAAGGTGAGGTGCAATGAAAAAACAGGTTCGTAGTGAGGACTTCAGTCCGCATAAAATCAGAGGACTCCCATTCCTCACTACAAACCAACCTGATTACCGCAAACCCGAATCAATCTCAGCCAAAATCCCCTCAGCATCCCTGCACAAAGCATCGTGACAGCAACCGTTACTCGCCAACAACCCCCCCCACTGACTGACATCTCCCCGGTTATATTGCAAAGCAGAACCATCAAAACGAGTAAATCGCCCGCCCGCCTCCGTCAAAATCAATTCCGGCGCCGCCAAATCCCAATCCTTCGGCGCCGACTTCCCCGAAAGAGCAATATAAACATCAGCTTTTTGTTCGACAATCGTCGCAATCTTGCAGCCGATGCTACCCACAGCCAGTTGATTTTGGCAGGGAAATTTGTGCAATAGTCGATTTAGCCGATCGTCCCTGTGACTGCGACTGGTTACTATAGATAAATCTGCCACTATATTTCGCGCAGAAACCTGCAATTTCACCGCACAACCCCCGCGACTTTCCCCAAAAGCACCAGCATCGCGGATGGCATAATAAATCTTTTGCTTGGACGGCCAAGCCACAACCGCTAACATCGGTTTTCCCTCGAAAGCTAAAGCAATATGAACCGCAAATTCACCAGTCTTGTCAATAAAATCGCGCGTTCCATCCAAAGGGTCAATAATCCAAACCCAAGATTGAGGTAAAGGAACTTTGCCACAACTTTCTAAATAAGATTTGTAAGTTTCTTCGCTCAGGTAGCCAAATTCTGCATTCCCTAAAACCGACTGCAATTCATCGAGAATGTAAGAATTGACAGCGACATCAGCGGCGGTAACTGGGCCGTCTTTTTGTTCTTGAATGTCCAGGTTGGGAGTATTAGCATCAGGGCGATAATAGGATTGTAAAATATCTGCGGCACCCCAAGCGGCGGCCTGGGCAATTTCGCTTAATTGTTCGAGATTTTTCATGTTTGATTGATTAAAGTAGGGTGCCTCAGATTAGAACTCTTGCTCTCGTCAAATTTACCCCCCGCAAGTCCCCCCTCCCGGAGGGGGAAACAAGAATAATCTTACCCCCTCCCCTTACCAAGGGGAGGGTTGGGGTGGGGTGCTTTGTATTTTTGCAAGAGATCTATTGCATCTACTTGATGATAATCGAAAAAACCCCGACTGACGCAACCTACGACTTAGTCTCAACTCCAGTTATATTTGGGTACTAGCTAACAAAAACTACATTTACTAAATGTAGCACTATTTTATGAAACTAGGATAAGGACAATAAATCTCAGGAGTGGCTAGAAATTGTGTCACCATCTGTACTTGTTTAAGCACCGGAGAAGCCAAACTCAAATCAACAGCAACCGGGCCGCACGGAACTAAGATATTATTATCGTGGGCGTAGATAATTCCAAAATAAGATCGCACACCTAAATTTTTAGACACAGCTACTTGAGCTGCAATTGGATAGCCATTGTGAGTCGCAACTTTGATACCATACAAATAATTCTTGCTTTCTCGCACAGAAAAGCCAAAACCTTTCAAAATAGCAGCAGCAGAAGTTGCTGTTGGATCTTGGGAAAATGAAAGCGATCCGAAAGAGTTGGTAAATCCCGTTGCTTCGTAATATTGCGCCGTTTGGTGTTTGTTCAAATAGCTAATATATTGTGTGGCTTCACTTTCTTTAGCTTTACCGATTAACCTGAAGAAGGTAGGGAGGGCGATCGCAGATAAAATCCCAATAATAAAAATGACAACCAGCAACTCAATTAAAGTGAAGCCCTGGGAAGCGTTGGTACATCCTGCACCCATGCATAGCTTGTACCGCAGGGAATCGCACTTCTGGTAACTGATATACAATCCGGTATTTAAGTATATTCTTTGCCTTTGTAGAAGTGACTTGCCCTCGCCTGCAAAACGGAGTTTTAAAAGCGATGTGTGGATATGTTGCACAAAATTGCAGACAAATGCCGACATAATTAACACCTCAAACAAAAACTAAATTTACTCAATATACCGCTAACAATTCCCTTGAAAATCTCCCCATTTCTTGGGATACTCAGATTGATTCTGGCAAATAGCAGGCAACCAACTAGCACCGGGAAATTGCTTATCCCATTTTTGTTTCAACTTTTCTCGCGCCGATCGCACAGAAACATACAAAGAATCGCCACCAGCAAAAGCTTTCAGAAAATGCCTCAAAAACTCCTGGGCGATCGCATCTAGCACAGGTTCCCGCATCACGATAATTTGAGGGATATCTAAGTCAGCTAACTGTTTCCCCAATCCCAAGCCATCGCAAGAATTAAAAATTGCTATCTCCAAACCACGTTCAATGGCTATTTTCAAGGAAATCCTGAGTTCTTCGACAGTTAACTTATCTGTTTTATTAATATAAATTGCCCCAGTGCTGCCATCTACTTCGCTGTAACTGTGACCGGAAAAACAGAGAATGTCCCAGCCTATTTTATCTCTGAGACATTCCTCACATTCCTCGCGAGTTGGTTTGAGCAAAAACATGATTTCTGTGTCTGACAAATTCTCTAACACCTGTTTGTCTTCATCGATATTAATTCCTGTATCGTCACCCAAAATTGCTAAGATTCTCACTTTACTTCTTGGTAGGACTAATTTCTTTACCCTATTAGATACTGTGCGACTTAAAGCGACTTCTGCTTGTTGGCAATCAACTTCAAAAAACTTCCACCGATGCCAGGGAAGTTTTCGCAGAAAGGCATCTTCAGTTTGCACAATCACCCGCACCTCATCATCAAAGTTTAAATTGTCGTGCAATTTTTGCTCGATCGGGTTAAACGGTGCTGAATTCAGCCAATTATTTACTTCCGCTTCCACATCCTCAGCTAACGTTGTTAGCTTCTTTATAGAAAAGTTAGTGACTTGACCTTCTTTGCCTTTGATCCGGCTGTTCTGGTTTTTAATGTTATACATTTCTTCCCACTGTTGATAGCGTTTTAAAATTTTGGCTTGTGGTGGCAAATTGCCTTCTATTTGGATTGGCAAACGGTGTCCGTCACAGTAAATATCAGCGCTGACGGCAAAGCCTTGGTTCAAGTCACCACGATCTAAGTTTAAGACAACTACCTGTTCTGAAAGTGGTTTTACTATCTTCTCTACTACTGATAGCAAGTATCTTTGCTGTTCTGGGAACTCTTGAATTATTGGATTTTTTACTCTTGCTAATTCTAGCATTTTTTGGTAGAAACCATTGAAATCAGTCTCAATCTTCTCTTTGTCTGTATCAGGAGGTACGCTAACCTTGATGACAACAACGCCATTGCCTTTATTTTCAATACTCTGAATTTTTAGTTCTGTACCTTTGAGATCGTCCTGAACTTTTTGGAAAGATTGGTAGAAGGCTTTCCAATCAACACCGTTACGGAAAATTAAGTCAACTGTATTGACTACCTCTTGAAAAAAACTGGTAAATTCTCCGATCTCAAATTGAGATTTTTCACTGTGGGGACGGCGTTCGCGATCGTCAGTGCCAGGTTTCGGTTCTTCTAGCAAGTAAACCCACCGACAATCTACCCATTCTAGTTTCGTAGTGCTGTCAATATTCCAGGTTCCTAAACCGCAAGCACCAGTCATTCTCGCATTACTGAAATCAGTGCCGATCGCCTGAACTTGACTAAAAATTGCATACTCTAAATTAGCAGCTTCTAAAGTCGCTTGACTGAGGTCTGCTGTTTGAAGTTTGGCGTAGCCGAGGTCTACACCTATCAAGTTTGCTCCTCTCAAATCCATGCCTTGATATGATTTATTATAGCCGTTGCCGGTCACTAGCAAATCTCTAACTGCGGGATCAATTAATATTGTCTCGCCGACTCTTGCCCACTCAATTCTTGAGCTTTTGTGCCACATTGCACGATAAATATTAGCAGATCTAAAATCAGTGTTTTTGAGAAGAGCGTAACTAAAATTAATATTGGCTAAATTAGCACCCCGAAAGCTGGTACTGCCTGCCGCTGCAATCGCATTAGCTAATTGGTGAATTACGGCATATTTATCATCTTCAGCTAAAACTCTGTTGCCAATATAAGTTCCCAATGAGACCAAAGCTACAGCTAAAATTACCGCTATAATGATAATCGCAATAACTATAGGTGGATTGGAAGAATTTGCGACACATTGGTCTAAAAAATCATAACATTTATTGTTCGTGTTGTCAGCTAATCTAGTATTAATTAACACAGATGCTTTTAAATACCGGGTTGAATTATTGATAATAATTCCGGTGGCGATCGCACTTATTGCCAGAGCTTCAAATACAGCTAAAACTGCCACTATTCTGCCCAATACAACCTCAGCCAAAGCCACAGCTAAAGGCAAAGTTACAACTGCGATCGTAGTCGCAGCCACAGCCCCGATCAAACTTACAATTAAAAACGGAATATCGTTGGTATTCGGTTCACCAGCCAACGCCCCAGTTAAGCTCCCAGGTCTAAAACCTCTCAGCCAAGCCAGTATCGGGTGTTTATCGTTCGAGATCGCACTTAAAACAGCAATGCAAGGTACAAAGATTGCAGCCGCCATAGCTAAAGACCCCAAAGCTTTTTGTATTCCTTGGCGAATCGTGAGAGCCAAAAGAACAGTATTCAGTAATAAGATGATTGCTGTTACAATCAAACTGGAGTACCCAATATTTTTGGCAAATAGAGATCTGAATGTCTGACTGATAGCAGTTACAGCAGCCGTTCCTGACATTGCTGATATCAGTGCTACAATTATGAATATTTTGATTTGCGATCGCACTATTAATCCGCAGCGAGCGTGACTGAAGTTAGCACCATCGAGAGTTGCTCCGCTAAAATCTGCACCTCGGATATCTGCATAAGAGAAATCAGTATTAGTCAGATCTTGACCTTTGAAAGAACGACCTTGGAGATTTTGACCGCGCAAGTTTTGAAAGGTTAATGATGACATAAAATCCAAGTGAAATTTTCAATAGGTTAGCAGTCAATACTTGAGTTGTTGCTTTCGTTCCCAGGTGCTAGCTGGGAATGACAAATGCGTGGCAGATTACCAATGAAAATGTTTCGTCACGCTAGCTTCTCCGAGTGCCACAGTAACGCCAAATAATTCTCTTAATTCAGAACTAAATTCCAACTGAATAAAGTTGTCATCATCTCTGGATGTTGCCTCAAGAACTACCTCTTCTGACTCATCCATCACTATCAATTTTAACCCTTCTGGCAAACAAGTTTGATTTCCCATCGGATACACTTGCACTTGGATATCCACTTCGGAACCTGGTTCTGGTGCCAGCATGACTGCAAGTGTTACAGACTGTTGTGCTAGCTGCATTCCCAAATCAATTTTATAACCCCTCTCGATAGGTAATGCGTTCGTACTTCTAAAATGCCACTCCAGTTGTTCGGGATTTAATAGCTCATCAATTACTTGCCATCCCGTATCAAAAACATTCTCAAACCAGTTCATTAAATTAACTGGATTCAGTTGTTGAATTCGATTCATGTAGGCAAGAAAATATTCTAGGGATTGCAGTTGAGTGAGCGGTACTTCTCTCATTGCAGAAGTTTTAGTAAATCCTAGTAGCGTTGCTTCTTTCAAAGATTGATTTAATTGTACAGCAACGTAACCGATGCGATTTTCCCAAGCATCGGAGGGAATGTTACAAGTTTGGGAATCGGGCAATACGGGACGACATTCAATTTTGCCAACGCCGACGATATCTAAATCGGCGACATCTACAAATTTGAGCATGAGTGAATCGCGACTTTCGCTATGAGCCAAGTTAGTTTCAAATCCCATGCAGCGTAGGTAAGAATCTACTGCATACACTGCTAGGGTATTGAGATAAACTTGTTTGAATTTTGTCGGCAGGGATTTTTGAGCGCACTGTTGAGCGATGTCATGGGCTTCAAAGGATAGCGGTACGGTGAAAGTTATTGGTTCGATCATTTTACTCATCATTAGTTTCTGTGGTTGTCGCTTAATTGTTACTGTAATTTATTACGAAAATCATCACCAAATCTCCGCAGGTTTCGATTAAAAAAACTGTCGATACCTGAAATAGAAACTCCAAACCTTTGAGACATACTATCCAATGTTTCACCATCCAATTTAGCTAAAGCTATAACTTGCCAAGAAATATCCGGGCGACATCTAAGTGACACTCTTCTAAAATGGCCATCTGGATCTTCTTCGATCAATTCACGCAGCATTGTAGCCTCTTCGGACAATGGTGATTGTGGTGACTGGTAATTATCTAGGTCGTTTAAGGAAGGTAGTTCGCGTGTTCTATTTTTTTCTTTCATATATCGCTTAACAGCATCTTTGAATCTCAACTTCAATATGTGATTGACCGGGGCCATCAGTGGTCTTTCTGGATCGTATTTGTCAATTTTTAGACAAATATACTCAATTGTTTTTAGAAGTGCTTCGTTATAAAGGTCTTCGTAAATATTAGGAGACCATGACCTTTTTTGGGGATAAGCAAGCTTGCCCGATAGCCAAATTGCGTTTCTCAGTTTGGTTAATGCTTTCTGTCGCTCAAGGCTAAGGGCTGGGTGCTGTTGAGCTTCGACGGCTAGCTGTTTGAGTTGTAAATCAATTTCGTCCTCCATCTCAATCTCCTCACTCCTCTGGGGATTCTTGTGCAGTCTTGGGGCATTTCTATGTTGTTTTTCGGTAGAGTCGCAATTTTTTACGCATTTGTGGGGAGATTGTTACAAAACTTTACGTTTGAGGGGGTTTGGGAAAAAAGTTTTGAGATTTGCGTAAAAAGTTTGAGGTGGTTTCGTAATTAGGGTTGAGTGGGCGATCGCACTTTCGTGTGAAAAAGCAGTTTTGAGATTTGCGTAAAAACTTGGGGCTGCTTCCGTAATTAGAGTAGAGAAGCCAATTCAACGTTTGGGCGATCGTTTGATTTCATTATATCAATTTTCATTTAATCCAAGATTAGGAGTATAATCTCAATGACAACTATCAATCAAGGTCAAACTAATGTTCTGCTGAAAGATGTTCTAATCGCCGACACTTTGCCGGGAAGTGCTGCCAACAATTCTATCCTCAACCCTTTAAGCAACAGCAACAAGCAAAATATCGGCGAAGGTTCCTTGATGCTTGACAGCAACAATAAAATAGCGATCGAACCCGATAAACCATTAGTTACGACTAATTTACTGAAATCAAAAGATGCTGCTTCCGAGTCAATCAGCAACAAATCCGATGATTCATTAATTGTTCCAAATCCTCTCAATAGCAGCTTAAGCAGGTCAGTTAGTGGCAATACGAGTCGCGGCGACGCCCTATCCGGTTCCCAGTCAGCCATAGATGCCAAGGATACCCTGACTGGAAGCAGCAAAGATGCACCGTTAATTGCCATCAAAGCTGACAGTCTGACAACAACTGACTCTTTGACTAACAATCAGAGTGCCAAGGAAATATCCCCTGATAAAAAAATCGATGCGTTAGCAGAAAAAGAAAATAAATCGGAAACACTGGCCACTGACAGTAACCTGATTTCACAACCAAAAGAATCCATAATTCAAGCAGCAACTACTGATAAAGTGACGGCGGAGAAACCAGTCGCTAGTGTCGATGAAGCGGGCAAAGATAGCAACAAACAAAACTCGACAACTACTACTCAAACTGTTGAGACTTCAAAATCACCAGCCACAATTCAAGCAGCGACTACTACTGATAAATTGACGGCGGAGAAACCAGTCGCTACTATCGATGAAGTTGGCAAAGATAGCAACAAAAAAAACTCCACAACTACTACTCAAACTGTTGAGACTTCAAAATCACCAGCCATAATTCAAGCAGCGACTACTGATAAAGTGACGGCGGATAAATCAGTCGCTACTATCGATGAAGCTGGCAAAGATAGCAACAAACAAAACTCGACAACTACTAGCGGAGACAAGGACAAAAAAGTTGCGGATAACAGTCAAGCTGTTGCAGTTGAAACCCCTAAAGAACTCAGCAAAACTACTCCTAAATCTGAGATTGTCGCCGATAATTCGTTTACATCTGGGAAATTTGTTGTTGACTCTAGCGGCCAAGTTGGTATCGATTTCTTGTTTGACGGCGGACTGTATAAGGGTCAATTAGCTATCGTCAGTCTAAAAGGGATGGAGAAGTTTGTACCTGGTTCAGCAGAATTTATCAAGGAAGTGGCTTCAAGGGCATTAAGCAATTCTGTAAAAGGTCATGTAGTCATTAATGATTTGAGCGAAGGTGCGAGATTTACGGGTAATTTACCTGAAGGGAATTATAACGAAGGAACTTATTTGGGAGTCAAGAGTTTTGCAATGACTTCGGGGGATGAGTTTGGCGTTATGTTGGTGCCAAATGGAACTGTGCAAGAGGTTCTGAATAATCCTGTTGTTGGAGGGGATAAACGTCCTTTATTTTCAATGGTGACGGCGAATCCTGCTGAGGGATTTCATGTCGGGCAAATTGCTGATGTGACTGGTAGTGGCAAGACTTTTGCAATGGAGGATATGCGGGTTGATTTAGGGAGCGATCGCGATTACAATGATGTGATATTTCAGGTGCGGGGTGCGACGGGTACTGCGGTGAATTTGGATTCTGTGATTAATGCTGAGAAAGATTGGCGTAAAGCTGATATTGGTAAGGCTTTGATTGCTTATGCTAAACCCTATGTTGAACCGAAGGTAGAGCCTGCTAAAGAGGATGAAAAACCTGCCAAAAATACTGATTCTGGTTCGGTTTTAGATGTTCCGATTTCAGATAACGCAAGTGTTTCAAAAGAGAAAGTAATTTCTCCAACTAATACTGAGTCTCTCTCGAAAACGGAGGTTGTTACTTCAGATACAACTGTAACGCCAGCAGTGAAGACTGAAGATGACGAACCTGCGATCGCCAATTCGATCGCTACTTCTTCCAAAGATATGCCGGTTTCAGACAAGACTGTCGTGTCGAGGGTGAAGGCTGAAGATTCGATCGATACTTCTACCAAGGATTTGCCGGTTTCAGACAAGGCTGTCGTGTCTGAGGTGGTCGTGTCTGAGGTGAAGGCTGAAGATTCGATCGATACTTCTACCAAGGATTTGCCGGTTTCAGACAAGGCTGTCGTGTCTGAGGTGAAGGCTGAAGATGAGAAATTGGCGATCGTACTGACTTCCACTCCGAATGAGTCTGTCAAAACCGATTCGGTGACTTCATCTCCAACAGTCATCGATCCGTTGACAATAAAAGAAGAAAAAGAGGCGATCGCAACCCCTATTTCTACTACCACAAAAGATGCACCGGCTTCAGATAAAACTGTAACGAAATCAGTTGAAATCGAATCTCAAGCAATTGCACCTCAACCTGCGCCTAAAAACATTTCAACCGTTGAGACAGAAACCAAGATAAATCAACCACAACCTGCTGTTACTCTCAGCCCTAAAACCGATGAACAACCAGCAATTTCTACTCAAGCATCTGGTAAAACTTTTCAGCCGATAGTCCACGAAAGCAAGCCAAATATTTATCCTCAAGAACTTTCGACTGTCAATCAATCAATTGCGACAGATAGCAAGCCAGTAACGGCAATACCAGAATTAGCTAAACCAGCAATTTCTACCAACAGCCAGCCAGCAATTTCTATTCAAGAAGTTGCTCCGATAACTCAACCTGTCGCACCCAATGCAACCAGCATAATAGCCACAAATAGTCAAGAAAAAACCAATACAGAACCCACAAATTATCCACAAGATATCGGCTCGAATCCAGTCACAACGACTACCTCATTCCCTTTTTCAAAAGCATCTCAACCCTTAGTCGGTATTATTAGTACAGGATTTAATGCCAATAATTTCGACATAGACTACAGCCGCATTACTCTCGGAAAAGACCGCATTGCTAATGATGATAATCCCTTAATTCAATCCGGTGAAGGCAGCGAACAAGGAACTCATGTTTTAGGCTTAATTGCCGCCACTCAAAATAATAGCAAAGGCATCGACGGCATTAACAATGAAGCACCGATTTGGTTAGGTAGGGCTAGTGGCAATAACAGTTGGGCAGAATCCTTAATTGAATTTGTCGATAACGCCAAAAAATCCGATCGACTCAATGCAGTTGTTAACATTAGTTTTGAACTAACTCAAGTTGATGTTAGCGGCAAAATAGTTTCTCGCTACGAACTGACAGAAGCCGAAGAAAATGCCCTAGAATACGCTCGCAAAAATCACATCGTTGTTGTCGTTCCTGCTGGCAATAATCCCCAAGAAATATCAGCTTTAGGCAAAGCATCCCTTCAGTTTGACAATATCATCAGCGTCGGTGCATCATCGGGTGGTCAAGTGACAGATTATTCGGGAAATGGCAAAGGTTTAGATATTTTAACAGAAGGAGGAACGCTGAACAATCCCGTGCGATCGCCCTTTCTGCTTCTCCAGGCTATCGAAAGGGCGTGAAGCGCAGGTATCCCGAGCGTGAATCGCCCTTATTGAGGTGAAAAGTGCGATGTGCATCAAGGCCAAAGAAACGGGGTTTTTGGCACTATCTGAGGGCTGTGGCGAAATATTGTCGTCAAAAAACCCGGTTTCTGACTTCTCCCTGAATTTATTATTTCCGCAGTACCGAAGTGATAATCACTGTAATAGTGGCACTAGCAATTAAAGTGAAAGCAAGTTGTACTACCCACTGAGTTGCTTGCTGGTAGTTAGAAAAGCGATCGTTAAACTTCTCGGAATCCCTCGATAGCTTATCTACATCTGTCGATAGCTTGTCCACATCTGTCGATAGCTTGTCCAGTTTCTCAATTACATCTACCAAGGTTGGTTCCTTTTTGGATGTAGTGGTCATTTGGTTTATTTTAATTCGATAATTATATTGTAATATATTATATTGTGTGTTTTGTCGCCTTTTAAATTATTCATTTGTTGTAAATTCTGAGTTATGTTAGAATTAAGATTCAACTGAATAATGGGAGAAAACTTTTATGACAGCGATGACAGTCAAAGATTTAAACCAAGTTCAGACCCTTTTTTCCGAAGCGGGTTTAGATTACACAATTGAACTAGAAGACGGGAAAATTTCAGTTATGGGCCCATCAGACATTGTATCCAGTGAAATCAGTAGCCGTCTCATCGCCTTTCTCTTCGCTTGGATAAATCCACGCCGCTTGGGGAGAGTGTTTGACTCCGCAGGCGGTTTCATCATGCCGAATACCAACGTCAAAGCGCCAGATGTTTCGTTTGTGCGCGCGGCCCGCTTGCGCCAAAGTCCGCGTTATTTTGGTGAACTTGTCCCGGATTTGGTGGTTGAGATCAAATCTCAGAGCGATCGCATTAAGGCTATAGAAACTAAGGTTTTGAAGTTTATAGAGCTGGGTGCGGTTGTCGGCATCCTGATCGATCCTGATGAGGAAACAGTGGCAATTTATCGATCGACTGGTGAACCGATTATTTTAGCAAATGGCGATATTTTAACAGTACCAGAGCTTTTTCCCGGTTGGGAATTGCCCGTTTCGGAATTATGGCCTCCCATTTTTACTGAGGAAGAAACACAATCCTGATGCGTTTAAGTTTGAGATTGTTGTTGCAGAAAATAGCCGACGAGATAAAGTGAACCGCACAGGATTGTGAGGTTTTCGTCGGTAACAGCCGCATCTAAAGCTGTTGTTAAGTCGGGAAAAGCTTGAGTGAGAGTTAATTCAGGGCAGATTTTTTCAGCAATGGCGGCTAATTCTGTGGGGGATGCTGAGTTTTGATCGGGTACGGGAACGAGATAAAGCCGATCGCCCTTTTTGAGTAATGCTTGTAAAATATCATCACAGTCTTTCGTCGCCAGAATGCCGATTACCCAGTTAATCGGCGACGGGGAAGCGGTAAGATTGTCTACATATTCACGCAGGGCGATCGCAGCAGCAGGGTTGTGCGCGCCGTCAATCAGGATGTTGCGGTTGTTCCAAGTTGTCTGCTGAAGTCTTCCCGGCCATTGGGTTTGAGCGATTCCGTTGGCGATCGCACTTTGGGAGATTTGCCATCCTAGGTTTTGCAGGGTGTGGAGAGTTGCAAGTGCGATCGCCGAATTCATTAATTGAACTTGTCCCAGCAATGGCAATTTATATCTTATTGTAACCGCAGATGTACGCGAATTAGCGCCGATTTCTGGATGGGGATGATATTCTACAAATCCGTCTCCTAAATCTAGCGCAGGTTTTACCCAAACTGCCGGACAGTCTAATTCTTGAATGCGTTTTTCTACTACTAATCTAGCAGATTCCGGCAATTCTCCGACAACTACCGGACACTTTGATTTAATAATTCCCGCTTTTTCCCCAGCAATATCAGCGACAGTCGGGCCGAGAATTTGCCAGTGTTCGAGACTGATAGAAGTAATCACACTTACAAGCGGAGTTTCGCAAACATTAGTCGCGTCTAATCTACCGCCCAATCCGGTTTCTATGACAGCAATATCTGCTTTTTGTTCGGCGAAATACAGCCAAGCTGCGGCGGTGATGATTTCAAATTGAGTCGGAGTTTCCGTATTACCTTCAGCAGCGCGGACAACTTTTTCTAAACAGTCTTGCAATGCTATTGGAGAAATTGGTTTTTGGTTGATACAAATTCTTTCTGTCCAATCGATTAAGTGCGGCGATGTGTAGCGCCCGACTCGATAACCTGCCGCCGTGAGTACGGATGAGAGATAAGCGCAAACGGAACCTTTGCCATTTGTGCCGGCAACGTGGATAATGGGTACTTGTTTGTGGGGGTTGTCGAGTTTTTCGAGGAGTTGGTGAATTCTTTCGAGGCCGAGGTGGACGCCGAAGTGTTGGTATGATTTGAGGATGGAGTTTGCATTCATTGAGGATTATAAGTGTTATATTTGTTTGTGAATTGATTTTTTTACGAACCGCGAAGACGCAAATAGCGCGAAGGAAGAAAAGAGACAGATGTTGACGAGTATGAATATTATTTCTTTGTTTTCGGGTTGCGGTGGCTTGGATTTGGGTTTTCGCTGGGCTGGGTTTAATCCGGTTTGGGCTAATGAGTACGATCGCACTATTTGGGATACCTACGAGTTTAACCATCCTGAAACTATTTTAGATCGCAGAGATATCCGAAAAATCAATTCTGCTGAAATTCCTGACTGTATTGGGATTATTGGCGGGCCTCCGTGTCAAAGTTGGAGTGCGGCGGGCGCGAAACGGGGAATTGATGATTCTCGGGGTCAGCTTTTTTGGGAGTATATTAGAATTGTCCGAGACAAGCAGCCTTTGTTTTTTTTAGCTGAGAATGTTAGCGGCATCTTAGCGCCCAGAAATCAGGATGCTTTCACTTATATATTATCGCAGTTTGAGGAACTTGGGTATCGGGTTTCGTTCAAGTTGGTGAATGCTAAAAATTTTGGTGTTCCCCAAGATAGGCAAAGGGTGATTGTGATCGGTTATCGTCAGGATCTGGGTTTTGGTTTTGAGTTTCCCGCACCTGGAACCGAGGTTTTGACACTGCAAAATGCGATTTTTGACTTGCAGGCGATCGCCCCAATTCTAGTTAAGGGTAAATTAGATAATTATCACGATTCTGTCGCGAATCACGAATGTGCAGATTTAGGATTTTCCAGCATTTATATGTCGCGGAATCGAGTTAGAAGTTGGGGTGAACCTTCCTTTACAATTCAGGCCAGCGGCAGACACGCGCCTTTGCACCCTCAAGCTAGTAAAATGATTTTAGTTGGCAAAGATCAGCGCATTTTTGACCCGCATTCGCCTCAGCCTTACCGTCGGCTTTCTGTGCGAGAGTGTGCGCGAGTTCAGACTTTCCCGGATGACTTTATTTTCAAGTACAAATATATTGCTGACGGCTACAAAATGGTTGGGAATGCAGTACCTGTGAATTTGGCTAGGATGTTGGCGAAAAAGATTTATGCGGATATTTGTTCTGTAGGGGCGGTGCCAAGAGTTCCCGCGCTCTCACTCCTGTAACATTATCTGTTAATTTTGCCATAAATTATCTAGAGTAAAGTTGCGGGGATTTTTGAGAATGAAAGTTTGATTTTCTTTGATCAAATCTCCCGTACAGACGAAAGGCAAGCGTTCTTGATAAGCTTTGATAGCGAGGATATAATCTTTGTCTGCAAGTTCGGTTTTAATTTTCTGTAATTTATCGGCAATTACACCGACTAAGGTAATTTCGCCACTTAGTTGGTCGGCGTTGGGCGTGTGAATTTGCATCACGACTCCCTGAATAGTTGTATTGGGAATCCCGGTAATTAAGTCTGCTAAAATTTCACTTTGCGATCGATTTTCTACGGATTCTAATATTTCGATTATCTCCCGGATTCGGGCAGCATAATCTCCGAGATTTTGTTGGTTGGGGAGTAATATTTCAAATTCCTCTCCGGCGACTGGTTTGTGCCAAAGTGTGGCATTTTCTAAGAAAGGTTTGTCTTCATTCCACCCGTGAATTTGCAGGTAATTTCTAACTTGATTTAGGTTGACTATTTCGAGGGTTTCGCTATCTTTGACTGTGACTTTCATGGTTGAACTCCTTGGCTAATCCCCTCCATAATTGACTGAAGGGCGATGACTGTAAATTGATTAGTTCTCGGTATAGTGACTGTGACAGCGGTGGTGTTTTGTGTTTCTGGCATTCCCCGCAGAGATATCCAATATCCGCATTCCTTCATGCAGGTTTCTGTTTCTGACTGAGTTAACCAGTTTGCTATTGTTTCGGGGATTAAAACAACAACTAAAATTCGGGGTACGGCGAAGTCATCTATTCTCAAGTCATCGTAGTTTTTGAGTTTGAGAGGGTAGCGAATCGAGTTATTTTCTCGAACATCCCTTGATGTCGATTTTAACTGCAATTCTAAGCGAGGTGCTCGGATGCTACCTGTCCCTCCTTTGGCAGCAATTCCCCAGTCTACGCTATCGTCGTCTACAAATGGTTTGTAAAGAGAATAGCCTGCAACGCTGGCGATGGCTTGCAGGTAGGTGTTGCTAAATTGTTCTTTTTGTTGGTTGATATCCACGCTGGCTTGTATTTTTTATATGGTAACTCGAAGTCCTAGATATAATATCAATTTAGCTAAAAAACTCTGCTATTATATAAAGTTGCGGTGCGTGAATGCTGAGTTCTTATACTACCGCACAAATCTATTCGCTGTCACGCACCATACATCGCTTTGAACGCAGATTATCGATCGCCCTTAGCAGCATACACAGCATACAGCCGATCGAGCTTTAGGAAGGTTTGCAGCAGCGCATTCGCCCCCTGAGTAAACTGTTCGGGCGAAGTATACTCATCTTCTGCATGGCTGATGCCGCCGCGAGAAGCTACGAAAATCATCTTCATTTTTTGCCAACAAGCGCGCAAATATTTGTTTCTTGTTTTCTACCTCTTAATTGAATACTTTTAACTGGTTTTGCTTCGTAGTTATCCCTCACCAATTCCCAGGTTTCTTCTGTCATTAATACCCGATAAGGATTGTCTTCTTTAATATCTTTATTCATTGGTTCTAATCGGGCGGCAATATTCACAGTGTCTCCTAAAACCGAAAAATTTAATCGATTCCCGCCGCCGACAGTTCCAGCAATAATCGACCCTGTATGAATGCCAACACCGAATTCAATTTTTGGCTTTCCTTCCCTTTGAAATTGCTGATTTAATTCTTTCAATCGTTCTGACATATCCAAACAAGCGGCAATACAATTTTGAGCGTCCTGTTTAATTTCTTCAGGTTTAGTATGAGGAAAGGGAATGCCAAATATTGCCATAATTGCATCACCAATATATTTATCGATGACGCCGCCGTGATTCATAATACACTCACTCATGGCATTTAAATATAGATTTAGCCAAGGCATCAATTCATCTGGAGATAGTTGCTCGGAAATGCTAGTAAACCCTCGAATATCCATAAATAAAACGGTGGCGACCATTTCTTGCGGTTGCAGTTCGCCATTTTTAAAGATTTCGTCTTTTCGCTGCCAAATTAATTCAGCAGTTTCTTTTGCCATGTATTTTTCAAATAGGCTCATTAATTGTTGTTTCTCTTGTTGTTCTCGCAGTTGCAGTCCAATTCCAGCTAAGACGATCGTACCAATCGGTGCAGCGATCGGCATTAGTAGAGAATTAAACGTAAATAATAAGAAAGAAACTGCATACCAGATTAGGGGGAAAAGGATCGCGATCGCAATTCGTCCCCTGGGCCCAGATTTCGATAATATTCCGCTAGTAATTGGCCCAATTAAAAGTAATATCAGCCAACTTGTCCAGTCAGGTAAAGGTTGCAGCAGTCGGTTATTTAGCAAGTTATCGATAACTGCGGCATGAAGGTAAATCCCACTGGTGGGTGAAATTTGATTTAAAGGAGTCCGCAAGGGATCTAAACCTGTTGCCGTCGTACCTACTAATACCAATTTGTCTTTAAAAGCATCTTTGGTAATTTTACCTTCCAGAACATCAGCAAACGAATAAGTCGGTATAAATTGCGTTTTCCCAGGCCAATTTATCCCTGCACTGTAAAATTCTAGACTGCCGTTATTAGGCGGTGATAAAAACTTTTCTAGCCCTCCAGATTGCGGTTGCTTGTCGGCGTTGTAAACGTGAAGCATGGCAATTCCTAAGGAGGGAATATCTCGCAGCCACAGCGTGGCTTGACGACCGATCCCATCTGTGTCTGACTTATGGAAAATATGACCTCGATCGGCGGCTGCGGCTTCTAAAGTTGGTACAATTGGTAGCGGTTTTCCTCGGTCATCCCAAGCCTGGGCTAACACTACATTACCTGTTGCACTCATAGCGTCTGCAAGTTGGTCATCTTGGGGACTGGATTCGGCAAAAATAATGTCGAAACCAACGACTGCGGGTTTAGCAGGGGAAAGGGCTTGTAATAATTGAGTGTAGCGATCGCGCGAAAACGGAAATCTCCCCAACTTTCTTAAACTTGCTTCGTCTATGGCAATGACCACCACTCGTTTATCCCAAATAGGTTTGGGTAAAATTCGACTTTCGCGAAGTTGAAACAGGCTGTTAGAACTCAGTTGTTCCAGCGGTTTCCAGCCACCCAAATGCAACGCGCCCAAGGAAATAAGAGCAGCAGCAACCCCCGGCAGTAAGGATTGGCTGCGGGTAAAAAAAACTCGCAAACGAGGGATTATTAATTGAGTCATTATCTATTTCTTAAGTAAACTAGCACCGAGTTCATAAGACACCTCATTTCCCACCGGACTGCGAACAACTAGCCAGTAGTCAGAGTTAGCTGGTCTCGGCACTATCTCGTCGATTTTACCTGTTCGATCCATCTTTAAGGGTTGGCCGTTTAAATACACTAAATTCAGCGGATCGACAGTACAAATGCATCGAACTTTGTCTTGACTGATGGCTGATAAACTGATCAATTCATAGTTCAGATTTTCTTTGAATGCCTGGGGTGGATTGGGAGGATTGCCGGGAAAAGTGACGGAAGCATAGCCCTTTTCTATCTTCACAGTTTGCCCTTGAGCGCTAGCGTCAACCTTCCCCTCAAATAAGGCAGTTGCGGCTTTTCCCTCTGGGCCAACACCCACGGCGAACTCAGTCCCCCTGACACCCACAACTCCCGCTGGGCTGTTAATTTCTAGGCGCGAATTGGCGTTAGTCAAGCGTCGGGCCGAAACTCTTGCCAATCCTGCGGGGACTGACAGCAAGGTAACTCTACCTCCATTGACAGCAACGGACAGACCTTTAACTTGGACGGTGCTTAATTCTGCTAGATTAATCGTAGCGATGCCAGTGTCTACCGCTAAAACCGCGCTAGAGTTTTTGCCTGTGGAGATTTGCTGGCCGGCTGTTGTCAGGCGATCGCCCACTTTTGCTGGTCTGCCTTGATATGTTACGCTTCCCCTAACTTGCCGTACTTCTACCCACCGACTCCCCGGCAGTTGAATCTCCCTAGCCAGCAAAGGCAAGGCGAAAGTGATTAAAATACTAGCAAATAGGATTGTCAACCATTTAGAAATACCAGACCGATTTAATTTCATCGTTGCTAAAAATTACTTGGCCAATACCCTTATCTAGATTACTATTTTTTTGCTAGCTGCTCTAGACAATTTTTAACGACTTCTTCAGACTTGCAATTGTTCCCTATTAGCAATTATAAATTAGCATCTTGTGTTAAGCTGTCGCACATTTAAATTGTATATTCAGGGCGGGCGAGACGCCCACCCCACTCATTGTCTGATTTTTTTGAGATGCAATTTAAATGCAGAACAGCTTACTACTGGTTTATGAATAAGCTGTCACGCATTTAAATTGGATGTTCAGGGCGAGTTCTTCTGGCCCACTCCACAAGAGGGGGATTATTTTTTGACATTCAATTTAAATGCAGAACAGCTTAGGATCGCAAATTAAATAATTTACACAAGTCTGTGGGATGGGCACCTCGCCCACCCTTTCTGGACGGGCGGGACGCCCATCCCACAAGAAGTATAAAACCTGTGGAAGTTATTTAATTTTCATTCCTTAGGACTTACCTATAGCAATCCTAAATCATTTGCATAATTCTTGTAGGAGCTCTTCCCCCCTCGTGAAGAACCCGATAGATAGGGTAGGCACGGGGGGTAAGAGCTCCTACAAATTTAAAGGAAATATCGAAACGGATAATATTGGCGTATTTTTTAGATTCTCAGCAGTCACTTATTCTCACGTTTTAATGATGCGTTACAACTCCATGAATCGATCGCCCTTAGCAGCATACAGCCGATCGAGCTTTAGGAAGGTTTGCAGCAGCGCATTCGCCCCCTGAGTACACTGTTCTGGCGAAGTATACTCATCTTCTGCATGGCTGATGCCGCCCCGAGAAGCCACGAAAATCATCCCCATATCGGTAAAGCGTCCGATTTCTTGGGCGTCGTGTCCGGCCCGGCTAATTAAATGCCTGTAACTAAACCCTAATTCTTGACAAACTTCTACAATTGCATTCTGAATCTTTGGTGCTGCTAGTGTTGGCTGTACGTGCAGCAATTGAGTTATTTCGATTTCGGTTTGGGTGGCAGAGGCTATTGCTTGAAACTCCAATTTCATTTTAGCTAACAACTGTTCCAAATTAGTTTCAGACAAATCGCGCAAGTCGATTTTAAACTCGACTTTTCCCGGCACAGTATTCGTAGCATTCGGCCACACAGTTAAGTAACCTACCGTTGCCACTTGTTCTCCTGGTGTTTCTACTGCCAGTTTGTTGACTGCTAGTACCATTTGGGAAGCCGCTACCAGCGCATCCTTTCTGGCGTGCATGGGCGTCGATCCAGCATGATTGGGGCTGCCCGTTACTCTCACTCCCAGGCGGTACTGTCCGACAATACCTTTGACTACTCCTATGCAGTCGCCCGTACTTTCCAAAACACCTCCTTGTTCGACGTGTAATTCCACAAATGCTGCTATTTCTTTGGGATGGCGTTTTGCTTCGGCAATTTTTGACCAATCTCCGCCAATTTGTGCTAAACAAGTTTGGATGGAAGTGCCATCGCTGCGACGGTAATATTCGGGGTTGTTGACTGTATTTCCCGCCATCGCTTTGCAGCCGATAACGGTGCTTTCTTCGTCGGTAAATACGATCGTCTCAATGGCGTGTTCCAAGCGCAGGCCGTTTTCGCGCAACACCCGCACGACTTCAATTCCTGCCAAAACTCCCAAAACTCCGTCGAAATGCCCCCCCGTAGGAACAGTATCAATGTGAGAACCGGTTGCTAGTGCGGCACCTTCGCGCAATCCGGGATATCTGCCAATTGTATTTCCGGCCGCGTCAATCCGAACAGTCATCCCTGCTTCTCGCATCCAAGACTCAACAAGTTTGCGCGCCAGCAAATCTTCTTTGGTAAAAGCTACCCGACTGACACCTCCTCCCGGCAGTTTGCCGATTTGGGCGAGTTGGGCAATGCTGCTGTTGAGGCGCGAACCGTTGACTGAAAGTGCTAGCCTAACTGTCATGTTACATTCTCCTATTCTGGGAAATTTAATGATGCGATCGCTCTTGTATTATTAATCATTTAACTGATTATTGTAGAATGTATCCCAGACAGGTTAAATCTGTAAAATAATGTAGTTTTGCCTACAACAGGCGATCGGCTGTAGCACTTAAACTGCTGCAATCAAAATACAGCACGCAGCATAAAGCGATCGCAGCGATTTAACTGTAGAAACAAGTACATTTTTATCGATCGGGTGATATGAGTCAATCCACCTAATTAAACGTAAAATACCGATCGCTAAAAATCTTGGCCTGTATGTCTTCTGTTTACCCGCTGGCGCAGCCTTTATAGCCTTTATAGCCTTTATAGCCTTTATAGCCTTCTTCCTTCTACCTCCTACCTTCTACCTCCTTCCTTCTTCGTTCTTCCTTCTTCCTTCTTCCTTCTTCCTTCTTCCTTCTACTTATGAGTCAAACACCAATTGTAAGCAAACGAGTATTCATTTGCGGTTCCGCCCTGCGGGGTCAGCCGGACAACAGCAACCTGGGAGAAGCAAAGTTCATCAGAGAAGCCAAAACTCGTCCGATTTACCGCTTGTACTCCGCAGAAAATGGCTGGCATCCTGCAATTTACGAAGTGGCTACCGGAGGCGTATCAATTCCGGGAGAAGTGTACGAATTAACTGTCGCAGACTTTGAACAGCTTGCAGCCGGAGAACCCCCACATATGTATCCATCCGATGTGATTTTGGAAGACGGGGAAGTATTAACCGCTTTCCTCTACCCTCGCGAGTTAGTAGAGAAATACCAATGGGAAGATATTTCCGATCGCGGTGGATGGGCCGCTTACAAAGCAATTTCGCACTACTGAGATCTTGCACCATTTGCAATCAGCCTTTTACGGGCGGGCGAGACGCCCACCCCACGGGCGAGACACCCCAGAATCAAACTCACCCTTTGTGGAACAGGCATCTTGCCTGTTCTTGACATGGGTGCAAGATGTCAGCAGTCAGGACTTCAGTCCTCCCAGGTTCGTAGTAAGGACTTCAGTCCTCCCAGGTTCGTAGTAAGGACTTCAGTCCTTCTTAGAAACCATCGGTTTTTGATATTCATGCCAATGTCGGGCAATATCAATGCGGCGACATATCCAAACCCTCTCATGCTGCTGTACATAATCCAAAAAACGCGCCAAAGCTGCCGCCCGCCCAGGCCTCCCCGTCAAGCGGCAGTGCAGCCCCACACTCATCATTTTGGGTGCAATCTCGCCCTCGGCGTAGAGTAAATCAAAAGCATCGCGTAGGTAAGCAAAAAACTGATCCCCAGAGTTAAACCCCTGACTCGTCGCAAACCGCATATCGTTATTGTCAAGGGTATAAGGAATTACCAAGTGAGGCCGATCGCACTCGTACACCCAGTAAGGCAAGTCATCCGCATAGCTGTCGGCATCGTAGAGAAAACCGCCTTCTTCCACTACTAGCTTGCGGGTGTGCGGGCTCGTGCGTCCCGTATACCAGCCGAGGGGACGGCTGCCGGTAACTTGCGTGTGAATGGCGATCGCCCTGTGCAAGTGTTCCCGTTCCGCCTCTTCCCCAAAATACTTATAATCAATCCAGCGGTAGCCGTGGCTGGCAATTTCCCAATCGGCCTCCAACATCGCTGCAACGGCTTCGGGATGCCTTTCTAACGCCATCGCCACGCCGTAAACAGTCACCGGTATCTTCCGAGAAGTAAACATCCGATGCAGACGCCACAAACCGGCCCGACTGCCGTATTCGTAACAGGATTCCATATTCATGTGGCGCAGTCCCGATAGGGGTTCGGCGCCGACAATCTCTGACAGAAATGTTTCCGAAGAACCGTCGCCGTGCAGGATGCAGGTTTCTCCACCTTCTTCGTAATTGATCACAAATTGCAGTGCTATGCGCGATCGATCCGGCCATTGAGGATCGGGGGGATTTTGCCCGTAACCGATTAAGTCTCGCGGATAATTTACTGGCATATATAACAGTTGACAGTTGACAGTTGATAGTTGACAGTTGATATAGTAATCCGATCTGATTCTCACAAAACAACGCCCGCTTGTCTTCCTCGACTCCTTGTATAGTAAGATCTTCAGGTTTTTGAGATCTAGAAAATCAATTAGGATTGCTATAGTTTACAGTTGATAGTTGGCAGTGGACAGCTTGCCCGGTTGCTTAGAGAAGAGTTGACACTTGACTGTTGTCTGTTCATTGATTACGCATCGGTGCGTCGAAACCCGGTTTCTACGAGTTTTGCTCTTCGGGAACGAGAAATATAGTAAGAAACCGGGTTTGTGAGGGCGCAAGTGCGATCGCGAACTACAGTTGTTAGTTATCAGTTTTCAGTTTTTTTTGATTAACAACTAACAACTGTCAACTGTCAACTGTTTTCTGAGGGCGCAAGTGCGATCGCGAACTACAGTTGTTAGTTATCAGTTTTCAGTTTTTTTTGATTAACAACTGTCAACTGTCAACTGTCAACTGTCAACTGTCAACTGTCAACTGTCAACTGTTTCCCTTCTATCTCCTGAATTTCTTTAATTACCCGCGCTTTACTGGCAATTAAATGTTCTTGAATTGCTGCGGCTGCTGCGACGGGATTTTGTTCGATGACAGCTTGAAAAATGCGACGGTGTTCGCTGCGGATTTCCAATACTCCGGGATTGTATTCCATCGTGCGAAGCCGCACTAATATCATTTTGTCAAATACCTGATCTAATAAAGTTACTAACCAAGGATTGCCGGAACTTTGGGCTAGCAAGCGGTGAAATTGGCAGTCAGCGTAAAGCAATTGATAATTTGTCAATTCGCCCGATCGCAAATATGTCGTACTTTCTGCCTGCAACACAATCGCTTCCAATTGTTGAACTTGAGCCGGTGTCGCATTTTGGCAGGTCTCGGCTACCGATAGCTGTTCCAAAGCAATCCGACAATCATAAAGATCTGCTGCATCTGCGATCGACAGCGTAGCGACGCGCAATCCGTGATGCGGATCTGCCGTAACTAAATTTTCACGTTGCAGTTCGCACAAAGCCTCTCTCACCGGAGTCCGGCTGACGTTGAGCATATCTGCCAGTTGAGTTTCGATCAAGCGTTCTCCAGCCACTAATTCCCCCGACAGGATAGCAGTTCGGAGAGCTTGATAAGTCTGTTCGTGCAGAGATTGAGTGCGGCGAATCGCGCGAAATGAAAGACCCAAAGTCAGTTGTCCTTAAGTTTTAAATAGAGTTGGTTTGCTATTGTTAAAGATTGTTGATTCAGCCTCATATCTCAGGTTGTTATGTTATATCAATTCCGGCTGCGCCGGAATGATATAGAGGAGACGGCTTGGCCTTTGTCCCTACCCCAGATTGATTGTAGGGACAAAGGCCAAGCCGTCTCCTCATTTTGGCAGCTAATAATTCCGATGCAGCCGGAATTGATATTAAATGACTTTGGCTGACTCATTATTAATCATACAGCACATTAGAGGTTTGTCAACCATTCTCAATAACAGGCAGGATGCCTGTTCCACCATAAAATTTATTCCTTGTGGAACAGGCATCTTGCTTGTTCGCTCAGAAGCTGAACTGAGTGCGAAGATTGCCCACAAACACGGTGGGATTGCTATCAAAATTGTTGGCATTAAAGATAGCGTAGAATGCCGGAACGATCGCAATATTATTAGTAATCGGGTAATAATACGAACCCTCTACCTCGTACTGAGTACCTCCATTGCCGCCGCCCGAGAGCAAGAACCTGCGACCCGAGATATAATCGTGGGGAACCACAAATGAAAGTACACCCAGCGCGCCCTTTTTTCCCAGATCCGGAAATCCAATGCCAACTTGAAAAGATTGTACTTTAATGTCTCCGCCAGAGCGATCGCGATTTACCGGATTTACCTCAAGCTGGCCGTAGGAATACCGCCCGAACAAACCAAAATTCCGGCTCAACAACCAATCAAAATTAACCACAAAAGTATCAGCACCGGAGTCTCTAACTCTTCCCCCAAAACCGTCATCCGCATAACCGTAAGGCAGCGGTTCGCCCACAGCACCGCCAATAAATCCATTATAAGGTTTGAGGCTCGATCGCGCGTAAATCAGCCGCAGATTGAAAGAATTGCTGGGGGCGTATTCCAACTGCGCTGTCATTGTGTTGGAACTGTTAAACAAACCATCCCTGGGATTGCTAGCAGTATTAAATACAGCAGGATTCAAAAATTCTGTATTTTCAGCCATATAAGCAGCCGTCAACTTCAGCGGCTTGGCAACTTGCCAACTGACAACAGCACCAGAACCGCGATCGACTGCATTTAACAGTGTACTTCCGTTCGAGTTAAAACTCGTTGCCCCTTTCAGATAAAATGTGAAACGGTTGCCATCAAAATATCGATAATAATTCAATCGCGGCCCGATCGCAACTTGGACTTTATCTCCGACGGGAAACGTGTAGGACATCTCGCGAATTCCCACAGCATTAGCCGTTGGCGCACCAGTTTGATCTAAAAAAGGACTTCCCCACGAGTTGTAAAAGCCCGCCGAAACTAATTCGTTTGCAGGCGAGTTGCCGTTGCCGAAAACCAACTGAGTTACCAGGGAATCTTTGCCAGTAAACGAAGTGTTTAGCGTCAGGAAAGCATAGTAACTAAAAGTAGTTTCAGGCTGCCCGCGCTCAACGCGAGTCGGTCGATTGTTAGCATCGCGAGTTGGGGCAGCAAACGGGCTTCCGGGGGCGGTGCGGCTGCGTTCTGCGGTGATATCGCCAGTCGGAAATGCTGAGGTGAGGTTGAACCAAACCGTCGCATTGAGTTTTGTGGTAGTTGAGAATTGATTCGATTCTAAATTCGCCGTGCGAGCTTCTAATACATCGATTCTACCGCGCAGCGTTGCTAGTTCTGCGGCAAATTCTTCTTGTAGTCTCTGGAGTTTCTGTAAATCCTCTTTTTTAACTAAATTCGAGGTTCCTGCTGTTATCAACTCAGCAACTTTATCGAGGCACGCATTCAAACCGGCGGCGAATTCGTAGCGAGTCATGGCTCGATTTGGGCGATAAGTGCCGTCGGGATATCCAGCTATGCAGCCGTAGCGTTCTACTAATGATTGCAGCGCGCCAAATGCCCAATCTGTGGGTTTAACGTCGCTGAGTTGAGAAACTGATGTGACTTGTTCCATCTCCGGCGAGGCGGAAGGATTGGTTGCTTCTAAGCTGTCTGCTTGGATTTGGGTGATGTTTGTCGGCGCTGGTTTTTCTGGGGTTTGAATTGATTCTGATAAGACGTTTGATTCGCTGGATTCTTGAGTTGCTGTATCTGTCGGTTGCAGATTATTTGGTTGGGAAGTTGCGGCGACTTCCGATTCTTTGTTTGTTGTTGGTTTCGCTGAAATATCGGCAGTTAGTTCTAGGGTTTGTGCAGGCTTTGTTTTTGTGGAATTTGGCTCTAGCGCAACTGGCCATCTAGCGGATTTTTCGGATGTTATATTTGTCGGGTTGACATCGTTGGTTTGAGAAATCTCTGCTATTTTTTCGCTGTTTGTTGTGAGGGAAATACTCTCGGCTTTTTCTGGCTTTTGTGGTTTGGCATCAGCGATTGTTTCTGGCGTTGATGCGGGATTTGCCGCTGTTTCAATTTGGGCGATCCTCTTCGAGGGCTTCGCTAACGCACTTTGTGACTGGGCGGCATCAACCAGCGGTAAGTCGCCTGGCGAGGCTATTATTTCTTGAGTTTTATTATAGGAAACTTCCGCAGCAGAGCTTGCCGGAGAATGCAGCAGGCTAATACAAAATAGTGAGGGTGTTGCTGTCACTAGGATTTGGAAATATAAAAATTTAGACATGAGCCTCACTTGGATTCAATACTGTACCAAAAGTAGCATTTTAGTGCCACTGTTTGCGCTGTGGTTTGGCATTGGTACAGTGCCAGCAATTCTGACGGCATTTTTGCGGGCATTTTCCCGCAGTTAACGTAGTGAGGACTTCAATCCTCTTTCCCAATAGCCGACTCAAGGCGAAACCGCGCAATCTCATAGATTTCTGTTAAAGCCTGCTGCATTTCAGTTTCTGGGGAATTGTTGAGGCGGCGCTCAAATGCTTCAAGAATGCTGGTTTTTGTCTGGTTTTTCACCGCCACAATGAAGGGAAAACCGAACTTTTCGCGGTACGATCGGTTGAGGGATTGCAAGCGATCGAACTCTGCGACAGATAGCCGATCCAAACCTGCGCCGGCTTGTTCGTTAACCGATGCTACAGCCATTTTTGCTTTGCTTCCCAAGTCCGGGTGTGCTTGAATTAATGCTAATTTTTCTTCCCCAGTCATGGAATTGACGACTGTTACCATTTTAGCGCGCAAGTCGGCTGTGGAGGCAAAAGGGCGATCGTCCCAAGTGCAACGGGCGACTGTGGGAGTGCGTTCAAAAATCGCGCCCAAGGCTTCTGTAAATGTCTCCTGGCTCATTTCGTTGAGTTCAATGAGAGAGTATTGCATTGCTAATTAAATTAATTAATACCATTTCTAAAAAATATTGCTACCAAAGAAGTTGGTCAGGTGCGTCGCTGTGAGATTGTCGATCTTTTTTAGGGATTTTCGATGGCGACGCACCCTACATCTACAAACTGTCAACTGTCAACTGTCAACTGTCAACTGTCAACTGTCAACTGTCAACTGTCAACTGTCAACTGTCAACTGTCAACTGTCAACTGTCAACTGACTTTAGTTTGTTCGACTTCGCCGTGGGCTTTTAGAAGTGCAGCAATTTTGTGGCGGATGATGATTCCCGGCTTATCTGTCAGCATATGTTGCTCTTGGGCGATGTCGAGCGGTACGTCCCAATCTGTTGTTTCTAAAATCCGCTTGTCTTCTAAAGTAACAGCGCGATCGAAGGCAATAATATCGCTGGTTTTTGCCTCATTTTCGGTATCGTTCCGGAGGCAAAACTGCACCATTTGAGAAGTCGCATCGTCAATCGGAGTCATGGTATTGACGATGATGTGAACGAGTCCGTTTGGGTAAGCAATCCGCAGCTTGACGGTAAACGGTAGAAACCAAATTCCGTCTATTGTCCGCACGGTTTCAGCTTGCTCTATGTTTAAGTTTTGCTGTTGTTCGGCGGGATTAGCGACACCCAAAACACTTCGGTAATGCAGTTCCCATTCTGTTTCTGTAAACTCCATCACATCGGGCGTGAGATGCTCTTCGCTGCCGAAAGTTGCGGTATGTACAAAAGTAGGATGAGCCATATCTAATTCGTTTTCCATCACCCGCAATCCCGCACAATTCCAAGGTTCGTAAAATTCGTGAATTTGGCGGTAGTTGGGGTCTGCTGCTTCGGGAATATTGGGAATCTCGGCGATTGGTTCGTCCAAACAAACCCAAACGTATCCGTAGCGATCGCAAGCCTGATAAGATTTTACTTTGTAGTTGCCAGAAATCGAGCCGTTTGGCTGTTGTGGAACACTGACACAAGTTCCTGACGAGTTGAATGTCCAGCCGTGGTAAGCACAGGAAATGTTGCCGCTGACAACTTTTCCCAGGGAAAGTTTAGCAGTGCGGTGACAGCAGCGGTCTTCTACTGCTGCGGGTTGGCCTTCAGAATCGAGCCAAAGTGCGATCGGCTGACCTAATAATACAAAAGGTTTTGGTTCGCCTGACAATTCGGCGACGGGAATAACGGGATACCAGAAGCGTTTGAAAACAGGTTGTTTTGTGACTAACATGGTTTTTTTAATTTTAAATTAATTATTTGACATCTCCCCTCTTTAGTTAAAGCATGGTGCGTCGCTCCAACAATTTTGGATATTTACAAATATATAGCCTTTCTCAGATAGATGAGGTACAGTTGACAAATTGGTAATTGGTAATTGGTAATAGCTTGAGAGGGTACCTCACTTTCTTGAGAACTGCTATGGGCGATGCACCCTACCGCGATAAACACTGCGCCCTCAACTGTCAACTGTCAACTGTCAACTGTCAACTGTCAACTGTCAACTGTCAACTGTCAACTGTCAACTGTCAACTGTCAACTGTTTAATCAACTACCGCGATAGGTGCTGTACGACCAAGGCGAAACTAACAGCGGTACGTGATAGTGTGAGCTTGGGTCGGCGATGCCGAACTGAATTGGAACGCTGTTTAAAAAAGGCGGATCGGGCAAATTTTCGGCGGACTGCGCGAAGTATTCGCCAACAGCAAAGACTAATTCATAAATTCCCGGTTTGAACTCGTTTTCTGATAGTAGCGGAGCAGCGGTGCGGCCGTCAGCATTAGTTGTTACAGTTTTTAGCAGGATTTTGGCGCCGGAGTTGGGGTCAATTGATTGCAGGGCGATCGACATATTTGCCGCCGGACAGCCGCGGGCTGTGTCGAGAACGTGAGTAGTAAGTTTGCCTGACATTATTGTAAGGTTAAATGCTAATTTTTGATTGATTTTCCCGCTAGAAGATTGTGCTAGTGCAAGGGCCCTGCCATGATGACTTTGGCGATCGCATCTGTGACATCACTTGGCTGTTCCTTAGCCAGTTGTTCGTACCAAAGTTGTGTCACCTGCGGATCTTTGCCGTGAATTTGTTCGGCACGCTGGCGCGCTTTTTCGACAACTGCATTCGCCCGCTGCTTGCGCTCAGTTTCGTAGCGTTTGAGCGCGTATTCTACGCCTAAATTCGTAGTCGAGAGGTAGTTGCTGAGTACGAGTCCATCTTCCATGGCTTGACAGCCTCCCTGGCCCAAATCCGGGCAGGTAGCGTGGGCGGAATCTCCCAGCAAAGCAACTCTACCGCGAACGTAGGAGTCGATCGGGCCTACGTCGTGAATTTCCGGGCGGGCGACTGCTGCGGGATCGAATCTTTCTATCAACAATTGCACTGGTTCGGCCCAACCTGCAAAATGTTCTTTAAGTTCGGCTTTGTAATTGTCGGGATTGGCGGGAGTTCCCGTGGGTAACGGAACATCAAAGAAAAAGTAAAATCGATCGCCCGCTACGGGCATTAATGAGGCGCGCTTGCAGTCACCGACATAAATCGCCCAAGTATTTGGCGGCGCTAGTGCTTCATCCGCCGCTACTAGCCCGTTCCAATTGATATAACCGCCGTATTTCGGCTGTACTTCGCGGCCCAATACATAGGTTCGCAAAATTGAGCGAACGCCGTCAGCAGCCACTAACAAATCGCCGCGCGCTTTGTCTCCGTTCTCAAAAATTGCAGTTACTCCGGTTGCATCTTCTTCCACGGCAATACATTTGCGATCGAGCTTGACTTCTCCCTTAAAAGCTGCTAATAACATTTGTTGTAAGTCGCGGCGCGCCACCGGATAAGGACGCTGACCGACTTGTTGAATTAGTGGCATTAAATCGATGTCATTTAGCAGTTGACCGATTTTGGTGCGGTATTCCATGCGCTCCATTTTTCCGCCAATTTGCGCCATCTTTTCGCCTAAACCAAGGCGGTTGAGAACTTTGACGCCGTTCGACCACATGGAGATACCAGCGCCTGCTGGACGCAGTTCTTTTACGCGATCGTAAATTGCAACTTCATAACCTGCTTGTTGGAGGGCGATACCCGCAGTTAAGCCGCCAATTCCGGCACCGATAATGACAACTTTTAAGTCGTGCATTCTGTGTTTCTCCTGCTGAGTGACATCCTAATACTATTTTAGATTTTAGATTTTAGATTTTAGATTTTAGATTTTAGTATCAAGAATTACATCTTAAGTCGGTGAGTCAGATTTAATTTACTCGATTATCATCAAACAAACCCAACTGACGCACCCTACATATTAATTGGGAATTAGCCTAAAAACTTGGTTAATTCACCAAGATTTTGCCCGATCGCATTTGTCCCGCGAATGTGAGATAGCGGAGAACCTCCGTACAAAAAACTATCCAAGCTGACTTGATAATTTTGCTGCACGGCCAAATCCAGCCACAAATTCTTAAATCCCGCTCCCGTTTTGTAGTCGGGAATGTTATGCTGGTAGTAGGGAAAACTGTCAAGGCAAGTATTGAAAAAGTTCTTGCGACCGCAATGCTTTAAATACTGATATCGCGGTTTGAATTCAGTTTGATTTTGCAATACTGTATGAATCGTATCCGCTAAGGATTCCGCGTCAAATTTGGAATAAAGACCCGCACCTTCCGGGAAAACGGGCGAGTTTCCTCGGGCGTATTGGTTGAATTCTTCAAAACAAATTACTGGTACGTTGCAACTCATGGCTTCGGTAATTCCCCGGTTTTTGCCTTCGAGAAGGGAACCCAGGACGAATGCTTGTGCCCGCGAATAATAGTTAGGGATTTCTTGATAGTAGTCAACTCGCGGCAGTAAGTTGATGTAGTCGGAGGTATTTCCTAAAATTGTTTCAACTTCGTGCAATTCTTTTAATGCGTTCTCGTCGAGAGTTTTCAAGTTATTAACATCAAAGTCGTGACCGCTGACAACTGTTAATTTTATGAGTTTTTGCGGATACTTTTGCCGATAAATTTTTAAGGCTTTGGCAATCATCGGCAAGTTCTTTTCTTCGGAAAATCGGGCGACGGCGAGGAGGTCGATGTCTTTGGCGGGGACGTTGCGAGGGGAAATTAAGTATTCGTTGATGAAGTCGGTGTCTTGCAGTGGTATGATTGGTTTGTTGGCGCGATCGGGATATGTTTCGCGAAACCACTTGGCTCGCTGCGGATTTTTGTATAAACTTGAGTAAGCATCGGCTACGGGTGCCCAGGAGTAGGAGGTTCCGGGGGAATAGGTGAAGGAATGAAATACTGAGGAAAGTTGGGGAAATAGTTTGTTTATCAGTTCGACTCCTTCGCTGAAGTAAATCCCTTTGATGAATTTTCCTTCGTAAAACAGCGGGGGAAGCAAGACGTAGAAACTGACTGTATCGAAGCGGTGGGGTTGGTCTTCAAATATCTCCCAGCTAAAGGCGTCTAAGTCTGCATAGATTTCGGCGATTGGTTTGTTGATGTGGGGGTTGCGTAAATAGGGTTTTTGGCGATCGTAGTTTCCGCGTACCATAGAATTTATTAGTGTGATTATTTAGCTTTTTTTATTTAACCGCAGAGGGCGCAGAGGGCGCAGAGAAGGAGAAGAGAGAGTTATTCACAAGTCTTCTAAAGGTTGTTCTGGTGATTCGTTGTCGCCAATTGTGAGGGCTAGTTGGTAGATTTGGCGGCGGGGGAGGGATGTTTGTTGCGCGAGTTGGCGGCTGGCCTGGGAACGACTTATGCCTTCTGCGATTAATGTTTGCAATTCGGCTTTGATGGCGTCTTCTGAAAAAATTGGTGCGTCTGTTTGCAGCCCGCCAATTATTAGAGTAAATTCTCCCTGGGGTTCGCGTGTGGTGTAAAGTTCGATCGCACTTTCCATACTACCGCGCCAAAATTCTTCGTGCATTTTAGTCAACTCCCGCGCCAGTACAATCTGTCTGTCGCTTCCCAAGGTGTTTGCTAAATCTTGTAAAGTTTGCCGCAATCGGTGCGGAGATTCGTATAAGATAATAGTGCGCGATTCTATTTGCAAACTTTCTAAACTCCGCTGGCGTTCTTGACCTTTGGTGGGTAAAAATCCTTCAAACACAAATCTGTCTGTAGGTAATCCCGATGCACTTATCCCAACTATACAAGCGCTCGGGCCGGGAATCGGAATAATGTTAATATTAGCATCGGCGCAGGCTTTGACTAATTCGTATCCGGGGTCGGAAATTCCCGGCATTCCGGCGTCGGTGACGAGGGCGATACTTTTTCCTAACAGCAGTTTATCGATTAATTCCGGGAGTCGCTGGTGTTGGTTATGTTCGTGATAGCTGATTTGGGGCGTTTTTATTTGAAAGTGGTGTAAAAGTTTGCCCGTGTGGCGCGTGTCTTCGGCGGCGATGAAGTCTGCTGTTTGCAAAATTCGGATGGCGCGATATGTCATATCTTCGAGATTGCCGATCGGCGTTCCGACAATGTACAGTGTTCCTGTATTGGGATTTGGCTGCATTTTGATGTTTTTTATTTTTAACCGCAGATATAACACGGGCGGGACGCCCATGCCACAGATTTAAGAACCAATATCACAAGAAAAAATATCAGACAGATTATGAAGACTGGATTGTTTTTGGGATTGGCGACTTTGGATTTAATTTATTTAGCCTCCAAGCCTCCGGGGGAAAATCAGAAAGTTGTTGCTGTTGATTCTACCATTGCTGCGGGCGGGCCGGCGACAAATGCTGCGGTGGCTTTTAGCGGTTTGGGGAATGCGGCGGTGTTGGCGGGAGTTTTCGGTACTCACGCGATCGCCCAATTAATCCGTGCAGACTTAGCAGAGTACAATGTCAGGATAATGGATTTGCAGCCAGGGCGATCGCACTCTCCGCCAGTCTCTTCGATTATCGTAACTCAAGCAACGGGCGATCGGGCAGTAATCTCAGTGAATGCTACTAAATCCCAGGTTGACAGCCAAGCAATTAACCGAGATATTTTAACATCAGTTAATATCATACTGTTTGACGGACATCAAATCCCAGCCAGCCAAGAAATTGCTCAACTCGCCCAATCAAAAAACATTCCAATCGTCCTCGATGGCGGCAGTTGGAAACCCGGATTAGAAAAAATATTGCCCTTCGTTGAATGGGCTGTGTGTTCGGATAACTTTCACCCGCCAGACTGTCACAATTCCGAACAAGTCTTTGCTTATCTCTCAGCAGCCGGAATACCCAACATTGCCATCACACGCGGCGAAAAACCAATCCAATACTTGTGCAAAGGCAGTTTTGGTAGTGTAGAAGTGCCCCAAATACAAGCCGCAGACACATTAGGCGCCGGCGACATCTTTCACGGCGCTTTCTGTCACTACATTTTACAAAAAAACTTTACAAACGCCCTAAGCGCCGCAGCGAAGACAGCTTCCGATTCCTGCAAATATTTCGGAACCCGCCAATGGATAAAAAATCTGCAACCTTAACTTAAAATTAACAAAAAAATCCGGACAAAAGCGATCGCACCCAGAAAACTCAAACAGCCAACACTCATTAAGCTAAAATAGTGATAGCAACCCTCTCTCTCTTTATTAGCGCCCGTGGAACAGGCGTCTCGCCTGTTTATTATCGCAGATTATAAAACAACTCATTCACAAATCCAACCAGATTGCTATATTAGTTAAGCAACTTCAAGCAAAACAAAACCACCCCAAAACAAAACACTCCAATCATGCCTGACACCCAACCCCTAACCATCACACTTCCCCCTTTGCGGATTACCCTAACCGAAGAACAACAGGTTAATCTAGAATGGCTGACACAAAACTTGCCCAATCTACTCGCAGCAGCGCCAAGCAAACCCGAAGTCCCCGACAATCTGAAACAGTGGGTGGCGGCTAACAAATTATTAAATCAACCAGATGCAGACATCATTCAAGGCCTAATAAATACAGGCATTGATGCCGAAATAGCAACCGCAGAAGTTACAGCCATATCCTCTCATCCGTACTTCCAAGCAGGCAGCCATTACGTACAGTTATTGCAGAAACTGGAATCGCAACTAACCATCAACAATCAATTAGCAGCCCTCTCTTCCAAGTTTGGCACAATCGAACGGAAAAGCAGTCTTTCTAGAGAGTATTTTCTCGAAAATTACTACGCAAAAAACACTCCGGTAATTATTACCAACATCATGCACAACTGGAAAGCCTTACAGTTGTGGACGCCAGAGTATTTGCAGGAAAAATACGGCGATGCAGAGGTGGAAATTCAAGCCAACCGCAATTCTGACCCGGATTACGAAATTAAGATACACAACCACAAAAAAACCGTTCAGTTCCGCGAATATATAGATATGGTCGTCAACGGCGGCCCTAGCAACGACTGCTACATGGTTGCTAACAACCAAACTCTGGAAAGAGAGGAATTTAAACCGCTATTCAACGACTTTGAAATTTTCCCAGAATATCTGACTCCCGACGATACCAAAGGCAGAATTTTCTTTTGGTTTGGCCCGAAAGGTACAATTACACCGCTACACCACGACCCGGTTAACTTAGTTTTAGCACAGGTATCGGGACGCAAATTAATTAAGTTGATTTGTCCGCAGCAAACACCTCTACTTTACAATCATGTCGGAGTTTTCAGCAAGGTTGACGGCGAAAATCCTGACTACGAAAAGTATCCGCTTTACAGAGAGGCGAAAATCATTGAGGTGATTTTGGAACCGGGAGAAGTTATTTTTATTCCTGTGGGTTGGTGGCATCACGTAAAATCCCTGGATGTGAGTATTTCGGTTTCGTTTACTAATTTTGTGTTTCCCAATTATTACGAATGGAAATATCCTCATATTAATTGGTAGTCGGTTGGGGCTCGCTTCACAAAAACCATTCCAAAATTCTGTAGATACTGTCTTGACAAGTCAAGAGGGGCGATTGCATAATTGATGTCGAAAGGCTTTTGGGACTTGAAAACCCCAAAAGCTAAATGCACCAACTAAAGTCTTCTCTTCATCCCTTGGGCTTGCCTTGACAACTAGAATAACTTCTAGCCCTACTTATTCAGCCGATACCATTGTCCTCCATTCAAATCTCTATTCTCTCTCTGTGTCCTCTGTGTTCTCTGCGGTTAAATTATTCCCATACAACTCGAAACGATAATATTACTTTTACTAAAGAAGGACTAAAGTCCTCACTACGAACCTAGGATAATAGTTTTAATGCCGATATTGACCTATATATATGGCGGCACGGATTTCCATTATTTAATGATATGTCAAGTTGCAAAAAAAAGCAAGAGGCGAACTAAAAAAAAAGTTGCCCCAGCTTTAATAAAAAACTACCTTTGATTCCAAGCCGCCGCCGCATCAGTGACAGCTTCCTCTACTGGTTTTTCACCTAACATTGCCGCTTGCAAATTGTCATAACCTGCATTCAGATCTCTATTCTCTCCCTCTGTGTCCTCTGTGTTCTCTGTGGTTAAATTATTCCCATACAACTCGAAACGATAATATTAGTTTTCATAAAATAGTAGGGTGCATCAGCCACTTCTGATTCCCCACCTGAAAATTAGGGCCCTCGCTGACGAACGCTACAATATTGCTGAATTGAGAAAAACGATCGCACTTGTCAACGCACAACCGTCTCAAAAATGGGGGTTAGCGCTACAAAATCGTTAAATAGGTTTCAGTCGGACTGATGGGTAAAGGTTTCAAGATTTGATTTTGCAAGTCTATTTCCAATCCCAATGATTCTAAAGGTATGACACCCAAAAGTGCATCATTACCTCCCGGTAACTCCAAGCACTCGAAAGTGCCTTCCCGGTCAAACATTGATATTTTAGCATCTTGAAAAATGCGGGCTTTGCCAATACCCATTGCTGTTGCTACGTCTACTTCTTTGAGGAGTTTTAGTCCCAGTTTGGCGATCGCCTCTTTTGGCAGACACAAGGTAGTAGCCCCTGTGTCCACCAATACGTTTTTGAGGACGATCGACCGAATTTGGTCTTCTAGAATCGTCCCATCTTCTGCCCGAATTTGGTCGGCTCGATTAACGATTGTCAGAGTGGCAAAAACTTTTCCCATTGGATTGCTGTTTTTAATTTGCATAGTTGCCTCCTGCGGTAGCGTCGGAGTTATTACCTAGTTTAATTATAACTTATATGCAGGAGCGATCGCACGGGTTTCTCGTGAGCAATCTATATCAAATCCGATACCATCGTCTTGCATTCAGATCTCTATTCTCTCTCTCTGTGTCCTCTGTGTTCTCTGCGGTTAAATCACCTGACCATACAACCGGAAACGATAATATTAGTTGTACTAAAGAAGGACTAAAGTCCTCACTACGAACCTAGGATGATAATTTTAATGCTGATATTTACTTATATATATGGCGACACGGATTTCCATTATTTAATGATATGTCAAGTTGCAAAAAAAAGCAAGGGGCGAACTAAAAAAAAAGTTGCCCCAGCTTTAATAAAAAACTACCTTTGATTCCAAGCCGCCGCCGCATCAGTGACAGCTTGCTCTACTGGTTTTTCGCCTAACATTGCTGCTTGCAAATTGTCATAAATTGCCTTTTGCAACTTCTTAACATCCTTGAGAGGCGGAATCAACAACTCGGCTTTGTCCAACCCAGAAGCGCTGATAATCCTAGCTCGATCGCTCGAAGCAGCATCGGCAGGAACGCTCTTAAAATAACCGTCCTGCAAAGTCTCAATCGTGGAAGGCAAAACATTAGCAGCCTTCGCAAAAGCTAACTGATTTTGAGAATTAGTTACGTACAAAGCAAACTTGACAGCATCATCAGGCCGCTTGCTATCGCGAGGGATAACTAAATTCATTACTGCCACAGTTTTCTTGCCAGTTTCTCCGGTAATTTGAGGCGCAGCAGTTGAAACAGCACCAATACTCGGAGCATTCTCGGCGATCGCCTTTAAAAACTGAGGCCCGGAACCCAACAAAGCAGTTTCTCCAGCTTGATAAAGCTCGATCGCCCTGCGGTGTCCCTGCACCAAAACATCCTGCGGTAACAGCCCGCCCTTGTACAAATCAACCCAATACTGAAAAACAGCTTTGCCCTTAGCTGTATTAAAAGCAGCCTTACCTTGAGCGTCCACCAAAGGCACACCCATCTGCACGAAAGATTGCAACACTTCCGCCGAATCCTCCGGTACAAAAGTCGCAAAAAAAGCAAACTTACCAGTTTTCTCTTTTACCTGTTTTGCAACAGTTGCCAACTCGGCATAGGTAGCCGGAGGCTTGGTAATTCCAGCTTTTTTAAACAAATCCGTATTGTAAATAGTTACCGGAGTTGTAAGATACCAAGGAATGCCAAAAGTCTTGCCCTCAAGTACACTAGCTTTCCAGATATTTGGCAGATAGCTCGATCGCACTTGCTGCGAAATCCGAGAGTCCAAATCCAGCCAAGCATTGCGCCCCGCCAACAGCGAAGCAAAATCAGGATTCAGGTTCACCACATCCGGCGCAGTTTTCGCCGACACAGCCCCCAAAATCTTGCTTTCCATCGCCGACCAAGGCACGTCCACCCAGCGCACCTTCACTCCGGGATTTTCCGCTTCAAAACCGGCGATCGTCTTGTTGAAATACTCAGTAAACTGAGGTTGCAGTTGCATAGTCCAAAACTCGATCGCGTCCGCATTCTTGGCCTGGGAATTAACAGCCGGCTTGCTGCAACTTACCACCGCAGCCAGCAGCAGCCCCACCAGCCCAAACACAGCGAACAGTTGCCAAGATTTACGTTTCATAGAAATAAATTTTGAGATTCAAGGTTAGCTAAGGAGAAAACAAGCATCGCCCTCCCAAAGCCCTCCTGGGCTCAAGCGCCAGAGTTTTGTGTGCGGGCCCGGGAGGGAGAGAGTCGGTTTTGCTGCATAACCGGCAGGTTTTCGGTCGATCGAGTTTAAATTTGTTGACATTCGCAACAGAATAGCTATTGTCAAGTAAATTGGATAGCATAAAATCGAAACTGGCGATCGCGCCACAAAGACTGTGCAGCGCAGAATCAGGCGGGATACCGAGATCGCAGCGATCGCAGTATCGGCGGGAGTTGGAAACCAATCTTCCAACAGCCAACGGCCCAATCAGGCTGGCAAGCGTACAACATAAAAAAATACCAATTACCGACGACCCAATCCTATGGTTAACTTTTTCAAAGGTCTACTTTCCCCACGCCAGCCTGGAATCGGGATCGAAATAGCCCCAGATCGCATCAACATCATTCAGATCGAAAAGAAAGCTCAGGCATTAAAATTGGGTCTCCTAGCCTCAATGGAAGTACCAGAAGACATCATACAAGAAGGGCAAATAGTCGATCCGCCGGGAATGGCAGAACTAATACGCACCCTGATGGCTGAAAACAAAATCAAAGCCAAGAAAGTAGCCACCGCCATTCCCGGCCGCGAAGCCGTGATCAGGCTAATTCCAGTTCCCGCAGAGCTCAACGAAGAAGAACTCCGGGATTACATGAACGCAGAAGCAGGGCTGTACTTGCCGTTTCCCAGAGAAGACGCCGACGTAGACTATCAAAAAATAGGCCTATTTGTAGATGACGACGGCGTAGAAAAAGTGCAAGTCGTATTAGTTGCAACCCGCAGAGAAGTTACCGATACATACATCGAAACCTTCAAAGAAGCCGGACTGGATATAGACGTGTTAGAAGTAACCAGCTTTGCTCTGATCCGCACCCTCAAAGACCAACTGCAACAATTTTCCTCCCAAGAAGCAGCAGTCCTCACCGACATAGAATTTGACAGTACCGAGTTAGCTATAGTAGTGGACGGCATACCGCAATTTAACCGTACTATCCCGATCGGCACCTACCAAATCCAGACCGCCCTCAACCAAGCCATGAACCTGCCTCCCACCAGAGACACCAGCGAACTGCAAGGCATGACCCTACCAGTCACAGACACAATGGGCGCATCGGGAGACACCAATCCCGGCACCAATGCGATGATTAAAGTATTGGGAGAACTAGCAGACGAACTGCGCCGTTCAGTAGACTTTTACCTCAACCAGAGCGAAGAACTCGAAGTAGCGCAACTGTTGCTAGCAGGGCCAGGAGCTGCGATCGGCAAACTTGACGAATTTTTCATGCAAAGATTAAGCTTGCCGGCATCTCAAGTAGACCCAATCGAAACCCTAGGACTCGAAATCAGCGAAGAAATTAGCCCAGAACAGCGAGCAGGCTTAGGAGTAGCCTTAGGTTTAGGACTCAGGGAGGTAATGTGACCTAAGAGTTTTAGATAATAGAAAAACAGATTTGAGAATTTTAGGAAAAAGCTTCTTCCGCAAAAAGAAGCCCCCTGATACAGAAGGTAGAATATTGGAGGTAAAAGGTAAAAGGTAAAAGGTAGAATATCGGAGGTAGAAGCAACCACTTCCTTCAGTAGAAGGCAGAAAGTTGTTTCTTTCTTCCCTAAATAAATCCTTCACTTATACCGGCAATCTGGCGCTCTGTCTAAAATCTAAAATTTCAAATTAAAATCTATAGCAACAGCCAAGACGGTTGGGACGTTCTTAATTGCTCAAACCATGCGGCAGATTGCACCTTCCACAGGATTTCCTCCTTCTTCCTTCTTCCTTCTTTTTACCTTGAGCCAAGCCTTTCATGCCTTCTTCCTTCTTCCTTCTTCCTTCTTCCTTCTTCCTTCTTCCTTCTTCCTTCTGCTATAAAATCCAGTGAAGCCATGTACAGCCTAGATATTAATTTTCTCAACGATCGCCCCGACTACAAACCAGTCACAGCAGCCAAAAGCTCAGCTAGAAGAAGTTCCGGGGGAGCCAAAGACCAACTGCCCCTAATTGGGGCGGGGCTGTTTGCCTTGGGTCTCAATGCCGCCGTCATGGGCGCCTGGTGGTGGGCGACCAGCCAAAATAGCAGCTTGGCTACAGAACAAGCAAACATCGAACAAGAACTGGCAAGGTTAAGCACTCAAGCCAACGCCATCAAAGCCATCAACGCCGAAACCGACAAAGTTACCGCCGAATACAAAGCATTAGCCGGAGTATTCGACCAAATTAAACCTTGGTCGGCGATGCTGCAAGACCTGAGTGCCCGCACTCCCGCCGGACTGCAAATTGCCAAAATCGAGCAAATCGACCCCAGTCCCGCCCCCGTTGCAGCAGCACCCCCTCCGCCCGCGGCAACTCCCGCCGCATCCCCCGGCGCGAGTCCATCCCCCGGCGCGAGTCCATCCCCAGCCAGCCCCACCCCGGTGGCTGCTCCTATCCCAGTCGCCCCGCCACAGGCGGCAAAAGTACAAATTTCAGGGATAGCCAGTACCTTTGCTCAAGTTAACGACTTTATGCTTCTAGTCCAGCGCTCTCCTTTCTTCCTCAACACCGATACCAAACTGGTAGCGGCCACATTAAAAAGCAACCCCACGCAATTACAAGTGCGGAACCCAAACGCAGCAGCAGCAGAACTTCCCAAACTGCGGCCGGTGGTGGAATATAAAATTGAAACAACGCTCAGCCCGACTGGCGCCTCCGAGTTGCTCCCCGAGCTGCGGAGCAAGCAAGCAGACGGGCTAGCAATACGGATAGAAACACTTCAAGAAAAAGGAGTGCTAGAACCAGAAAAAACAGAGGTGAAAAAACCATGACAGCAGAGTTTATTCCCAGCGGGGCACAAGCAGAAGAAGCAGGGACTCAGGAAATATTTGGCATTAAGCTGACACCCCAAGTCCAAGCAATAGGCATCGCGGTTCTCGGCCTCGGAATAGCCGGCTACGTCGGCTCCCAGTTCGTACTCCCGGAATTCCAAAAAAGCGACGAAATTAAACAAAAAATTGCCGCCAGCAAGAAAACGCAAGTCGAATTGCAAACTCTAATTCTCAAAAAGTCAGAAGCACAAGCAAAGCAAGAAGAAGCCAAACAGCGCCGGGCCAACGTGACGGCAATGTTTGCTAGCGACGCAGGATCTAACACGCTGCTGCTTGACATGAACCAACTGGTTAATCGCATCAACGCCGGCGTGCAAGGGGACGACCTCAAGGCTAAAATTACCAAATTTGAGCCGGATGTCCCGCCAGCAGGAGCACCAGCACCCGTGCCGGGAGCTCCCGACCCTGATATTCTCAGCGATACGTCCTTCGGGCCGTCCCTGGCTGGCAAGCTCAGACGCAAAAAATATAAGGTAGAGTTTGAAGGCAGTTTCGCTCAAACCCGCAATTTCATGCGTAACTTGGAGTTGATGCAGTCGCTGTTGGTAGTGAGGAATTTGAAATCTGAATTGCTAACATCAACTCAGTCTATGCAAATAGATTTTTTGAAGGGAAGAATAGTCCCTGTGGAGCAGCCACAAACTAAAATTAAAACGGCTTTTGACTTGCACGCGCTGCTGCCGTTAAAGCAAGAAGAAAAACTGCCAACTCCGGCTCCAAGTCCTGCTGCTAAGTAGCCGTATTATTGCTGATATTAGCTCTTTTTTGAAAGTTGCTTTTTCAGCAGGAGGTAGAAGATAGAACGCCAAAATATGAATGCCGCGAACAAAAATATATGGCAATCTAAAATTAGGCTTTTTGCCGAATTCATTCTAACTTCTTCCTTCAAACACAGGCTCGAATCGAGAAGATATAGCCTTCGTTTCAGTAAGATGATGTGCCCATAGGGCTCCGTGGGCATCGGCCTTCCCAGGGCATGGGGCATTGGGCATTGGACATTAGTAGGCCCTCACCAATAACCAATAACTAATAACCAATAACCTATGCCCCATGCCCCATGCCCCATGCCCCATGCCCCATGCCCCATGCCCCATGCCCCATGCCCCATGCCCCATGCCCATAAATAATAAAGTGTAGAGGAGAGAACGTGAAACAGCATCTACGGTTAAGTGGAGGACTCTTGAGCAGCGTTGCCGGAGTTATGCTCGCCCAAGCGCCAGTCTCGGCAGCGCCGACTAAAGTCACAGGAGTGCAAGTAAGTCAAGCTAATAATGGCGTAAATATTGTCCTAGCTACCGAAAAGGGCGATCGCCCGCAAGTTTTTGGCATCAACAGCGGCAATACCTACCAAGCCACGATTACCAACACCCAGCTCCGCCTGCGCCAAGGCAACAGCTTCCGGCAAGATAACCCAGCTCCGGGCATTTCCTCAGTAGAAATCACCCAGCTAGAAGCTAACAGCATCCGCGTTGTAGTGGCAGGAACCAACGGAATTCCCAACGGACAATTTGTGCCCGGACAAGGCCAAAGCATCGTCCTCAGCGTTGCCGGACAGGGCGGAACGGCGCAGTCTGCCCCAGCAACACAGGCTGCATTGCCCTCGCTAAACCAAGCCCAAAATGTACCTCCGCCACCTCCAGGACTGCCGCTGAGCCCAACAACTTCCCGGCCGGCCCCCGTCCGCACGTCGCAAACCCCGGGCGTGATGCTGCAAAATCCCGAAGTTACTATTACTAGGAACGATCGCCCGCCCCTCCCCAGCGAAATACAATCTCAGAACAATCAAGCTCCGTCTTTCCAGCCGCGGGCTGTAGCGCCGCCCTTGGGAGATATCGCGGTATCTAACATCGCGCCGGCTGGGGCAAGTATTGAACTAAGTTCGGGAGAACGCATCCCCCGTTTGGTGCTGCGCGATGCCCCAGTCCGCGACGTTTTAGCTCTGCTGGCCAGGGCTGCGGGATTGAACATTGCTTTTACAGGCGGCGGGGCCCCCGGCCAACCAGGCCAAGCCGCTCCGGCGGCCGCACCGGGAGCAGCAGGAGGCGCCGATGAAGGGCCGAAGATTTCCTTGGACATCGAAAATGAGTCGGTGCAAGATGTTTTCAACTACGTGCTGCGGATCAGCGGGCTGCAAGCCAACCGCGTCGGGCGCACGATTTTTGTCGGTTCTAATTTGCCTCTGGACTCGCGCAATATTATCGTTCGGACGCTGCGACTCAATCAAGTCAGATCTACGGATGCAGCTAACTTTTTGAGCGCTCAAGGTGCGGAAACTCAACTCCCCATTACTCGGGTGACTATTCAAACCGTGGGCCAGGGAAATACGGCGCGGGATGTGGAAATTCGCGAACCGGACATTAAGGCAATTGGTGCCAAGGATGGCAACGGGCCGCTCTTGCTGAGGGGACTGTCGGTGCTGGCGGATGCGAGGCTCAATTCGATCACTTTGGTGGGCGATCCGCGCAAAGTTGATGTTGCGGTAGCTTTCTTGACTCAGCTAGATTTGCGCCGCCGTCAAGTGGCTGTCAACGTCAAGGTGATCGATGTCAACTTGCTGGGAAACAACAGAAGTAGCAGCAGTTTCTCTTTCGGAATTAATAACAATTTCTTTGTCAATCAGGACGGAGTAGCAAGTCTCAATTTTGGTGGCTTGCGGCCGGCTACAGTCGGTGATGTCAACAATCCCAACAATCGATCGACTCCGCCGATCGTCCCCAACCCCATAGGAGCCGTGGAGCCTATCTACGATCAGAGGGGCAATTTAATCAACGTGCCTCTAACAGGGACTCCTACCTACGATCGGAATGGCAATTTAATCAACGTACCTAACAGTGGCGGGGTGTTCCTCCGCCCGACAGCAATTACTGGTAACCCCGGACGAGTTGGGGTTGAAACTTACGAGCCTGGCCCGGGTGGCAGTGCGACTTTCGCCCTGTTCCCGCTGTTGCAATATCCGAGGAGGTTCCTGTCGGCGTTGCAGGCAACTATTGAAACCCGGAATGCCAAAATCCTCACCGATCCAACTCTGGTGGTTCAAGAAGGAGAAACGGCGAATGTGAATATTACTGATGAGATAATTACTAACATCACTCAGCAAACGCAGACCACGGGAAATACAAGTACCACAACCACGACGGCAGTGAAAGATAAGGCCGGTTTGCAGTTGGGGGTGGCGATCGATCGGGTTGACGATAATGGCTTTGTTTCTTTGCGGGTGAACCCGATTATCAGGACACCGGGCTCCACTCGAGATCTGGCCACGGGCGCGAACACCAATCAGATAACGCTGCTGGGCGAGCGATCGTTGCAATCGGGGCTAATTCGCCTGCGGGACGGTCAAACTTTGATTGTTTCGGGGATTATCCGCGACGAAGAACGGATTACAGCAAACAAGATTCCGATTTTGGGAGATTTGCCGATTATCGGTTCGCTGTTCAGGAGCACCACTAAGGATAACCAGCGGGCAGAGTTGATTGTATTGCTGACTCCCCAGATTTTGGATGATAGCGATCGATCGAACTTTGGCTACCAAAACAACATCAGTCCCGACGCCCGCCAACTGTTGCAGCGCAGTCAACCCGTCCAGCCCAGACAGTAGGCATGGGGCATCGGGCATCGGGCATCGGGCAAAGAGGGCATCGGGATGAAGGAAGAGGTGTCAACTTAAGGTCAAAAGTCGTGCCGGTCTGCTGTCTGACGATTTGCCGAGTCTAGATCCCCCCTAACCCCCCTTAACAAGGGGGGGACAAGAGCGTCGTCCAACTCCCCCGACTATCCGGGAGAGAAGAGCGTCGTCCAACTCCCCCGACTATCCGGGAGAGAAGAGCGTCGTCCAAGTCCCCCGACTATCCGGGGAGAGGGACAGGATTCTTCTCAAAGTCAACCCCTACTCCCCTTCTTAAGGGGGATTTAGGGGGATCGAGACTCGGCTATAAACGAGAGATACAAACGACTATCCGGGGAGAGGGACAGGATTCTTCTCAAAGTCAACCCCTACTCCCCTTCTTAAGGGGGATTTAGGGGGATCGGGCCTCGGCTATAAACGAGAGATAGAGATACAAAGGTTTTTAGGCGATTGGTGACACGAATGGGAAGAGAGAAGAGGTTCGAGGAAAAGAAATATTTCTTTTCCCCTTGACAATTCAGACTTTATTCCTTTTAATTCACCTTCTTTCTCTCAGAAGCAATCAGGAATCAGGAAAAAAAGTTTTGTTTAACCCTTGACAAATGACATTTTATTCCTGCTATTTTTACTTATTTTCAAATTTCAAATCCACGGAGGCAAGAAATCTTCTCTCCAAAGAGGTATTTTTTTACCTAAATTTAGGTATTAATTCTAAAAATTGTCCGAATCCATATAAATTAAAGGTTCCACCGATCCATAAGGGTCGGCAAGACTTTAGAATAATGCAGTGAAAATTAGATGCTGTCGGGTTTTCAGCAACTAAAAACAAAAATTCCTTTTCTGACCAATTACCCTAGGGTAATTAGTATTCAGCAGGAGTTCTTAATTGGGGAAGCGGGCTGGAGTAATAGGGGATAACCCAAACGCTCTCAACCCAAACTCCAATACAGTTACAACTCACAGCTAATAGTTGAACTCTGTTTAACGTATTTTGCAAATCCCAGAAGGAGTTCTGAATGAACAAAGGTGAATTGGTTGATGTAGTGGCCGAAAATGCTAGTGTCACGAAAAAACAGGCAGATGCCGTTTTGAGTGCAGCCTTGGAAGCAATCATGAAAGCTGTCTCCGACGGCGACAAGGTGACATTGGTCGGTTTTGGCTCGTTTGAGTCGCGGGAACGCAAGGCCCGGGAGGGTCGCAATCCCAAAACTGGCGACAAGATGGAAATCCCGGCAACTAAAGTTCCTGCATTTTCCGCAGGTAAGTTGTTTAAGGACAGAGTTGCACCGCCGAAAGAACCCAAAATTTAATTGGTGAACTGAGTCTTGATTAGACCTGTACACGGTGGGAATTTAGCTTGGGCAGCCGCATTGGCTGGCTGCCCTCCCTCTGCTATTCTCGATTTTTCTGCCAGTATCAGTCCTTTGGGCCCTCCTGAGTCTGCCCTGGCTGCGATTCAAGCTCATTTGAGCAGTCTCACGGCTTACCCAGACCCGGATTATGGAGAGCTCCGGACTGCTTTGGGTGAGGCATTGAATGTTGATCCGGATTGGATTTTGCCGGGGAATGGATCGGCGGAATTGTTGACTTGGGCGGCTTGGGATTTGTCGAAGCTGGAGGCGACTTATTTGGTGACTCCGGCTTTTGGCGATTACTGGCGAGCTCTTTCGGCTTTCGGCGCGCAGGTGCTCGATTGTCCTTTGGATCTCACATCTTGCACCATTGTCAAGAACGGGCAAGATGCCCATTCCACAAGGGATGAATTTTCTTGTGGAACAGGCATCTTGCCTGTTCCCAAACAAGTAATTGAGAATGGTGGAACATCTGGGTTGGATCTCAAATCGTTGGATGCTGGAACCGGAAACGGATTGGTAAGCGATGATTTATCGGTTTCTAACGGTTCCCTTGTCTCTCCTTCTTTCCCTCTCCCGGTTCCTCTTGCTCTCGGCGCCGATCGAGCTTTGTTGCTAAACAACCCTCACAATCCTACGGGTTTGCTCTTCGGTAGGGAGGCGATTCGGCCTTATTTGGAGCAGTTGGGTATGGTGGTGGTGGATGAGGCCTTTATGGACTTTCTACCGCCAGCAGAGCAGCAAAGTTCGATCGCTCTAGTTGAGGAATTTCCGAATTTGGTGATTTTACGATCGCTCACCAAATTCTATTCTCTGCCGGGACTGCGGATGGGATGTGCGATCGCCCATCCCGACATCCTGCGCCGCTGGCAGTTGCTGCGCGATCCTTGGCCTGTGAATGCCTTGGCTGCGGCGGCGGCTGCTGCTATGGTGCGAGATACCGCTTTTGAGCGGCAAACTTGGGATTGGCTGCCCGTGGCTCGGCGAGAGCTGTTTGAGGGTTTGGCTGATTTACCCGGTTTGCGGCCAATGGCTGGGGCGGCTAATTTCTTGTTAGTTGAGTCGTCGGTGTCGGTGGCTGCAATTCAAAAAAGTCTGTTGCAACAACACCGGATTTTGATTCGGGATTGTTTGAGTTTTCCTGAGTTGGGCGATCGATTTTTCCGAGTCGCCGTGCGCGATCGGGCGGACAATCTGCGACTGATTGCTGGACTTGCCGATGTGATTAGGAATGGCAATTTAATAACTTAATCGACTTGCTTGTTACCAGGCTCTGCCTCCTTTTACTTCCCAGAGTATAGGAGAGAGGACTGTAGGAGCTGTTTAAATTATTAAATTTTCGTTCCTTAGCTGTTAACTCGGAAATTCATCTCACGTCATAATCTTTGATTTTGGCGTGAAATGAATGCCAGAAGAGCGGGCGAATGGAATTCGCGCCTATACAGACAAAACCCGCCTCCGCGGGTTGAAGAGTGGGCCGTTGAAATTACGTTGTTTTC
>RDXX01000140.1 GCA_004292955.1 Oscillatoriales cyanobacterium | reverse complement strand
CGACTCACAAGGTCGCGTCATCAACACCTGGGCTGATGTCATCAACCGCGCTAACTTGGGTATGGAAGTAATGCACGAGCGCAATGCTCACAACTTCCCTCTCGACTTGGCTGCTGGCGAAACCACTCCAGTTGCTTTGGTTGCTCCTTCCATCAACGGCTAAGTTTTAGCTTGAGATAAACAGAAAGCGCCCCTAGAAATAGGGGCGCTTTTTGTTTGGGAAAAATTACAGTTTTAGCGAGATGATCGTTTATGATAATAGAAGGAGCGCGCTAGTTGTAGCTCATGTGCTCTCATAAATCATAAAAGCCTTTATTTATGGAGTCGGCTTCCTATGACAGTCACTACAGAAAATTTAATTAGAGCATTGCCATCGAACAGTGAGGAGGTGATGTTTGGTGAACTAAGTTTAATCAAACACGCCTTAGAAAAGCTGTTTAAATCTGATGAAGCGCGGATTCCTAAAGAAGAACTATTTATTGATGGATTGAAAATTTATGAGGTACTAGAACGGATTAGAGAAGCAAAAGATATACGTCTAAGAGCGGATATTTATTACTCTGAATACAGACCACTTTTAAACGAATTTAAAGCAAAATATAGTGACTTTTTAGCCCGTGATACTTTCAAAGAAATTGAAGATCGTGAAAAATACATGGATGGCTTGAGGGAATTAATCATAGCTCAGGGTTTTATGCTGATTGCGTTTGAAGAAGAAACAGATAAAGTACGTCAATATCGATCGCTATACACGGGTATGGTGAAACTATCAGAGCTTTTAGAAGAATATCTTGTCTACTTTCCACAACACTTAATAGAGTGCATTAAGAATATAGCATTGGCTTTTTTAAATGATTCTAATCTAAAACCCGATCGAGCCAATCAGAACGAGTCAGTTTTTTTATATTTAGTTGGATTAAAAAACACTGCTAGAGCAGTATTATGGCAAATCGAAGAAGACCGAACACAAAATGAAAAATTACATTTGATTGACTCTCCTTATAATCCAATATTTACTCGTGAAATGCAAATTCAGAAAAACCAATCTGCTATGGATTGGGCAAAGTCACGACTTGAGCAAATAGAAAGTATTGGAGAAGAAAAAGGATGGAAATTGTAGAGTGATTCTAATTCTAGATTCTAATATTATTGCTTTGCTGATAACAAATATTGATGAGAAATTGTCTGAAGATCAGAAGCTGACTACGGAGATTTATCAATGCACAGAATGGTTTTATAGACTGTTGTCGAAAGGCGTTTATATAATTGCTTCTGATATCTGTGATTATGAACTTAGACGTGAATTGATTCGGATAAAAAGCAAAAGTATTCAAGAGTTAGATAAACTAAGAGAGTTACTTGAATTTCAAGAAGTAACTTTTGCTTTGCTAGAAAAGGCTGCCGAACTATGGGCGGAGGCAAGAGCTATGAGTCAATCTAATAAAATTAAGGAGAACATTGATGTAGACTGCATTCTGGCTGCTCAATGGTGTCTGCTCAAAGAGCAATTTCCTGGTCGTGAAGTCATTATTGCTACTAAAAATATTAAAGATTTTCAACCTGTTACCGATTGTGATATTTGGCAAAATATTAGTTAATTTATAGTAATTTACGAGTTAGATAAAATGTCAGGTAAACTTCGGATATGCCACAGCATAAGTGCCTTCTATATTCTGCCTTCAGACTTATACCTTGTTTTTAAGCGGGAGGGTGTCAAAATGAAATATAGCTCCTAAGCTGTTAAAGATGCCAGGATTGTTTTGGTTTAGCTGTTCCCTGTTCCAGAATCTCAGCAAAAACAAATGTAGCCGATCGGGAGTAGCTCCTCACCGTGTCAAGCGCTTTATCTCTAACGAGGATTTGTATTATGAAAGATGGACAAGAAGTACGCCACGTCTCCACAACAGCACTCATTGCCGGTGTTTGCGGGTTGGCTTTAGTGACTGGAGGTGGCATTGCTTGGTGGACGGCAAGCCGTTCGCCCACGGCAGACACGCAGTCTTCAGCTCCGACAATCGCTCCGGCGCTATCCCCAAGTCCTGCCCAATCCCCTGCTGTAATTATCCCCGTACCTCCTCCAAATGCTGTGCAGGTGCCACAGGCTCAGACGCCGCAGGTTCAGACGCCTCAAGCTCAGAGACCTACCCCTCTGGCGTCTCAGGCTCTGGCGCCCAAGTCGTCACAGCCGAAGCCTTTGCAGCAGGCTGATGCCCAAACAGTCCAAGTGTACTGGGTTAAAGATGCGATCGGCAAATTTGAGGCAGTTCCTACGAAAGTAGCTGTCAAACAAGCTGATAAGCCTGATGCAACTTTACAAGCTGCTTTTAACACTTTGTTGGCTGGGCCGAAGGATGCAACTGTTTCTAGCGAAATACCTAAAGGGACAAAACTCCGGGGTTTGAGTGTCAAGAATGATGAAGTTTATGTCGATTTGTCGCGTGAATTTACTGCGGGGGGAGGCAGCAGTTCAATGACGAGCCGGTTAGGGCAAGTTATCTATACAGCTACGAGTTTAAAACCGAATACTAAGGTTTGGATCTCGGTGGACGGCAAGCCTTTGGAACTTTTGGGTGGCGAAGGTTTGGAGGTGGCTCAACCGAGTACCCGCCAAAGTTTTGACAAAAATTTTCCCCTTAACTAATTTTTGATTCATTAGTTATTAGTCATTAGTTAGGAGTTATTAATTAGGAGTTAGGAGTTATTAGTTATTAGTTATTAGTCTGAATGCGGAAAATAGGGATTGATAGCTGATAATTGATTGCTGATGATATCGTTGACATTTGGATCGGAATAATAATTTTCGGAGTGCAATTCGAGCGTGTCGCTCGCTTCGGATCGCGAAGCCAAACGTCCCGCACGGCGAGCAGGGTAGAATTCCGTAGTTACCGAATTTGATATAACTGATGACTGATAACGTTCGCGAGCGGGGACGCTCGCACTACCGACTGATGACTGCTGACTGATAACGTTCGCGAGCGGGGACGCTCGCACTAATGACTAATGACTAATGACTAATGACTAATGACTAATTTTCAGTGCTTGGCAGTCAGGCTAAATGCCCGAAAGTGGAGGGCTTGCTGTTCGATCCGAGTGGCAAGCCGATCGCACACCATAGTACATAGCTCAAAAATTAACTCGTCTTGCACCTTATAATAGGCTGATGTTCCTTCACTCCGGCGAGTGAGGATACCAGCTTGGAGCATAAGTTTTAGGTGCTTGGAAACATTGGCTTGACTCGTTTGAGTAGCTTCCACCAACTCTTGCACGCATTTTTCTCCGTCGCGAAGCAAGTTCAAAATTCGTAAACGCATTGGCTCGCTCAGAATACTGAAATACTCAGCAACTTGTTGCACAACCTCTTGCGGGACAGGCTGGGATGACTTCATCAAACTCACCGGGGAGAAGTGATTTCGAAATATTAGCATTTATTCTGTCCATAACAATAAAGTAATGCTTCAATCCGGATTAATTCGCATTAAAATTTGACCGTATTCGACAGGTTCGCCATTTTGCACTAAAATTTCCATGACTTGACCGGACACTTCATCAGCATCAATCTCGTTCATCAGCTTCATTGCTTCGATAATACAGACTGTCTGGCTGACTTTGATGCGATCGCCCACATTGACAAAAGGTGGCTCATCGGGAGCAGCAGCGCGATAAAACGTTCCTACCATGGGCGAGATAATTGACACCCATTTGGTATCGACAGGAGCAGAGACGGCAGCAGGAGCTGCGACAGCAGGGGCTGGTGCAGGAGTGGCCGGAGTTGCTCCTGCATTTTGACTAACAGCATCCGGTGGGGCGGCAGTGGGGCTAGAAACAGATCCCAGGGCGATCGTCGGAGCGACACTTGCCGCGGTAGAGAGGGCAGTAACCGTGGCTGGTTCGCTGGCCAGAATGCCTTTGCGTACAGTCAGTTCAAGCTCCCCACTTTTTAATGTCAGTTCCGAAATGCCTGTTTTGTCTAAAACAGTCAGCAGTTCGCAAAGCTGGTTTAAGTCTAATTGCACAGTAGATTCAAGGGTAATTAAGAATTTAAAATTGAGAAATTGGAATCCGGCGAAGCTAGGAAACTTCACCGATTTTGGAGACAAAAGGGGTAGTTTTTAATCTTTGAGCGATGAGCGATGATTTTTTAGCTCTTTAACTAATAACTCACAACTCACAACTAAAAACTAAAAACTCCCTTTTTCTCCGTCGTTTCTATTCTCGGCCGAGGTACTTGTCTTCACGAGTATCAATCCGAATGCGTTCTCCTATCGAAATAAATAGAGGAACCATGATCTGAGCTCCGGTGGAAAGGATGGCCGGTTTACTGCCACCGGTGGCAGTATCTCCTTTGACTCCGGGATCGGTTTGTGTCACTTCCAAGACGACAGAATTGGGTAATTCCACTTCCATGATTTGGTCGTTCCAGCGAAGGATACTGACTTCCATACCTTCATTCAGGTACTTGACACGCTCGCCTATTTCCTTGGCTGTGAGGCGGCTTTCCTCGTAAGTTTCCATATCCATAAAGACAAACTGGTCGCCTTCTTTATAGGTATGCTGCATCGCGCTCTTTTCGAGGTTGGCTTGAGGCAAAGATTCGCCAGCTCGGAATGTGTGTTCCACTACGCTGCCGGTTTGGACGTTTTTTAATTTTGTCCGCACAAAAGCGGAACCCTTTCCGGGCTTGACGTGGAGGAATTCGATAACCCGCCACACGCCGTTATTCCATTCAATTGAAACACCTGGTCGAAAGTCGTTACTGGAGAGCATATAAATTTTTGCGGGCAATCCCGTCGCCATTGGGCACGGGGGAACTATAGTCAGTCGATTTTAGATTTTAGATTTTAGATTTTAGATTCACTCGCAGCTTTGAATCTGGGAGATTGAACCTTGGTCTAAAATTTTGATCTCTCCACGACAGGAGTCTGGGGATTGTATCCGTTTTTGAGCGGGGTCAGCTTAAAGCCGCAGTCTAGCTGACGGCATCAAAAAGCAATTGGCAATTTATTTTACCTTTCAAAGGGAGCAAGTGCTGTACTCCAAGTGAAAAACCTCTGTCTGTTGGACAAGGAGAGGCAACGGATGTAATGGAGAGAAGGCGATCGCGCGCTGTGGGAAGATAATAGAGGCAATAAAAGTTAAAGATATGTTGCATTGGCCTAATTTCTCGATCGATACGTGCAAGCGCTGGGTGAAGACCGGTGCTTTAGCAGTCCTGCTGTTCGCACTCTCCCTAAGTTTCAGTGCAGTTTCCTATGCGAAACGCCCCAGCAGCAGTATGCCTGCGGGGAATCCGATTACGGACGGCCGGGCGCTGCTGCGTTTCGCGCTACCTATTGACAATCAGACTGTGCGTGAGTTGCAAATCAGTCTGGAAGACATTGGCAACCACATCCGTTCTAAACGTTGGGGGCCCATTAGCAGCGATGTCAGTAAGGCTTCGAGGATTCTCAGCATTCGGGAGTCCGACATTTTAGTGAGTATTCCTGAGGCGAAACAGCCGGAAGCTGAGGCGCTAGTTGCACAAGTCAAGGAGGGAATTGCTGAACTGGAAAAGGCTGTTGAGGCTAAAGACAGGGAAAAAGTTATTGACTTGAAGGCGAAAATCCTCGGTTCGGTAGGCGAAATCGAAGAGTTGATGGTGACAAAGTTTCCGTTTGAAGTGCCTGCTAAGTATGCTAATCTGCCTCAACTGAAAGGTCGCGCTACTGTGGCGGTGGAAACGGATAAGGGGACAATTAATGTTGTGGTTGACGGTTACAGTGCGCCTGTGACTGCTGGTAATTTTGTGGATTTGGTCGATCGAGGTTTCTATGATGGTTTACCATTTATTCGATCGGAAGAATCCTACGTTTTGCAAACGGGAGATCCCGAAGGCAAGGAAGTGGGCTTTATTGATCCAGGTACTGGCAAATACCGGAATGTGCCGCTGGAAGTGCTCGTTAGAGAGGACAAGGAACCTGTCTATGGGATTACTCTAGAAGATGCGGGACGTTATCGCGACGAGCCTGTTTTGCCTTTTTCTGCTTTTGGTGCTGTGGCGATGGCCCGGGCTGAAGCTGAACCAGACAGCGGTTCTTCTCAGTTTTTCTTTTTCTTGTTTGAACCCGAACTCACGCCCGCTGGTCTGAATTTGTTGGACGGTCGGTATGCTGTTTTTGGTTACATGATTGAAGGAAAAGAGGTTTTGGATAAACTGAGGCAGGGAGATAAGATTATATCTGCTAAGGTGATTAAAGGAAAGGAAAATTTGGTTCAACCTCAAGTTTAATCAGCACACAAACAAACACGGCGAGATAAATCGCTTCAGAGTCAAACAAAGATGGCGAGTTAAATCGCTTCAGAGTCAAACAAAGCCCGCTTCCGCGGGCTGGAAGCAACCATAACAAATAAAGACGGCGATTTAAATCGCTTCTACACTAACAAAGACCGCCTCCGCGGGCTGGAAGAAAGACAAACAAAGACGGCGATTTAAATCGCTTCTACACTA
>RDXX01000139.1 GCA_004292955.1 Oscillatoriales cyanobacterium | reverse complement strand
TACCTTGGGATGGCCGACCACTCAATAGCGCAGGAAGTGAACTCTTTCATTGTAGCTAAAGATGGCTTTAGTTAAGTTTGGGTAAGTTTTACGAAGCAGTTAAGGCAATATTTTTGAGAAGGAGAATTTTTTGATGCGTGCTGGCAGCGGGCTAATCCGGCAACGACAAAAAATTCAATATCTTTGAGATTTTTGCCCTCTAGCTTCTAGTGTTGGGAAACCCTGCGTTAGAATTAAGCTATATATAGACAGGCGTGCAATGTATTGTACCAGTATAAAAAATCGAGCAGGCTTTAGAAGGCGGTAGCTGTGAAACCAATTCGTTCATTAGAAGATGCTTTAAACCGCTGTCAGGCTATGGGAATGCGCTTGAGCCGCCAGCGTCGATTTATTCTAGAGCTTTTGTGGGATGCAAAAGAACACCTCTCGGCTCGCGAAATTTACGATCGCCTGAACCAACAAGCAAAGGGGATCGGTCATACTTCTGTTTATCAAAATCTGGAAGCTTTGTCGAGAGAAGGGATTATTGAGTGCATCGAACGCTCGGAGGGACGCTTGTACGGGAATGTCAGCGACTCTCACTCTCATGTCAATTGTCTGGATACGGCTCAGATTCTCGACGTTCATGTGGAATTGCCGATCGACTTGATTGAACAAATCCAACAGCAAACAGGTGTCAAAATTGTAGACTACCGGATAGATTTCTACGGATATAGATCGGCAGAGTCAGCTACGGCAGCATCAACTGCTAGCGATACGCCAAAAGCTTCGTAAATGATGAGGCAGCCACTGTTAGAAGCAAAAGGGATATTTTTGCTGTGGCTGTTGAAGGTATAAAATGATTCAAATATTGATAGTGGCTCGATCGGGCCGAGGTACGTTGTTGGGCTTTAGCCCTCTTTACACATACCTCTAAAGAGGGCTAAAGCCCAACAACGTACCTTGAAACTCAAACTCGATCGGCAAGTTGGGCGATCGGGAAATAAAATGTAGCACTAAGTAAAAAAAATAGCTCTACCCTCTATACGTATAAAGTTGGGAGAAAATCCGGGTTTAGTACCCGCTTGATTTTTTAGTCGGACCGAATCGATCGAAATTTTGTGTAGCAACATTTTCAGAACCCTGGCAAATTTATCTGTGGAGTCAAGACGAAAATCGAAGATCGAAAATTGAAAATCGCTAGACTGACGGGGCTTTCTAATGTTTTTTCAGCTAAACTGCACCGGAAGCAGTGAATAATTGTTGGATAACTGGTATGATTTACGTGCTTCTTGAGCCTAAAATACTTGGAAGCAAGCAGTGGGGCTAGACACGAACCTCACTACAAAACGCCGTAAAGGGAAAAATTGCAAGTACCTTGAAGGAAATTCTAGATCTCCTTAACAGGAGTCAGAAGCCCACATCGCAATCGATGATTTGATGTGGGAGTGTCACGGAGAGAGCGCATTACAGGACAGGCTGAAGTAATGGCGAGACGACAATCTGACCAATTCCACACACCACCCAAATACAACCCATCCCCCAAACCGACGGCACAGTTGAGTGCAGAGGCGACAGGCGATGCAAGTTCCTCCCTCACGGCGTCGCCGAGGGAGGGGAAAAGAACTTTTTGGCAGTGGCAACTGATCTGGCTGAGTCTCCTGGTGGGATTTGGAGTAACGGGTGCCGCTGCATTTCTGTGGCTGCTGACGATGCCACCGCCACCGAATTGCCAGCAACTGTCGCCATTGGCGGCGGACGGAGAGCGACTTTACTGCGCTCAGCAAGCTGCTAAATCGGGCAAGCTAGAACAGCTAGAATCGGCAATAGGACTGGTGCAGGCTTGGCCGAAAGAACACCCGCTATACTCGCAGGGCCAACATTTGATCGGGGAATGGTCGAAAGCCATGCTCGCATTTGCCAGGGCAAAAATTGAGCTGGGCGATTTGAAGGGCGCTCTGGCGATTGTGGCAAAAATTCCGAAAACCAGTCCGTCTTACCCAGAGGTACAGGATGCTGTGACTGCTTGGGAAAAAAATTGGCAGGAGGGTCAAAAACTCTACGATACAGCGCTAGCAGCTTTGAAAAGTGAGGATCTGAGGAAGGCATGGGATTACGCTCAAGCTCTGTTTAAGCTGGAAAATATTTTCTGGAGTCAGAAGCGCTACAACGAGCTGATTCAGCAAATTTCTCTGGAAAGAAACGGCTGGCAGCGCTTGCAAGAGGCTAGAAATTTGGCGCAGGAGGGAACTCCGCAAAAGTTCGCTGAGGCGATCGTCCTGGCTCGCAAAATAGACCCGCAGCTTTTTGCCCGCGGTAAAGCAGAAAAGGAAATTGAGGGCTGGAGCCGGACTTTGCTGGCAATGGCGACTAAGCGGTTGAAGGGGAAGGACCTTCCGGGGGCGATCGAGGCTGCTTCTGTGGTGCCCCAAGATTCGCCGCTGTTTGCGGAAGCTCAAGATTTGATGCAGTTGGGTAGGGCTCAGGCGGTGATGTGGAACCAGTCGGTATCGACACCGCTGGCTCAGCACATTTTTACTTTGCTCGAAGGGCAGGGGGCTGCTAGCCAAATTGCTCCTGGCCGACCTCTGTACAAGCAGGCTCAAGTTCAAGTTGAAAGTTTACAGGTGCAGTTTCAAGATTTACTGCGGCTGCAAGTGGCAAGCACGATCGCGAGTTTCGGTCAAATCGGGGCGCTTCAGATGGCGATCGAGCAAGCGCAAACCATCGGGCCTCGTCAGCCGCGGCGGGTTCACGCTCAAACTTTGGTGGCTACTTGGCGCCGCGAAATTCAGCGGATCGAAGACCAAGCTTTTGTGAACCTGGCGAAGCAGTTGGTAGCACCGGGAACGGTTGAAGGACTTAAGGGCGGCATTGCTCAGGTACTTCTGATCTCTCAAAACCGTCCCCGCAGAGTAGAGGCGCAAACTCTCCTGGCTCAGTGGACGAAACGCATAGAAGTTATTCAAGATCAGCCTTTTTTAGATGAGGCGATCGCCCTGGCCAAGCAAGGAAAACTGACCGCGGCTATTGACAAAGCTTCGGAAATTAAGAGCGGTAGGACTCTTTACGCTAAAGCTCAGGATAATGTCTATCAGTGGGTGAGCGAACTGCAAGTTGCTCAAGATCGTCCGATTCTCGATCGAGCTGCGGAATTAGCATCTCAAGGTAGTCTGTCGGCGGCGATTAATATGGCTTCCCAAGTCGGTTACGGTAGGGCGCTGCACTCAGAGGCAGCAGGTGCGATCGGGCGCTGGAGCGCCGAACTCAGAGCCAACACTGCGCCGCCGCCGGAACCCGCTCGCGAGTACGCGCCGGCTCCGCAACAGGAAGAGTACGCGCCGGCTCCGCAACAGGAAGAGTACGCGCCGGCTCCGCGACAGGAAGAGTACGCGCCGGCTCCGGAGCCTTACTATCCGCCCGCCAGAGAAGAGGCTCCGGCTCCGGCTCCAGAACCTTACTATCCGCCCGCCAGACAAGAGGCTCCGGCTCCGGCTCCGGAACCTTACTATCCGCCCGCGAGGGAGCCGGAACCTTACTATCCGCCCGCGAGGGAGCCGGAACCTTACTATCCGCCCGCCAGACAGGAGGCCCCAGCTCCGGCTCCAGAACCTGCTCGTCCTCCGGCTCCGGCTCCGGAACCGGCGCCTTCGATTCCTCAGCCGGCTGGACCTCCTGATGCTAATTTGATCCCCGAGTAATTGGGTTTTAGGGGAGGCGCGTCTAACATCTCACATCTAAAATATAAAATCGAGTGAGTAATTTACAACTGCTGTCGATCGATCCCGACCCCATTTTCCGACTGGGGCTGAGAGTCGCCTGCGAGCAGTATCCAGACTTGGAAGTTGTCGCAGATGTGGGCACGGGAACCGAGGCGTTGGAGGTTCTGGAAGCTCGATCGACCGCCTCTCTCTGGGCCAAGAAGCCCGTTGATTTGGTAATTTTGGCTGTTGAGAGGTTAAGTTTGCGATCGGGTCTAATACAGACGCTGGCAGTTTGTGGCGAGTTCAAAAATTTGTACCCCAACCTACCGCTGTTGCTCCTAGGTGGGCCGCTCGCACCGGATCAGTTGGGGCAGTTACAAGCTGCGGGCGCGAAGGGCTATTGTCCTAAAGATAGAGATATTTCCGAGACAATAGAAGCTATTCGCGTGGTAGCATCCAGCGGCACTTATTGGCCGACAGATACGCCAGCGAACTCTCAAATAGAGCTAAATTCAGCGACGGTTAAAACAATAGAAAATTCCGCAGCCAATCCAGAAGAAAATGCTGAGAGTCTGACAATTGATACGCCCGTACACAAAAAAATTCTGGCTTATTTTTGTGTGTCTGGATTGCGAGAAATAGATGCAGCTTTGGCAATTGTCAAAGCTGATTTGGAACAGATCAAAGTGGCAGATTCGACAGACTTAGCCACTATTTTAGATGGGATTGTAGTCAGCGGGCGCCGCCGAGAATTGCTGGCTGCTCGTTGGATTGTCAGTCAGTTATTGGAAGTCCGAGGGAAGTCGGAAGAAGTCCGAGGGGAGAAGGAAGAGTCCGAGGGGAGAAGAAAGACGGGAGAAGAAAGAGGGGAGAGTTTGTGGGATAATTCTCAGTTGCAAGTCACGAATTCCCGAGGTTCGGGTCAATCTTTGGTGCTGACAAATAATTGGCAAGGCAGCTTGTTTGACTCGGTGGCTGCTAAATTGCAGGTGGATTTGGTGAATTTGACTGGCGTGCCTTTGGAGATCGATATTTTGCGATCGACAAAACAGCGCGAATTGATGAGTTCCATCCTGCGGAAGTTACGGGAGTTGCTGGAGGAATTGCGCTTGGGGCAAGTGCAGCAAACTCAATTGTCGGAAAAAATGCCTGCTATTTTGCGGGATTTGTGGGAAGCGACAATCATAGATTTTTTTGGCAGATACTATACGCTGCAAACGGGAGAAAATCTGGTTGTTGACAGCAGTCAAACAAGCTTGAAACTACTGCCAGAAAGTCAAGGGGAAATGGCTGCTAATTTATGGGGAGGCAGCGGCGTAGAAGTGGTGCCGGTGCTGCTGGCAGATGAAACAGCAGTTGCCACGGAAATCCTTGATAAAATTCCGATGACAGTTGATTTATTTGCACATTTGCTATTTGAAATTCCCCTCACAGTTGACAATCTTTCTTGTGTTGCTGGCAGCCCGCAAGCGATGCAGCGAGCAGAAGCTTTGTTGGAAAATTTGGTAATTCAAGTTGCTAGCTCAGTGGTGCAGCCTCTGCTCAATAATTTTGCAGATATTGAGGAAATCAAGCAAACTTTTTACGATGGCAAGTTGATTTCAACACGAGAAATTGAGCGGTTTCGGAATGATTTATCGTGGAGATATCGCTGGGATAGCTATTTTGTAGAACCTAAAGCTATTTTTGAAAGCAGGTTTTGGCTGTTTGTGTTGGGCGATTCTGGAATTAAGAGAATTTCTATTTATGCTCCAAGAAATCTGGAGTTAGCACAGTTGTCTGGGTGGCAGTTGGCTTTAACTTTGGTGCTGGAAACTCGGGATGCGATCGCACCTAGGGTTCGCGCTGTTATTTCGCTGTTGGGTACTGCTGTTGTTTACGTTTTGACGCAGGTTATCGGGCGGGGAATTGGTTTGATCGGGCGGGGAATTATCCAAGGTATTGGCAATTCTTTGCAGGATAGCAAGTTTGGCAAAAATGGCTGAGGGAACAGTTGACAGTTGACAGTTGACAGTTGACAGTTGTCCGAGAAGGGTTAAAAACCGCAAAGCCTGCCAGAATTATTTCGTTTGTCCGAGGGGTGCATCTGGGTTTGGCAAATATGTTTGTAGGGGCGAAGCATGACCTCCGTGAATATGAGAGTATAACTAATAACTTATATGCGGTCATGCTTCTTCAGGCTTCAAAAACCAGAGGCACCCGAAGAGTGAACAGGACAATGTACGGGAGTGAACGGATTGAGATAAATCAGTATGATGAGAGATAATTGGTAATTGTTAATTGATGATTGATGGTATTATAGATAATGAATTAATGTTATAAGGTTGACTTTTTATGAGTATTATGATAGCGATTGATGCCGATCGCATAAACAGCTTAGATTTGTCTCCGGTGCGGACTGTTATTGAACAGTGGCTGGCCACAGGATCGATCGCCCAAAACGAACAACAGGTACAATTTGAAATTGAGTATCCGCGCGAAGAATTAGATCCGCGAGAAATATCGGAACTTCCCGAAGTGCGGCTGTGGTTTATTCGGTTGGATGCTTGTTATCCTTGGCTGCCATTTTTGCTGGATTGGAAAGCCGGAGAATTGGCCCGGTATGCCGCGATGTTAGTGCCGCACCAATTCCACCGCACCCAAGGCATTCAGTACAATCCTGAAGCTTTGGAAATGTTTTTGATGAGCAAAATTTTTGTGTTGACTGATTGGTTGAACCAGCAGGGAATTCCGAGTAAATCGAAGTTGATGGCAATGTCGCAGATGTTTGGTTACGATTTGGATGATGCTTTTTTTGATGTCATCGTGCCTTATTCGGGTTTGTGATTTCCTGGATGAATCGGCGGTTAGTTGAAACTGGTTCCAATCACCTCGTATTTCAATTACCCGGCGGTTGAAACCGCGTCTACACAAACCAAACCCACCTCCGTGGGTTAAAGATTTTATTTGATAATTTTCCATCTCCGAATACCTTCTTCGTCCA
>RDXX01000138.1 GCA_004292955.1 Oscillatoriales cyanobacterium | reverse complement strand
TGGATTTAAAGGCTAGTTCATCAATTTCAACAAAACGATTCTCGGTGGATTTAATGATGTGCCTCTCTGCTAGTTGCATTCAGACTCTCCATTTTTTGACGATCGCAATAATTCTCTCAGTTGACCATTTTGACTATATGATACTACTATTGCTTACTACTGCTTACAAACTTAATAAAGTTTTATAATACATTTTTTATGATTTCACCTAAAAACAAAAAAACACTCGCGCTTCAAGAAACGGAGAGATGTTGAAAACAAGCAGCAGCTTGGGCCTGCTTACCGTTGCTGACCGACCTGCTTGTTTCGTTTTCTGGTGGAACAGATGATTCCTGCGCCTGTCAGCAGGAGTGCTACCACAGTACCGGGTTCTGGGATAGTTGTTCTTCTAATGACGGGGGGGTTTATGTAGTTTGGCAATATCGGCGATGGCACCTGTATCGGCGGAACTGGCGATGGCGATGGTGATACCGGTGGTATGACCGGTGGTATGACCGGCGTGGGTAATATCGGTATCGGGGTTGATGGTGGTGGTGAGGCTACCGGTGGTTCCGGTACTGCGGGCTCTACTATTATAGGGCCTGGTGATTGGACTACCGGCACTTCCGGCACTACAGGTTGTACGATCGGTATCGGTGCTGGATCTACCAGCGCTTCCGGTACCGCGTCTCGCACGGGTGCAGGTGATGTCGGTACTTCGACTGGTACGGGTGTTGGTGATTGAGGGCTGAGGGAATTATCAGGGACGCAGGCACTTGAATAGTTTCCGGGCCCGCACACATCGACTGCTGCTGAAGCCGGAGGGGCGGCAGCTAGATAGTAGAACCCTGTTGCCATTGTGGCAGAGAGTCCAATTGCTAGTTTTGCCAGTGGCGTACACATAACTATTTAGTTAAACAGTGGTAAAATCGGAGAATAGAAGTAGTGCTAGAGATTAGCGCTGCACGGCGGGCATAGATTTTAGAGTTCTTACCATAAATTGATGTTTTCTCTCCCGGACGCCTGTAAAAGATAGTATAGCGCTTGAGGCGATCGCCCAAACACTTTGGTCGTCTTATTTTATTTGACCCTAGTCGCCTAGGGTGGTTTGCACCGTCTGGCAACCTCTGAGCTAACAGCCCTTACAGCTATTAAAAGAGAGTTTTTACCGATAATTTTTTGCTAACATTTGCTAACAAATACATAAGTTGAGATCGGATCTCAACCAAGGCCTATCAACCTATGCCCGTAAAAATTTCTACAAGCACTTATATTCTTGCGTTCAGCTTGGTTATCGCTTAGCGCTATTAGCCAATCTGATTATTTGCTTTGATACTGTAGAGGCAACTTATTTATATAGCGGTTGCGTACTACCAAGGTTTTTCACCTACATCTGAGTGGGTAAATTCATAAAATAGCTCGGTAAGTGGGAAACGAGCGAGACTTTAGTCCTGAGAGGGAAACGACGGGCGCGGTTTCAACCGCCTTGAATCCCCTTGCGGGGTTAGAGGGGTATGGTTGCCGCTCTAGGTCGATATGGTTGTCTCCAAATCCCTTTCGGGTAATGTTAGCTTCGCCAAAGTTATAAGGGCTTTTTCCGGCTAGCAGCAGTGTAAAGCGTGACTTTAGAACTGTTTAACCACGCTTCGACAGAGCAAGGGACTAGCTTCGCATCCACAGGGTGTCGTGACCCAAATAACGTAGACCTCGAAGGTCTGAGGCCCGTCAGTACAGCTTGCTCGATCTCTCTAACAAGCTCAGTGGCTTGAGCCTAGAGTTACTGACTCTATATGATACGAAGACCTATGACAAATGTAAGCGATCGTCCGTGCAAATGTCCGAAAAAGTCTTACTGTTAATCAACCTTGAGCGCCGCCTCCTGAAGTTAAGTATGTAACCGATCGCAAACTATATCTGCTGTATTCTAATTAGCAATCCACAATCTGACTATTCTTTTATAGTCTCATGCTTCGACGAGATCTGTCCTCAGTATATGTACGTGTATTCCCGAATGTCAACTACTGAAAAGGAATATTTAAGTATTTACCGAGGGTAGAGGGCGTATTGAATGAGCTGGGCTAGTCGATCGCGCAGGCTTTCCATGCCGAGACCTTTGGCGGCCGAAATAAATACGGCTTGAGGAAACTCTTCTCGGGCGAGAGCAAGAGTATCTCCATCTACGGCATCGATTTTGTTAAATACTACAAGGGCAGGCCCGGGAGTTACGGGCATATCTGTCAAAATATTCATGACGGAGCGAATTTGGCTCTGCCACGCGGGATGCGAAAGATCGACAAGGTGCAGCAAAGCATCGGCATCTGTAACTTCTTCGAGGGTAGCCCGAAAAGCGTCGATCAATGAGAGGGGAAGTTCGCGAATAAAGCCCACTGTATCTGTGAGGACGATCGACAGCGGTTCTCCGGTGAGGGCGCCAGGAATCGTCAGCTTTCGGGTGGTGGGGTCGAGGGTGGCAAATAATTGGTCGGCTGCGTAGACCTCGGAATTTGTGAGCAGGTTGAGCAGAGTCGATTTACCTGCATTGGTGTAGCCGACGATCGCGACTGAGGGTACGTCCATGTGGTGCCGGTTCTGCCGCAGCCGGAAGCGGTGGGCTAGGAGTTGATTTACTTCTTGCTGCAATCTTGAAATGCGTTTGGCGATCGTCCGGCGTTCGGTTTCGAGTTTAGTTTCCCCGGGGCCTCTGGTACCGATACCGCCGCCTTGTCTCGACATTGCTTGACCGCGACCTGTCAGGCGGGGCAGGCTGTACTGTAGTTGAGCGAGTTCTACTTGCAATTTACCTTCGCTCGATCGCGCTCTTTGGGCGAAGATGTCGAGAATTACCTCCGTGCGATCGACGACACGAATACCAATCTGAATTTCCAAGTTGCGTATTTGTGCGGGGGACAAGTCGCGATCGAATACCACGAGGTTAGCGCTAATCGTTTGAGCGGTGAGGGAAATTTCTTGAATTTTGCCTTCGCCGACGACTGTCTGCGGGTGGGGGTTCGATCGCTTTTGACGCACTGTTTGCAATACCTGACCTCCGGCGCTTTCCACCAGCCGCGTGATTTCTGCGAGTCCGTCCTCAAAATCCAGCAGAGTCATGTGCTGAGTCATCACACCAACCAGCAGCACTTTGTCTTGGTCTGCATCTACTTGTTTGGCGACAAATTCTGCTTGAAAATCTGCTTCGAGTCCTTCCACCAACTCCAGAAAGTCTTGGTCTGCGAGGTCGTCCAAACTCAGTGGTTCTGATATTTTCCAGGGAAAGTTTTGAGTTTTGATTGGTGAGTTTTGAATTAAAGGCTCTTCTATTTCCTCTGTTTTAGTTGAAGCTGGTTCTAACTTAGCGCTCAACACAGAGAACTCAAAATTTGGTCGGTCTCCCTGGGGTATCAGGTGAACCAGATAAGTGTCTTGGATGTAACCGGCCGCACCGCCGCCGCGGCGCTGAAATCCTCCGCCGCTTAGAGTCAGCCAAACCAGGGCATCGAGGCGCTGAATTGCCATGGCGGTAAGGGCTGCTTCGTTGGGGATTTCGGGCTTCAAGTGGGTGGCGATGCAGCGAATGCCACTGAGGCGACCTCCCCCGTAGCGGGGCAATTCTAGGGGTGCAATCTGGGTTTGGCGGGGCGTACCGACGCCGACGCGAATTACTTGTCCGCGACGGTTGATGTAGGTGCAGATTGGCTTGTCGATTTCGGTACTGATGGCGGCGACGCGCTGTGCGAATTCTGCCGTGGTGATGCGATCGCCCGGTAGTCTTTGGTGGTAAAGCTTTTCGAGTTGCTTGAGCTGGCTGGACTTTAAACCCTGAAGATTGCCGTAGATGGTTTCGATAACTGTTTCTCCCTCGCGCTCTGTCTTTGTTCCTATTTTAGTTAAGTTAAGGGCGATCGTGTTCTGTTTTGCGGTTGAAATTGACTATTTTTTTTTCCTGTAGCTTCTCGCGACTTCAGTATTGTCGAGTCACAACGGCCGTTGTTTGTCGCAGCAGGGCTTCGCAAGCTTTTCACAGCAGCCATCTCAACTTGCAGTTGTCTTTAGTATCTACCGATACAGGCGATCGCTGAAAAAATGGTTTTTAACAAAATTTAACACGTCATTTTTGTCTCAAAATCCTCCTTTAGACTTGTATGTATTTTGCACCTATCGACAGATAGCAAACTAGAAATTAGGTCGCTACCATGATAAGCGAAACATTGTTAAGGAATGTAAAAAAATGGAAACTCGCCCTACTAACTTACCTCCTACCGCTAATGCCTACAACGGCAAAGATCGGAACGCCTTTTTGTTTGGGTTAAACCCACAAGCAGAACTTTGGAACGGTCGCTTAGCGATGATCGGTTTCTTAGCTTATTTGCTTTGGGACATGGCTGGATATAGCGTTCTGCGCGACATACTTCACTTTCTGCCTACCTACATCGCTCACTAATAACGAGCATTCTATCCTGTCTGGTAGTATGAGGAAATGCCACAACTGCCAGACAGCCTAAAAGTTACAAATGGCAGCGAGTAGGATTTTGTCCCTTTGTATTTTTCGTTACTTTTGAATGGCATTAACAGACTTCTTGCTCTGATGCGATGATTCTGCGTAGGGGCGAGAGGAGTGGCGCGGTGAATATTGATAGACAAACAGATATTGTTCATGTTTCATGTTTCATGTAGATACAGAAGAGTATTTATTACACCTAACTCGTTATATTCACTTAAATCCAGTTTGTGCTACTAATATAGTTAAAAAAGCCGAGGCTTGGGAGTTTTCTAGCTATCAAGAATATAGCGGTTTTTACAAAGATTCGCGGACGTTGTTGGGCTTGGGCCCTCTTGATTTCAGCGGTTATGTAAGCTGTCAGCCATACCTCATCTTTTTGAGAAAGGCTATATATTGATTTGCGCCAGGGTAGTTTGCCTAAAATAGATCGAGTGCGATCGCAATTTCAGTCAGCAGATGCTTATCGTTACTTTTTAGAAGATTTAACTAGCGATAAATTAATCCAGCATTTAACCTTTGAAGAATAGAAAGAACCTACGTGCATCCAAGAAACCCGGTTTCTGAGTTCCACGCGCAAGCGTCCAAGAAACCGGGTTTCTCTGAGAATTTACGCCTCTTCACGAGATTTTCCGAAGAAACCCGGTTTCTGAGTATCGCGCGATCGGGGATTGTTGATTCTGACCCATCAGAAACACTATCAACTATCAACTATCAACTGACTAATTACTTTAGTTCATTGAGCGCCGCCTCGGCTTTTTGTGCGCCATCATTGTTGCCTTGCTGGCGGTAAGTGTCTAGGGCTTGTTGAAAAGCTTGAATTGCGTCGGATTTGCGATCGCGCGCTTTGAATGCTTGACCCATGTTGTAATAAGCTTCTCCTCGGGCTGGATCGAGCTGGATCACTCGCCGAAAAGTGATAATTGCTCCTGAAAAATCTTGTTTTTCTAGTTGAATTTCCCCGATTGCAACGTATGCGCTCACTAGATTCGGTCGCACGTCAATCGCTCGCTTGTAAGCTATAATCGCTCCTTCTAAGTCGTTTTGAGCTCTGAGAAGTTCGCCAATTTCTAACTGTACTTCGGGATTCCGCGGCTCTAGTTTTGACGCTTCTTCAAAAGCTGCTAGCCCTTCGGAAGTGTTGCCGCTACGCAGCAAAGCAGTACCTAATTTTAACTGAATGCTGGCTTGTTTGGGAGCGAGTTTGGCTGCTTGTTTGAGCACGGTGACAGCACTGGCAAAGTTTCCCTGCTGGATCAATACTAAACCCAATGAAGAATAAGCTTGCCAATTTTTGGGATCGAGGGCGATCGCCTCTTGGTATGCTTTAAATGCACCGCTGTAATCTTTTTGCTGAAACAGCACCACTCCGAGTCCAATTCGGGCGTTGACATTTTTGCGATCGAGCACAGCGGCGCGACGGTAAGCTGCTGCTGCTGCGGGATAGTTTTGCAGGTTCGCCATAGCATATCCTAAGGCGTATTGAAAGTCAGCATTTTTGGGTTCCAGACCGATCGCCTGTTGGTAAAATTCCACTGAGGCTTGATAGTTGCCCTGACGCGCTTGTAGATAGGCAATACCGGAAAAAATACGCGGGTTTTCCGTATCTAAACGGGCTGCTTGTTGATAAATGGCGATCGCCTTACTGTAGTCTCCTAAATCTACCAACTCGCGTCCTTGCCGCAGCAGACTATCTAAATTTGCATTATTTTTAGGTTGAACTTCCTCTGGTGTGTCTGCTGAGAGCGCTATCTGCGGCGTTGCGATCGCGAATCCCGCTACCAAAAGTGTACTGAATACCAAGAGACTTTGTTTGTGGACGGCCATTTTTTTCAAAGAGTGTGTGGATTAAAAGAGCGAATTGCTGTCAGCTTAACAAGCTTACAGCTTAGGGTTTGCCTGGAATCTTTGAGCGGGGAGATGTAGTAAACCTACAGAAATCGACCAACTCAAAATTTTCGCACTTGAGGCCAACTGATGATTGTAACAACAACTGATATCATCCAAGGAGCAGAAATTCAATCTTACTTGGGAATTGTAACTGCCGAGGTTGTCTACGGCACAAACGCCCTGCGAGATTTCTTCGCGGGTATTCGCGACATCATCGGCGGGCGCACCGGCAGTTACGAGGAAGTGTTTCTCAAAGGACAGGGACATGCCCTCTAGACTTACCATCTCGCTACCCTTCCAGCCATTATGCCTGTACTTTCTAGACACTTTCTATTTGCTTAACGTATTTGCGTCATTACAGCCGTTGAGACAGCTTACTTGTAAGCCC
>RDXX01000137.1 GCA_004292955.1 Oscillatoriales cyanobacterium | reverse complement strand
AAAAAGCCTCAAATGATTGCAGAGCAATTATTTGAGGTTTTGAGAATTCTGAATTCTTTTGAAATTAAATCCGATCGAATATCTGCGGAATGTGGGTTGGAGGATCTCACCTACACCTTGAGAAACAATCCCCGAAAATTGTTCTTAACGAACTCTTGAATCATCATAGGCGTTGCTCTCATCCGCGCTAATGCGAAAACTCCGATCGTGGCACTAAACAACACATCGACTCCGGCTGAAATAGAAATTGGCGGCGGTAGTTGCCCATCTAGCCGAGCTAGTTCTAAATGTTTGTGAAAAAAGTCTTTGATAAAAATTACGTCTAGATCGATCGCTTGTTGAAGTTCGGGAGTGGGAATTTCGGCAGACATCAACAGATTCACCAAAAAGCAACCGCGCCCCATCCCTTTGGTAGACGCAATTTCGATCGCATTATGGAAATAATTGGCGATCGCATTAACGCCACTTTTATCCGTCTCAAACGCCAGTTTAAACTTTTGCTCGTACCGCTCGAAAGCCGCATAAAATAACACTTCCTTCGAGCCAAAGGCATTAAATAAACTGCCCCGCTTGACTCCCAGCAGTTGCGCCAACTCATCCAAAGATGTCGCACTATAGCCATGCTCCCAGAAATAATCGCAGAGTTGTTCTATGACAGCATCGGTATCGAACGATCGAGGGCGCGGCATGGTTATCGGTAGTTAGCTAAAAATTATCGATGTTTATTCTTGACGGGTTCGACAAAAACCTGTATTCTTGTCTATATCGACAAAAACTATTGTTTCATCAGTATAGCCCATCCGCAAGGGTTTAAGCCTGAGCAATTGTCGATCGAGTAATTATGCAAACAAATCGCAGGAGACAACCATGCCCAGACTTGCACCCAAACCCATTGCCGAACTCGCCACATATGATGAAATGTTCGGGCAACTGGAGGAATTTTTCGGATTTCTGCCTAAGGGACTTGCGTAGAAATAAAATCCCAGCCATGCAATTGTATTGTCGAAGGAGTAGCCAAATGATTGGTATAGTATTAAGCTGCAAGCCCCTAATGACTATCTGACGATGGGACATAAGCCTGCGGTGATGAAGGCAGTAGTCGAACTAACTGGCGCAGTGCTGCTGACAGCGGGAAAAACCTCGATGACGCTCAGATTGCTCGTGATGTATGTTTCATCCCGTGCGGCTGGTTGTATGTACTGTACGGCGCATTGTGCGGGGCTAGCTCTCAAATATGGGTTGTCGATGGACAAAGTTCAAAATATTCGCGATTACCAGACTCATCCCAGTTTCTCGGCTGCCGAACGCGCGGCGTTGACAGTTGCTGATAAGGCTAATAAAATGCCCAATGCAGTCACGGATGAGGATTTTGGAGAATTGGGTAAATACTTTGAGGATGAAGCGATCGCGGAGATTGTCAGTCTGATTGCGATGATGTCTTTTTACAATAAATGGAATGATACACTGGCAACAACTTTAGAAAAACCACCGCTGGATCTGGCGGCGAGTTCTTTGTCTTGGTGGAATGCTGGCAAACATATTGAGAGCTAGGAAGTCTGTTGCGTTGAAACGAAATAAAAGTCCAAATGTTTTAAATTTGAATTCGATCGAGGGTCGGCTGTTGGGTTACGTGTAGGGACAGCAGCCTAAAGGTTATCTGTTAGCATTCAGCAAAATCTAGACAGCCGTTTTTCCCTCCGTGCCATACCAACGCACAGCGAGTTTGTAGAGGTGGTCGAGTGTCCCAGACAACTCTTTTCCGCGTTCAGTCAAGCTGTAGGTAACTTGAGGTGGAATTGTAGATTCATGGTGACGATGAACTACTTCAATCGATTCCAGTAATCGCAATCTTTCGGTAAGCACCTTCGTTGAGATGCCATCAACTTTACGCCTCAGTTCACCAAAGCGTAATTCGCCGTTTGTGTCGAGAATCCACAAAATGTAGAGTGTCCATGGCTATCTGCTGCCGCTCAACTTTAACGTTATAATCGAAATCTTCATCGCTGCTATTGCTCCCGCAAAGCATACCCGACACCCCGCGCGGTATGAATCAATCTTGGCTCGTTGTTTTGCTCCAACTTCGTGCGGAGATAGCGAACGTAAACCTCGATAATATTTGAGTCGCCCAGAAAATCAAATCCCCAGACATTTTCGATAATTAACTCTCTAGTAAATACTTGGCGAGGATGACTCAATAGGTATTGTAATAACTCAAATTCTTTGGCAGTTAAATTGATCGATCTGCTACCGCGATGGACTTCGCGAGTCCGTCGATTTAAACTTAAATCTTCAAATTGCAACAGATCTTCGTCGGTTTTTTGGGTGCGTCGCAGATGAGAACGGATGCGCGCGAGTAGTTCTTCAATACTAAACGGTTTGACTACATAATCATCGGCTCCCGCATCCAAACCCGTCACGCGATCGCCGACTTCATCTTTAGCTGTCAGTAAAATTACGGGGATAGATATACCAGTCGATCGCAGTCGCCGACAGAGTTCCACGCCTGTAAGTCCTGGCAACATCCAATCCAAAATCGCTAGATCCGGTGCCGCCTCCCGCGCCAAACTCAGTCCCGCCATCCCATCGTGTGCCACACTGACGCGATAACCCTCACTATCTAATTCCAGTTCGATAAATCGGGCGAGTTTAATTTCATCTTCAACCAAGAGGATATGTGCTGTCATTTTGATTTTTGATTTTTGATTGTGGATTGATTTTTCGTTGGATAGCGATCGCTTGGAATTTAAGGATACTCCCCTACAGTACATTGACGTTGACATAGCAACAAGCCAAACCAATCTTGTGGATCTGTCCAAAATTGTAAAGGTTTAAAAGCATGAGCCGATAAATTATCTACTAATGTTGGTAAATGAAACTTGCGAGATATTTCGGTGTGAATCGTTTCTCCAGCCTCGAACTTAACTCGATAGTTTAGGTTTGCAAAAGCTATAGTTTGAGTTACCAAACTGCGGAGATGCATTTCAAGCTGATGTTGCTCCCGATTGTAGAATGCTAAATGCTCGAATCGATCGAGTGCAAAATCACCTCCAAAGCGATGATTGAGATGGCGGAGGATATTGAGGTTAAATTCAGCCGTCACACCTTGAGCATCATTATACGCAGCTTCAATCGTCTCGATCGATTTTTGTAAATCTACGCCTAAGAGGAAAAATTCTCCAGGCTGGAGTGCCTGTTGAATTTGGGTCAGGAAACTGCTACGCTCTCGATCGGTTAGATTCCCTAGCGTACTACCCAGGAAAATCACCATGCGGTTCCCCAGTTCTGCTGGTGGCAATTGAGCCAGAGCTTGCTCGTAAGTCCCCGCCAAGCCGCACAGTTTTAAGTTGGGGTAGCGTTCCAACAATGCTAGAGCCGTACTCTTGAGAATGCCAGCACTGACATCGATCGGATAATAGTGCAATCGATCCTGCGATGGTATTAAAATTAATCCACCGAAAACGGGGATGCTCGATCGATTCACTCCCGATCTGATTGACGTTCATCTGGTGAGGGGCTAGGGGATAAAGTTAGGTTATCGCGGAGCTAAATTTGCCTCGATAATAACTACGCTCCCCGATCGAGCTGAAACACTCCTGAAGAGAAAATGAGAATTTGTTGAGAAACGCGGCGATCGAAACCCAGCGCGATTTAGTCTGTAGAGACTCGATCGCACTCGATCGACCTAAATTACCTTCGACAATTCCAACTCACGCTTGCGGTCGTTTATGTAATTGATTGTTATAGCATAATTAATACATTAACTATTTGGCTTAATCACCAATACCTCGATCGAATGCCTAGTTCATCGTCCAATGCTAATTTTCTCCAGCAATGGAAATATGCTCTCGCTCCTCACAACTTGGGGCATCAACTGAAACTGGCATCTCAACTGATGTACAGAGATTTTCTAGAGCGGCTCGAACCTTACGATCTGACTCCATTTCACTATCTAGTTCTGTGCTGTCTATGGGAAGAAGATGGGATTACTACAACAGGTATTGCTGACAGACTCAAACAGCTAGGCGCAACACTAACCGGAGTCGTCGATCGCATGGAAGAGCGCAACCTAGTTTACCGAGAACGAAACTCAGCAGATCGCCGTGTCGTCCGCATCTGGCTGACGGAAGAAGGCAAAAGACTCATGTATATTCTGCCACCGCTTGGTGCAGATACCGTTAAAAAGGCAACTGCAAATATTTCCGAAGCAGAGCAGGAAATCGTTCTCAAGCTCCTCGATCGAATCATTCAGAACTTTTCTTAGCGATCCCAGCCTGATGATGTTGACTTTTGGACAATTACTTAATATATTAACTATCAATATATTAAGTAATTGATCCGCATGACTAAAAGCATTGCTGTCTTGCGGTTGTGCTGTTCTCGATCGAAGTACCTTGGAGGAAAAATGCCAAAATTGAGTATCCGTCAGAGAAACTGGCTGCTATCAGCGCATATTGGTTTTGCTGCGCTCTGGACGGGAAGCGTCTTGAGTATGCTGCTACTGTCGCTTAGAAACACAACATCAGTTAATGCCGACGTACTGAATGCTCTAGATTCAGCAATTAATCTTCTAGATGACTGGATTGTCATTCCTTCAGCGATTGGTTCCGTCATCACAGCAACATTTCTGTGCTGGATGACAAATTATGGATTTATCAAGTTCTATTGGGTAATTACTAAGTGGATACTAACGACTGGTTTGGTTGTATTTGGCACATTCTGGCTATTTCCGTGGGGGAATACTGCTGAAAAATTGTCAGGGCAGGAGGGATTACAAGCCCTGAATAATTTGGTTTATAATTTCGATGCCAAAGGTGTATTAATTGGAACTTTCGTTCAAGTTATTTCTTTGGTTGTGATTATTGCGATCTCAGTTCTCAAACCTTGGGGAAGAAGACTAGATAAAGCGAAGAGTCAAGTCAGTGCAGATTAGTAGAGCAGTTACGGCAGCAGCGTCGGACTAGATGGTGGGTACTTTCCACCATCTAGGTTTGGGGTAATTAAACAGGTAAAATGTTTGACATAATTCGTCAACGAGGCTTATAAAATACCAACCCTACAAAACTATCTAATTTACTTCAGCATCACTCTTCTTATGAGTTTTGCTGCTGTTTCCAATCATCTGTCAGGAGTCCTGCAAATCCCCAATCTTCTTCTGCAATCTCCTGAATGACGATGTGTATATGTTCTGGATTTTTGCCAAGAATCCGAACGAGAGAATCAGTTACTTCTTTAACAAGTTGAGCTTTTTGTGTCCTTGTAGAACCTGTGGTAATCTGAATATTAATGTATGGCATATTAATTTTTGCTACACCCTAAACGTGGGGATTAACTTTGTACAATGTTAGGAAAAAACAAAGTAGGTTAGGCACCAATCGCAATCTATATTACTGGTAATTGAGTACCTTTATCATCCCACTTAAATAACGATCGATTCACTACCTGCTTCGATTTCCAGCACCGATTCCCCTACTCGATCTTCATCCCCATATTCCCCCAACTGTTGAATTAACTTCGCTACCAATCCCGTCCATCCCGTCTGGTGACTGGCTCCAATTCCCGCGCCATTATCGCCGTGGAAATATTCATAAAACAACACCAAATCGCGCCAATGCGGGTCGTTTTGAAACTTCTGGGTACTCCCATAAACTGGGCGTTGTCCCGCTGGGTTACGGAGGAAAATCTGGGTGAGTCGCTGGGATAGTTCGGTAGCGACTTCCCACAGAGTCAACATTTGCCCCGAACCTGTCGGACATTCAACTTTGAAATCATCGCCGAGATAGCGATGGAACTTTTGCAGCGATTCAATTAAAAGAAAGTTCACTGGAAACCAAACGGGGCCGCGCCAGTTGGAATTGCCACCAAATAAACCACTGGTAGACTCGGCTGGCTCGTAATCGACGCGAAACTCGGTACCGTTGGTATAGAAGCAATAGGGATGTTCGGCATGATAGCGAGAAACTGCCCGAATTCCGTAATCGCTGAAAAATTCTGATTCGTCGAGCATCTTTTGTAAAATGCGTTGGAGTTTGTCTTTAGAAACGATCGCCAGTAATCGGCGCGCGCCTTTACCTTTGGTTTCCATGCAAGCTACATTACGGCGTAAATCGTGCCGATTTTTGATGAACCATTCCAATCGCTTTTTGAAATTGGGTAATTGCTGTAATGTTTCTGGTTCTAATATTTCTACCGCAAATAGAGGAATTAAGCCGACTAGCGATCGCACTTTCATTTCAATTTGGCGATCGTCGGGAAAATGCAACACGTCGTAATAGAAGCCATCTTCCTCATTCCATAAGGAATCTTCCATTTCCCCAATGTGATTCATCGCATCGGCAATATAGAGATAATGTTCAAAAAATTTGGTAGCAATATCTTCATAAACTGGATTAGTTTTTGCCAATTCTAGCGCGATTTTTAACATATTCAAACAATACATCCCCATCCAACTAGTACCGTCAGATTGGTCGATATATCCGCCCGTCGGTAGTGGCGCACTGCGATCGAATACGCCGATATTATCTAAGCCCAAAAATCCGCCTTGAAAGACATTATTACCCTCGGCATCCTTGCGATTTACCCACCAGGTAAAATTGAGCATCAACTTTTGGAAAACGCGCTCTAGAAACTGGCGATCGGATTTCCCATATAGCTTCTGTTCGATCTTAATATTTTTGAGCGAGGATAGCTTTTTCTCGTTCGAGTTCTTGTTGTGTTACAGCCCTTTGCCGTTCTGCAAGAAGCCGGTTGATGGCGTCGGAACCAGTCTGTAGCAAGGCAATTGACTTAGACCTGTAATTGGTGGCAGTTTCTTCTGGTTCTGGTTCGGGAAGCCATAAGTTTAAATCTAGGCGTTGCTGAACTAGGGTATGATGAAATGGTCGTCGGAGCGTCACAAATCACACACATTTAAAAGGAATATTATGCAATGCCCGGAATGTCAGTCTAC
>RDXX01000136.1 GCA_004292955.1 Oscillatoriales cyanobacterium | reverse complement strand
CAGAATTCTGCTGTTACTGGATTTGACCGGAAACGATATTATCTCCTGTCGCGAGCGGGGACGCTCGCACTGGCAGAATTCTGCTGTTACTGGATTTGAGATGATACCGGAAACGATATTATCTCCTGTCGCGAGCGGGGACGCTCGCACTGGCAGAATTCTGCTGTCACCGGATTTGATATGATAGCGGAAAACTTATCCACTCAATCTTAATAACTAATTGCTCTTTCTAAAGCATCTTGTAACTGAAGTTCTAAAGGTCTATCCGAGCGAATTTCTAAACCAGGTAAATCATGTTTCACTAACAGTTTTTCGCCTGTTTCCGCAGTGGAACTCGGCCAGAGTACCCAACGACTACCTTGGGTAAGAGTGCTTAAACTTGCAGAGTTTTGAGTTAGCCAAATGATCGATAGTTGCGATCGACTATCGATCGCATCTTCGGCAGCATTAACCGCCGCCAAGGTTTCCAAAACTACCCGGTTCCCCGAGACAAGTCCGGTTCCGGCCGTCCAAAGTTTGACGTTTAACAGGCGCTTGCTAGCATAGAAGTAAAGAGACGCTGCTACTGTCACCGCTCGTTCAAATTCCTCTGGTTGCCACAATGCAGCGCTGTCGAGAGCAATAATAATTTCTTGGCCGCCTGCTGCAACTTCTAACTCTCTCACCCGCAGTTCTCCGTAGCGGGCGCTGGTGCGCCAGTGAATCAGGCGGGTGGGGTCTCCGTGACGGTAAGGTCTCAGGTTGCGGGTGAGGCCTTCGGTAGCGGTTTGCGATCGCAGGCGATCGTACAATTGCGGACTGTCTTCTTGACCGATGCGATCGATCAAAGGGCAAGTGCTCAACGGCAAAACCTGCGGGTAAACCACCGCCACCGCTTTTACCGGGCGGCTGCGACGGCACCAAAACAACCCTAAAGGCGCCGCCGTCCTCAAGTGCACCTCTTGCCAGCGATAGACGCCCCGCTGCCGGACTTCCACGTAGTATGTATCCCTGTATATACTTTTAGGCTCTACGATCTCGATCGGGCGGACAAGCTCTTTTCCCAATACAAACGGTAAGATGTCTACCACTTGCAACAAGGTTTTAGGTTGGCGGGCGCTATTTTCGATTTCTAGTTCCACAGTGATTTTATCGCCCGCACTCACAGGTTCGATCGGGTGGCGGCGCACTTCCAAGGAACGCAGCGATTTTGCAGGCAAAACCGCAGCTACTACCAGCAGCGCCAAACTGCCACCGCTGAGCGCGTACAGCCACCCAGACATTGTATTAGTAGCAGACCCAAAAAAGAACACCGTCATCCCCGAGAGCAGCCAACCCGCGTAGGCAGGAGTAACAGCGCGATTTTCGAGCCAGTCGGCAATTTTGTGACGGATGTTCATAGGAGTTAAAACTGTTAATTGCTCGATCGCCCATCAAGCCTAATTGTAAAATATTCTCAGCATTTGGCACCGAATTAGCAAGCGAGCGATTAGATTAGAAATCGGGAATTTTTTCAATGATACTTTGACCCCGCCCAATAACGGATACAAGATCCCGACACTCGATCGCGCACGGTCAATCCCCAAATTTTAGACCATAGTTGAAACTCCCAGATTCACGGCGCTGCGAGTCAATCTAAAATCTAAAATCTAAAATCTAAAATCGACTCACTGGAGACTAAAAAATGAACCCATTAAACAATCCTACACCCGTTAAACCCGACCCTCAAGCCCGCCGCACACCCCCGCCACCGCCGCCCTTGGCTGCAACTCCCGCGCCACCACCACCGGCGCCTGCTGCACACCCCCTGGCGCAACAGCAGCATCAGCAGCAACAGCAGCGGGCTGTTGAGACTCCCGTAAGTACGATCGAACAAATGGTCAGAGATGCCCATACCGCCTCGGCTTCCGACATTCACATTCGAGTCGGTCAAGTACCTCGATTTCGGATTCGGGGCGTCATGCAAGTAGCAACCAGCCACCCCAAAGTCACGCCAGAAATTTTTGAACATTACTTAGCCGAAATTCTCACCCCCGAACAGCGAAAACAGTTTGCAGCTACCAAGGAATTAGATGCAGCAATTTTTTACCCGGGCTTCGTGCGGTGTCGGCTAAACTGTTTTGATTCCCTCAGTGGTGGCGCCCTAGTATTGCGGTTGATCAGTTTAGAAATACCCACTATCGACTCCTTGAGGTTGCCAGAAGTTCTCAAAAAGGTCATTTTGCGATCGCAAGGATTAATTTTGATTACCGGGCCTACCGGTTCCGGGAAATCGACAACAGTCGCTGCGATGATCGACCACCTCAATCAGACGGAACAGAAGCACGTAGTTACAATTGAAGACCCGATCGAATTCATTCACCCTTCTAAAAAATGCTTGGTCAGCCAGCGGGAAGTCGGCTTGCACACCCACGAGTTCCAGCAGGCTTTGCGGGCAGTTTTGCGGGAAGACCCCGATGTCATCCTGATCGGGGAAATGCGCGATCGCGTTACCATCAATACAGCCTTGCAAGCAGCTCAAACTGGTCACTTAGTATTGGGAACCCTCCACACTCGCAGCGCCATCAACGCTCTTAACCGCTTGTTAAACCTCTACCCACCTGAGGAACAGCAGGCGATGCGGATTCAAATTTGCGATTCTTTAGTAGCAGTAATTGCCCAACTTTTGCTGCCAACAGTTGACAACCGCCGCGTCGCAGTTCACGATATTTTGGTGAACACGCCAGCCATGCACGATTACTTGATGAAAGGTGATGATGATGAAGCTTTCCGGTTGATGCAAAATGACACCTACGAAGGCATGAAGATTATCAACCAGGATCTTTACAAACTCGTACTTGAAGGTAGAGTGACAATCGAAGAAGCCACAAAAACTTCTCCCGAAGCCAGCGATTTAGACCGCCGCTTGCGGACAGGAGGCTACGAAGTTGGGTCGGCTCGAGACTTTGAAGGTAGCAAAAAAGAAAGGAGCGTTCGCGCCTAGCCTAATAGCAACATACATACAGGGGTAGGCACAGCAAGCCTACCCCACAAATTAATACCATTTAACGCACTTGCCATCTAGGTTGTAGGACTGCTACTTTGAGAGAGTTCAGGGAGCGCTGCGACTAATACCTTCACCATATAGTCATCGCTCATAAAAATCAATACCGGATGCGGGAAACAAGCGTGACTTTAGTCCTTCCTAGGGAAGCGGCTCGGGGGACTTCAGCATGGTATGAAAAAAATAAGTTTAAAATCCAAAACCTTTGTGGATACTGGTTTCTATGACAGACCTATTTAGCCTTTCATACCGTAAATCAGCAACGCCCCCAGTTATCGAAGGCGGCTTCCATCTGTTTGGGGTGGAGACGTTCAATCACCCGCCGAAAGCTATCTGGGCTGGGGATGCCATTGGGGAGTGCTAAGAAGGTGGAGAGCCAAGCTTGTTTGCTACTGCCATAGAGTTCCACCATGGCTTAAGAGCTTTGTCCGCCTGCAATGGTGGAGAGAATCGCCACGATCAGAATATCGGATAAAGGATGCCATTGTCCCCGTTCGACTCGCTCGATCTTCGACGGATTTAAAACAGTCTACTAATCCTTGGCTTAAGGCTGATATTCCTAAGGGAACCGCACTCCTGTGTGGGCAGCTCAACAGCGGGCAGCGGGCGCAAATCCTTGAGACATAACGGGAACCAAGAGGTGGGAATACCCAGAGAGTGTCACCTTGTGTCAGCCTCGAAGCGAGGAAATCTAACAAACCTTTAGCATTGCACCTTTAACCTCAGTATCTGGCTTATTAATCTGTATCCTGAGCTACTATTTAACGTGCGCTTACCCTGCCTACAGTTAGCTACTATTTCGCTGATTTCTGTGCCTTTTTTTCCGATTCTACAGATTGCAAAGCTTCGTCCAGAATTGCCCGAGCTTCCTCAGCTTTGCCCCTAGCTTCTCGATAGCGGACATTAGCTTGAGCGAAGTTTTTGAGAACCTTAAAACCGTCTTTCAGACGACCAATTTCCTCCGCACTCACAGGCTCATCTGTAAACAAAATATCGATCGCCTCCCGGATTTTTAGGGCTTCTTCCCGGGATTCCATCACCTTCAATTTGAGACTTGCCAAATTGCTCAAAATCTGCACTGCTTCAGTAATTGCGTCCTCGCCGTCAGACACAGCAGCATCTTCGATAACTTCAACAAACTGCTTGGGCCCAAATCCTTCTGCGAGCTCTGTAGGTAGCTTCCCTTCATCCATCAGCAGCATCAGCTTATCCATCGCTTCTTCGCGGGCTTTCGCTGAATCTTTCCCTTTGACAGTTAAAATAATTTCGGGGCTTTGAGGAAGTGTATAACGAACCATATTTTGACCACAAGTATGCGAAAACAATTGAATGATATTTTATTTTATCTTGATTCGATCGCCTGTTGCAGCTATCCATCGGCTCCCTTGCCAACCTCTTGCCAAAAGTTGACACATATACACTCAAAAAGGAACCATCGACCATGAAAGATAAAATTCTTAACTTCCTCAACTTGATTTTAGTCGCTGATGTGTTTTTCGTCTTGGCAATTTTTGGGTGGTTTGCGATCGCCGTTGCAGGGCGATCGACCGGGGTGAATCTAGGTTTCGATTTATGGTACAGTCTGTGGCAGCCGGTATTCAATCCTGCCCTCGGCATTCTGATGGGCGGTGCAATTCTCAGCGGTATCATCAACCAAGTTTCTAAACGCCTCAATCCCAAGTAAAATTTATCTTGTATTTGAGACGGTGATTTGGGACGCTACGAAAGTTAGCTATCAAGCTTGTAGGGTGGATCAGAGATGAGCTGCTCAATTAGGTGAAGCTTGAAAATACATAAGTATGTCATTGCCAGTGAAACAAAGTGAAACGAAGCAATTACAAAGGTTATTATAGCTTTACATTCTGTTACAGAGTAAAGTTTATTTGTAACTACTTACGTCGAAAATCAGGATTGAACGAATCGGAATCTAAAAATATCAACCGTGTTCTGAGGAACAAAAGTCTGGCTAAATTATGGGAGAACAAAAACGTATCGGCATTCTCACCAGCGGGGGTGACTGTGCAGGCTTAAACGCCGTGATTAGAGCCGTTGTTTACCGCGCGACGGGAACATACAATTGGCAAGTGATGGGCATTCGTCAAGCCACCAAAGGATTGATGAGTCGCCCTCCTGAAGCAACACCCTTGAATATTGAGAAAGTAGATTCCTGGCTGACTATTGGGGGTACAATGCTAGGCACTACCAATGAGGGCAATCCTTTTGCTTTCCCGATGCCTGATGGAACTTTGCGCGATCGCTCTGATGATATTATTGAAGGCTATCATCAACTAGGTTTGGATGCCTTAATTGGGATTGGTGGCGATGGCAGTCTTGCCATTCTCCGAAAGATTGCCAACGCAGGTAATTTGAATTTAGTTGCTATTCCTAAAACTATTGATAATGATGTCGGTATTACCGAGCGTTCGATCGGTTTTGATACTGCTGTCAATATTGCCACAGAAGCACTCGATCGCTTACATTTTACAGCGGCCAGTCACAGCCGCGTGATGATTGTTGAAGTCATGGGACGCGATGCCGGACATATTGCGATTAGTGCCGGAATTGCTGGCGGTGCTGATATAATTCTGATTCCCGAAATTCCTTACAAAATTTCCGAAATCTGCGCCAAAGTTCAAGAACGCCAACAACGCGGAAAAAACTACTGTTTAATTATAGTAGCGGAGGCTGTGCGGACAGAAGCAGGCGAGTTAGTAATGCACACAAATCGCTTAGGCCAAAGTCGATTAGGTGGCATAGGTCAGTATTTAGCTGATACAATTTCTGATTGTAGCGGTGCAGAAACTCGCGTCACAGTTTTGGGACACATTCAACGCGGAGGAACGCCTTCTCCGCTAGAAAGATTAATTGCTTCGGCTTTTGGTGTCGCAGCAGTTGATTTAGTTGCCGAAAAGAAATTTGACCGCATGGTATCTTGGCAACAACGAGAAGTTGTGAGTGTTCCGCTGGAAGATGCGATCGCCAAATACAGACCTGTAGACTTCGATGGTACTCTGGTTAAAACGGCCCGCGGTTTGGGAATTTGTCTGGGAGATTAGATAATTACCTAGACTTTTTCACCAAAAAGAATGGGTTTGAAGCCCCGTCCTTATAGGACGGCTTTTCTTCCCTACGGAACATGAAAATTGCTATAATAAGTTTGAGTAAGAATAACCATCTATGCGAAGAAGTGTTTGATTAGGGAGCAACCCCCGTGTTATCTCGTCTCGATACGTCCGTAGCCTGGGTAAACAAGTAATGGTGAACACAGAGCGTACCTATCTGGCATTGTGATGGCAGGACGAAAGCAAAGGAAAAGTAAGCACGATTGCAATACTCGCAAGATGTAGTTGTTTTGAGTGTGTAGAGGCGATTTGACAGCGCCTTTAAGACTAAAGTTGTGGTTTTAAGAATCTCCGTGGCGTTGACTCCCGGAGAGTGTCAAATATCAACAGTTTGTAGTAATAACTTCACTTTTTGCTGGCTTAACTCAACAGCAAGGACTGAAGTCCTTACTACAAACTTTTTGAACTTCCGCAAAAGGTTTATGGTATAATCCGCCCGATCGCCCGATCGCCAGTTTGGATGTCGCAGAGGTACGATGGAATATAGGGAGGGAGACCAAGCCCGGTAAGGTTAAGCTTGGCGATAATACCCACAGGAAGGGAAAAATGACACTTAACTTGCGGCGACCAATTTTGATAGGCGGAATAGGACTTTCAGCAGCGCTTTGGCTGTTGGAAACTCTACAGCATTCGGGTTCAGAAATGGGAGAAACGGCACTCATCGGCTTGACGGCTGCCGGTGCGGGGTATTGGTGGTGGAAACAACAATCTCCCACACTCGAACTCGAACTCCCGCAGCCCCTGGCCAAGCGGGAAGCAGCCGAAAAAGCGATCGCGCAGGCCGAAGCAGCAATTAAACTGCTCGCCTCAGAAGCTCAAAACTCGGTAAATCCGGCTCATCTAACAGCAAAGCTCGATCGACTCAAAGCCGAATTAGACAGACAAGATTTGCGGATTACCGTAACTGGCGGCAAAGCTGTCGGTAAAACTGCCTTAATTCAAGTTTTAAATTCTAATTGGGCATCCCAAGACTCACAACAGCAGATTTTCTCAGAAACAGCACCGCTGTTTGCCAATACCACAAATTCCGATGCCAAAATCGGCGGTGATTTAGTGCTGTTTGTCACGGCGGGCGACATCACGGATTCCGAGTTTCAAACATTATCTCAACTAGCGTCCGCAGGTCAGCGCGTGCTGCTAGTTTTGAACAAACTAGACCAATATTTGCCAGCGCAGCAGTCACAAATTTTGCAGCAGTTGCACCAAAGAATGCAAGGAATATTGGGGACAGAAGATATAATTGCGATCGCAGCTTCCCCTAATTCGATTAAAGTGCGGCAGCACCAAGCAGACGGCACTGTTCAAGAACGGATTGAAACTCAAGTCTCTCAACTCGAACCGCTGACAGCAAGATTGACTCAAATCGTCACTCAAGAAGGGCAACAGTTGGTCTGGGCGAGTGCTGTGCGGGAAGCTGCAACGGTTAAATTAGAAGCAAAAACTTGCTTGAATGTCGTGAGGCGCGATCGGGCAATGCCCATCATCGAACAATATCAGTATATCGCCGCCGCCGCCGTTTTTGCCAACCCAGTTGCCGCCTTAGACTTGCTAGCCACAACCGCCATCAGCACCCAACTGGTAATCGACCTCGGCGCTATCTACAAGCAAGAGTTTTCCTTAGACCAAGCTAAGACAGTAGCGGCAACTTTGGCAACCCAAATGTTCAAACTGGGATTGGTAGAAGTGTCTACCCAAACTATTACTGGACTGCTCAAAAGCAATGCCGTTACCTATGCAGCCGGAGGCGCGGTGCAGGGAATTAGTGCAGCCTATTTTACCAGAATAGCTGGACTAAGTTTGATTGAATATTTCCAAAATCAAGAACTGGAAAATGCAGCCAAAGGCATTTTCAGTCTCAATCAGTTGACGAAAACTTTGCAAGCAGTATTTCAGCAAAATCAACAAGTTTCCTTCTTGCAATCTTTCGTCAATCAAATTGCAAGTCGTCTCTCGCCTCAGACATCTGGGGCCCAGGTTGTTAATTCGGCCGCCAATTAAATACTCCTGGAAGCAGGGGCGGCGAGAAATCGAGTCTGTCTGACGATTAGGCCTAGATCCCCTAAAAAAGGGGATCTGACCTCTTAGGTACGTAGTTGCGCTTGAGCGCTCTTTCATATATATAAATAAGAGCGCTCAAGCGCAACTACGTACCTTGATTGCATGGGACAGTTGGGTAAGTCCTAAAATTTATCAAAAATTGTATTAAAATAAGAAAGAGAATGTTATATTTCTACGCTCAATTACATAGCTTAAAAAAGCCGATCGCCAATGGCTGACAATTCCCTTCAAGAAAATCGCCTATCCCTCGCCCGCGCCAGTTTGCGCCAAGCCCTCGCGCGCTACTCCTACCTGCGCCAAGGCAAAAAAAACTCGAACAACACAGAATTAGAAGCCGCCCTGCAAACTCAGTTAGATATTTTAACTTCTACCTCCGAAAAACTTGACAACAAGGTAATTAGGATTGCTACTTTCGGGCTAGTCAGTCGCGGCAAATCAGCCGTATTAAACGCGCTGTTGGGTCAAAAAATCCTGCAAACAGGCCCCCTCAACGGCGTGACTCAGTGGCCTCGTTCTGTACGTTGGAATGTGCCTTTAACCTTCCTGGAGGGCGTAGAACCCCCCCAACCCCCCCTTGGTAAGGGGGGGCAGGGGGGGGTTCAAGTAGAATTAATTGATACTCCCGGACTTGATGAAGTTGGCGGGGAAGTGCGCGGCGAGATGGCGAAACAAGTAACTCGCCAAGCTGACTTAATTCTGTTTGTGGTAGCTGGCGATATCACTCGCACTGAATATCAAGCTTTGTGCGAATTGCAAACTGCTCAAAAACCGCTAATTTTAGTTTTTAATAAAATTGATCTGTATCCAGAATTAGACAGAAAAGCTATTTACCAAAGTTTGCAAGCGCTGGGAAATTCCGAACAGCTAGCAGCCGAGGCGGTAACAGATAAGGAAGATTGGGACGATTTGGACGATCGCCAAAATAACATCCCTGCTCCTAAATCTACAGCAAAACCACCCGCTAAAATTGCCAAATCCTTAGAAATAGTCATGGTAGCCGCCGAACCCGCACCGATGCAAGTGCGCGTAGAATGGTCAGATGGAAGTATCACCAACGAATGGGAATCGCCGCCTCCCCAAATAGACGAACTCAAACACACAATTTTGACAATTCTTAACAGAGAAGGGCGATCGCTCCTCGCACTTAATGCTTTAGTAGAAGCTAGAGATGCCGAAGCAAATCTTGCTCATCAAGTTCTCAAATTGCGCCAAACAGAAGCCGATGATTTAATCTGGCAATTTGCCAAATACAAAGCTTTAGCTGTCGGCTTAAATCCTGTTGCTTTCCTGGATGTCATGGGCGCAACTGTTGCAGATTTAGCCTTAATTCGCTCTTTATCCAGACTTTACTGTTTACCGATGACTGGTTACGAAGCCGGCAAACTTTGGCAAACTATTTTCTCCAGCGCTGGCGGCGTACTTTTGGGAGAATTAGGTAGCAGTTTCCTCTTGGGATTTGGGAAAAGTGCGGCCGCTGTCGCCCCACAAATCGGCTTTTCGACTTTCGCCGGAGTCGCTGTCACTCAAGCTAGTTTAGCAGCCTACGGAACCTACGCTGTCGGTCGCGCCGCCCAAGTTTATTTAGAAAGAGGCTGCACCTGGGGCCCCCTGGGACAGGATACGGTCATTCAAGAGATTCTAGCTACCATCGAGCGCAATACAATTATCGATCGCTTGCAGCAAGAATTCAAAATATGACACAAACCACAGCCATATTACGCGAACTGAAGCCGAGGGATTTTTTCCAGAGTCGTATCAAGATTTCCCCTAAATTACAGAATTGGTCAACTGATTGCTGTGTCATAAACATCGCAGTTGAGTAGGGTGCATCAGAACAAAAAAGGTACGTAGTTGCGCTTGAGCGCTCTTAACAAAGGTACGTAGTTGCGCTTGAGCGCTGAGCGCTCTTAAAAAGGTACGTAGTTGCGCTTGAGCGCTCTTAAAAAAGGTACGTAGTTGCGCTTGAGCGCTCTTAAAAAAGGTACGTAGTTGCGCTTCAGCGCTCTTTCTTATATATAAGAGCGCTGGGATTATCTCAGTTTTATTGTTATAGTGATGTCCACGAAGAGCAAGTATTATACAGCTCGCTCTTTGTGGACAGCACTGTAAAAAAAATGGTTTTTGCACAACAAATGAGATGCTCCCAGAGCGCTGAAGCGCAACTACGTACCTCTCGAAAAAATGGTTTTTGCACAACAAATGAGATGC
>RDXX01000032.1 GCA_004292955.1 Oscillatoriales cyanobacterium | reverse complement strand
GAAGCCCACCCCACAAGATAATTCATTGCTTGTGGAACAGGCATCTTGCCTGTTCAAAAAAATTCTGGGCGGGCTAGAAGCCCACCCCACAAGATAATTTACTGCTTGTGGAACAGGCATCTTGCCTGTTCAAAAAAATTCTGCCTGATTTGAGTAAAATCCGATCGCACTCAAGAATCAAAAGGTTTAATCAACGATCGCCCGTTAGCGAAGCCCTCAAAGACGATCGCCCAATCCAACACCAAACCTGCGATCGCAAACAATACCACACTCTCGACCCCAACCACCGCAAACGGTAATAACTCCTGCAAACCCGGCATTTTCCCCGCCTCAAAAGACAATCCAGCATCCAACTGTCCAAAAGCCCGCACCAACCCAAAAGCCAACACCACGCCAGATTTAAGCTGTGGGTTAGTATCGCAGCGAATCGCATAGCGGTAAGTCACGCCGAACAAAAAACCGCCCACAAGTGCCATCAATCCTCTCAATCCAAAATTTAGGTCAATTTCCCTGACCTGCAAACCCGCCAGAGCATCCCACCTCTGGGCTAAGATTAAGCTGTTAACAAGGGCGATCGACCCAAAAGCCAGCAAACAAGAAAAAGCAGCAACACTCCCTGCTTTCAAAGATTCTACCCGCTCAGCGGGACTAAAATTTGACGAGTCCTTCACAGCGCCCTCATTTCAAAAATAGCTCAAATTGACTTATGATAAGCTTTGGAGTCACTTTGTACAGTTTGTTCAATAAATAGCTATGGATATTTTGTCACTCGGTTGGGTTTCGGTGCTAGTTTTGTTCTCCTTCTCAATTTCAATGGTAATTTGGGGCCGCAACGGTTTCTAAATTCCAGAATAGCTGGCGGGGCAGGCTTTTTAACTGCCCTGCATTTTTTTTAATCCTATTTAAGCAAATACGCTTGGGTTAAAACTGTTTATTCCTCGGAGATCCCCCTAAATCCCCCTTAAAAAGGGGGACTTCGCAGCACCTTCTTGTTCCCCCCTTTTTAAGGGGGGCTAGGGGGGATCAGCCTTATCTAAAGTCTATTGCTATTTAAGCAAATCAAAATAACAGGAGTTACAAACATGGCTGCAAAAAAAATCTTAATGCTAGTCGGCGACTTTGTAGAAGACTACGAAGTAATGGTTCCATTCCAAGCATTGCAAATGGTAGGTCACACCGTCCATGCAGTCTGCCCCGACAAAGCCGCAGGCCAAACAATTCGCACCGCAATTCATGACTTTGAAGGCGATCAAACCTACAGCGAAAAACCCGGTCACAACTTTACTTTAAACGCAACTTTTGACGAAATTAACGCCGCAGACTACGACGCTTTGATTATCCCTGGAGGACGATCGCCAGAATACATCCGCCTCAACGAACAAGTGCTGCAAATTACCCGCTACTTTGCCAACAGCAAAAAGCCGATCGCATCTATTTGTCACGGATTGCAAGTCCTCACCGCCGCCGGCGTACTCGAAGGCAAACGCTGCACCGCATATCCAGCTTGCAGCCCCGACATACTCCGGGCTGGTGGCAAATATACCGAAGTTCCCGTTACCGAAGCCGTAGTCGATGGCAACTTAGTCACAGCCCCCGCATGGCCTGCACATCCTAACTGGTTAGCTGAATTTCTCAAAGTTTTGGGAACAAAAATCGAACATTCAGATAGTCATTAGTTATTAGTTATTAGTTATTAGTTATTGGTTATTGGTTATTGGTTATTGGTTATTGGTTATTGGTTATTAGTTATTGAGTTGTTAGTCACATGAAAAATTTTGCAGTCAAAGTTAAAACTAATTCCAAACAGCAAAGCATCCAAGAGCAACCAGACGGCAGCCTGACAGTACACCTCAAATCCCCGCCCGTGGATGGAAAAGCCAATAAGCAGAGTTAATCGTGCTGTTGGCGAAAAAGTTTAAAGTGCCCAAATCGGCGATCGCAATTAAATCCGGTCTTTCCTCCCGCAATAAACTTGTCGAAGTTCCGATTTAACCAATCTTTAGATAGATATCTAAATCTTTCTCAAGATAGATTAAGACTCAGCTTTTAATTTATACAGTAGTAGTTGTAAGGTTAGGAGAAAAAATTATGACCATTGAAAATAGAGTCGAAGCAACTGCCAAGAATATTGAAGGCAAAATTCAAGAAGCTGTGAGCGAAGTTACAGGCAACCAAAAAGATAAATTAGAAGGTCAAGCCAAGCAGGACGAAGCATCAGCAATTCACATGAAAGAAGACCTCAAAGATAAAGCCAAAGAGATTGTAGACCGAGCATAAAGTATTTCTTGCGACAAGTTTCCTGCCTACTAAATCCCGCAAATAACATATCGTTTGCGGGATTTTTTTTAGAGATACTTTTTGTAGATTAGAAAAATCATTGCTGGCAAAATCTATCGGCTAACTGCCCCTACAGATTCTACTAAATCATAATGTAAAAGCATTAATTTTGTAGCGAGGATTGTTTCCATTGCATAAGTTGTGCCATCTTGATGAGAAAATTCTACCTCAAAAGCACTGCCATCAAATTCCATCACGACTGTTCCCACTTGTCCTTTATATAATTTAATGATTTGTTTTGTTTCAAAATGGGTTGCTTCTAAATCTTCAGTTAAAGCAACAATATCTAGGTCTTTAATTTTTTTCATTGTTTTTACCTCACTTTTTGACGGGATAACAACTTGTCAATCTGGGGAAAGTTTCACCTGAGCGGACGATCCAAGCTGCTAGAATCAGAGATTCACCTACTTCGGTTTTCAGCAAGAATTTCATGTTGTAATGTGTTCCGTATTCATTGTTTTTCTGAATAACAATATCTTCGTTAATAGCAGCTTCTTTTAAAGCCTGTTTGAGCATTTCAGCATTTTCTAGGGTAATGCCTAACTTACTGGCAAACAAAATATAGCGGTTCGAGCTCCCATATGAGGTATGTTGTTGGGCTTGGGCCCTCTTAGTTTAAGGAATGATTGATTGGTGGCAAAATCGATCGGTGAATCTGCCCTTCCTTTTAATGCCAATGTTATAAAAGCCCGATGCCCCATCCCTCCGCTTCGCTCCGCCCAATGCCCTATTCCCAATTCCCAATTCCCAATTCCCCATGCAATAAAAAAGCTAGGGATTCATATCCCTAGCTGGAAACATAGCACAATTAGTTTTTAGAGTTGGCGCGGGCGATGGCTTACGCCCCGCTACGCTACGGCTTTTTCCAAACCGACTCCCACCCGCTGCCACCTAAATTAAATCAGGGTAATATCAGTCGCCGTCAAGCCTGGTCTGCCGTTCAGCAGTGCCAGTTGAATTGGTGCTTGGCCGCCAGCACCGTCTCTGTCGTACAGCAAGCGACCTGTGGAACCTTCGTAAACGAGGACTGCTTGTCCTGGAGTCGCTCCTGCGGGAGTCAGATCGTTGTTGTAAGTTCCGGTTTCCACCTGTAAGAACGCCCTGGAAGAAGGTCGATTTGGCAGACTATTGTCAAATGGTGGTAACAGGAAGGAGTCGAAGTTCAATACCAACTTGTCACGGCCGACTTCAAAATCGCCGATTTGGTCTGGGCTGCTACCCAGGCTACCGTTGGCGTTGATCGTGACGCCCTCGCCGAAGTTGTTGTAGTAGAAGCTGTCATTGCCGGCGCCGCCAATCAGCGTGTCTGCACCGGGCCCGCCACCGAGAGAGTCGTTGCCGTCTCCTGCGAGCAAATAGTCGTTCCCAAAGCCGCCCAACAGCGTGTCGTTTCCGCCGCCGGCATTTAAGGTGTCGTCCCCGTCAGATGTCGATCCAGTAGGAAGACTGCCGGGGCCGCCGAACAGTATGTCGTCGCCAGCACCGGTAGTGATGACATCAGTACCGTTGCCGCCAATGATGAAGTTGGAACCTAAGGTATCGGTAATGAGGTTTGTCGATGTGGCACCGGCAAAGTTGACACTGGTGGCGTAGGAGATAAAGTCGTTACCAGCAAAAGAGCCAACCAATCGATCGCGTCTGCTACCAAACACGATCGTGTCACTTCCTTCACCACCGTTCATGAAGTTTGTGACGGTGCCGGTGGTAGTAAGATTAGTGCTGGTGTTGCCAAGTAACAGATCGTCACCCAGGCCGCCGTCAAGAGTAATCAGCGCAGTAGTAGTACCGATCGCAAAAGTGGTGGCATCGATCGTATCGTTGCCATCTCCACCGAAGGCTTGATTAAAGATGCCGCTCAAGCTGTCATTGCCACCGCCACCGATCATGCTATCACTCGCAAAAGCTGCAACGATCGTGTCGTTACCATCTTCGCCATTGAGCAAGTTGCGACCCGCGAAGCCTGGAAATGAACTCGACGCGCCTACGCTGGAAAGTGCAGACACCGTAGACGACTTGATGAAGTCATCGCCTGCGCCTCCCAATGCCGTATCCTGAGTAGCAAAAACCGTGATCGTGTCGTTACCAGCACCGCCGTCCAACAAGTTTTTGCCGGTACCAAAGTCGCCGATACCGCCTAGGAGAGAATCGTTGCCCTCACCGCCGAGCAAGGTTGTTTTCTCAATGCCGATCGTGATGACGCTCGAAGAAAACGGACTCGACTGGGTACTGTTGAGAATGACTAAGGTGTCGTTGTCTAGGTCGCCGGAAAGATAGCTGTTGCTGGCCACACCGTATATTGTGTCGTTGCCTTTACCGCCGATCAGAGTATCTTTCTGATTGATACCTACAACAAAGTCGTCGCCCAAGTCTCCGCGCAGGAAGTTGCTGCCTTGATTGCCACCGGCACTGCCGCCGATGCGAAGACCGAGGTTGTTGCCGCCGCCTGCGATGAAGAAGCCGAGGGAGTCATTGTCCTTACCACCGTAGAGGGTGTCTCTTCCGAGGGCGCCTCCGAGCATCGTATCTGCGCCCTGATTACCAAACATCAGGTTGCCATCGACAGTGCCTTGGAGCAAGTCATCTCCCGCACCGCCCAACAGCGTCGAATTGCGGCTTTGAGCAATTACGGTGTCACTGCCTCCATCGCCCGACAGGAAAACCCGCTCGCGCTGGCCTACTAATGAATCTTCGTCAGGGCCACCGTATAGGCTATCGTTGGGGCCGACGGAAATTAGAGTATCGTTATCGCGTTCGCCAAATATTAAGCTGCCGCCGAGGGTAGAAGTTGTAATTAAATCCCCCCCCGCTCCGGCAAAGATTGTATCCGGGCCCAGTCCCGGAGTGTTTAAATTAGTTTGATCGGAATTGTCAGTTAACGTTGTCATACAGCTTCACTCCTCTACTTGTTGGTCATCGCTTGTGCGACTACAGACACTGCCTAGAACACCGAATGTTTGGATGCCGCTGTAGTTTAACCTGTTTGCCAGCCGCAAGTCTAGCCTACTGGTGTTAACCCTGTCTAGACTTTCTCCCTCGCGGACTTTTTGCTTGTAAGCTTTTATTTTCAATGTCTTCACCCTTTAATAATCCTTGTGCAATGTCTCATGTGCTCACGCTCAAGAAGACGCGGCTCACATTCTTAATGTTCCATTCTGGATTGGCGCTCGGGGATCGCCTCCGGGGAAGGAAATTAAAGATTAACAAGGGTCGATCGGGCGATCGCCAGACAAAGAAAAGTGAGAGATTGGTTACTTGGTTACAACGCTTTGTGGCAATTTCCGGTTTCCCAGGCAGGGCCGTCTTTAAATAATTCTGGCTCGGATTGAACTCCGCACCGCTCTGGGGTCTAAAAGTCTACACCCCGCTTTAGTTCTACGCCCCGATCGCCGTAGTGTTTGTGACAGTATACCTCCGAGTGTACGCTTGCCAAGTCAAAGTAACCATGGGGTTTGTGGCAGCGCCCGGTGATAATGATTTCTGTATCGCGGGGCTTTCGCAGCAGGGCTTCGACGATCGGCTCTACCGGCAGCAGTTCTAAGTCTACTGTTGGATTGAGTTCGTCGAGAATGATCGTTTTATACCAGCCGCTGGCGATCGCCGTTTTGGCGATTTCCCAGCCGCGTTCTGCCTCGATGCAATCTAACTCTTGCTGTTGCCCCCGCCAAACTATAGCATCTCGGCCACACCGCTGGTGGTCTACTAACTGCGGGTAACTTTGCCGCAAAGCTGCGATCGCCGCATCTTCTGTATAGCCACTACCACCTTTGAGCCATTGTACAATTAAGACGCGGTGAGATTGGTCTTGGCTGATACCCTTACCTATTGCCTGCAAAGCTTTCCCCAATGCGCTCGTAGATTTGCCTTTGCCCGCTCCTGTGTATATTTCGATACCTGAAATATTGTGTTCGGCCGCTGCGGGGTGATAGTGGGGCTTCATTTCTGAGTGCAAGTCGGCAATATCCAGCAAAGCTTCGGGGGCCGCTCGGCCAGTGGCGATTACTTCTAAATATTCTGGTTTGTTTTTGAGGGTTTGGACTACTTCGTCCACTGGCAGCAAACCCAAGTCCAATACGGGGTTTAGTTCATCTAGAACTACTACAGAATAAAGCTCGCTGGCGATCGCTCCTTTGGCGATATCCCAGCCTCGCTGGGCTTCTGTGCGATCGAAGCGGGTGATTGCTTCGGCCCCAAAATATTCGGCTCTGCCGGTACGCACTTGGTCGATCAAGTGCGGAAATGCCCGTTGCAGGGCTTCTATTGCCCCGTCTTCGTCGTAGGAGCGGCCGGGGCCTTTGAGAAAGCGCAGCAACAAAACTCGCGTGGGCGAGTCAGAATTGATACCCAGCCCGATCGAGCGCAACACTACTCCCAAAGCTGCCTGAGACTTGCCTTTACCAGCGCCGTCGTAGACGTGAATCTGACCCGCGATGCGTTCTGAGCGAGATGACGCTGTCCGAATACCAATGCCATTCCTTACCATAATCCGCACTTATTTTAGTCTGTCTCGGGGTGGGTATTCGATCGCGCCCATTGAATGTTTAATATTTCCCTTCTGTTGGACGATCTCAAAAGATTATAGGATACAACCTCAACCACCTAATGTTCAGAAGGGCGATCGAAGAGGATTAGGGGCTAAAACCTGCGCTCTAGATTATTCCGCTTCTGATGTACAATTAAAATCTAACACGGGCTGATATACCTGAATGCTTATGATTGCGAGTGTTTTCCCATTTCGGACTGTTTTGGTGCAAATTTTAATGATGTTTTTGGCGATCGCGATCGAATCGTGGTTTCTGCAAAAACTACTGAAACTCGGCCCCAAAACCAGCGTTGAATATACAGCCATCCTCAATCTCGCTTGCACTTGCGTGGGTTGGTTAGTTTTCTTCGGCATTGAAAGCGTTATTTCCAAAGAATGGCGAGAAGAACTTATCGGTTATATTTTATTAGGCGGAGGTCAGAATACTTACTCTGCAATAACTGCGATTGCCCTCTCGGTATTGGCAATCACTTTTCTCGCCAAATGGCAGGGACTAGAATTCATAGAGAACATGGTTTCTGGTAACAAAAAAGCTTCCAAACCTCAGTTTTTGGGGCCGCCAACTCTCAGCCGCCGTCCTCCCAAAAAAACTTTTCGAGTAACTACCCAGTTTGGGGCAGTTTTAATCGCCCACACTGTTAGCAATTTCGTTATTTTAACCGTATTGTTTTTGCAAAGCGTCAATTGAAATCTATGATGAAGCAATTTTTGGATGTGACTCAGCAACTCACGAAGCTGACTAACAACCTTTGGGAAACCAATAAAAAATTTCAAAAGGCGATAATTCCGCCTAAAGTTGTCCACTGGAAGACGCCTTTACTGCTCAGCATATTTTTAGCTTTGCTGACGGTGGCGGCAATCACAGACTGGCCGACAAGAACTCTGATGTTTGATATGAGCTGGTTATTTTTTACACTGTCAATGGGTTTGCTGACCAGCCAGCAACCTTTTACGATTAAAAAAGTAAGTCTGAGTCCGTGGGTGACCAGCATCTTAATTGGCTTGTGGTTGCTGATCCGATTGCCGTCAGATAGGAAGGAAATAGCATGGATATCCGGCCCAATTATAGCAGTAATAATTTTGGGTGTAATAGAGATTTGGAATAGCGAGTCAAAACGGGAAGGTATCAGATCGTTAGTGCGGCCTCAGTTTTTGATGATTACTCTCATTCACCTGCTGATTTCCTGTTGGTTTGGATTTCACTTTTTAATTCAAGGTTGGATAGAACAATATCCGAGCGTTTTATCGCAGGATTTGAGGAAAAGCGATTATGTGGTGACATTTCAACAGCCAACTATTAATCGCTCCCGAGGAGTGGTCATCCTCAATGCAATGGATCGATACCTGCAAAATGAAGCTCGCACAAAACCGTGGGCGCAGGTAGAACAAATGTTAATAGATATTGACAACGAGCGATTTTTTCTGAAGAATCAAGCGTTAAAAACAATTCGGGTAGTCCCAGAAGATGCGAGCTGGGAGGTCAAAACTTCGATCGTCCAAGGAGAGTCCCGCTATCAGTTACAGATGCAGGCAACTTGGCTGGGGCTGGTGTTTAGACCCGAAATATATTCGTTGACCAAATCTTGCGAGGTGATCGATGTAGGCAATAGAGCGACTGTAACCTGCGACACTACCAAACCCTCTAAACCTGGACTGAAAAAAGATGGAACTTCGGGAGACAGTCAAGTTTGAGCTTGTCTCTGGCCGTTAGGAGAGGGGGAGATAAGGGAGATGGGAGAGGGGGAGAGGGGGAGAGGTGTAGAGGTGTAGGTTTTCCACTGGCAAAACCCAGCAAATCTAGACATTGCAAAGGTTTTGGGCTTTGGCTTGGCGGGAATCTCAAACTCTTATGGGATAAGGCTTTTACCAAAAAACCTACACCCGTCGGGATGGGAAGAGGGGGAGATGGGAAAAATCCTCTTTCTTCACCCTTGACTTCTACCCTCAACATCCATCCGTTACATCCGTTAAAAAATCCGTTGCCGAACTTCCCTCTTCCTTGCACTAAAATATGGCTAAAGTTGACTGCGGGTTAATAACTAGATGAATTTGAGAAGAATCTTGACAGTCGCGACTAATGTATATTGGGAAGTAATTCGCGATCGCATCCTTTACTTAATTATTATTTTTGCTCTGTTGATGGGAGCCTCGGTGCGCTTGATACCGGAATTGGCAGCGACAACCGAAAATAAAATTATCTTAGATATTGGTTTGGCTGCGATGAGCATCCTGGGTATAATTGTCACAGTCTTTGTGGCTACCGGACTGGTCAACAAAGAAATTGAAAAGCGGACTGTTTACCTGTTAGTTGCCAAGCCGATAAGCCGGGCTGAGTTAATTGTGGGCAAGCACTTAGGGATGTCGGCGGTGCTATTCGTTCTGGTAGCAGCAATGACTGTTATCTATCTGGTTATTCTGAGTTTGAGTCGCATTCCTTACCCTTTGGGCAGCATTTTAATCGCTTCGCTGTTCGTGTGGTTTGAGCTGTGCCTCATGGCCGGTGTGGGGATTTTATTTGGAGTTTTTAGCAGTTCGCTGCTGGCTACTTTACTGACATTTAGCGTTTATTTGATGGGACACTCGACGCGGGATTTAGTGGCTTTCGGCAAGTTAACTAAAAATCCTGGCATTGAACAATTGATGATGGGACTTTATCTAGTTTTGCCTGATTTAGCCCGGTTCAATTTGAGAAATGATGCTGTTTACGGACAAGTACCTTACTTGGCGGGTTTGATTACAGATGCGGGCTATGGTTTGCTGTATGTGGTGCTGCTGCTGTCAATTGCGATCGCCATATTTTCGCGTCGAGAATTTTAAAATATAGATTCCGCATTGTCAGCGGTAATTGTTTGCTGGAAGAGTCCTCGCTGCAAACGAATTTGATTGTGGAATTAGCACGCTAAGATATAGAGAAGGTTGTCGATCGCCAATCTCGACTAAAAGTCAAACTTTTATTGGTAAAATGAGGTGACTTATGACTGCTGTAATTCACAAACCGATATCGCAGCTAAAAATTACCTGGCCGCTGCTTCCCGATGATTTTATTCTACCAGATGACCCCGTGGAAAATATAGAACATCCTTTAATCTCTAACGGTTTGCGCCAGTCTGTAGTGGATTCCCCGGAACTAATCCAAGATGCACTCATAGTTTCTAATTTTGCTTTGTGTGCTGCTGTGGACGATCGCACTATTTGCAAAGCCCCAGACTGGATGTACGTGCAACCGGTTCAACCTTGGCCTCACAGCTATCCCCGCCGCAGTTACACGCCTCATACCGAAGGAACAGTGCCTTTTGTAGTGATGGAATTTCTCTCAGCTACTTACGGCGATGAATACTCCGTCGAACACACAGAAGAAATCGGCAAGTGGTTCTTTTACGAACAAGTAATCAAAGTTCCTCGCTATGTCATTTTTCGGCCGCATACAGGCAGAATAGAAGTTTATGCGCTGGAATCCGATCGCTACAACAATCAAGATCCTGATGAAAATGGGCGTTATTTGATACCTGGATTAAATCTATTTTTGGGAGTTTGGGTGGGAACTCGGGAAGGTAGAACAGGAAATTGGCTGCGCTGGTGGAATGCAGACGGAGAGTTGCTTTTGTGGCCGGAAGAACGGGCAGAAGTAGAACGTCAGCGGGCAGAAGCCGAAAGCCAGCGGGCAGAAGCCGAAAGCCAGCGGGCAGAAGCTGAAAGCCAGCGGGCAGAAGCTGAAAGCCAACGCGCCGAAGCTGAAAGCCAGCGGGCCGATCGCGAACAGCAAGATAAAGAGTCCGCCCAAACGCTGTTGGAACAGGAAAGACAGCGCAATCAAGAACTTTTGGCGCGATTGGCAGCCCTCGGTATCGATCCAGAATAAGTAAACCCACCTAAAAAAACAGAATACTCAGATCCCCGACTTCGCAGAAGTTGTTGGGGATCTAATATCGATCGCCTTCTACAGTAATCCCAATTGAAATCATGTTAGTCAAAAAACTCGAACAATTAAAAGACATTTTCGCGCAGATGGAACGGGCGCTGATTGCCTACTCTGGCGGCATTGACAGCACTTTGGTGGCAAAAATTGCTTTTGACGTGTTGGGCGATCGCGCTTTGGCTGTAACGGCTGTTTCTCCGTCTCTACTGACAGAAGATTTGGAAGATGCCCGGATTCAAGCCGCAGAAATTGGCATCGCCCACCAGGAAGTCGAAACTCAGGAAATGGCCAATCCTAATTATACTTCTAACCCGGTTAATCGCTGCTATTTTTGCAAAAGTGAACTGCACGATACTTTGAAACCGCTAGCACTTGCCAAGGGTTATCCTTATGTGGTGGATGGGGTGAATGGTGATGATTTAAAGGATTACCGCCCGGGGATTCAGGCTGCAAAGGAACGGGGCGCGCGATCGCCTTTAGCAGAAGTCGGCATGACTAAATTTGAAGTGCGACAGTTAGCAAGAGAATTGGATTTGCCTTGGTGGGACAAACCGGCACAGCCTTGTTTGAGTTCGCGCTTTCCTTACGGTGAAGAAATCACCGTTGCAAAGTTGCAAAGAGTGGGGCGCGCTGAACGGTATTTGCGGCAGTTGGGGCTGAAAAATCTGCGCGTGCGATCGGATGGAGATACGGCGCGAATTGAATTGCCGGCCCAGGAGATTCGAGAGTTTGTATTAAATGCGGATTTGCCTGCATTGGTGGCGGTGTTTCAGCAGTTTGGTTTTGTGTATGCGACTTTGGATTTGGAGGGGTTTCGCAGCGGCAAATTAAATCAGGTTTTGCAACCTGAATTGTTGGGGGCGAAGGCTTGATTAATTATCTTGAAAAAATGTCACTACAACCGTGTGTTCGTCCCGATCGCATTTAACTTGAAAACGGCGCTGAGGATAAAGCGATTTTAGGCGACTTTCCCACATCTGAGCTAATGCTTGTCCCAAATACAATAAATTGTCACTGCTAGCGTTTTGGGCACCGGGGAGAATGTCATCAACGTGCTGGTGGTTCATCACCTGCTCAATTGCAGCGACATCATTCCCTAGCTCGATTTTCCACTGTTCGTAGATTTGACTGTTAAAGGCTTCGGACAAAAAGATGCCGCCTTCATGTTCGACAAAATCTGGCCAGAATAGTTTTGTGAAAGCTATGGCAATTTCAATATTAGCAGATCCAAAAAGATAATCCCAGAGTGAAAAATCATCGCCGTTGGCTTTTTTCCATTGCTGGAAATCGATTAGTTTATCTGCATTCAAGGATATTTGTTTGATGAACATAATTTCTAGGGTATTTCATCCAATCTAGCTGGCCTAACTGTTTTCTCAGCTTGCACATAAATGTCTCCTGCTGAGTTTTGGTTGTGTTTGTATTCAACGGCGTGAGGTGTCGGCACATTTGCATGAGCCCTTCCTGTCAAGTCTACTCGCTTAATTGCCCGTCCACTGTCATCGTAGACGATATAGCTGGTAATGTTCTTGCCATCCATGCGGTACAGTAAGTTTTGGGCACTTGCTCCATCTAGAGGAAATCTCCCGCTGACCTGGGTTCCGACGGCTATCAGGGTGCTAGCGGGGATGCCAACTGTCCAGTCAACTGGTTTAGACATAATATTAGTCCTAAATTATTTTACCATCTCAGTTTGATATATGTAGGGGTATTTGGAAATGTACAGAGTACAATTTATAGAAATTTGCACAAATGCTGACGGCTTGTTAAAGCAATAGCATAAACTGAAGTAGCAGCAAGAGTAGCAAGTTTTATGAAAGTTAAATTTAGATTGATCTGGGCCATCTTGGCTTTCTTGTTGTTCGCTTACATCCCGTTTCGGGTGTTAGCGGGCCCGCCACCTGCGGGAGATACAGTGAGCTCTGCCCTGTGGTGGCAAGTTTTGGTGTACAATCAGGTGCAGCAAATTAAAGACCGGCAATATCAAGGTTGCGTGTGGGGCGATTCTATTTCTTCGGCATTGGGCGATTCTTTGGGAGAAAAAAACTTTAATTTTGCGATCGGCGGAATGAGTTCTGTTTCTCTGCTAGAACAGCTTAAACTTGTAGTGCCCCAGGGGTTTACTTGCAAAAAATCAATTTTGGCGATCGGCACAAATGATGCTATGTACGGCATCAGCGACGAGCAGTTTGTCAGCAATTTGAAACAGGCGATCGCAATTATGCGATCGATCGGCACCAAACAGATTATTCTGATTCCTGCTTTTTACTCAACTCTTGCCGCCAGCTACAATCCTAAATTTGCCGGAACAATTGCCAGAGTTGATGAAATTAATGTTCTCATCAATCAAGTTGCCACCGACGAAAATATGACCGTGGAATCTAGTGGCATACAAGCCTTATTTAAGGAAAAAGCTCTAAATGGAGATTTAACGATAGACGGCGTTCACCTCAATGCCAAAGGTTTAGATATATACAGAAAAGTTTTGTTAAATATTTTGAATTAAACTTGACAACTCACACTTTATCTGACATAAGAATATCCTGCTAAACTCTTAATTTTAAGTCCGTTTATGCGGACTTGATTTATGTCATTTCAGTGAAGTAGGGTGCGTCATAAAAATGATATTTTTGCTACTTTCCTCACAATCTTAGAAGTGAGGCACCACGGAATCAATGGTGTGTCAGAATTAGATTTTTGTCACGATCGACAATTACTAAACTGACGCACCCTAGCGCTAAATATCAAGGAGTAGTAGTTGGCATAATTTGCTGTGGTTGTAGTTGCTGTAGCTGCTGATTTTGCTGCTGTTGAATTTGAAGTTGCCGATCTTGAAGCTCTATCTGCCGCTGTCTGTCTTCGAGTTGCAAGCGTCTGTCTTCAGCTTGCTGCTGTCTGTCTTCAGCTTGCCGCTGTCTTTCTTCACGCTGTAACTCTCTGTCTAGCAGTCTGTCTTGACGTTGCTCTTGTCTGTCTTCTCGTTGTTCTCGAAGCTGTCTGAGTTGATTTCGCCGATCGAAATCTCCTCCCAAAAATAAGTTCTGAAAAGCGTTGATAGTTGTTTGAAACCCAGTAAAAATTCCGCTAACGCTGCTGATTCCACCTGCAACTCCTGTTATCGGCTGCAAGAAAGTGGCAATATTGTCTGCAACCCTAGTATAGCCCGATCGCGCTACGAGAATCACATCGTTGTTTCGGAGAGTTGGGTTATTGTCAGGATTCAGCCCTTGAGCAAAATCGACATTAATAGTGCGGCGAGTAACAGTACCGTTGGGGTTCAAGCGCAGCAGTTCCACCTTATCTTTTTTAGCCCGCAATTGATTGAAACTACCCGCAGTCAGCAAAGCTTGGTGGAGGGATGTACTAGGTTTAACCTGTAAAGCTCCGGGCCTGATCACTTCCCCTACAATATTGATGCTGATCGCATTTGGAGAGAAACTTGTACTTCCGAGTTGGGCAACTTCAGCTAAGTCTACAGTAGATGCCGTCGGAATAATGACGCTATCTCCTTCTTGCAGTAAAACATCTTGAGTTGCATCACCTTTTTGCAGCAAATCCCACAGATTTACCGTGATAGTTTGTTCAGTCCCACCTCTGATACGGCGGCGGATTTGGACGCGACGAATGTCTGCTTCTGTGGTGATACCGCCAGCAATTTTGAGCGCTCTAGTGATTGTTGGTAGTCCGACAACGGCTCCTCCTCCTTGTTGTTGTTCAATAGAGACAAAACTCAGATCTGTTTGTTGGTTAGTCGATCGCAAATCCGAAGCAGATACAGTATAAGGCCCCGGCCTGTTGACTTCTCCGACAATTACCACGCCAATTGGTTTAGTAATATCAGCGGAAAAACTAGCACTGGCTCTTTGACGGACTTCTTGGGTATTGAGAGCACTTGCTGTCGGTACAAAAATTGTATCTCCATCTCGGATCGTGACATCTTGGCTCAAATTTCCCGTATCTAAAAAATCCTGCAAATTAACAGTAATAAGTTGTTCTGCTCCGCCTCTGCGGGGACGGCGAATTTGGACATTTCGCATATCTCCTGCGGATGTCACCCCTTTAGCAACTTGCAGCATTTCCATCAAAGTTGGAAATTTTACGCCTCCTCCGGTTCCTTCTCTGCTGGCATTAATTTTGTAGGAACCGGGGCGAGTAACTTCACCGGCAACACCTATATTTAGGGGGCGAGTAACCATCAGAGTCACCGTGACAACGGGAACATTGATGAAGGGTTCGTATCGCTTGGTAATGACGGTAGCGGCTTGTTGCAGCGTCAACCCTTGAATTGAGACGCTGCGAATGATTGGTAGATTGAGGGTTCCGTCAACTAAGACTTGATATTCTTTGCTAAATTCAGGGACGCCGAAGATATCTAAAGCAATGCGATCGCCCGGGCCTAAAGTATAAGCCGCTTCTTGTATCAGCGAACCCGAATTGCCGATCCGTGGGAAACTCGAACCCGGAGGCGGTGGTGGCGGTACTCTCGGCCTGTTTTGGTTCCTAGCGGGTGCAGGATTTCTGATGGCAGGCAACTGAGCTATACTGGGCAGCGAACTGCTCAGCACCAGGAGTGCTGACAAACTAAGACTTGTAGCGGTTTGAACGTTATGTTTCATCTTTCTTTCCTGGTTGCAGTCTGCCATTGAACGATCGCAATGCAAGCTAGTTAATTTTAGTTTATTTTCCGTTCTGTCCAGTGTAGCCTCGCTGCCCTGGAAAATCCAGAGGTGGAATCATAAAATTTGTGCGGCAATCGAGTACCTTCTTTATAAAGAAAGCGTAAAGCTAGCCAAATGTTCTCAAAATTATTTATACATAAGTCGGGATGCAAATCAACCCCCCGAAATAAAAGATCTAGAAAAAACGATCCTTCTTTGATGTAAAATATTAATAATTGTATCTGCGGGACAAAGACAAGTGTCACTAAAATTGGAGAAGGTAATTCCCTGGGGACGCTGCTTGGATGAATACATAGGAATGTTTAGCTTGACATCAAGTGACCTCAAGCGAGCAATTCTAGATTGTGCGGGCGGGCCGGCGAGTTTCAATGCTGAAATGACTCGCCAAGGTAACAAGGTGATTTCTTGCGATCCGGTTTATCAGTTTACGGCGGTGGAAATTGGCGATCGCATCCAAGAAACATATCAAACTGTGATTGACGCTGTTAAGGCCAATGTAGACGGTTACCTGTGGAACAGTTTTGAATCGCCGTACCAGCTAGGCGAAGTGCGGATGAAAGCAATGCAGGAATTTTTAGCAGATTTTCCCTCTGGCTTGGAGCAAGGCCGCTACCTGACTGCTGAGCTGCCTGTTTTGCCCTTCGATAACGGTCAATTTGATTTAGCTTTGTGCAGCCATTTCTTATTTGCTTATTCTCACCTGCTTTCGGAAGAATTTCATCTAGAAGCAATTATGGAAATGTGTCGGGTTGCTAAGGAAGTGCGAGTGTTTCCGCTGTTGCAAAGTTTTAGCGGAGAGGAATCTGAGCATTTAAATCCGATTATTGCCGAATTGAAAAATAGAAATTTTCGTGTGGAAGTTCAAGAGGCTCCCTATGAGTTTCAAAAAGGTGGAAATAAGATGCTGCGAGTTAGGGGGAGTATGTGATTCGCGTCTATACAAATTGAGTTATCGGGCGAATGGAATTCGCGGCTACACAAACGATGTCCGCAGTTACCGGGCGAATGGAATTCGCGGCTACACAAACAATGCAGTTACCGGGGGAATGGAATTCGCGGCTACACAAACAATGTCCGCAGTTACCGGGCGAATGGAATTCGCGGCTACACAAACGATGTCCGCCTCCGCGGACTGGAAGAAAAATAGAATGGACAAATAAACAAAATTGCATTCATTTTCTCTTCTATAGCAATCCTAAATCAGTTTCAATAACTGGTTACCAGGAAGAGCCTGGGAACCGATGTCACTCTTGAAGAGCCTCGGCTGCGAAAAGGTCGGCAGAGCGTCCGGATCTGCGTTACTTTCGCTCTGCCTGGTAACGAGTATAATCATTTAGGATTGCTATATCTTAAAATTATATGCGTTTATCTGCGTTATCTGTCTTACATCTGCGGTTGACCTATTAATTGTTATTGTCCGTGGTAAGTAGGCAATACCAGGACTTCATCGTTTAGGATAGCGTAATACCTAAACTATCTGCCCATTCCTTAACCCGATCGCCCGAAATGCCTGTCTTGCTTTTCTGGTAATCTTCCAAGGCTGCGAGGCTCATTGCGATGGTTTGTTCTTCGCTGAGGGGTTGAAACTCGTTTGCTGTGTCAATTTCTCCCCACTGATATCCCTCGCTTTCCTCAGTAATTTCTGTGATTAGGCGTTCAAAGTCGCTGAGATTACCGTTGGACTGATTCAGCCATGAAAGTGCGATCGCCTTCACCGCATCGCTGGACATGACCTGAATTTTGGCGTGGAGTTGCTTTATAGATTGAGCCATTGGATCGTAGAGAGTGACTGATTCTATTCTAGCGCATTGTCAAATAGTTGCGACGATCGTAAGGCACAGTTGTGGTAAAATTAATTAAATTCTTTGATGTCGATCGCCAGAAGCCTAATTAAAAGTAATACCTCTTCTCAAAAAACTACAACTGTAAATAAACTATCAACCAGAATATTCATCATTTATTCCCAACTTCTCAACTTTTTCAATCGTCAAGCGTCAATCCAAAATCTCAAATATCAAATCTAAAATCGTCTGTATTATGCCACAAACAGTCTGGATCGCACGCCACGGAAACCGCATCGACTTCGTAAACCCCGACTGGTTTCTCACCGCAGAACACCGCTACGATCCCCATCTTTCCGAAGACGGTAACATTCAAGCCAAACAACTAGCCAATCGCCTCAAAGGTGAAGAAATTTCTCATATTTTTGCTTCGCCTTTTCTGCGAACTGTCCAAACGGCAAATCACGCGGCAGAAGCTCTGGATTTGTCAATTAAACTAGAGTGGGGACTGTGCGAATGGCTGAATCCTGAATGGATGACCGAAATGCCGGAAACTGAATCTGTCGAGGATTTGTGCAGGCGTTTTCCCAGGATTGATGCTTCTTATAAAGGCGGTATTGCTAATTATCCCGAAACCGGGGAAGCTTGTCTCAAAAGGGCGGGGGAAACTGCTAAACGCCTCGCTGCACAGTTTCCTGAGGATATGTTATTAGTAGGTCACGGTTCGTCGGTTGTGGGAAGTGCGCTGTGGCTGGTGGGCGGTGCTAGGAGGAAAATTAATGCTTCTCTTTGCTGTTTGGTGAAAGTGGTGCGGAATGGGGACGAATGGTCGATCGCACTTAATGGCGATACTTCTCACCTCACGGACACTGAAACCGACATCCGCTTTAATTAAAGTTGAGATTCGTGCAAAAAATCGCATTATATGCTATGTGTACGGGTTGTGCAGTGCACACCCTAGGTTAATCTGGTCTGTGAAAATCTGAGTGCTATCATTTAATGTCGATCGCACATTTTAAATCAAAAATCTTAAATAAGTATGGCAGGACACAGTAAGTGGGCGAATATTAAACGCCAAAAAGCTAGAGTTGATGCCGTTAAAGGCAAGGTTTTTGCCCGAATATCTCGCGAAATTATTGTCGCCGCCCGCAGCGGAGTTCCCGATCCCGCTGGCAATTTTCAACTGCGGACAGCTATTGAAAAAGCCAAGGCGGCGAGTATTCCTAATGAAAACATAGAAAGGGCGATCGCCAAAGGTGCCGGTTTAGCCGGAGGTAGTTCCGAATTAGAAGCCATTCGCTACGAAGGTTACGGCGTTGGCGGCGTGGCGATTCTGATTGAAGCGCTGACAGACAACCGCAACCGCGCGGCGGCTGACTTGCGAGAAGCTTTTAGTAAAAATGGCGGCAACTTGGGCGAAACTGGTTGTGTGGGGTGGATGTTCGACCACAAAGGAGTTTGTACAGTATGCGGCCCCATTGATGAAGAACAATTGTTTGAAGCATCCCTAGAAGCCGAAGCCGAATCCTACGATTTGATATCAATTGATGAGGATACTGAAGGTGCAGAAGTTTTTACAAGTGTGCCTAATTTGGAAAAACTGGCTGATGTTTTGAAACAAACAGGTTTTGCAGTTTTACAGTCAGAGACTCGCTGGATTCCGAGCAACATAGTAGAAATTGATAATCCTGAAAAAGCTCGATTGCTCATAAAATTGATGGATGCACTAGAAGATTTAGATGACGTGCAAAGCGTGACAGCAAATTTTGAAATGACCGATGAATTGATGTCCTCAATTATGATTTAAAATCCTTGGTTCGTAGTGAGGACTTTAGTCCGCATCAGGTTCATAGCAAAAATCGTAGGGTACAGGTTCGTAGTGAGGACTTTAGTCCGCATCCATGACAGGTTCGTAGTGAGGACTTTAGTCCGCATCAGGTTCATAGCAAAATTTGAAGGTTACTAGAACAATTACGGCTTTGTCGGAGTATGAAAGTTCAAGCGCAAATTATCTGGGAGAAGTAGTGGAGTACTGGACGATCGATCGGATGCAATAAGGGGGATTTGTGCGATCGTTTGTCAAGTAGTAAGTTGATATATTGCGGGTCGGTATTTTGGTTCGGGAATGGGTTTTCCCGCAGTTGTTGCAGCTTCCAGCCATGCTGTTTTAGCAATCTGTACTTCCTGCAAAGCTAATTCTGGGGTTTCCCCAAAAGCGGAACAGTATTTTAAGTCGGGAATATCGGCAATATAGCCTTCATCTTCGTTGCTGTAAAAAATATTGATGTGATAGTCTTTCATGGTTGATCATCCTCTATTGTGAGAGCGTATTCCTCGATTATCGCTAAGAATTGACGGACTTGATAGGGTGTCACCTCGCCTTTCTTATTTTGAATGTTAACAATTTCTGGCACTTCAGGATGATTGAATATGTGATGGCTGCCACTGACTCTCGCCAGACTAAAGCCAAAGGCTTCAATCAGTGTCACCATTTCATTAAACTTGATGTTTTTTGACCCAGATAGCACCTTTTCTAAAATTTTACGCTTTTTCATCGCTCGCTCTTGATTGTACCTGGAATTTTAGGGTTTATTGATGCTGCTTGCAATCATAACATTCTTAATCTTGAACTATATCGTGTATTCGTGCTTCGTAAAATCCTTCCTCTTGAAGAAATTGAGTTAATTCCTTAAGTCCTTGGCGACGCTTGACTTTTCGCTGTTCTTGATAAATGATTAAATCCTTCAATTGAATTCGCCGATGGGAACCTACTTTGACACAAGAAATTGCTCCTTCATCTAGCAACTTGACAAGAAATGGTCGCGATACATTCAGGATATCGGCAGCTTGCTGCGTCGTCAGTTCGCGATTGTGAAGAATATCAAGCAAATATAGGGAAAACAAAAGACAAGCATTAAGTAGAACAGCAACTTTAGCCATATTAAAAAGTGAATTAATCCTATTCCTCGTATAAACCAGCTTCCTCAGTCATCTCGATTAGCTGGTCTAATAGTTTACGGCGCTTTCTGTCTCGCTGTTCTTGATAAATGATTAAATCCTTAAATCGAATCCTCCGATGGGAACCTACTTTGATATAAGGAATTGCTTCTTCATCTAGCAACTTGACTAGAAAAGGTCGCGATACATTTAGGATATTAGCAGCTTGTTGTGTTGTTAATTCGCGATTGTGACGAACGATCGAAACAGCCCGATTAGATGCCATCGCCTGCACAGCTTGATGCAGGATGTTGCAGACTGATTCGGGAAGGAGAATCTCTTCTCCGTTACTGGTGACTAATTTTGGCTGTGCGGATTCTCGGCTGAGTATCTGTGCTAATTGTGCTATAGATTCTTGTTCTTTTTCTGGAGGCAAAACAGACTCTGGCGATGCTTTTTGCTTTAACATAGCAAGATGTATTTTGATTGTTTTCTTGACGATAACACTTTTCACGGCGTAAACGCAATATCCGAAATAATCAAAATATTCAAACAGCCTGAAATAATCGTTCTAGCTTCTTAGTTACGGGCAATGGTTTACCTTCAGCTTGTCAACTTTCGATTAGTAACTCTAGTACCTCTCGCGCATTGTAGATAGCTTCTTCATAAGAATCTCCGTGAGTTACTGGCTGCATTACATCCTCAAATTCAGGCAAAAACACGACAAAGCATCGATCGCCTTCCGACCATTGGATAACAACTGTATATTTCATGGTTCTGTCTCCTCTGCTTCGATTTGGCCAATTTTCCTCAATTATTTCGTTTTACGCTATCTGTAATCGTTTCCCCAACGTCTGAGGTTCTGGTAGAGGTTTGCCATCTTCTTGATAGAGTTCAATCAATGTTTCTAACAATTCTTGTCCGTGTTTTGCCGCTTCTTCGTAAGTGTGTCCGTGAGTGCAAGGCTGCATGACATCGGTAAACTCAGGTAAGCTGACAACAAAAAGTTGATCCTCTTTTGACCACTGGATAATGAGACTATAATTGCTATTCATTTGGAACCCTTTATAGGCGAATAGAGAAGAATGCCAGCTAATGAGGTTTAGGATATTGTAGCCGATCGCCCAAACGACAAAAACCGAGTTGATTTAAGAAACCGGGTTTTTACCAAATCTGCGGGCTACAACAAAGTATTTTCGTAAAAAACCCGGTTTCTGGACTTCCTGACTCTTGCATCCCCACACAGATGTACAATGGTGAGACCGAATTCCCCAACGACCACCGTGATTGACCGCTACACTCTGCCCGAAATGGGCAACATCTGGACTGAAACCGCCAAACTCAAAAGCTGGCTACAAGTAGAAATTGCTGTCTGCGAAGCTCAAGCCGAACTCGGCTACATCCCCGCCGCCGCAGTCGAAGAAATTAAAGCTAAGGCTAATTTTGACCCCAAACGAGTCCTCGAAATTGAAGAGGAAGTTCGCCATGACATGATTGCTTTCTTGACAAATGTCAACGAATATGTAGGCGATGCCGGCCGCTACATTCACCTCGGTTTAACCAGTTCCGATGTGCTCGATACTGCTTTGGCGCTGCAATTAGTCGCCAGCGTCAATATCTTGTTAGAACGTGTCGAAGATTTGAGCCAAGCTATTCGCTATCAGGCCCAACAACACCGCAATACTGTGATGGTTGGCCGATCGCACGGAATTCACGCCGAACCCATCACCTTTGGCTTTAAACTAGCAGGATGGCTGGCTGAAGTCCTTCGCAACCGCGCCCGATTGGTGAATTTGCGATCGTCGATCGCAGTTGGCAAAATCTCCGGTGCAGTCGGAACCTATGCTAATATCGATCCGCGCATCGAAGCGATCGCCTGTCAAAACCTCGGACTCGAACCCGATTGTGCATCGACTCAAGTCATTTCGCGCGATCGACACGCCGAATACGTCCAAACCTTAGCATTGTTAGCCGCATCGATCGAACGTTTTGCAGTCGAAATTCGCAACCTGCAACGCACCGACGTACTCGAAGTCGAAGAGTTCTTTTCCAAAGGGCAAAAAGGCTCATCCGCCATGCCCCACAAACGCAATCCGATTCGATCGGAAAGACTGACAGGAATGGCGAGAATTGTCCGCGCCAACGCCGTCGCAGCCTTAGAAAATGTTGCGCTTTGGCACGAAAGAGACATTTCTCACAGTTCCGTAGAACGGATGATTTTGCCCGACAGTTCTACAGTAACTCACTTCATGTTAGTGGAAACCACAGACTTAGTAAAACACCTGCTAGTCTATCCCGAAAATATGAAGCGAAACATGAATCTTTACGGCGGAGTTATCTTCAGTCAGCGCGTGATGCTAGCCTTGGTAGAAAAAGGCACGAGTCGCGAAGATGCCTATAAAATTGTGCAATCTTGTGCTCATGAAGCTTGGAATAAAGCTGAAGGCAATTTCTACAATTTGATTGCTAAGGACGATCGCGTTACTGCTAAGATGACGAGCAAGGAAATTGATGATTGTTTCGATCCGCAGTATCAATTGAGGCACTTAGATTTAGTATATCAGCGGTTGGGAATTTGAAGAAAATCAACAATTAAATCAGGATTGTCCGACAGTACGCCGGGGTTGAAACCCCCGTCTCATAGCTAAAGTCGGTTGAAACCGACTGAAAGACTCATAAAAACAAAATTTTCAAGAAATGAGAAATATCTTAGTCCTCTAAAGAGGACTTTAGCTATGAGACAGGGGTTTCAACCCTTGTCGGTCTCGCGGGCTGACAGACAATCCAAAAAGCGCGAAAATCGTCGAAGACATAAATTGTAAAAACTCATATAAAACCTCAAATTAACAGACTTATGAAAATTAGTAGATTTGTCAAATATCTAATGGTATTTGTCCTTGTATTAGTATCTACAACTACGCTAAATTATACAACATTTGTCCGCGCCGAGGAACCACCAAAAGTGCAATCTCCCCAATTAGAATCCAACCCAGTAACACCTGAAAGTGTTTTCATGAGTCAACTTCCCAATTGGGCGAGACTTGTTGATATCCGCACCGTCAATCGCAACATTCGTCTTGATATCCGCTACGCCACTACTAACAATTTCTTGAAACGAAAACTTTATACAGTAGCAAAATGTGCTTTGAGAAGTTCTGTTGCTCAAAAATTAGCCCTAGTTCAAACAGATTTAGAAAAAATCGGATTGGGTTTGAAAGTTTACGATTGCTACAGGCCTTTTTCTGTGACTAAGCAAATGTGGGAGTTTTTGCCAGATCCGAATTATGTGGCTAATCCTGCTAGGGGTTCGCGACACAATCGCGGTGCGGCAGTGGATTTGACTTTAGTCGATCGCACTGGCAAAGAATTAGAGATGCCAACGCCCTATGACGATTTTACCAAAAAAGCTCACAGAGATTACAACGGTGGCAGCGCTCAATCTCGGAAAAATCGTCAAACGCTTGAAGATGCGATGAAAAAACAGGGATTTATCGGGATAAGCACAGAATGGTGGCACTTTGATTCGGAAGATTGGCAGAAATTTGCGATTTTAGATGTGTCGCTTTCTGAAATTCCTTAATTAGCTAAGACGGCGGTTAAAACCGCGTCTACACAAACTAAGACGGCGGTTAAAACCGCGTCTACACAAAGGAAGTCCGCCTCCGCGGACTGAAGAAGCTAACGTAATTTTCACCGCCCACTCTTCAACCGGCGTCCGGCTTGTTTTGTCTGTATAGACGCGGTTTCAACCGCCCGGTATTCTTGGGAATTTATCGGACTCGCACATAAAATTCGTATTCATAGCCACGGAAATTTGAGTCTAGTTGAAATGTGTAATTTCCAGTAACAGGGATTTTGCCCGTCCACTCAGTTTTCTTGCCTTGTGTATTCGGATCTTCTACTAAAAGTTTGCCACTAGGAGTGATAATTTGTGGGAAAACATCTTTCCGATTCTTAACCGTCATTGTTTGATTTTTAGCAGCCCGAATCTTGTAAGAATGAGTTCCACCGCCGATAATTCGACCTTTGACTATCGCTTCATCTCCCCCAGTCAAAAAATTAATCTGCTGGTTGACATTAGAACAACTGCTTTCGGTGCGATTTTTGGCAATCCAACCGGGCGGTTCGGTAATTCGCAGCCAACCATTTTGTTCTTCTGCGATGGAAACAAAGGTATTATTTTTCAGTTTTCCTACTATTTTGCTGTCGTTTACTTGCGGGTGCGATCGCACATTCAGCGGTGGATTCGGATCGCTAACTACAGCCATACTGATTTTACAGCCGGAATTGGGCGGTGTGACAACTACTGGCGCACCTTTTTGCTGCGAGACTCCAGCGATTAGCGGTGGTTGAAGTGCGACGCTTTTGGCTGGCTGAGGTTGAGATTTCGGGGCTTCCGCAGGCTGGGTTTCTACTTGCAGAGGTTCTGCCGGTTCAGATTCCGGGTTGTTCGCCGGAACGAGTGAAATCTCGTTTCTGACTGCTGCTGGGGATTCTCGAAGGGCTACATTGGATTGTTGAATCGCACCCGACTGTATAGTTGCAGCAGCTACACCCACGGCTGTGGCTAGCCCTGCTAAGCCTGTAATGATGATTTGAGTAGAAGTAAATGGCATAAAAACCTCCTCTGTATTTATACTGATATTTTTGGTTGCGGAATTGACGCGATCGCCAGTCAAGTTATAGGGAAAATACGTAATTAGGCGGATTTATCAAGATTTTTCCGGGAAATTCCGGGCGACCACCATTGGATTTATAGTGAAAATACTTAATCAGGGCTCATCTTTCCGGATGAGTTCCTAAAATTTAACATTCATGATTGTCACAATAATTTTAGTCCGTCTATACTTGACACCTGTAGTGATGGTACTGTTGCTCTGAGCCAATTGTGTTCAACTCTAGCAACGTAAGCATCCAGCGCGAGGTGCAGTAGACCTCTTGCAAAAGTCCTTTTAATCAAATTTTGGGACGGGCTAGAAGCCCATCCCACAAGAAAAAAGATTTTTGTGGGATGGCTTTGAGCAGCGTCCTAACTATTTTTGCAAGAAGTCTAGTTTATTAGTTGTCATGTCAAGATTTATTCCTTTCCAATTACAACCACCTCGCGATCGACTGCTTTCGGAGGTGAAGCAGGAAGCCGAAGCCGGCCGATCGCAATCCTTGCATACTGCTGTGCTGGCTAACCTCAGCCAAGATTCGCAGCCTGTCGGTGTTAGCCGCTGTTGGGATGTGGAAGTGAAAGCGGGAAATCGTCCAAGTTTTCGGCTTCCAGCCAAAGCTAGCATTTCTCAAGTGTTCGATCGCACCAACGGCAAATTAGTCATTTTGGGAGCGACGGGTGCCGGCAAAACCACGACGCTGCTAGAATTGGCTCTGGTGTTAGTTTCGCGCGCCGAACAAGATCCTAATTTACCAATACCCGTGCTGTTTGAACTGAGATCGTGGAAAGCAGAATCTGGGGCGATCGCAGATTGGTTAATTGTTCAGCTTCAGTACAAATATAGTATCCCTGCGGCTGTCGGCAAAAAATGGCTGGCCGAACAAAAATTGCTACCTCTCCTCGACGGTTTGGACGAAGTAGAAATCCACCGCCAAGATAGCTGCATTCAAGCAATCAATCAGTTTCTTGAAAGCGAATTTCAACCCAAACATTTAGTCGCGTGCAGCAGTTTTGAAGCTTACAAAAACTGCCAGAGTAGATTTAAACTGCAAGCAGCAGTTTTGCTGAAACCTCTGAGCGAAACTCAAATTCAAAATTATCTCCTAGAAGCCAGAAGCCGCGAACTTTGGTACAGCATAGAGAAGGAGCCGGAGTTGTTAAAATTAGCAAAAGCTCCCTTATTATTGAGCATGATGGCTTTGGCTTACGATGATATTTTAATTGAATCTTGGAAGCGGATCACTTCCACAGAAGAACAGCGCAAATATCTGTTAACTGCTTACATCCGCCACCAAATGACTGGGGAAGTCAAGCAGTATCCCAGAAATAAGGAACTGCGGCCAGAACAAATTCGCCGCTGGCTGGGATGGTTGGCGAGAAAGATGGAACAGCAAGGAATTCAAGAATTTTACCTCGATCGCATCTCGTCGAGTTGGCTGCAAACAGGCGAGGAACAGCGCAAGTATCAGTTTGGAGTTAAGCTGTTGGGCGGGCTGATTTGGGTATTTTTGGGAGTAATCGCCACCCTAGTCTCCGGCTCGATTTGGGGATTGATTGCGGGTGCTGTGGCTGCGGTAATTAGTGCTGTGTTGCCGCCAATTCCGGCGATTGATAGTTTGATATTGCGCCTCGTGCTGTGGTCTAGCGGTCATATTCCTTGGGATTACCAGCGTTTTCTGGATGCTGCGGGCGATCGACTGTTGCTTCAAAAAACGGGCGATCGACGTTATCGATTTATTCACGATTTGTTGCAGAAGCATTTTGCTGAGATATAAATGTAGTAGCTTGACAAAAACAAATATAATAGATGTAACTGTGAAGGAGAGCTAAATACCCGATCGCCAAATATTCGACAAGCAAAAGGAAACTAAAACTCAATGACTGTAAAATTCATTCTGAGTGAATACGTCGATCGAGCAATGACTGAGGCTATGTATGACAAACTTGAAGATCGTAGCTTTGTCGGCAAAATTCCTGTTTGCAAGGGAGTCATCGCCTTTGGCTCAACTTTAAAAGAGTGTCAAAATGAGTTGCGATCCACTTTGGAAGACTGGATTTTGCTAGGGTTAAAATTGCGACATCGTTTGCCCGTAATTGACAATATTGATTTAAATCAGGAGCCTAGCCTTGAGCCGTTGGACACCTTGTAAGCGTCGAGAATTTATCCAGAAATTACAAGAGCTAGGCTTAGCTGACCCTTTTTCTGGAAGCAAGCACCAGTTTATGATTTATCATGAGTATCGCTTAACTATTCCTTCTAATGACGAGTATTCTGTTCCTCAGTTACGGATGATGATTCGAGAGGTTGAGGAGATTATAGATAGGCAAATTACTCTAGAACAATGGAATAGCTTGTGAACTAGCACACACTAATCCTGATTCAAAAAAAATTATGGTATTTTTGCCATCTTAAATACCTGTTCCGCAGTAAATTCTAGTCCATCAAAAAGTGGATCTTTTAATAGAGTATCTCCCATATAAGTCTGCGGTGCTGCATCGGGGTAAAAAACTGTAATACTTCTAGCCTTGCTATCAACTACCCAAACCCGCAATACCTTAGCATCCAAATAATTTCTCGCTTTCGCAGCTAACTGACCGAAAGTTTGTTCTGGTGAAATAATTTCTATGACTAATTCCGGGACGACAGGACAGGCTTCATCTTGATTCCAGTCTGGAGATAAGCGTTCTTGACATACTCCCCGGCGTAAACGCACTCTTGATTCTAAGGTCAAACAGCAATTGCAGGCAAAACCTGTCTAACATAGCCTAACTTAGCGGTCGATGCCCCAACCGCACAAATATTTTTAGCAGCATTTTCATCTCGTCCATTCACAGATTGACAAGATGGACAACGCCATTCTCTTACCGATAAATCTAGACTTTCTAAAACATGACCACAGGCAGAACAGGTTTTGCTAGATGGATACCATCTATCTATAAAAACGATCGCTTTTCCTTTTTTCTGAGCCACCCATTCTAAAATCTGGAGAAACTCTCCAAAGGCTAAGTCTGATATTTTCCTGCCCCAAAGACGTTGCATTCCTTTCAAGTTCAAGGTCTCAAAACACAAAATGTCAAATCTATCTGTGAGGTGATGGGCTAGTTTCCAGAACCAGTCAGTACGACGATTTGAAACATCTTCATACTGACGAACTAAGTTCTTTCTAGCTTTCTCTCGATGATTTGACCCTTTAACTTTTCTTGAATGTTGGCGACTGGCTTGCTTGAGCTTGTTTAGGGATTGCTTGAGGAATTGAGGGGATTCAATTTGGGTTCCATCGGAAATAGTCAGGAAGGTTTTTAAGCCAAAATCAAATCCAGCAATTCTACTCGTCTCGGATTTGATTTTGGGTTCTCTTATTTCTGGGTCCACAACCACCATCATAAAGAGTTCACCTAGAGGCGATCGCTTGATAGTTAAGGTTTTAACGGTTCCTTCTATTTCCCTGGAATTCCAATACTGATAAACCTGATTTCCAATCCTAACTCTGTTGCCTAAGAGAAATTTGTATCCGGCTTGCTTTAGAGTAAAAGATTTGTATCTTCTAACTTTCTTGAATCCCGGCGGTCTTACTCCCTTTTTATTGTGCTTAAAGAATAGTTGATAGGCTTTCTCGATGCGTTGACAGATATCCTGAACGGCCTGAGAGCCTAGTCGTTGCCAGAAAGGTTTACGCTTCCGTAGTTTAGCTATATGAGCTTGAAGTTTAGAGCAGTTTAAGTGTTTTCCCCACATTCTGTAGTACCTTTTATGTAGGGCAATACAGTGGTTATAGATCACTCCGGCGGCGTTAATTGACCGCTTGAGAAATCTATTCCGCTTATGTTGATACAGCTTAAACTTCAGGGTTTTCATGTTGGCATTTTATCGCGGATTCAGGAGAATCCCAAGAAAAATTAAGAAAAGTTAAGAAAAAGCCGTCCTAGAAGGACGGGGCTTTAGACCCAATTTCTCGGTAAGAAACATATAAAAAATCTGGGACTGGAACCCAATCTCGCCCCATTCTGGTTAATTTAACTGCCCATTCTACACCAATTTCTCCCCGTTCTTCACCCCACTGTTCGAGAATTTTTATCAGGCTTCTGGTGAGGCGAGAATGAAATTTTTTCGGTGACATCTTCGGTACTGCTTGATTGTCAACAAGTTCGTAGGTTATATCTCCTTCTCCTTCGGGGAGACTGAGAAACTCTTCCAGAGTTAGTTCAGTTTTTGTCTGGAACATAATATTCCTCTGCTGTGAGCGGGGGAATTCCCGCCTGTCTAGTTAACTTAAATATTGATTGACATAATACAAATATTATGATATATGTTGGCCAAATCTCCAGTCTTAACTGCCAAATGTACGATCGCATCCTCACCGACACCCCCAAAAGGTTAAGATTCTAATCTGACCTCCTGCAATCATTGCTTCACCTCCTATGGCAGAAACCCTATTGTTCAACGCCCTCCGCGAGGCGCTAGACGAAGAAATGGCCCGCGACTCCTCTGTATTCGTACTCGGCGAAGACGTAGGTCAATACGGTGGTTCCTATAAAGTCACCAAAGACCTCTACGAAAAATATGGCGAGCTCCGAGTCCTCGATACCCCGATCGCCGAAAATAGCTTTACAGGCATGGCAGTAGGCGCAGCAATGACGGGATTGCGGCCGATCATCGAAGGCATGAACATGGGCTTTTTGCTCCTCGCCTTCAACCAAATCTCCAACAACGCCGGAATGCTGCGCTACACCTCCGGCGGCAACTTCAAAATGCCGATGGTAATTCGCGGCCCAGGCGGCGTGGGCCGACAACTCGGCGCCGAACACTCCCAGCGGTTAGAAGCCTATTTCCAAGCAGTACCAGGTTTGAAAATTGTCGCCTGTTCGACTCCCTACAACGCCAAAGGACTCTTAAAATCAGCAATCCGCGACGATAACCCGGTGCTGTTTTTCGAGCACGTTTTGCTTTACAACCTTAAGGAAAATTTGCCAGACACAGAATATTTAGTGCCGTTAGATAAAGCGGAAATTGTGCGATCGGGCAAAGATGTCACCATCTTGACATATTCGCGGATGCGCCACCACGTCCTGCAAGCCTTGCCGGCACTCATGAAAGAAGGTTTCGATCCAGAAGTAATCGACCTAATTTCTCTCAAACCCCTCGACATGGACACCATCGGCGAATCTATTCGCAAAACTCACAAAGTAATTATTGTAGAGGAGTGCATGAAAACCGGAGGCATCGGCGCTGAATTAATTGCCTCAATTTGCGATCGATATTTTGACGAACTTGACGCACCAGTTTTGCGGCTGTCTTCACAAGATATTCCCACACCTTACAACGGTAATTTGGAAAGATTGACAATTGTCCAGCCAAACCAAATTGTCGAAGCTGTCCAAAAAATGGTAGGTTTGCGAGTATAAATAGTCAGTTGACAGTTGATAGTTGACAGTTGATAGTTGACAGTTGATAGCTGCCCTTACCAATTACCAATTGCGAATTACCAATTACCACTGCCAACTAATTACTGTCCCTGGTAAACTGCCAACTACCTCAACCGTGCAGGAATCCACAGTCTCACCAACTGTCAACTGTCAACTGTCAACTACTATAAGTATGCAAAAACAACGTTCATTATTAGCCCTAATTTTTGTTTTGATCGTAGCCGCTATTACTGTGATAGCAACAATTCCGACGCGGCTGGGATTAGACTTGCAAGGAGGATCGCAACTCACAATTCAGGTAAAAACTACCAAAGATATCCCGAAAATTGAAGAGCGGGATCTAGAAGCAGTGAGGCGAATTATCGAAAACCGAGTTAATGGTTTGGGAGTCTCCGAATCAGTTGTACAAACCGTAGGCAGCGATCAAATTCTGGTTCAGTTGCCTGGAGTAAGCGATCCGCAACAAGCGGAACGGGTACTCGGCGGTACGGCACAGCTAGATTTTCGGCGCGAGACACCGCAAGAAGGAGCTTTTTTGAAGGTTAGGAAAGAGGAACTTGCTGGAATGCTGGGAAAGCAGCAGGAGTTGCAGGCAAAAGGAGATGCTAAGGCGATCGCAGACAACCAAGCTGCGATCGACAAAAAGAATCAGGACATTAAACAGCTTACCGCCAACCTTTACGAACGTACCGAGATCACCGGCAAAAACCTCAAAGATGCTTTCGCCACATCCAATTCCTTAGGCAACACCTATGCTGTAGCGCTACGGTTCGATACTGAGGGGGCCCAAAAGTTTGCCGAATTGACCAAAAGCATTGCTGGTACAAACCTCACCCTAGGCATTTTTGTAGATAACGAACTCATTAGTGCTGCGACTGTTAGCGATCAGTACAAACAAACAGGTATCACAGGCGGTAATGTCGAAATTTCGGGCAACTTTACAGCACAGAAGGCTAATGACTTGGCGGTGCAATTGCGCGGCGGTGCTTTGCCCGTGCCTGTCGTAATTATTGAAAACCGCACAGTAGGTGCCAGCTTGGGACGAGACAGCATTCAAAGCAGTATTAATGCAGGCATCGGTGGCTTGACTTTAGTCTTGATTTTCATGGTTGGCTACTATCGACTCCCCGGCGTAATTGCCAATATTGCTCTGTTAATTTATGCTTTGTTAACTTGGGCCGCTTTCGTGCTGTTGGGGGTGACATTAACGTTGCCAGGAATTGCTGGTTTTGTGCTCAGCATCGGGATGGCGGTTGATGCTAACGTGTTGATTTTTGAGCGCACGCGGGAAGAGTTGCGGGCGGGGAAGACGCTTTATCGATCGGTAGAATCAGGTTTTTACCGCGCTTTTTCCAGCATTTTAGACGGCAACGTAACTACACTGATTGCTTGTGCTGCTTTGTTCTGGTTGGGGGCTGGTTTAGTCAAAGGGTTTGCTGTAACGCTGGCCTTGGGCGTCGCAGTGAGTATGTTTACTGCTCTTACTTGCAGTCGCACTCTAATGTTGGTAGTCTTGGGCTTTCCCAAATTACGCAAACCCGAGTGGTTTTGTCCCGGTTTGTCGAAAACAGTTAATAGCTAATAGCTAGTAGGTAATGGGTAATGGGTAATTGGTAATCGATAAGATTGGCTAAGTAAAAATTGCTAAAAATCAGTTGTAAATTAATTCGCAATTCGCAATTACCAATTTCCAACTCGCAATTACCGATTACCGATTACCGATTACCGATTCCCAATTCCCAATTCCCAATTCCCGCGAAATTATGCAATTCAGTGTTATCAAACAGCGATCGATCTGGTGGAGTCTTTCCGCCGCTATAATCCTTGCAGGTATAGTGTCGATGGCGATTTCTTGGACTCGTCCCGACATCCGCGCACCGCTGCGCCCCAGTTTGGACTTTATCGGCGGCACTCGGCTGCAATTTGAACTCGACTGCACGAAACCGGAAAATTGTAAACCCATCGATATTGCTGCTGTCCGCCAAGTCCTCGACACCCAAGGTTTGGCCGGCAGCAGCATTCAAGTTATCGGCAAAGAACAGCGCGGTTTGTCCCTGCGGACTAAAACTTTGGATGTCGAACAGCGGACTAAGTTGCAAACAGCTTTGAGCGAGAAAATAGGCGCTTTTGCTCCTCAATCTATTCAAATTGATACGGTTGGCCCTACTCTCGGCAAACAGTTATTTACTTCCGGCTTGCTAGCTTTGTTCCTTTCTTTTGCTGGCATTACTCTTTATCTGACGTTCCGGTTTCAGTTAGATTATGCCTTTTTTGCTTTTGTTGCTTTGTTTCACGATGTCTTAATTACCCTGGGCATTTTCTCAATGTTGGGTTTGGCTATAGGAGTGGAAGTTGACAGTTTATTTGTGGTTGCGCTCTTGACAATTATCGGTTTTTCTGTTAACGATACAGTGGTAATTTACGATCGCGTGCGGGAAGTAATCAAGCTAAATCCCGGACAGTCGATCGATCAAATTGTCGATGATGCCGTCATGCAGACTCTGGGAAGGTCAATTAACACGACCATGACGACGCTGCTGACCTTGTTTTCCATCTTTTTGTTTGGCGGCGAAACCCTCAAATACTTTGCTTTAGCCTTGATTGTCGGCTTTATTGCTGGTGCATATTCCAGTATTTTCATTGCTAGCACGCTGCTAGCTTGGTGGCGCAGTCGTACAGGCAAATCCATCGCCGTCCCCGCAGAAGGAATTAACCCATCAGAAGAAGTTTAACGATTGTTGGTCATCAGTCATTAGCGATCGAGCTGTTGACTGGTGTTATTGTAACCGCGCCAAGACGGTTAGGACGTTCTCGCGTTGCAATTTCCCCATGCGGTCGATTGCAACTTCGGTCTTCCTTCTTCCTTCTTCCTTCTTCCTTCTTCCTTCTGCCATGACTAATGACCCAAATTTTCAAATTGAAGTCCAAAGGCTTCACAAACTAACAGTTTACGGCCGCTGGTTAACTGTGATATTGCTGTGGATTAGCGTCGGTTCTTTGAGCATTTGGAGTTTGCGTCACGAAATCGATTTGTGGTTAGAAAACTTTACTTGGGCGGCGGTGCGCTACGGTTTATATTTTCACCGCTGGCCCACTCTCGGTTTGGGTATATGTTTGGCGATGACTTTAGCAGTGCTAACTTGGCACAGTCGCAACATTGTGCGAGGATTGCCCCTGCGGGAAAAACAGGGTTTGGAACAACAAGTGCGCCGCATTCGCCAACAGGGGCCGAGTCATGTTTTGTGGAAGTGGGTTTGCAAAGGTAGTCCGTAGTCAGTTGACAGTTGACAGTTGACAGTTGACAGTTGACAGTTGACAGTTGTCATGAGTGCTGTCCCCGCTCGCTTTCGAGCTAGTGCTGTCCCCGATCGCGAACAGCAGTCATCAGGCAAACCGAGGTAACATATGTGGTGGGGAAAACTGTTGAAGTGGAATCTCGATCGCAAATTCAGTTCCTTTTTCCGGTTCGGAAAAGCACTTCAATTCGCCACCGTGCTGATTGACAACAATTTCATAGCTAATTGACAATCCCAAGCCCGTTCCTTTGCCCACAGGCTTTGTGGTAAAGAAAGGGTCAAACAACCGCTTCCGAACATCTTCTGTCATCCCCGGGCCGTTGTCAGAAATCTTAATTATTACCTTTTTGCCCTCGACTAACTCCGTGCGAATCAGAATCGCAGGCATCAGATGGCTAGAATTAGAAATTGAAGATTGAGTGTTTGTACGGGAATTATTTTGATCGCCTGCTTGCGAATTTTTCTGGGTTTTCCCATCGACATTTTCGTGTTTGTTCCACTCAACAAGAGCGTAAATGGCATTAACCAAAATATTCATAAATACCTGATTTAGCTGTCCGGGATAGCACTGCACCAGCGGCAATTTGCTATATTCTTTGTGAATTGCGATCGCCTCCAGTCCTGGTTTCCCTTTAAGCTGGCTTTGCAAAAGCATAATTGTGTTGTTGATACCGTCGTGAATGTTGACCTGCTTCATTTGGGCTTCGTCTAACCTGCAAAAATTCCGCAGCGACAAAACGATATCGCGCACCCTTTCTGCACCTTGCTGCATCGAATCAAACACTTTGGGTAAGTCTTCCAGCAAATAATCGAGTTCGATGTTTTCTGATTCCGCTTCAATTTCTGGGATAGATTCGGGACAGTGCTGCCGGTACAGAGAAAGCATCCGCATTAAACCTTCGGTATACTCTTTAGCGTGGTGCAAATTGCTGTAGATAAAGCCGATGGGATTGTTGATTTCGTGAGCAACTCCTGCTACTAACTGCCCCAAAGAAGACATTTTCTCTGTTTGAATTAGTTGAGTTTGAGTGCGCTGAAGTTCCAGGAGGGCAAGTTCGAGCTGTTGGGCTTGATGTCTCAATTGTGCTTGGGATTCCCGCATCGCCACGGTTGCTAACTCGTGAATCTGCAACTGAGAAAGCAGTAGTTGGTGAACGTCTAAAAGTTGGTAATTGTCCGGCTCTACCTGCACTACAATGGGTTCGTGGATCAGTTCGGGCGATCGCTCTAGAGACTGCCGTACTGCCTTCATAATAGAGGTTTTGCGATCGAGAACCAAGATATCAGTTTTAGTAAAGCGGTACAGGATGAACAAAGGCTGTTGAGAAAATAACTCCAAGCTGTAGGGGCGACTCATGTGTTCAAAAAAACGTCGGCGCGAAATCATCCCTGCAAACTTTCCTTTCTCAGTAATGATGATGCCGGGAAGTAAAGGATTAGATTGAAAAATTTTAGTAACTTCGCCACCCAGACACTCTGACTCCAGGAGAAAGTTGTACAGGGTTAATTCCTCTAGAGTCGATCGCAAACCGAGCGGCGATTTCAGGGGACTTACCCCATCAGTTTCATACACTGCTCCCTCCTTTGGTAATTGGCAGTTGCTGTTGGCTGCTGGAGTATTGCGTACTATTTGCACTGCTTTTTCTACTCTTTTGATAGCTTGGCAATCAACTCTACTCGGCTCGCTCCAATCGAGTTAATTTAGCATGATTTTTTTCTTTAATCGTGCTGTTGTCACCCGAAACGATATAGCAGGTTAGATTAATTTAACAGTAGATACCTTTGCAACCTGACTACTTAGTAAGTTTAATCTATCCCAAATTCTACTAACCAGAATCTAGCACTTATCACTAGCTTGAATGTTTCATAACATGAATTTGGTTCAGATTGATAGACATCCGCGATCTGGGCGAGGACATTTGCTATTACCCCTTACCTAAAATTATATGACAATCCAGAAAAGAGTAGCGACAAATCTGGAGCCGATCGCCCGCCCTGACAATTCAACCGCAACCTGTTTCTGCTAATTGGCACAAAATGTCAATTGTCAGTTTTTTCGCACAAATGCCGATCGCTCTCAACACCCGGATTGTATTGCAGGTAGTCTCCTAGCCAGCGACAGCCGACGGCGAGCAATGTGTCAAGTTCGGCACCTTCTACTTTAGCAGGATCGAGACTCCAAAGCTTCACCGACCCATCTTTCCCGGCAGATGCTAAAGTTTTGCGATCGGCACTAAAACTCACACTCCACACATCCGCTTGATGTGCCCTAAAAGTTTGCAGCAAAGTCCCGTCGCGGCGCCAAAGTCTCACATTGCCGTCAGTGCTGCCCCCTGCCAGCAACTTGCTGTCTTTACTCCAACTGACATTACCCAAAGCTGCTGTAGAATCGAGAGTTTTGAGCAACTTGCCGTCAGTATTCCAAACTTTCACCTTCCAATCGTGACTAGCTGAAGCAATCCTCTCACCGTCTGGCGAGAAATTGCAGCCCCACACTTCATCTCCGTGTCCCAAAAGAGTTTTCTCAAGTCGAAACAGTGTTTTTCCAGTGCGTTTCCAAAGTTTGACAGTTCGATCTTGACTGGTGGAAGCCAACATATTACCATCGGGACTGAACCTGACTGATGTAACAGGTCTAGTATGTCCTTTTAAAGTATGCAGCAAAACACCGCCTGCATTCCAAATTTTAATAGTTTTATCCGAACTTGCAGTAGCAATTAGTTGAGAATCATGGCTAAAACTTGCACTCCAAACTAAATCTTGATGTCCTTTCAAAACTTGCTGCAAAGTTCCGTCGCGGCGCCAAATTCTGACAGTTTTGTCAAAACTTGTAGAAGCAACTAACTGACTGTCAGGACTAAAAACTACCTCAGTAATTGACTCGGTGTGTCCAGGCAAACTCAAAATTAACTTACCGTTAGGCTGAAAGAAATTCACCAACAATTCGTCAGTCGCACTCACAATCAACTTGCCATCCGGGCTGAAATTAGCCGTGTGTCCCTTAAGCAAACGATTGCGTTCTCTAACTGCATTTACCGTTCGGTGCAGTATATTTAGTGTCTGTGCTTTCAGCGTTGGGGAAACTTCTATCTCTCGCATTTTTTTGCCAGCACTGACTGCTGCGATTAAAGCTCCTAGCTGATCGTAGCTTAGGGAAATATCGGCGGTAGAATTGAGTGCTTCTATGTGGGTAATTATTGCTTGTTTTTTTTGATTTTCAGCTTTCTGGGCTACTCGCTGCACCTGCACGAGCACGCTACCAGAGATAGCAGAAATTACAGCGAGTGCAAACAAACTAAATTGGACTGTTCGCTTGGCTTTTTGCTGAGCTTTAGTCAAAACTAAATTTGCTTCGGTTAATATTTGCGAAGCTGCTTTTTCTAGTTCCAAAGCTCTTTGAACTTCCAGATTTTCTTGTTCTTGGCTAGCCGAGAGGAATTGATAATCGCGATCGCTCAAACTTTTGTCAGCCGCCCAGATTAAGGCTTCTGCGAGAGCTCTGCCTTGCAGCAAGCGGGAAGCGTCTGTGTGGTTGGAGGCTTCCCAAGCGCAGATAGACTCGGAGTAAGGCAGGAGCTTTGCTAATTCTTGGTGTATCCATTCCCGATTAAAAACAGACGCATAAATTTGGTTGTAAACTCTCAGTTTTCCTCCATCTTGGACGATTAAACCTGACAGTAAAAGTTCCATTTTTTGGGAACTGTATTTAGCTAAATTATATTGAGCAATCGACTCTTTTGCGGTATTTTTTGCGCCGTTTGGCAGAGTCATATCTGCTAAGATTTGTTGGTAAAGTCCTAGCAAACGGCCGATGCGCTCTTGATTTCTCAGGAGGCGATCGCGAATTGTCTTGAGATGTTCGGGTTCGTCTTGAAATTCCCAGTTTTCTACGGTGCTAGACTGCACTAATTCGGCAATAAATAATTGACAGTTGGCTGGGCTATGGCAATCGCGGCTGGTTTCTGCTGCTAACTTCTGGGCAGTTAATTGACAAAGTTTTTGAGTAAGGAATGGCTGTCCTCCAGTCCAAGCTAAGATTTCTTTGAGAATTTCGTGGGAATTATCGATTTTTTCTGGCCATCCTCTGACTAAAGGTGTGGCTTCGGCAAGATCGAATCCTTTGAGTTCAATGGCGCGGCCGATATTAAACGGAGTTCGGGTTTTGTCAGAGATCAAATCTTGAGGAGTCGCTACTCCAAATAAGGCAAAAGTCAGGCGGTTGTATTCGGGATTTTCGGCGCGTTTGTTGTAGCAGCCGCGCACCCAGGCAAAAAAGTCGTCGCTGGAGAAGTTCAGGGAGAGAATGCTGTCAATTTCGTCGATAAAAATTACGATATTGCGATCGATCGCCGGAAGCAATACTTGTTCGATAAATTCATTTAATCTGACGGCTGGTGGCAAGTCTTCTCGATCGCGCCACCAAGTCTTGACATTCATTTTAATTTTAAAGCTATTGGCGAGAGTGGCTGTAAAACCCGCGTACCACTGGACGGGAGTTATTTGAGCCGTGCCAATTCCTGTGATGTCAACAATTGAGCAGGCAATATTTTCTGCTTGTAAGCGGCGCGCTGTTTGCACCCGCAGACTCGATTTTCCCATTTGTCGGGAGGTGAGCACGTAGCAAAAATTACCTGCTTTTAACGATTCGTAAAGTTCGCTATCTGCTGCTCTGGTGACGTAGGTAAGAGCATTCGCCTGCAAACTGCCACCAACTTGATATGCAAATTCTGTCGCTGCCAAATCGGACACGGGAAATAAAGGGGAAGCAGAAGGAAGAAATTCTATTTTAGCCGACTTTGCGCCAAGCTCAACTTCAATTTGAGATAATTGGTTTGGTTTCGATAATATTTCGATCATAATTACTACTGCTTCCCCTTTATTTTAAGCAATTCTCATTAGAAACTCTAGGATGTTCATGGGAGGAACCTCGGGAGGCCGGGTTTTGTGGGGCGATCGCAGTGACTTGGATAAAAATGACTGTTGAGGAAAGTAAGCGAGGATTTCCATGTGCGGTTTGCCGAACTAGATGTGTTAAATCTATACACGGCGGGGCGATCGCACTTTCAGTACAATGTCAGTATTTCAACCTCTACATCCGCTGAGTCTGAATATACAAGGTGTGAAAGTAGCTCTAATCCTGTGGCTGTCTACATTTGAGGCTTTTCACGGGTGTGGCGGTAGGAGGCTCAGAGGTAGACAGTTAGCGTATTGGCACAAGCAGAGAGGGAGGGAGAGAGGGGGGGCAAGAGGTGAGGCGAGAAACCGGGTTTCTACGATTTTTTTCGTTGAGTTACCAGAAATCTTCGTAGAAACCCGGTTTCTGAAGTCATGGTGGGGGGCGAGAAACCGGGTTTCTACGATTTTTTTCGTTGAGTTACCAGAAATCTTCGTAGAAACCCGGTTTCTGAGTTTATTACGTAAATGCCTTAATATCACCCAAAAGTATGATTGATGGATAAAAAGTTGCGTGTTATTATTCTAAATAATTCTATACAAAAATACTTTTACCGAAAAGGAGAACAAAAAATGGACACACCTACAGATCGCGTACAAGAACCTGTCGGGGCAAGAGAACTCGAATCAATACCTGTATCGGGAAAAGTTTCTGCCGAAAAAGTTACTGAAGTTCAATTTGACGCGACTCCTTTAGAAACCCCTACTTATACTCAGGACAAAGTTAGCGTCGAGGAGTTGAAGATTAACGGCGACGATTTGGTTGCTAAAGTTAAAGAGCTGATTCACGAAGGGAGTATCCGCCGCCTGATTATCAAAAATGAAGAGGGACGGATTTTAGTAGAAGTTCCTCTGACGGTGGGAGTAGTCGGCGGAGTCATCAGCGCGACTTTGTTTCCAGTGATTGCAGCAGTAGGAGCGATCGGTGCATTAGTCGCTCACATGACGATTATAATTGAAAGAAAAGAATAATAATAACTCAGTCGCGATTACTGCTAATATCCGGTTAATTTCGCGCGATCGAGCTTGTTTCTTGTGAGGACTAAAGTCCTCTTTTTTTGAATCAGGACTTACGCAAAAAGTGTTTTTATGGTGGAATTATAGCGCAATACCGTTCAGTTAAGCCAGATCCCCCCTAGCCCCCCTTCCCAAGGGGGGGACAAGAAGTTGCTCAAAGTCCCCCTTTTTAAGGGGGATTTAGGGGGATCTCCTCGGAGTAAACAGTTAACCCAAGCGTATTGAATTATAGCGGTAAGGTGCACGAGGTGCAGAGCGCACCTTACCAAAATTAGGTTGTGCGTAAGTCCTGATTTTGCCAACATATGCTAAGAAACTGTTTGGTGAGCTAGCTTAACTGTTCCTAAAGCCGTCTTCCTGCTGTCAAAGAGTTTCATAACCCCGGAGGAGATGGTATCGATGACATCGGGAGCGCAGTAAGACAGAAACTCTTCCGACGAAATGTGACCGGCAAAGAATTCTTGAGCTTTCTTCAAAAAGTTTTCGGTTTCTGCAAAGCCGATAGATTTGATAATAAACGTAGCCACGGGGGAGTTTTTAATATCATAGGGAGATTCTTGATTACGTCCTATTGCTAACAAATCTAAAACCTCTTTTTCCAACTGACTTTCTAAGGGGTAAGCGATTTGTCTGTTGGGCAAGTAATCTTCCAAAACCGATGTTTTAAATCCTGGTGCGCGCAATTCTCCCATCATTGTCGAAAGCGGAATGTCGCGCCCCAAACGGTAGGAAAGAGCTTCTAAAATTGCGATCGTAATTAGTTTGATACCCAGATAAAGTTTGGCGACTGCGATATTTTTTCTAGTTTGGGCAATCATGTGAGCGTAGGTTTCATTGTCCGGTTCTTGCATAAACTGCTGAAAAACCAGTTCTGGTTTGAGGAAGTTTAAAAATCCTTCCATCTTTTGCAGAGATTTGCGATATCCGCCCACGGTATAGGAATTGACATTGCTCAATTCGTGGTTGGTTTCTGGCATCAAGTTCCAGGTATTGTCTAAGAAATTAGAGGAATTTGGAGAGGCAAAATTCTCTACATCCCGATTGGCTAACCTGACCGAACGCTTGACAATTTCTGCTGTTTCGGCATCAGTCCATCCGAAATTCAAATCGCGATTTACACTTACCAAGCGCTGGTGCAAAAGTTCGATCGCACTCAAACCGCTGGCCGAAATCGGACGAAAAGGAATCGTAGCTTCGATGCAAGCGGCAATTTCGGCGATCGTACTTGCAGGCAAAAAAGGCTCCAAAGATTTGGCAGCAATCACGGCACTCAAGAATTCGTTCTGGCCGGCAAACGGAGAGAGAATCTTGCCTGGAACAAACCCAAAGACAGAGGCCACCAGGTGATACATGGCATCGTCGGGTAGTTCGGTTCGATCTCTAATCACTAACTGCGATCGCACTTCTTGGACAAAAGGACAAAGGGCGCTGCTGATATTGAAACTTACGCCCTGATCGACTTGGACGTACACGAGGTCGTGAAACAGCGCAGCCAGTACCTCGATCGGATCGACTGACCCTCCGACCTCAAAAATGTGTTCCGACGTGTGAAAGTAGCGCCAAGGCCCCCTCATCGTTTGAATGATGAGCTCTGCTATCTGCTCCAGCTTCGGAATGTCTACTCGACCTCCCAATTGCTCGATCGACGCTACCAAAGCATCCAGACACCGTTTTTGTTCTCCGAAAAGCTCCATTTACGCACCTCCACTACATTCCCTGATTGTCTTGGGCTTGATTGAATGGTATCAAAACGCGCTGCGATCGTGCCATCGCTCGTGAGTGAAAACTTGTTTTTGTCAGAAGTCCGATCGGGGGGTAAAAGCCAGAGGGGAATACAGGGAGAGAGGGAGAGAGCGCCAGAAGAGAATTAAAAATTAAAAATTTGCCGCGATTCTGGGAACTAAAAGGTTCTGTATCATCAATAACATTAGATTTGAGCGGATACCATTTTAGATTTTAGATTGTGGATTGAAAAATTGCAGGATTGAAAAATTGCAGGATTGAAAAATTGCAGGATTGGGAATGACTTATGACTATCGGGGTTTGGATCGCCGACAAAGCAAAAGCAGTTGCATTTTTTTTAACAATAGTGAGTTTACAACCGCCCGATCGCTAAATCTCAAAAAAACGCGGTTTTTCTCAATCTGGGTCGATCGACTTCTAGGGAAGCAGAAACCTGGTTGTAGCCCGCACGCGCCAGCGATCGAGCGATGTTCAGCTTTTAGACAGAGGTAAACACCCGTGCGATCGCTGCAAGATTAACTAGGAACTGAGCAATTTGGGAGACTAGGTGGCGTGAAATTCGTGTCCGACCCGCGAATAACAGTCAAAATCCGCAAAATGAACGAGCGGGTGCGGTGGCAAGAAAAGTCGATCGCCGATCGGGGAATTGACCAAACTAAGATGGTTTTGGACGATCGAACCGATGACTGTCCTGAATTTTCATTTTTAGTCGCAGGCGACAGCGGCACCGGCAACCACCGCGGCCACAACCCGCAGCGGCAGGTTGCCGAGTTGATGCTGCGGGAACGCCAAAGTTGCCGTTTTGCTCTGCATACGGGCGATGTAGTTTATCTGGTGGGTTCGAGTGAATATTACTTGCAAAACTTTATTCGCCCCTACCGAGAGTTTATCGTCGGCGGCGAGCAACCATCTCGGATTGCTTACGATCGCATGGTGTTCAACTTTCCGTTTTTGCCCGTACCGGGAAACCACGACTACTACGACTTGCCGATATTCTACGGAATTCTCTCTGCGACTGCTTTGCCGCTGCGGAGGCTGCTGGGTTCCAAGTTAGATCTCGATGTCGGCTGGCACGGTTCGGAGATCGGAAATGCCTACGCCAAAGCCTTTCTCGACTACCTGAGGGCTCACAAATTGCCGGGAGAGCTCGATCGCCACCTAGACGCCCACTACACCGCTCACAGCAGCACCGGCCGCTGCATCCGCTACCAACCAGGACGCTTTACCCGCTTACCCAACCGCTATTACACGTTCCGCAGCGGCGGCATCGACTTCTTCGCCCTCGACTCCAACACCTTTAACGAACCGTTGCCGATCCCAAAAACCAAAGAGGGCGAGATTCGCCGCCAAAATTTGGAACTCGACCGGCAAAAGTTGGAACAAGAAAAATTGGAAATGCTCGAAATGTCCGATCGGCTCAACCCGGAAATTCCCGAAGAAGCCGAAAAGCTAGACGACTTGAGCGCCAAATTAGAGCAAGTTGACGAAATGCTGATGGATATCGACAAACAACTGTCGCCCGACAGAACAGCCTCCACGGACGTTGAACAACTCGAATGGCTCAAAAGGCGATTGATTGCATCTTGGGCAGATTCAGACGTGCGGGGGCGGGTAATGTACTTGCACCATCCCCCCTACGTAACCGAGGCGACAAAGTGGAATCAAGCTCAAACTTTGGCAGTTCGGCTGCGATTGCGCGAGGTACTCGATGCGGTGGCCGATGCAGTTGGGGAGGAGGCGCGGGGGCGTCCCCTAGTAGATTTGGTACTCACAGGCCACGCCCACTGTTTGGAATACCTGCGGACTGGGGATACCGGACACGGCGACTCTGGGATTAATTGGATTGTCTGCGGGGGAAGCGGCCACAGCCTGCGGCGTCAGCGCCCGGAAGGGCCGATATTGCAGGAAGCATCGAGCCCGGAAGCTTATCGGTTGGCGCGCGAGGCTGGTGCTGAAACAGCCAGCCGGCGGGTAGCGGAATCTTTGCTATTTGTCGGCCGCAGCGGCGAAGGTTCCCACAAACGCCGTCCTTATTCGTGTTTGCGGATTGATGTTCTTGACGGGACTCCCCCCAAGTTCAGAGTTCGACCTTTGGTTGTCGAACGATTTGAGGGGAAATGGCAGGAAATCGCGATCGAACCTTTTGTAATTTAACTTTCGCTTCTAGGTTTGTAGTGAGGACTTCAGTCCGCAAAAATTGGGAAGGACTAAAGTCCGAACGATCGAACCTATTTGGTTTTAGGTTTGTAGTGGGGACTTTAGTCCTCAGGAAAATAAGGACGAAAGTCCTCACTACAAACCAATTTAATTGTTGTATCTCAACAGGAAATAATATTACCAATTACCAATTCCCCATTCCCAATTCCCCATTCCCAATTACCCCTTACCAACTATGAAACGTTCAGCTTGCCTAATCTTTAATCCCGTCGCCGGCAACAGCGACCCCGACCAAGACTTAGCGACAATTCAAGAAATGTTAGAGCCGTTTATTGACTTAGACATTCGGCTGACAACACCAGAATTAGATGCAGATCAACTCGCCCGCGAAGCAGTTGCTAGAGGAGTTCAGGAAATTATTGCTTCCGGGGGTGACGGCACATTATCAGCAGTTGCGGGCGCCATTGTGGGGACAAATATCCCTTTAGGAATTATTTCGCGGGGAACTGCGAATGCTTTTGCAAATGCTTTGGATCTTCCGAATACCATCGAAACCGCCTGCGAAACTATTTTGGGAGGGTTGACGCGGGTGGTGGATGCGGGGATGTGTAACGGTAAAATGCCGATGGTTTTGTTAGCTGGAGTGGGTTTTGAGGCGGAAACTGTCGAATTAGCCGATCGCGAAATGAAGAATCGCTGGGGAATGCTGGCCTACATTCTCTCGGGAATCAAACAGTTAAACAATTTAGAAAGATTTGAAGCCGAAATCGAAACCGAAGATAAAATCATCACCGTTACTGCGGTGGCCGTGACAGTGGCGAATGCAGCGCCGCCTACTTCCATTTTAGCTCAAGGCCCCGCGGGGATTATTTTCGATGACGGCTTGCTGGACGTGACGCTGGTGGCGCCTCAAAATAAAGCAGGGGCGATCGCAGCTTCTTATCACCTCTTACAAACAGCGTTGAGCGGCAATCCTACCGATCGCGACGACATCGGTTATTTGCGCGCAAAAAAAGTAAAAATCAGTGCCGATCCGCCTCAAAAAGTGGTTGTAGATGGAGAAATTGTCGGCATGACTCCGCTTTCAATTGAGTGCATTCCCGGAGGTTTAACTATTTTCATACCGCGAGTTGAAGAAGATGTACCCGTGGAAAAACTGACAGGTTTAGCTGACATTGAAGTGACAATGAAACCCTTAACTTAAACATGACCTAGGCAACTCTTAAGGTACGTAGTTGCGCTTCAGCGCTCAAAGGTACGTAGTTGCGCTTCAGCGCTCAAAGGTACGTAGTTGCGCTTCAGCGCTCTCTTCTCTTAAGGTACGTAGTTGCGATGAAAGCGCTCTCTTAATTAGATATGAAAGAGCAGTATTCTGGAGGTACGTAGTTGCACTTCAGCGCTCTTTTAATTAGATATGAAAGAGCGCTGAAGCGCAACAACATACCTTAAGACCGCGTGGGCGCTCTTTTGAGCGCTGAAGCGCAACTACATACCTTAAGACCGCGTGGGCGCTCTTTTAATTAGATATGAAAGAGCGCTGAAGCGCAACTACATACCTTAAGACCGCGCGGGCGGTCTTTTCTTTTTATGCGTCTAAGATTTGGCGAATCCGGCGCTCTAAAAGTTCGAGATCGAGGCCGCCTTCATCGCGACTGATGCGGCGCACGGTGACGTTAACATTGTTCAAATCTGCCAGCAAATCTTGGAGGATTTCTTGTTGCTGGCGGGCTTGAGTTATTTCGCGCGGTTCCTGCACTAAATCGCGAACAATTGTATCTTCGGCGCGCGAAGCAACGATCGGGTCTGCTTCGCCGTCTACGTGCACGAAAGTGCGCCGGCCCGGGCCCCGTTCTTCTTCAATTGGGATTACTGCTGTTACTCGATCGGATCGCACATATTTGCCAAATCCTAGGTGGACTAAGACGGAAGATTGTATTTTCATAGATAGCAAGTTTTATTTGTAAGTTATCTATATTTTAACTTTTTCAGTATGAAACGACAACTAATATCAAAGCTTTTTTTACTACAATATATGTCGGTTTTTTCTCTGTTTTGAAGTTGTCAAATCGAGAAAAAAATGCTAAGTTAATTAACTGGATATAACTTGCCAACGGTTGGTCAGAAACCGGGTTTTTCACGAAGAGACGCGTTGCAGCCCACAGATTCGGTAAAAACCCGGTTTCTTTGGTTGAAGCGCGTAAATCCTGTTAACATAAAAATAGAGCAATGTGCGATCGCCCGCAGCGCATTTCAGGGACACAGCCTACCGATTCTAGATTTGAGCGTTACTCCCACGGAAAAACAGGAAAGCCTAAATGATCCCAATTAGTCTCGACTTAGTTATCAGCCTCCTGACAGCCATTCCCTTCGGCACCATCAAAGACAAGTTTCAGCGCAACGAAACAGTCATCAAATTATTAAAAAGATTTAACCTCGACCCCGATGCACCGCCAGCCGATTTTAGCGGAGTTTACGTTTATACTTTAGTAGAATACGGCGCTGGCAAACCCAAGCAGATTTTAGAACTGTTTCGCCAAAAAGAGATTGAATCAGCATTTCGTAAAGCCTTCGAGTCCGACAGCCCAGCCATTTTAATTCAAGCAGGCGATGAGTTTCTCAACGAAAGTGCTTTGGGCCAAGAACTTCGAGATTTAGGGATTGACCCCAGACGGGAGTTTATGGCATTTGCCGCCGTGTTTATGGAAGTCGCAAAGCGGACGAGATCGATCGGCGATGTGATGGTGGGAAATGCGATCGCCTCTTTGCAAAAACGCCTATCTATGGTAATGGATCGCATCGAACGCCTTCCCACTCTCGAAGGAATTCGCACCGAGTTTGCGCGGTTGGAAGCCGAAGATTATCCCGCACTTCCCGCCGCAGCCGCATCAACGAATATTCAAAAGTCTCAAGCTTTTATTTTATCACAACAAGTGCGCGGTTGGTTTGAAACCTTAAATTATCAATTTGAAACCTATCAAATCTCGGAAGATAACTATTTTGAATGGATTATCAATGTTCCGGTGAGACGCAAAAAGTACGATCGCATTTTAGTACGCGGTATCGCCGGAGAAGCCGGACTCAGGGACATCTTAGCCTTGCGCGAGTCGGTGGAAAAGCAGCGCACCGATGAAGGCTGGCTAGTCACCGCCCGCCGCATCAGTCGCGCCGCGCGGGATGAGGTAGAAAAAGATGAAAATCGCGATCTAGCTTGCTATACCTTCGATGAATTGCTGGATCAAGATGCCGATTTTACCGCTTATCTGGATTGGCTAGAAACTGAAATTACCAGCCGAGGAATTGATACGAAATATGTGCCGCTAGCTTGTACGAAAGAAGAAATTGACCCCGATACTCACCGCAAAATAGGAGTGAGTCATTATGGCGAACGAGATGGCTGGATTGAAGGTTATATTGATTTGTGGTTGGATGACCCAGTAAAAGAACATATTTCAGTTTTAGGAGAATTTGGGACGGGGAAAACTTGGTTTGCCATGCACTATGCTTGGATGGCGCTACAACGCTACCGAGATGCTCAAAAGCGCGGCTTAGAACGTCCGCGTTTGCCGTTAGTAATTCCCCTGAGAGATTATGCTAAAGCTGTTAGTGTGGAGTCGCTATTTTCTGAGTTTTTCTTTCGGAAACACGAGATACCTTTGGCGGGTTATTCGGCTTTTGAACAACTGAATCGGATGGGTAAGTTTCTGTTGATTTTCGATGGTTTTGATGAAATGGCCGCTAAGTGCGATCGGCAAGAAACCATCAACAACTTCTGGGAACTAGCAAAAGCCGTCGTTCCGGGTGCGAAAGTTATCCTGACTTGCCGCACCGAACACTTTCCTGAAGGCAAGGAAGGACGGGCATTGTTCAATGCAGAACTGCAAGCTTCAACAACCATTTTAACAGGCGAAACTCCCCAATTTGAAGTATTAGAATTAGAGAAATTTAACGACGAGCAAATTCGGCAAGCGCTGTCATTTCAAACAGAAGTTGCTACTGTCGAAAAAGTGATGGGAAACCTGCAACTATTGGATTTAGCGCGTCGCCCGGTGATGACCGAGTTAATTTTGGAAGCATTGCCCGATATTGAAGCTGGCAAACCAGTGGATATGTCGCGAATATATCTGTATGCGGTGCGGCGGAAGATAGAGAGAGATATCAAAGCTGAACGGACTTTTACTTCGTTAGCAGATAAGCTTTATTTCTTGTGCGAATTGTCTTGGGAAATGCTGTCTACCGACCAAATGAGTCTGAATTATCGCGGTTTTCCCGATCGCATTCGCAGCCTATTTGGTGCCATCGTCCAAGAGGAAAAAGACTTAGACCACTGGCACTACGACATGATGGGTCAAACCATGCTGATCCGCAATGCCGATGGCGATTATACTCCGGCGCACCGTTCGTTATTAGAGTTTTTTGTCGCTTATAAATTTGCAGCGGAATTGGGAGTTTTGGCGGCAGATTTTACCGAATTAGTTGCGCCGGAACAGTCTTGTTTAGATCCTGATGTTGAGGCTCAATTATACACTTGGTCTAATTATTGTCGGCTTCAGGCGCAGAAGAGAAATAACAACGAACTTATCGCCCCTTTGCAGGGATTTATTGCTGAAGATTTAGGGCAACTTTGTCAGAGTTTTGGACAAGCGCCACTGACGAAAGCAGTGATTGATTTGTTGTTACCTATGTTGGAGGTTATTTCCCCCCCCTTGTTAAGGGGGGCCGGGGGGGATCGTGACGATGCCAATCACGAGAGAACCCCCGAATTCCTATTAGAGAGAGAGGATAGTGACGATGTTAGCCAGAAGAGATCCCCCCAACCCCCCTTAAGAAGGGGGGCTTTAGAGAAGTCGCCCCTACTAGAAATTATGGAAGAAACGCGGGGAAAAACTGAAAGTGAGGTAGGTTATGTGGGAGGGAATGCGGCGACGCTGTTGGTGAAAATCGATCGCACTGCGTTAGAAACAAAAGACCTTTCTCGTGCAGTTATTTTAGGTGCTGATTTTACAAATGCTAGCTTGCGCCGCGTCAACTTTGCTGAAGCGAATTTAGCTAATTCTGCTTTTACTAAAATCTTCAGCAGTATTCGGTCAGTAATGTTTAGTCCTGATGGCAAACTGTTAGCTACAGGTGATACTGATGGCATAATTCGCTTGTGGGAAGCTAGCAGTTGCAGAGAAATATTGACCTGTAAAGGACATAGCAACGTAGTGGAGTCAGTTGCCTTCAGTTCTGATGGTAAGATACTTGCTAGCGGAAGTTATGACAAAACAATTAAGTTATGGGATGTCAAAACTGGTGAATGTTTAAAAGTTTTGCAGGGACATACCGAATCAGTAATGTCTGTCAGATTCAATCCTGATGGAAATATACTCGCCAGTGGGAGTTTTGATGGCACGGTAAGGTTATGGGATATTCGTACTAGCGAATGCTGCAAAATTTTGCAAGACCATACTAAAGTGGGATTTTCAGTGGCTTTCCATCCTGGTGGTGAGATACTTGCTACTGGGAGTGGTGACCAAACAATAAGGGTATGGAATATCAACAGTGGTGAATGTCTAAAAATATTTGAGGGACATACTAAAAATGTGTTTTCAGTTGTTTTCAATTCTACTGGTGAAATACTTGCTAGTGGCAGTGGCGACAAAACAGTGAAGCTGTGGAATATCGGTAGCGGTGAATGTCTCAAAACTTTGGAGGGACATTTCGATCAAATACGGTCGATCGCCTTTAGCCCAAATGGCGAAATACTTGCAAGTGGAAGTTACGATCGCACTGCAAAGCTGTGGGATATCCGCACTGGTGAATGCTTGAATACTTTGCAAGGACATAGCAATCAAGTAGGGTCAGTTGCCTTCCATCCTGGGGGTGACATACTTGCTAGCAGTAGTTACGACCAAACGCTGAATCTGTGGGATATCAACAGCGGTGAATGCTTGAATACACTGCAAGGGTATAGCAATCAAGTAATGTCGATCGCCTTCAGTCCCAACGGTGAAATGCTGGCCAGCGGCGATGACGAGAAAAAAGTCAGGCTGTGGGATGTCAACACTGGTGAGTGCCTCCAAATCTTGCAGGGGCATCTCGATCGGGTACACTTAGTTGCCTTCCATCCAAACGGTGAAATACTTGCCAGCGGTAGTTATGACGAAACATTGAGGCTGTGGAATATTCGCAGTGGTGAATGCCTTCATACTTTGCCAGAATTTGGCAATGAAGTACGGTCGATCACATTCAGTCCAAATGGTGAAATACTTGCGAGTGCAGGTTATAAACAAACGGTGAGGCTGTGGGATATCGTTACTGGCGAATGCCTCAAAACCTTGCAAGGGCATAACAATTTTGTATACTCGGTTGCTTTCAGTTTTTTGGGCGAGATATTTGCCAGTGCAGGTTTTGACGGAACGGTGAGGCTGTGGGATATCCATAGTGGTGAATGCCTCCAAATTTTGCAGGCGCATACGGGTTGGGCACGCGGAATCGCCTTTAGTCAGAACGGTGAAATACTTGCCAGTGGAAGTATCGATCGAACAGTAAGATTATGGGATGTCAAGAGTGGTGAATGCCTCCAAATTTTGCAGGGGCATACTGATTGGATACGTTCAGTTGCTTTTAGTTATTCTGGTAAAATAGTTGCTAGTGGAAGTGTAGATGGAACGGTAAGAATATGGGATATCCGTACAGGTGAATGTCTAAAAATTTTGCAAGGTCATACCAGTAGAATTAACTCAGTTGCCTTCAGTTCAAATGGAAAAATTATTGCTGCTTGCTGTCGGGATGGCACAATTATAATTTGGGATGCTGGGACGGGTGAGTGCCTCAAAATACTGAAAAGTGACAGACCTTATGAGGAGATGAATATCACGGGTGTTACGGGTTTAACGGAAGTTGAAAAAGCCACCCTCAAAGCTTTAGGGGCTGTGGAAAATTAATCATCGCCAAGGAGGAACTATGCAGTCAGCAATACGGATTACCACCAAAGTTCTTGCAGGAAATAAACTTGAAATTCAAGTGCCACCTGGTTCTGTGGGTGAAGAGGTTGAAGTGTTTGTGATTATACCAGAACACATCTCGATCGCCCAAGAAAATGCTTGGAAAACTTTTTTTGATAGTTTAAATATGTTCTCGGAGGACTTTATGCTAGTCAGAAATCAGTTGTCTGTGGAGACGAGAGACGGTTTAGAATGAAATTTTTACTACGCCACTGACGCGCGGGTTCAGAAACCGGGTTTTTTCGATAAAATTTCGTTGTGTCCAGCAGATTCGGCCAAAAACCCGGTTTCTTTGGTTAAAGTTATCCGATCGCAAATTCACTCAATTTTCGCATCATCGGCGGGTCAAACCCAAGTACAATATCTTCTTTGGGAACTCCCAATTCAACGAGTTCGTTAGCAATACCCACTTCAGTGCCATCCTGCTGAATCCAGATTTTATTATCCATAATATCCAGGTGCAACACCGGGCCATAAACTCGCCGCTGATTGCGCCAGCCTACATAGATTAATTGATAATGATCGCGATCGATATCAAAGATAGTTTGAGCCTGAATTCGCTCATCCCACACCAGACTAGCGTGTTGGGAGAGTAGATTTTGGATATGTTGCCGATAAAGGTCTACATTTGCCATTGTGCGTCTAAATCTCCATATCCAAAACAATCCTATTCTTCTCTTTGGATAGATCCAAAAACCTGTTCCACAGTCAAATTAAGTTCGGGAAAGCTACAGGATAAAATTCGATCGCCCTCTCGGAACTGGCTAGCCTGATATTCCCCCTCAACCAACTGATAAACCGAGATTGTAGGTTGTTTCGGATTGCCAATGAAGCGTCTGCCACCCAAAGCAGCATAATCCACAACCCAATATTCCGGGATACCCAATCTTTCATAATCAGCCACTTTAACCAAGTAATCATCTTGCCAGTTCGTGCTAACTACCTCGATCGCAAGTTTAACAGATTTACCTTGGGTAATAATCGATGATTTTTTCCAAAGTGGCTCCGAAATCAAGGCTGGCTTGTCTAATACTATGATATCTGGCTGATATCCTGTCGTCGCTCCTAGAGGCTTGACAAAATAGGTTGATGGTGTTATGTAAGACAGATTAAGGCGATCGATTTCTACGTTAATTTTGCGGATGAGAAAACTTGTAACTTCCTCATGGTCGCCGTTTGGATTCATCTCAACTATTACTCCATCTCGTAGCTCGAAACGTCCTTTGCCATCGGGATACCACTCTATAAATTCCTCGAATGTTAGTAGTTTGGCTGTGGTTTGAATCATGTTGGCACGGCCTCTTCTTTTTAACTGGAATCAGTAAATCTCCAGTTGGATAACTTATTGTACCATTCTTGATATGACTTACGCGCGAGTAGTCAGAAACCGGGTTTTTCCTTTGAATACTTCCTTGAGGCCAGCAGATTCCGCCAAAAACCCGGTTTCTAGGATACCCTACTGACTAAATTGTTGAGCGTAATAACGAGCGTATCGATCGCCCTTTTCGAGCAATTCCTCATGGGTTCCCGATTCCATCACTCTACCTTTTTCCAAGACCAAAATCCTGTCAGCCTTCCGCACAGTCGCCAAACGGTGCGCGATAATAAACACAGTCCGATCGCGCATCAATCTTTCCAAGGCCTCCTGCACCAAAGCTTCCGACTCCGAATCTAGCGCCGATGTCGCTTCATCGAGGATCAGAATTCGCGGATTTAGCAAGACTGCACGGGCGATCGCAATTCTCTGTTTTTGTCCCCCCGATAAGTTGACACCCCTTTCTCCCACCCAAGTTTGATAACCGTCGGGAAACTCGCTGATAAATTGATGGGCGTTGGCAATTTGTGCCGCTTTTTCAACGTCTTTTAGTTCATAATAAGACTGACCAAAAGCAATATTTTGAGCAATTGTACCCGAAAATAAAATAGTTTCTTGCGGTACAATTCCGATTTGTCGGCGCAGCGTATTTAATGTCACATCTTGAACATCAATCCCATCAATTAAAATTTGTCCCGCTTGCGGATCGTAAAATCTGGGTAACAAGTTTACTAAGGTAGTTTTACCCGCACCGGATGCACCCACAAGGGCGATCGCTTCTCCCGGAAGTGCGAGTAAACTCATACTTTGTAAAATCGGTGTCTCTGAGTTGTAGGCAAAATTAATGTTGCGGTATTCGACTTTTCCGGTAACGTGGGGAAGTTCGATCGCACCAGGCTTTTCGACGACTGTTGATTGAATGGCTAAAAGTTCAAAAATGCGATCGCTAGAAGCCTCTCCCTGCTTAAAATCGCCGTAATTTGCAGTGGTAATTGCGATCGGATCGATTAACAGCGCTACTCCGGCGATATAACTGATAAATTGCGTACCAGTGAGATTTCCTTGAGCAATTTGCCAACCACCGAGGAAAAACAGCAAAATCACGCTCATCGCTTCCAGAAAGCCAACTACGACGAACTGGAGTGCTTTTATGCGTTCTGACAAATACTTAGCGCGGCGGTTTTGTTCGGCTTCTTCTGCAAAGCGGGCAATTTCGTAGTCTTCAGCCACAAATGCTTTGATTAAACGAATGCCGCTGAATACTTCTGTTAGCAAAGCGGATAAATCAGAGATCCGATTTTGACTTTCTCGCGAGTAACTGAGCAGTTTCTCGCCAAACCAGCCAATTAAAATAGCCATCAACGGTGCAATGATTAACGCACCCAAAGTTAATTGCCAGTTAAGATAAATCATATATCCCATGACTGCAATTAGCTGCAAAACACAAGGGATAAATTGATGAAAAAATTTATTTACGACTTCGCCAATGCGGTCAATATCTTCTGTGAGGCGGTAGGATAAATCTCCGGTTTTGGCAGTCTCAAAGTAGCCGAGATTGAGGTTTTGGAGGTGTGCATAAACTTTTTTGCGGATTTCTAAAGCAATAGTCAAAGCTGCTTTTGCCATCAGCGTATCTTGACCGTACTGGGCGATACCACGAATTAGAAATATGATGGCGCTGAGTGCAGCAATTTGAGCAAACCCTTTTAAATCTCCTTTACCTATAAATTTGGCGGTTTCACCAACCAGCCACGCGATTATTGGCCAAAATATGGTAAAGACTACGGTACAAGCTAATGCTTTACCGATGGTTTGTTTTTGGGGACGGAGGTAGGGTAAGATTTGCCAGTATGTCGATCGAGCTTTCAAGATATTTTGCCCTCGCAAGTTCTGTTTTTAGAGATATCTGAGCCAGAATATGATATCAGCGATCGGGCAAATCTTCGCAATCATTCTTGACCCTCAGCATGAGTAGCCCGTACTTTAGCCCCCGCCACAACTGCACCCCGAAAGGCGGCCGATTCTCCGGGTGCAAGACTAACGGGTTGAGTATCGATAAATCCGTTGTCTATTAAATTGCCTGACTCGTCCAAAACTTCATAGTTGACTTTGACATTTTTGATAATTTTGCAGCCTTGATTCAACACTTTTCCGCTGAAAAAGCTGCCGTCATAATTTGCCGTCGCAATTGACACTTTCGCCGCAATGTTAGCACCGGTAATGCAAGTTGGGGAACTTCCCGATGGCTGTTTTTCGCACAACTTGCCTAAGTCTACTATTTTGCCTTCGGTGGTTTTTAGGTAGCAAAATGGTTCATTAATTAGTGAGTTTTGAGCAAGGGTATTTGTAGAGTCTGCAATCAAAGGGCGAGCCGATATCGGCGAGATTAGCAAACTTGATAAAGCTACGGTTAAATGTAATATTTTCATATTTGTTTGGGATTTAATGAAATTAATTGTACCAGATAATTTCGCTAAAATTTACATTGTGCTATGATAAGACATCAAACTTTTGAAAATAAAGTCATGGTCGTTACTCAAGATAACCCCAAACAAAAAGCGATCGCCCTGACCGTAACTTGGGAGAAGTTGCCAGACGATTTCCAATTAGAAGAAAAACCAGTGGAGAATACAGGTCAACCGCTAATTGCTGGAGCACTGCGAGAAATCTTAGAACTGAGAGGATTAATCGGCCCACTAATGTTGATTGCCAGCAATTTTGGGATTTGCGCTACTGTCAACGGCGAGTTAGTTATCAAAGCACCAGATTGGGTTTACGTACCTTCGGTATTGCCCGCAGAGTCGAGAATTGACCGCAAAAGTTACACCCCAAACTTGGAAGGAGAAATCCCGACCATTGTGATGGAATTTTTGTCGGAAACAGACGGCGGGGAATATTCTACTAAACGTACTTTTCCTCCGGGAAAGTGGTTTTTTTACGAACAAATTCTGCAAGTCCCAACTTACATCATTTTTGACCCAGAAACTGGATTGCTGGAAGTATATCGCTTGCAAAATGGCAACTATGTACTAGAATTTCCCGATGAGGAAGGTCGTCACTGGATGGCAGATTTTGGTTTGTATTTAGGAACGTGGAGAGGGGAGAAAGAACAGCGTACAGGCTATTGGTTGCGCTGGTGGGATGAATCAGGAAATCTGCTGTTGTGGGGCGTAGAACAGTTAGCAGTAGAACGCCAGCGAGCCGATCGCGAACGGGAACGAGCCGATCGACTGGCTGAGTATTTGCGCGATCGGGGAATCAACCCGGACGAGATTATTTGATGAATTCTACGCGATATTTGTAGGGACACGGCAATGCCGTGTCCGCAATTACTCCTATTATTTAATACTCGGATTCCTATTCCCAAGATTCCGGGCTCCCGGAACTTTTCGGCTGGGACGACGATTGTTCAAACTGCTAGCAGTTCGAGCATTCACAGCATCAACAGGAGCTCTTAAACCCAAGTCTTGCAAAATTTCTACAGCCGCCCTTTGTCCAGTTTCGCAACCGCCTTCCATGTAACCTTGATTTTCTAGCGAAGTGTGTTCTCCGGCAAAATATAAATTGCCAAATCGTTCGCCTTCGACGCGGTGCATTTGCGTCCACTGTCCGACTAAATAGCAGGAATAAGAACCTTTAGAAAAGCGTTCTCCCGGCCAATAAACTCGCACTGCTTTTCCCGATCGCAAATTTCTCACTCCGGGAAAAACTCTTTCAAATTGTCCCAAGAATTTTTGTGCTTGGTCTTCAGGAGTTCCGCTACCGATCGACAAACCTTGCTTTCCTCCTGTAAAATTAGTGATCAAACCGTTAGCAGTGGGAGCAAAAGCCGTAGCTTCCCAGGTATTCTGGAATCCTAAATCGGTATAAACAGAAGCAGTCGATCGATAAGTTTCTCGCCAAATGCGACTGCGGTAGCCAGTAATCAGCTTAGAATTAGTACCGTAACCCAATTGCTCGATCGCCCTACGCTTCGGTTGCGGCAAAGGCACGTTAATTTTAACGTCTCGGAGAGTGCTAAACGGCAAAGTTAGCAAAACCCGTTCATAAATACGCTCAAAGGCGCTTTCACCCGATCGCAAATTCACCCGATAGCGGCCATCCGGCAAAAAAGTAATCGCTTCCAAAATTGTCCCCGTCTCGATCGAACCAGACAATCGATCGGCTAAACGGTTGACAATTTGACTGTTACCGCCGTCTATTTGATAACGCTGATCGCTGTCGCCGTACAATTCAAAACTGCCAGATTCAGAACCGATTAAAAACAGCAGATTTAACGCCGACTGTTCCTCGGGATCTCGACCGTATTCTATCGTGTAAGCAATGCGGAGCAACTGCCGGACAATTGTGCTAGTATCAGCTTGGTTTACATATTCAGCGATCGAAAGATTGTCCAATCTTTCCGCTGGTTCTGTAAAATCTTGATAGCTAATGTTATCTCCGATCGCACCCAAATCTGCACTAATTTTACTAGCAAGGGGCCCAAAATCAGAGATTAATTGCGCTAGAGAAAATCGTCGCCCTTCCAAGAAAAAAGTATCCTTTACCAATCCCCGCTGTACGTTAACTAAGTCGATCGCCCGCAAACCCAATTCCGTCGCCAGCGAGATCAAAGTAGTGTGGCCGCTATCAATAAATTCTCCTCCCAGCTCGGCCGAAATCGCTGTTCCAGCCACCCTAGGAGCCGTGCGAATCCGTCCCCCCACGCGGTTGCTTGCTTCGATAATATCGGCACGCACGCCCCCCTGACGCAAGCGATAGCCCGCCGTCAAACCAGCAATCCCCGCACCCACAACCAAAATGGGCGATCGACCGCGCGCTTGAGCAAAAGCCCCCTCTCCCTCCCGGGTAAAAGTCGCAGCAGCAACGGCTCCCGCCGCCGCTAAACCCCCATGCAGCAAGTGCCGCCGAGATATGGGAAAATTGGGAGTGCGATCGTCCAGCATCCCCAGTAATTCATCAGCCGGAATGCCTGTTTCCCTTGACTTTTGGGCAATACTCGCAGCGCGGCGCAGCATTGCCATCAGTGCAGATTTAGCCATAATTGAGACGCCCTCACAAAAAAAATGATGTAAACTGAATTCTCGATCGAATTTGATTATGCACTTTCCAGATTAAAGTACAGAGAGATTTTTTAATAATGCTAACCCTCAGAACACTGTTCGACAGCAAATTTTATCTCGAAAACAACCCAGATGTCGCCGTAGCAGTCGCCAGAGGCACAGTATCGACCCCCTTCGATCACTACCAAAAAATTGGCCAATTTGAAAATCGTGACCCTAATGCCCTGTTCGACGCCAGCTATTATTTAGACACCAATTCAGATGTTGCAGTGTCAGCCGAAAAAAACAAATTTTCCGGCGCCCAGCACTTTATTAAATTCGGTCAATTTGAACGGCGGAACCCCAACCCTTTCTTCGATGTGGGTTTTTATCTGACAAGCAACCCGGATGTGCAAACAGCAGTCCAAACCAATCAATTTAGCGCCTTTGAACACTACTTGAAAGTCGGTCAATTTGAAAACCGCAAAGCCAGCATTTTTTTCGATCCCAGCTTTTATCTAGAAAGATATCCGGTAATAGGATCAGCAGTCAGCAGTGGCGCAGTTAAAAGTGCGATCGACCATTACATTCAATTCGGTCAACAAGAAGGATTGTTGAGCGCTCTCCCCGTTCCCGCCGACGATTTGAGCACAGCCCAAAACCTAGGTGTTCTCACAGAAAGTCTAACTGACAACGATTTTTTGAGTGCTACCAAACCAGCCGATATTTACAGTTTCATCCTCAATACTCCCAGTCTTTTCAGTGCAACTGTTGATGGTTTGAGTGCAGATGTGGATGTAGAATTAATTCAGGATCTCAATGGTAACGGCGTAGTTGGATTAGACGATATTATTGCTTCATCTAACAATTTAGGTACGGCTTCAGAAAGAGTTGTAAGCAATGGGGCTTTGCCTGCGGGGACTTATTTTGTCCGCGTTTCTCAATTTCAAGGCGATACAGATTACAATCTGAGATTGCTATCTGCTCCCTCAGTAATACCGCCCCAAACTTAAAATCAAATTAACGTATTAGGTACGTAGTTGCGCTTTAGCGCTCTTTATAATATTAGGAAAGAGCGCCAAGATCGCAACTACGTACCTTTTGAGATTGCTATCCGCTCCGTCAGCAATAC
>RDXX01000135.1 GCA_004292955.1 Oscillatoriales cyanobacterium | reverse complement strand
TTATTCCTGTAGTTTTAGGACTGTGGACTAAAATTACTAACGTAGATGTCTAACATTGACTACTTTTGGGTAGCTTTGTCCAGGTTTTTACGAGCGGTTAATCAAAAAATCACCTTCAAACCATCCGTTAAATCGGTTACAGAATCGGCGGTCGAACTTCCTTCGGCATTCTACTATATTTCTCAGAAAGCTATCCGGGTAATACAATGAGATTGAGAAACATAGAAAACAGGGAAACCTTGTCAAACCTCACCAATAGGATGAAACTTATGCGTGTAACTACTGTTACGATTTTCAGCGTGCTCGCTCTGCTAGCTCCAGGGCTGACTAAAAAGGCAAATGCAGCCTTCGAGTCTAAACCCTTTGTGCAGGAACAGTACCGCAGAGACTTTACAGCTCCCGCCGATCCGGGTGCGTCAGTACAGCCCGAAGCAACTACCCAAGGAGATATGTTTAACAAGCCTTTTTATGCAGGAGAGCAAAAGCCTGTGAGAAAGGAAAAAACTATCTCCGCAGGAGCAGACGGCCCAGAAGTTGCCGCCATACAGCAGCGGTTGCTGGTTCACGGTTTCGCGATCGGGACGATCGACGGTTCCTATGGTTCTCGCACCACATCCGCTGTCAGTGCCTTTCAGCAGTCTAAGCGGTTGAACTCCGACGGCATCGTGGACAAAGAAACTTGGACAGCTTTAGCCGCAGATCCGGCGCCAGCTTCTGAAAATTTGCAGGGGAATGCTGCCACTCAGAACAGCGATCCTGTTCCCGGCAATCCTGCAACTGCTCTGACTAAAGGTGCTGCCGGTTCCAAGGTGAAGACGCTACAGGTGCGTCTGGAAATGCAGGGTTACGATCCGGGCCCCATCGACGGCATTTTTGGCGCTCGCACTGCTACGGCTGTGAAGAAATTTCAGGAGTATAAGGGTTTGACTGCTGACGGCGTGGTTGACGAAATCACCTGGAAGGCGATCGGGCAAAACTAAGTAATGAGTTAAAAATACGGAAAATTGCTGTGCCTATAACTCAATAAACCCGGCGTGCAAAAATGACCGGGTTTTTGGATGTTGACTTATCGCTATGTTGTGTGTTATAATAATCAAATGTCAAAATGCGGATATGGCGAAATTGGCAGACGCGCCAGATTTAGGTTCTGGTTCCGAAAGGAGTGAAGGTTCAAGTCCTTTTATCCGCATCGCTTTGTAAGGAATGAGAATTAAATAACTTACAATTTTTATTCTTCTTGTGGGATGGGCGTCCCGCCCGTCCATAAAGGACGGGCGGGACGCCCATCCCACAAATATGTGTAAATTATTTAATTCGCGATCCTAAGACTTATGGCTATGCCATTGAGGAGTCTCGATCGATCCTCGATTAACCGGTTTTTGCTCACAAGGAAAGGCGATCGTCTCTTTCTTCAATCAGAACACCTATCCTCGCCGCCTTTAGTCTTCCATTGGTCTGATTCAACCTCCCCCGCCGGATTCGCTTGATTTTCCATTACATTAAATCTGCATTACTTTCTGTGGTCGATTGTATGCGATTACGTGCGGGTTACACTCCGTTACAATCCCAGAAACCTTGCAAACAAGGAGTTTCGAGATTGTACAAACACATAAAAATAAAGGCGGCACCCAGATTTGAACTGGGGGTGGAGGTTTTGCAGACCTCTGCCTTACCACTTGGCTATGCCGCCGTTACGTCTGAAAATTGACGTTATACGATAATACACTAAATCCTGATTATTTCAACATATCTCTCAAAAATTTCCATCGCCCAATGTTCGTTAGCGAAGCCCGCCCCTACGGGGGCTACGCCAACGAAGAGGATCGCCCCCACAACGGCATCCCAGGCTAATCTAGAAATAGCTCGATCGCCTCCGCTTTACCCGCAACAGCAGCCATGACACCAGATTCTCCCCTACTCGTCGCCCAAATCACCGACACTCACTTGTTCGCAGAGTGCGATCGACAATGGAAAGGAATCTCGACAACCCGCACCCTGCTAGCAGTTCTCGATCGCCTGCAACAGATACAGCCGCCCCCCGACTTACTGTTGCTGACAGGCGACTTATCCCAAGACGAAACACCCAAATCTTACCAGCGCCTCATCTCCCTCATCGCCCCCCTGGGAATTCCCGCCTACTGGATACCGGGAAACCACGACAACATCCCAGTCATGGCAGAAATCTTAAATCAGTCGCCGATTTCCCCTGAAAAATCCTGGATGCTAGGAAACTGGCAGTTTGTGCTGCTTTCGAGTGTGGAAGCGGGATGCGACGGCGGGCGGCTTTCCCCAGACAGCTTGCAGTGGCTGGACTCTCAACTGCAAGAAACGGGCGATCGATTTGTTACGATCGCTTTGCACCATCATCCGCTGGCGATCGACTGTGAAATCATGGATGGAATGATGCTGCACAATGCCGATGAATTTTTCGCAATTGTCGATCGATACCCTCAAATCAAAATCGTCCTTTGCGGGCACATTCACCAAGAATTTCATCAACAGCGAGACGGAGTTTCCTACTTGGGCACGCCGAGTACCTGCATCCAACTGCTACCCAAAAGCCATCCGATTGTCCTCGATACTATCGGGCCCGGATTTAGATTGCTCGAATTAGCGATCGATGGTACTTGGGAAACTAAGATTGAGCGAGTAGCCACAGAACCTGCAACAACTTGATAATTTACAGTTAAGAGGTGGTGGGTAGTTGTGCGATCGGCAAATCCAAGAATCCTCTACTAGGTTAGTAGTGAGGACTTCAGTCCGCATCAAATTGGTTAGTAGTGAGGACTTCAGTCCGCAGTAAAAATCATATAACTCAAGTCCAAACGAGCCAACCAATTTGATTGTGTTGCTTCAAACCCAAACAGCAAACAACAATATTCAGCAAGTTTCTGAACCCAAATTTACAAATCATAGAACATATTTTTTACTGAATTATATATCAAAACAGTATTAGCAAAAACACACTCAATTGTCAATCTATCAACAGATAGATATCTTTATTAAGGTCAACATTTTATGATAAGTATTGACCGTAAATTGCAGACATATTTAGAGCGCACCGACAACGAACAAAAATATATCTGACAACCTTACAAAACAGGAGAAACTTAATATGTCTCAAGTCAATGGCGTCATGATGCAGTATTTCCACTGGTACAACCCCGCTGATGGCAGCCTGTGGAATCAGCTAGCAGAATCTGCAAAAGATTTAGCAAAAATAGGCGTGACATCCCTGTGGTTGCCGCCCGCCTATAAAGGAACCGGCGGCGGGATGGATGTAGGTTACGGTGTTTACGACATATTCGACTTAGGTGAATTCGACCAAAAAGGATCGGTACGCACCAAATACGGCACAAAAGATGAATATTTGCGCGCGATCAAAGCTGCACAAGATGTAGGAATTCGGATTTATGCCGATGTTGTCTTCAACCACAAATTAGGTGCAGATGCAGAAGAAGAAGCCGAAGCCACACCCTTCAATCCAGACAACCGCAATGACACCGTAGGCGAATATCAAAAAATCAAAGCTTGGACGCATTTTACTTTCCCAGGCCGCGACAAAAAATATTCCAGCATGGAGTGGCATTGGTGGCATTTTGACGCCATTGATTACAACGTTTACAACACAGACACCCATGCCGTTTACCTGCTAAAAGGCAAAGAATTCGATCGCGGAGTAGACTTAGAAAAAGGTAATTTTGACTACCTCATGGGTTGCGACTTAGATATGGACAACCCAGAAGTCACCGGAGAATTAAAATACTGGGGCGAGTGGTATGTCGATACAACAAACGTTGACGGCTTTCGATTCGATGCCGTCAAACACGTAGCAGCAGAATTTTTCCAAGAATGGTTGGAACACGTCCGCAACTATGCCAAACGCGACCTATTTGCCGTCGGTGAATATTGGTCTTACGAAGTGGAAGCTTTGCACTACTTCATCCAAGCAACGGATGGTAAAGTATCGTTATTTGACGCGCCCCTCCACTACAACTTCCACGCTGCTAGCAAAGCTGGCAATAGCTACGACTTGCGTACCATTTTTGACAACACCCTGGTAAAAGACCAACCAACCCTCGCGGTTACTTTGGTTGACAACCACGATTCGCAGCCTTTACAATCTCTTGAATCAGTTGTCGAGGCTTGGTTTAAACCCTTAGCTTACGCTTTAATCCTGCTGCGTAGCGAAGGATATCCGTGCATTTTTTACCCAGATTATTACGGCGCAAACTATAAGGACACAGCAAATGATGGCAACGAATACGAGATTTGGTTAGACAAACATCAAGGGATTCTCGATCAATTCTTGTTCGCACGCCAAACTTATTCCTACGGGAATCAGTACGATTACTTCGACCACGCCAACACGATTGGCTGGACGCGACTCGGAGATGAAGAACATCCGGGCGGTATGGCTGTGGTACTGAGTAATGGAGGCGATGGCACTAAGTTTATGGAAGTCGGACATCCAAATCAAACTTATATTGACATCACCGAACACATCAAAGAACCGATCGCAACTAATGACGATGGTTGGGCTGATTTTAGGTGCAACGCCGGTTCAGTTTCTGTCTGGGTTCCTCAGCCCTAAGCATGACCTAAATCTTGACGGCATCCTCTATCTGAAGTAGGGTGCGCGCTGCGCACCTTACGGCTACGATCGTCCTATCCAACCATTTTTTACTTGGCTATTTCTGATTTTTGCTGATTAAAGCCTGTTCGTAGTGAGGACTTCAGTCCTCTCTTTCTAATCTTACTTTTAGGCGATCGCGCCACTAAATTATTTAAATAAAAAATTATGAAACTTGCAGAAAAAGTTGCCGTGATTACGGGCGGCGGGTCGGGCATTGGACGTGCAGCAGGAATATTAATCGCCCAAGAAGGCGCAAAAGTTGCAATTATCGATCGCATTTTAGAAACAGCACAAGAAACCGTCCGCGAGTTGGTCAATCAAGGAGGTTGCGGGCTGGCGATTGCCGCAGATGTGGCTGATTCTAAGCATATGCAACAGGCATTTGAAACAATTTTTGACGAATATCAAAGAATTGATATTGTGTTCGCAAATGCGGGGATTAATGGTGTCTGGTCGCCGATAGAAGAAATAGAACCGGATGAATGGGATCGGACAATTAACATCAACCTCACAGGAACTTTTTTGACGGTTAAGTATGCTGTTCCTTATCTCAAAAAACAAGGAGGTTCCATCGTCATTACATCATCGATTAATGGCACCAGAAGCTTCAGGAAAGTTGGCGCTACAGCTTACGCTTGCAGCAAAGCAGCGCAGGTAGCTTTTGCAAAAATGCTGGCACTAGAACTTGCTCCCAGCCACATCAGAGTCAATGTGATATGTCCGGGTGGAGTGCTGACTGCGATCGATCAAAGTACCGTTAAGCGCCATCTCGATCGCATCCTAGTCCCGGCTGATTGTATTAAAGATGTGATTCCGTTGACTGATAATACCGCAGGTTCCAGCGAAGAAATCGCTCAATTAGTTTTATTTTTGGTGTCCGATGCCTCCAGCTTTATCACAGGTACTGAAGTCTGGATTGATGGCGGCGGTTCTTTGATTTAAAATCTGATATTATGCAAGTTTATAGGACTTACACATGGGTATCGAGAAACCGGGTTTCTTCCCTAATTCCTCGCTACTAAACCCTAATTTTTCTAAGAAACCCGGTTTCTAACCCGCCGCGCGCAATTCATATTTGATAAATATTCCCCCCAATTCTCCATTGTTTGACAGCAGTTTGCAATCTCTGCGGTAGCCAGTTATCGTACTGAGGATAAACAGGCAAACGCTGCACGAGTTGCCATTCGGTTGCTGCTAAAATTTCTGTTAAAGTTTGGTGTTGCAGGTGAGGATAATCTGGATTAACTTCATCCAGTGGCCCAATTCCACCTAAATCTCTCGCACCTGCTTCTAAACAAGCTAGCAATATTTGGGGCTGTGCAACTAAATTCGGCGGAATTTGTAGGGCGATTTCAGATGGTAAAATGCTGCGGGCGATCGCAATTACTTGTGGCATTTTTGTAGCATCAAAAACTTCGCCGTCCCAACTTTGCTTGTTTCCCGGACTGTGAGGCTGCAAAATAACTTCTTGAATGTGATTGTAGCGCGAATGAATCCGGGCGATCGCCTCCAACGTCTCAATCCAATCCGCCTCAGCTTCCCCAATTCCCAACAGCAAACCAGTGGTAAACGGAATCTGCAATTCCCCAGCCCATTCTAACTGTTGCAGCCGCAGCGCCGGCACTTTACTCGGTGCGTGTCGGTGAACCGTTTTTAACAAATTGGGGGACAACTGTTCTACCATGAGCCCCATCGAGACATTCACCTGTTTTAACTGTGCCATCTCCTCAAAGCTGAGCGGCCCCACATTAGTATGCGGTAAAAATCCGAGACTAAGTGCCAGTTCGCACAAATCGTAAATCCGCTGAAACCAGGCTTTGCGCCGTTGACTCTGGGGATGTACCTCGCCGCTGAGGATCAGAATTTCAATTACACCTTGAGGAAGCAGCAATTTGAGCTGTTTTTCGGCTTCTGTGAGTGTCAGCCAAGGACTTTGCAGCGGTTCGGCCCGAAAATTGCAATAGGTGCAGCGATTGTAACACTCGTAGGTGGGAACCAACGTATAGGCAGGGCTGTAGGTGACGGTGCGGGACATTCCTTGGGATTTTTATCGATCGGACTTACGCAATAACATATATATCTCACTGCGAGTTTTGCGGTTGGCGATCGCGCTCCTTCATTTATCTTAACACTCACGCCAGTCCCGAATCTCGTTATCAGCTAAATTATGAGCATTTTTTTCTTGGTGCGATCGCCATTCCATTCCGTTTTCAGCCATTAAACCCTTGTATAGTAAGCTTTACAGCTATATATTAATTATACTTATAATACTTATAAGAAAAACTGTGCTTAATACCCCTTTACAAACCGAAATAAAAGCTTTATGTTTATTTACATGGCGGAACACAAAGCCGTCACGAACATTGAAAACCAAATAAAGCAATCATAAAACCATGACAGCTACTTTACAGCAGCGCGAAAGCGCTAACCTGTGGTCGCAATTCTGCAACTGGGTCACCAGCACCGACAACCGCATTTATGTAGGTTGGTTCGGCGTCTTGATGATTCCTACCTTGCTAACTGCAACAATCTGCTACGTAATC
>RDXX01000134.1 GCA_004292955.1 Oscillatoriales cyanobacterium | reverse complement strand
ATTGTGCTTTGTATTATATACGAGTTCCTGCGAGCGTCAACATGGCAGGTAAAAAATTATAATCAGTCCAAATGCAGATTTCTCTGACGCAAGACGCCCGCATCTGTAATCCAATGGCACGGGGGCAAAAACAAATTGAACTACGGGCAAATAGTCTCGCGCCGCCACAATTTGCTCAAAAAGCTACCCAAATAGTCAAGGATGGGTAGCTTTGTCCATAAATTAAGTTACAGTTCCTAACCCATTATCTGAGCCTAAACACCGACATATTTGCAATCGAAACTTACGTCGGTAAAACGATCGTAAACTCACTACCTTTACCCAACTTCGATCGCACCGAGATACTCCCACCCATCCCTTCTACCAACGTTTTGACGATCGCCAAACCCAATCCATGTCCGTCACTAGCTACTTGAATCCCAGCCTGTGGCAAGCGAGTTCGCGCTTCATCTACCCGATAAAAACGTTCAAAAATCCGGCTTTGATCCTGGAGGGGAATCCCCACCCCCCGATCGCGTACCCGAATCATTGCCTGTCCGTCAAAACGATCGATACTCAAGATAATCGGTTGCTCTGCTGCTGAATACTTCACCGCATTATCGATTAAATTGATTAATACCTGTTGAAGCCTGTCTCGATCGGCAATTGCTTCGATACTGGCTGTCGCCTCGACACGGATCGCTCGATCGCTATATTTCTCCGTCATATGGGCGATTTCTGCTACCACATCATTGAGTGACAAACGTTCGAGATGGTAGTGTGCATATCCACTATCGGCTCGCGCTAAGTTCAACAAATCCTGAAGCAGTTGCACCGTGCGCTCGGCTTCTGATGCCGCTGTAGAGAGGGCTTCTTGCTGGTAATCGTTTAAATTGGTACTGCGGCGGAGGACGCTTTGCAAATAACCCACTACCACCGTTAACGGTGTGCGTAACTCATGGGAGACATTGCCGACGAACTGACGCTGATTTTCCAAAGCATCCGCCAGCCGTGCCAGCATCATATTAAAAGTTTGAGCCAATTCCTTGACTTCACTCGGAGCCTGAGTGAGTTGCAACTGGGCTTTGTTCAAATCTGCTGCCGAAATCGCCCCAGCAATCTGGCTTATTTCTTGCAACGGTTGAAGCGATTGGCGAATGCGCAAGGCGATCGCAAAGATGGTGGCGATGGTTGCCAAACAGCAGACGGCAGCTAGCCCCTGGATGGCGGCAATGAGTTGGTTTTGTTCTGATGTGACATCCTGTGCCATATAGACCTTGCCCAGGGGATTGTTCCGCGCTGTGACTGCCCCCCGATACAAAATTAGATAGCGATCGCCCACTGGGTACACCTGGGGTTTGAGCGGCATATCGGCGATCGACATCACTTCATCGCTCACTTGACTCGATTGCGCCAGAAGCTGCTTACCATCGGTACTTTTGACCCAAATTGCCAATCCGGGCACCGAGACATTATCGATCGTTTTTTGCAGCCCCGTGGCAACTGGCAACATCTCGCTATAGAGTTCGACATCGCGGGGAAACCGAGTAGCAATATACTCCACTTGCTGAGTATGTGTGGTAATCAAAAGCTGCTGCATTTTCCAGCTCGTCCACACCGCGACGCTGCTCAAGCCCAGAATTGACAGCAGCGAGATTTCTACGGTGAGCCGAAATTGCAACGATGCCGGATCGAAATGTTGCTGCTTGATTTTCTGGAGCTTCGCTCTAAATCTATCGATCGGTTGCATTGGAAAACCTTGTGGTGCAGTATTTTCAACCGAAATTGAGTGTCACTATTCTTATTTTATCATTATTGCGCTGACATCCTAGCCATAAATGATTTTGATCTAAACATTAGCTGAGAAATTCAAGAAATTATCCTACCAATTACTTATCATTTTCTCATGAGAAACTCTGTTTACCAGAAAAATGGGTTTAAAGCCCCGTCCTTTGAGGACGGCTTTACAAAGTGTCTTGACGGATTGTAAAAGGAATGTATAATGCAGCAAGGAGGTGATGCAACTGTTTAATCTGGCGTATGAGTTTAAGCTAAAACCAACAACGTCACAAGTTCCCATCTTTGAGGATTGGTTGGAGCAATGTCGCCGTGTCTACAACTATGCTTTGAGAGAGCGTAAAGACTGGTACAAATCTCGCAGTTGTCGGATTGACGCTTGTTCCCTTCACTCGGAATACATTATTCCAGCGGATACACCCAGACCGACCTATTCAAGCCAATGTAAAGCGCTAACTGCGTATCGAAAAAGCAGCCACCAACTAAAGCAAGTTCAATCGCAGGTGCTGCAACAAACTTTACGTCTCTTAGAAAAAGCGTTTGTCAGTATGTGGGAACAAGGACACGGATTTCCCCGCTATAAAAAAGTCGGGGCTATGCGTTCCTTCGTGTTCCCGCAGATGGGTGTTGGGGCGATTGAAAACTCAACGGTAAAATTGCCTGTTATAGGCAGTGTTAAATTTCGTCAATCTCGCCCCATTCCAAGCGGTGCAACAGTCAAACAAGCTAGAATCGTCAGACGAGCTTCTGGCTGGTTTGTAATGCTAACCTTGCAATGGGATGTCAGTGTACCGCAGGCAATGCCCCACGGTTCATTCCTTGGAATTGATGTCGGAATTCTTCACTTTCTAGCAACTTCTAGCGGGAAAACCTACCCAAATCCACGACCTTTTAAGATGCTCCAACGCAAGCTTAAATTGCTGCAATAGCGAGTATCAAGAAAAGTAAAAGGGTCAAAAAACCGAAAAAAAGCGCAAGTAAAAGTGAGTAATCTGCATGAAAAAATTGCGAGTATCCGCAAGGATTATTATTGGAAGTTAGCTCATGAGTTGTGCGACAGTGCAGGTTCAATGTTTGTTGAGAATTTAAACTTGGTAGGATTGGCTCGCGGTATTCTCGGCAAACATTGTTTAGATGCGGGATGGGGGCAGTTCTTCCAGATTCTTGAACAATGCTGCTTGAAGCGCGGGGTATTTTTTCTCAAGGTAGATGCTAGAAAAACCAGCCAGATTTGCCCGAATTGCCTCACAGAAACCGACAAGAAAGAACTGTCCGAGCGAGTTCATTCATGCGGACATTGCGGATATCAAACAGATAGAGATGTCGCAGCAGCACAAGTAGTCTTAATTAGAGGACTTGCAGCCGTAGGACATACGGTCAAGATGCTTTCCGAGGGTAAAGCGGTTGCGCTCCCGGTGACGAAAGAATCCCCGTCCTTATAGAACGGGGAGTGTCAATGGGTGTATTTTTGAGTCAGGTAGGCATTAAACGGCAAGCCAATTGTCGGCAACGAGTCGGTGCTGTCGATCTCGAACAATCGATCGAATCCAAAATGGGATTCAAAGGAATTTAGCAAGCACCATGATTGACTTTCCTGGCTACCAAGCGATTGAGAAATTCTACGAAAGCTCTAGATCGGTGCTGTACCGAGCGCGACGCTGTACGGATCTCGTGCCTGTCATCCTCAAAATATCGAATCGAGAATCTCAGTCACCCCAAGAGATCGATCGATTCCAGTTGGAATACGATATTTTGCGAAGCTTAAATATTCAAGGTGTAGTTACAGCTTACGCTCTAGAAACTTATCCAGAAAATTCTGTCATCGTCCTCGAAGATTTCGGTGGAAAATCTCTTCCAATGTGGCTGGTCGAGCGAACATTTAACCTAGTAGGATTTCTGAATTTAGCAATTAGGCTAACATCAATCTTAGGAGAAATTCATCAGCACAACATCATCCACAAGGATATTAATCCATCTAATATCGTCTTCAATCCCACCACGGGACAGGTGAAGATAGTTGATTTTGGACTCGCTACCATACTATCGCCAGAAAATCCCCTAGTTCGCGATCCCAATTTGCTCGAAGGCACTCTTGCGTATATTTCCCCAGAGCAGACAGGGCGAATGAATCGATCGATCGATTATCGAACTGACTTCTATTCATTAGGTGTGACATTTTATGAATTATTAAGCTATCGACTGCCATTTGAAACGACGGATGCGTTAGAACTCGTCCACTGTCATCTTGCCAGAGAGCCACTCCCACTCCATCAAATCGATCCAGCAATTCCCCTGCCACTGTCCGATTTAGTGATGAAGTTGATGGCAAAAAATGCCGTAGATCGCTATCAAACTACCGATGCTATTTTGGTGGATTTGCAAGCGTGTGTGGATCGAATCGATCGAACTAGCAGTATAGCAGAAAAAGTTACCGAACTCGACAAAACCTCAACTATTACTAAGAATCACCTTGCTTCTACCAGTAACACTACCGGATCGGCAGCACTCGATCTAGCAGCACTAATGAAAGCATCTCAAGCACTTGCTGGCGAAATTGTGCTAGATAAATTGTTAGCAAAATTGATGACAATCGCGATCGAAAACTCTGGCGCACAGCGCGGCTGTTTGCTCTTGCAAAGTAATGGCGAACTAGAAATTGCCGCAATTGTCGAACCCCAAAACGTATCGATTTTACCAGCGATTCTCCTCGATAGTGAAGCTGGTAAAAATTTAGTTTCGCTGGCGATCGTCAATTATGTTGCAAGCACTCAGGAAAGCATCGTTCTCAATCGAGCCGTAACAGACTCTAGATTCGATCGAGATGCCTATATTCGCGCTCGTCAGCCGAAATCAATCCTTTGTACCCCACTGATTTACCAGGGTAAACGTGCGGGTATTTTATATCTAGAAAATAATTTAACGACAGATATTTTTACCCCCCAACGATTAGAAGTTATCCAGTTTCTGTCTACTCAAGCAGCAATTTCTCTCGATAATGCCCAACTCTATAACCAACTAGAATTGCGCGTACAGCAACGCACGATCGAATTGACACAAACGAACGACAGACTTCAATCCGAAATCTTAGAACGCCAAAAATCCGAGCAAATCCTCAGATCGATCGTTGAAGGTACCGTTTCCGCAACTGGTGTAGACTTCTTTCGATCGCTTGTCCGTTCCCTCGCCCAAGCTCTCGATGTCCGCTATGCCTTTATCAGCGAGTGTATGGATGCGCCACCTACTCGCGTGCGGAGTTTTGCCTTTTGGCAGGGAAATGAATTTGGCAACGAGTTCGAGTACGCTCTGCACGGTACGCCCTGCGAGCGGATTATTGGTAGTAATAGCTATCAGTGTTTCCCCGCCCAGATCCAGAGCTTATTTCCTGAAGAAAAGGATGAATTGGAGGCAATGGAAGCACAGAGTTATGCTGGCATTCCATTATTGACTTCGATGGGCGATCTGTTGGGACATTTGGCGGTACTAGATGACAAGGAGATGGAATCTAACGAGCGCACGCAGGCAATTCTAGAGATTTTTGCAGCACGGGCGGCAGCGGAGATGGAACGTCTGCAAGTAGAAGATGCCCTGCGAGTTTCGGAAACCAAGTTCTCGACAGCGTTTCGCTCCTCTCCAGATGCGATCGCCATTAGCACCCTCAACGATGGTTGCTACATCGAAATCAATGATAGTTGCTTGCGGATGCTGGGATATCACCGCGAGGAAATGCTCGGACGCAGTACCCTGGAACTGGGGGTGTGGGCAAATCCAGCCGATCGAATCGCGATCGCCCAACAGTTGCAGCAACAAGGTACCGTCAGCAATCTAGAGATCTCGTTTCGCCGTAAATCGGGGGAGATTTTCCCGACGTTGTTTTCTGCCGAGGCGATCTACTTGGAGGACGAACCATGCTTATTAGCGGTAGCGGCTGATATTACTCTACTTAAACAAGCCGAAAAAGCGTTAGCTAGACTAGCCGAAATTGGCGAACTAGCCGCCACGATCGTCCATGAGGTACGAAATCCTCTCACTACGATTTTGATGGGCTTAAATGCCTTTAAAAAACTCCAACTCTCCGAGCGATTTCAAGAGTATCTAGCTCTCTCATTAGACGAAGCCGATCGACTGCAACGCTTATTGAGCCAGATTTTACTCTATTCCAAACCCCAGACACTCGATCGATCTCGACTGGAACTAAATAGCTTCATCTTAGAAACGTTAAGTACCTTACAAACTATCCCTGCGGCTTTGGGAAAACAGCTTGAATTTATCCCGATCGAACCGATTTATGTGTTGGTCGATCGAGATAAATTCAAGCAAGTAATCATTAATTTGATCGTTAATGCCTGCGAAGCAATAGATATCGGCGATGTTATTACCACTAAGCTCGATCGAACCGAACATCACCGCGTTTGTCTGCAAATTCATAATGGTACGCCAATTCCTGCCGATATTTTGCCACGATTGACACAGCCTTTTTTTACAACCAAAGCCAGTGGCACGGGATTGGGTTTGGCGATCGTCAAACGGATTGTGGAAGCTCACGATGGGGAGTTTAGGATTGAGTCGGGGGAGGAAATTGGATCGATCGTCACAGTGAAATTGCCAACTATGTTGTCTTAGAAATACCTCGAATACTATAGAACCCATTTGAGATCTTTGCTGGCGATCGGAGATCGTCAGCTAGAGACGTTTACACGGTTACAGTGACACTCCAGCCAAAGAAGATCGATCTTAATTTTATCTAACGGTTCGGTTCAGCGGCAACCAACTAACTTGAACGATAGACAAAAAAGTTTCGCTCGCCGCTGCAACCGAATTGTTATACAGATTTACCAGCATTTAATTCAAGTACAACCATCGCTATAACTTCCTAGCAGTTATACTGTAAGTCATTGGTATTTTAAATTTTTCCTGGGCGATGAGGTTTGGAAAAGCATTCCAATATTCATCTGAGTGTTCGCCAAGATACTCTATCATCAAACCCGCCTTCACGGTAGTACCCTGAAGGAAAGGATCAGAGTAAGTTATAATTAGAAATAAGTGTTTGCCATTGCATGATCTGACATTAAAAATTCATTGTTGCCCTAATTGTGGTTCAGAAGAAGTTAGTCGAAACGGTCAAACTCGGCATCATAAACTTTCATTATAAATGCCGAGAATGTGGTCGTCAATTTGTTTTAAATCCAGCAGGTCAGCCTATTACAGAAGAACAAAAATAGTTAATGTCACGGATGCTACTTGAACGTATTTCTCAGGCAGGAATTGCTCGGGTACTTCAAGTGTCAGAAGATACAGTGCAGCGATACGTTAATAGCCAAGCGGCTGCTGTTAAGAAGCAAGTGGAAGTGACTCCCAAAGAAAAAAAGCGCTTGAATGTTCAGATGGATGAGTTATGGTCATTCGTTGATAGTAAA
>RDXX01000031.1 GCA_004292955.1 Oscillatoriales cyanobacterium | reverse complement strand
CGGTTTGGGGTTGACCAGGGAAGCGGGGCTGAGGGAGTCGGCGTCGGAAACTGTCATCCGTTCGCGGATAATCCGTTCTAGGCGGTTCAATCCGACGCGCACTTGGTTTTGCAACAGTTCGCCGACGCTGCGGACGCGACGGTTACCTAGGTGGTCGATGTCATCCGTTGAGCCGATGTCGAATTCCAGGTTGATCAGATAGTCGATCGCCGTCAAGATATCTTGGGATGTCAGTACCCGCATCGTATCGGGGACTGTCAACCGCAGTTTTTTGTTGAGTTTGTAGCGGCCGACTCGGCCCAAATCGTAGCGTTTGGGGTCAAAGAAACGCGAGTTGAGGAGCTGTTCGCCGCCGGCTACGGTGGGGGGTTCGCCCGGACGCAGTTTGCGGTAGAGCTCCATCAAAGCTTCTTCTTCGCCGAACTGTCCTTCTAGGGCTTTGAGCAGAACTTGGGCCGACAGCTTGCGGGTTTTGTCGATTCTCACCCAGACTAGATCGTTTTTGTCTGTTTCAAATTTCAGCCACGCGCCTCGGTTGGGGATGAGACTGGCGTTGTAGGAACGGCGGCCGTTTTTGTCGGTTTCTGATTTGTAGTAGACGCCAGGGGAACGGACGATTTGGTTGACGATGACTCGTTCCGCACCGTTGATGATGAAAGTGCCGCGTTCGGTCATCAAAGGCAAATCGCCGATGAAGACTTCTTGCTCTTTGATTTCGCCTGTTTCTTTGTTAATCAAGCGGGTGGGGACGTACATTTGCACCGAGTAGGTGCTGTCCCGGCGCTTAGCTTCGTCTACATCGTATTTTGGGCGCTTGAGTTTGAAGTCTTTGCCGATGAAGTGGAGTTCCAGCTTTCCCGTGTAGTCTGTAATCGGGGAGAAGCTGTCTAGTTCTTCAATCAGTCCGGCTTCTAGGAACCAGCGAAAACTTGCCCGCTGGATTTCGATCAAGTCGGGCAAGGTGAAGGCGAATTCTGTGTAATCTTTAGTCGTCATGGGTGTCCTTTTTCCGCAGTGGCTCTAGCTTTTTACATGGCGCCAAGGCTTGGCGTTTTTACCTTGTTGCGTTTTTTTGATGGATTGTGTGAGAGAATTTATATGATGTTTTCGATCGCCTACCAACTGCTGCAACGGTTGTTTTTATTGGTTGCTCGCATTATTTTTGTGCGGGTTCTGGCTGCGATCGAGATTCTTTTAGCTCCGATCTCTTGGTACTCCAGGGTAAATCCCTTACACATTTGACTCCTAAAATTGACTTTACAGCTATTGCCAAATTGCTGAGGTTCCAAGTTGCTTGTAATGTGTAAAATTGAGTGTAAGTTTGAGGTATTGCTTGACGTTTTTGTCTGTCCGGAAGATTAGCGCGCCCTCGCCCAAGCTAGCAGTTCGGCGACTGCGACGGCGCCCGCAAGCAAGCGATCGCCCGATCGGTCGGTTCTTTTTATTATTATAGGACGCAAATCCGATCGCACTACGGCAACTCCCAAAGAATCTGAGATTAAGGATGAATCCGGTTTTTGTATCAGGATATAGATGGGATTTTTCCTATCTTTTCCCCCGAACTCCACCTGTTTTCCTCGTTTCTCTATGCGCTAGTAGCTAAAGTGACAACCCGAATAGCTGACAGGCATTTTCGGTTGTCTGCTGGGACAAAGTCAAGAGAGAAACTCCTCTCAATTTAGCAACTTGCTCGGCTACGTAGTAGACGTAAGCTGGTTCGTTGCGTTTTCCCCGCTGGGGTACGGGCGCGAGAAAAGGACAATCTGTCTCGACTAGGATGCGATCGCTATTTACCATACAAGCTGATTCTTGTATTTGCAAGGCTTTTTTAAAGGTGACTGTGCCGCTAAAACTGATGTAGAAACCCAGGTCTAAAAACCACTGGGTTTCTTCGGGCGTGCCTCCCCAGCAGTGCATCACCCCGCGTACTGGGCCGCGTCTTTCCCAAAAGTTCCGCAGCATTTCGGCCATTGGGGCGGCGGCGTCGCGACAGTGAATAATGACTGGTTTGTCAAGTTCCTGGGCAATTTCAAGCTGTGCCTCAAACACTTTAAACTGGTGTTCGCGATCGTCAGCCTTAAAAAAGTCTAGTCCAGTTTCGCCGATCGCCACTACCCGAGAGTCAGAACTTGCTAATTCCCTAATCAGGCTTGCAGTTTCGTCTTTCCACTTGGCGGCATCTAGGGGATGAAGCCCCACCGCAAAAGAGACTTCTGCAAACTGATTGGCAATTGCTTGAATTCCAGCAAACTCTTCGGGTTCTACACAAGAATGAACCAATCGAACTACACCAGCTTCGCGCCAGCGTTCTCGAATGGCTTCTAACTCCGACTTGAAAGTCTGAAAGTTGATATGAACGTGAGTATCGATGAGCTGCATGGGGGAATGGGAGAGTGAGAGAGTAGACGAGGGGGAGAGTGGGAGAGGGGGGGAGTGGGAGAGGGGGAGAGGGGGAGAGTGGGAGAGGGGGGAGAGGGGGAGAGGGGGAAAATCTTCTCTCTTCCTTCTTCCTGCTACTTTTTCTTCTTCTTCCTTCTTACTTCCTGCTGCTTTTTTCCTTCTTCCTTCTTCCTTCTTCCTTCTTCCTTCTTCCTTCTTCTGTCTTAGGATGCTACTTGTGTTTCGTGTGGCTTGATGGTTCTTGCCAAGCGGGACTTTTTGCGAGCGCCGTTGTTGCGGTGCAGTACACCTTTTTTCACAGCTTTGTCAATTTTGCTGTAGGCCTCAGACATCCGCTGCTGGACTTCTTGCATTAATTCTGGTGTCGGAGATGCGGCGTATTTATCGACGGCTGCAAAATACTTTTTCATCAAAGTTTTTACCGCTGACTTGTACGACTTGTTGTACAAGCGGTTGCGCTCGGCGATTTTGACTCGTTTGACGGCGGACTTAATATTTGCCATAGTTCAGTTTGTGGAAGTAGGTATTGATTGATACATCATAGTCTCAAGATAGTCTCAAGACACGGAGATTTTGAGGGACAATCTTTTCGGGTGGGAGCCACAAAAAGCTTGATTTTTTTAAAGCTGAGTCAGCCATGAGCCGATCGATCGGATTCAAGCTGAGCCTGGGGCTATTTTTTCAAGGGCGATCGCGCAATAATTTTTAATTGACTCATTTAACTGCCTTTTTTTTTACCTCTGACGATACCCAAAGGTATGACAAGGGTGCGATCGAGGCGTCTTGCGGGGTTTCCACCGTCACGAGTTAAATTCACGGTTTATTGCGCGCAATTTTCAAGTATACAATAACTTGGCGTTTTTTTATAAAAAATTATCAGGTGTCGAAAAAACTAATATAGCATCGATTCGGCTCAAAATCCCATTCCCTGAAAAATCCAAGTTAAGCTATAACAAAGAGTACGGGTTATTTGGGCTTCGTCGAAGGAAGAGGGAAGAAGGAAGAAGGAAGAAGGAAGAAGGAAAAGGGCAGAAGGAAGAAGGAAAAGGGCAGAAGGAAAAGGGCAGAAGATTTTTCCCTCTCCCCCTCTCCCCCTCTCCCTCCGCACCCGATTCTCTGGCGAGCAATTTCTAGAAAAGCTCTCAGTGTTGCAAAATCATCGACAGAGATTTATAACGCTGCACTGAAGCCTTAGAAACTCCCGCGAGTCTCGCGGTTTAAGCTTGTGGGCTGGTGGTGGCTGACTTGTCCAGGAGATAGCCACAAAAATCCCCAATTGTCAAGCAAATGTTAGTGAATTATTGACGGCATTCCTAATCTCCATGCTGCGAATTATTACTCAGTGGGTTGAGGCGCAAGCTGAACTGCGACGAATCTGCGATCGCACCCACGACGAACTTGTTATTCACAAAGAAGCCACCGTGCGCGAGGTGCTGCAAGCTGTAAGACGCAAAGGCGATCAGGCTGTGCTGCAATATACTGCTGAATTTGACCGCATCACCCTAAATGCGACAGATTTGCGCGTGAGTGGCGCCGAATTGGATGCTGCCTATCAGCAAATATCGAAAGAATTATTAAATGCGATCCGGTTGGCTTGCAAACAGGTAGAAGCGTTTCACCGACAGCGCGTCCCCAAGTCTTGGGTGCAGTTTGGTGATGACGAGGTTGTTTTGGGCAAGCGCTACACGCCGGTCGATCGCGCGGGAATTTACATCCCTGGCGGTCAGGCGTCCTATCCCAGCTCGGTGATCATGAATGCGGTGCCTGCAAAGGTCGCCAAGGTGCCGAGACTGGTGATGTGTACTCCCCCCGGGCAGGAGAAGAAAATGAATCCGGCGGTGCTGGTAGCGGCTCAGGAAGCGGGAGTTGATGAGATTTATCGGGTTGGCGGGGCGCAGGCGATCGCAGCTTTGGCCTACGGTACAGAAACTATTCCCAAGGTAGATTTAATTACCGGGCCGGGGAATATTTACGTCACGCTGGCGAAAAAACTGGTTTACGGAACAGTCGGGATCGATTCTCTGGCGGGGCCGTCGGAGGTGCTGATTATTGCTGATGCTTCGGCGAATCCCGTACACGTAGCTGCGGATATGTTGGCTCAAGCCGAGCACGATTCGATGGCGTCGGCGATTTTGCTGACGGCGGATTCGGTGTTGGCTAGAAAGGTGGTGGCTGAAGTTGACAGACAATTGGTAAATCACCCGCGCCGGACTTTGACGGAAAAGGCGATCGCCAATTACGGTTTAGTTGTAGTGGTTGAGTCCCTGAAGGCGGCGGCGGAACTATCTAACGAGTTTGCTCCCGAACACTTGGAATTGCAAGTGGCAGATCCCTGGGCCCTGCTCGACCAAATTCGGCACGCTGGGGCGATTTTCCTGGGCTGTTCAACACCCGAAGCTGTGGGCGATTATTTGGCTGGCCCGAATCATACTTTACCGACATCTGGTGCTCCGCGCTATGCTTCCCCACTGGGAGTGGAAACTTTTATGAAGCATTCGAGTTTGATTCAATATTCGCCGGCTGCACTGAAGAAGGTGGGTAGGGCGATTAATGTGTTGGCGGAAGCTGAGGGTTTACCTTCTCATGCCGATTCGGTGCGCTTGCGGACTGAAAATGAGGGAGGGTGATGAGTTTTAGATGGTAGAGTTGAGGTTGGCGATCGAGATTTACGCACTTCGGGCTTAAGAAACCCGGTTTCTTTCAATAAGCTGTTGCACATTTAAATTGTATATTCGGGACGGGCTAGAAGCCCATCCCACAAGAGTTTTTAAGTGATTTTTGACATACAATTTAAATGTAGGACAGCTTATCTTGCGTAAATGACGCAATTATGTTAAGAAACCGGGTTTCTGTGTAGTAATGATGCTGTTGGTGGGAAGCGCTAAATTGTGGAAAGTAGGCGACTATCAATGAGAAGTTTAAAGTCTAATATCTGAGATTTAAAGGTGCATTATATTGGATACTCTTTTGGTGGCGATCGACAATTCTGAGTTTGCAGCACAGGTTTTGCAAGCTGTGGGGCAGTTTAAACTAGAACCTACGGCGAAGGTGATTTTAGTTCATGTTGTGAGTTCTGATACGCTGGATTTTGATGCGGTGGTCGATCGACCTCACGCTCAGGGAAATGAGATTGCTTATCGAGAAGTAGAGAAGTTGTTGCAATCTTATCAGGAAATGTTGCCTTGCCAGAGTGAGTTGGAGATTGTGGCGGGGGAACCGGCCGAGGAGATTTTGCGTTTGGCGAATATTTATAAAGCGGATTTAATTGCGATCGGCTGTCGGGGTTTGACTGGTTTGAAGCGGATTTTGGAGGGTTCGGTGAGTGCTGAGGTTGTGGCTGAGGCTCCTTGTTCGGTGTTGGTTGTGCGATCGAGGTAGGGGGAATTGAACCGCAGAGGTTGACAGTGCGATCATCGGCTGATTGATATTTTACTAAATTTCTTTCTGGATCAAGCCTTCCATAGAATAATTATGAGCGTGACTCTTAACATCCCTACAATCAATGATAATCTGAACGATTTTGACAATCTGTTTCAGCTTTTGGAGCAACTAAATGAGGATTGCTCAGAAGTAATTATTGACTTTTCTAAATGTTTTTTTCTCAGACAAAATGCCGTAGCTTTTCTGGGAGGATTGATTCGTCTCATTCAATCCCGCTCGATAAAATTAAACATTAATTGGGATAGTATTCATAAGAACATAAAAATGAATCTTGAACAAAACGGATTCATGTATACTTTTTGTGAGAATAAAGAACCTTGGCAGGGTAATTCTATCCCTTATCGAGAAGATAAAAAACAAGATAAAGATGGCTTGGTTGACTACCTAGCAGAAAAATGGCTAGGACGAGACTGGGTTGATATAATTGACATACTCACCGTGCTGAAGCAGCGGTGATTCTTGACGCTTCATCGACTGACGCTACGGTCGTAGTCTTACTCTGTCTCTGCGCCCATTTAGAGTCGTGGCAATGCCCTATCCCGACTATATGTATCGTTTCGTTTGAAAACATAACAATACTTTTTATTTTGCTTCCAGGTTGGGTTTTAACCATTGCCCTTCAGTCTTTCCCTATTACTGGATCAGTCTCGGTTTCAACTCGGAATGAGTATATATCGCTGCAATCTTAGGTGGGAATTTCAACCAATTAAATTCTAACATAAAGCCGTCCTAGAAGGACTGGGCTTGTATCCCAATTTTTTGGTCAAAAATTGCAAAACGTCATCGTAGGAACTGTTTGGGAGATATACGCTAACGCCTTTGAGCATGGGCAAACAGAAATCGGAGTCTTTAGCTGTGGACAGCACTACCCTAAAAAAAAGGAACTAAAACTCACTGTGATTGACTTCGGTGTTGGGATTCCCCAAAATGTGCGCCTATTCCGAAAACTCTCGGATTTACCAGCAGACGAAGCCCTAAAATGGGCATTTGAAGCAGGAACTACAACCAGGCGCGGTGATGTTGCTGGGGGTGTTGGACTTGACTCTCTGAAAAGATTTGTAAAGATGAATAGAGGAAAGTTGGAGTTTTTCAGTCACAATGGGTATGTCCTGATTAACAAAGATGAGGAAACTTACCAAAATCGCCCAACCTTTTTCGGAGGGACACTGGTTAACATTACTCTCCAATGTGATGAAGCCATTTATGTACTGGCTTCTGACACCGACGGCGACGCCCCACTTTTCTGAGGGAACTTCTGAAATATGAAATCTTACAAGATTGGCACTTTGATTGGGAAAACTTGCATGACACCCGATGACGGTATGAAGGTGTATGAGTTGACATACCCCGAACTACGGGCAGAGCACGCTGTAGAGCTTGACTTTGCTGGTGTAGAGATTTTTGCATCTCCGTTCTTCAATTTTGCCATTGGACAGCTACTTAGGGATATCTCCCCAGACACTTTAAACCGTCTGCTGACATTTTCTCATCTTAATACTGTAGGCAATCAAATACTCAAACAGGTGATTAAGAACTCAAAACGCTACTACGCAGCAGATGATGCAACCCGCAATGCAATCAATGAAATTGTCAGCCAACAGGTGGGAAATGTATAATGGCAATCCAATATACAGTCAAGGCTGAGGTAGTTAATATCCAGTTTGACACACCTCAAAAAGATGACATTTTTCTGGTAGATACTAATGTCTGGTACTGGCTGACTTACACTCCAGCCAGTACCTCTGCGAAAAGCTATCAAATAAATGATTATCCTGCTTATTTAACAAAAATTATTTCTGCTCAAGGATTGCTTTTATATTGTGGGCTTTCTTTGGCAGAGTTAGCACATAATATTGAACAGGCAGAACGAGCAATTTTTTCGGCTACATTAAACACAAAAGAATATCGCCATAACGAGCCAACAGAAAGAGCTAACGTAGTAGCTGAAGTTCTAGCTGCTTGGGGTCAGGTAACATCTATTGCTGTATCGACTGATGTGACTATTGATGAAACTACAACTAACGCATCTTTAACCAGATTTCAAACTCAACTTTTAGATGGCTACGATCTGCTAATTCTCGAAGCAATGGATAAAGCAGGGGTAGTTCAAGTAATTACTGATGATGGTGATTATGTGACTGTTCCTGGTATCAAAGTTTTTACTGCTAACCGCAATGTAATTACGGCAGCAAGAAATCAAGGTAAGCTGATTACTAGATAAGAAATAAGACCAAATGCTTCATAAGTAATCAACACGCGATCGCAGCAGATATACTGTCTCTATTAAGCTTGCCAATTCGTCAGCGGCAATTAAGGCTACATTTTCGCCGTCAGAGCGTGTGATGATGATGGATTTGATTCATCCCATTTGTGCTGAGTCGATCGGGCGATCGATTTCCCTAGCCGGCGTTGCTGACTTACAGTATGAAGGGCTAAATATGCAAATCCTAAAAACCATTGTCAACAAAGCTTCTGGATTTTTGCCTGGTTCTTTTTCATCCTCCGATTAAGCAACGCCCCCTAGCCCTACTTCCCCTTCCCCGCCAAAAACTCCCGCAGCCGCAACAAACTAGCAGTTTGTCCCAAATTCAGCGGTAGCAGCGACACCCCCTCCAACCGAGACTGCACCCAACCGTCGCCCCAATACCACTCGTGAAACCCGTCAATTCCCTGACTCAACAACAGTCGCAGACAATTTGACTCTGCAATCTCCACATAGTGCTGCACCGCTACCGGGCCAATCCAACTTGTGAATGTCAATTCGCGATCGAGCAATTCGGGCAAACCCTGAGAAAACTGCTGAGGCCACAGCCACTGCTGCAACTGCACCGGACGCACCAAACTGTCTCGAATCGCTGTTTCCGAAGCTTCAACCTCAATCCGCAGTTGGCTTTGTTGAAAATTACCTAGCATAGCAATTTGAAATTTTATATAGGAGCTTTACTTAACTTAAATGTAACGTAATTGCATGGAGTTCGATCGGGCGGGCTAGAAGCCCACCCCACAAGAAAATTCATTGTCAACTCGTTCTACTCGTTACCAGGCTGGAGCCTGGTAACGTAGATCCGGAGGCAGAGCCTCCATTTTACACACTGACGAGGCAGAGCCTCTAGATCTCGCTTCCCAGGCTCCAGCCTGGGAACCAGTTAATTTATCTCTTGTGGAACAAGCCGAAAAGCCTGTTCTTAAAAATACCGCTAAACATTCGATCGCACATTAGCGTCCATCCGCATTCATCTACCATAAAAAATTTAAGATTTTCCATAGAAACCAGCATCAAAAACCCCATTTTTGTATCCAATTGTTAAGCTCTGTTGCATTTCATTTAAATCTCCCATTCTCACCCCACAGCAGAGAAACTCCGTGATACCATCACATCTGACTGGTAAAGACTTATAGAAAAAATTGGGAGAAAAGCTTTGACACTACGGGTTGCAGTTGTTGGATCGGGGCCAGCGGGTTCTTGCGCCGCCGAAACATTGGTAAAAGCAGGCATCGAAACTTATTTATTTGAACGCAAATTAGACAACGCTAAACCCTGCGGTGGGGCAATTCCTCTGTGCATGGTTGAAGAATTTGACTTGCCACAAAGTATTATCGATCGCCAAGTCAGAAAAATGAAAATGATTTCCCCCTCCAATGTAGAGGTGGATATCAACATCGAAAACGAACACGAATACATCGGTATGTGCCGCCGCGAAGTCCTCGATGGCTTTTTGCGCGATCGGGCCGCTTCCTTAGGTGCCAAACTGATTAACGGTACTGTTCACACCTTAGAAATTCCAGGCAACAACACCGACCCCTACATTCTCCACTACGCCGACCACTCCAACGGCACCGCTGTGGGAACTCAGAAAACCCTGAAAGTCGATTTGGTAATTGGGGCTGACGGCGCTAACTCCCGCGTAGCTAAGGCGATTGATGCTGGTGACTACAATTATGCGATCGCCTTCCAAGAGCGCATCCGCCTCCCAGAAGATAAAATGGCTTACTACGAAGGTCTAGCCGAAATGTACGTCGGCGACGACGTTTCCACCGACTTCTACGCCTGGGTGTTCCCCAAATACGACCACGTAGCCGTCGGTACCGGCACGATGAAAGTCAATCAAGCTGATATCAAAAAGCTGCAAGCCGGAGTCCGCGCCCGCGCTGCCAAAAAACTCATGGGCGGTGAGATCATTAAAGTGGAAGCTCACCCCATCCCAGAACATCCGCGTCCCCGCCGGGTTGTCGGCCGAGTTGCTCTCGTAGGCGACGCTGCTGGTTATGTTACCAAGTCTTCGGGCGAAGGTATCTATTTTGCGGCTAAGTCTGGCCGGATGTGCGCTGAAACTATTGTGGAAATTTCCAATAAGGGCGCGCGGATTCCGACTGAACAAGAAATTAAGCTGTATCTGAAGCGCTGGGATAAGGCTTACGGTATTACCTACAAAGTGCTTGACATTTTGCAGCGCGTGTTCTACCGTTCCGATGCTACTCGCGAAGCTTTTGTGGAAATGTGTGCCGATCGCGATGTGCAGAAACTCACATTCGATAGCTACTTGTATAAGACTGTAGTACCGGCTAATCCCTTGATTCAGATGAAGATTACTGCGAAAACCATTGGTAGCTTGTTGCGCGGTAGTGCTTTGGCGCCTTAATCTCTGGCGAGTTATCACACTTTGTATAATAATCCGGAGATCCCCCCTAGCCCCCCTTAAGAAGGGGGGGACATGAGTATTCTGAAAGTTCCGCTGCGATGAGGGGACAGGAATATTCTCAAAGTCCCCCTTCTTAAGGGGGATTTAGGGGGATCGAGACTCGGGGATCAGCGAGATTTATCAAGGCTTTCAGGCTTCAGTTGACAGGAATGAGCAGTGCTGTATCCCTACAGATAAGCTGCTCAATCGGAAATCCCCTCCCAATTTTGAATTGGGAGGGGATTTTAAGCTTTTTTCCGATTTAGGGACAGTCCTTTTTTTGGGTTAGTTCAAGTTCAATTGCACTAAGGTGTCGGGGGCGAGGAAGTGGGAAATGTGGTAAGCTCGCTCTTCTGTTTTTAGCAGGATTTTTTCGTAGAGGTAGCGCGTAGCTCGATCGCCCAAACTTTCTGCTTGTCCTGCTTGACGGCGCAACAAACCGATTATAGCTTGTTCGGCAGTCAAATCGTGTTCCAGCATTTGGCGGCACGAATACACGCCGTCGGCTTCCGGAGCGAAACAGCACATCTCGGCTAACTTGCTAAAGCTAGCTACGGGTATGCCGCCCAATCCGTTCAACCGTTCGCCCAATTCGTGGACGCTATCTTGAGCTTCTCCGTAGCTTTCTTCAAAGAATTTGTGCAAGGAGTAAAATTCTGCTCCTTCCACGACAAAATGATGTTTTTGATATTGCAGGTATAGAGCCTGAAAACTGGCCAGCAGCGCGTTCATCCCTTCACAAATCGGTGCTGTGACTGAATGTTCCAGTAGAACAGGGTTTTCGGCTATGTGGCCAAACGGTCTCAATGCACTCTGAGTCTGGGCCATGTGTGTTCTCCTTTCAATAGGCAGTGATTGTTGCCAATAGAGTTAGTCTAGCATCCCAGATCTGCCCGTCAAGCAGGGTCTGCCTCGATAGTGGAAGATTTTGTAGAGTAGGAAAAATTTTTTGTAAACCTATTGAGAATTATTAGCAGTTGCGTTATGCTGGAAAAAGATGCTCGTTCTGAGTGCTTCCTGAATGTGGGGCGAATCCTCCGAAGGCAGAAAGCAGCAGGCAAAAGGCTAAATTTTTCAGAAAGGGCTTTTGACAATCCTTGATTCTCTTCTGAAATCTGGCTTTTAACTTCTGCTCGCTATCAGTCCGGGTAAAAATTAATGCAAATTATTATTGTTGTCACAAGATGAATCCAGCCGATCGAGAGTTAGAAGTTTGTGAGATTGTGCAAGTTAGTTGGCTAGACAGGTGGCAAGTTTACAAACGCTTGCAAGAACTCGAAATCCCCTGCTGGTGTGCGGTTGACCAACCTTTGCGGGCAAAAGTCAACACTGTCAGACAAGCTGCTCAGCTAATGAGCGTGTTGAGGCAAGTTAGTGCCCCTCGGCGCGAACTGGTTCAGTTGCTGGAGTGCTGCTGGCAAATCGGATAAAGCCCGAAGGAAGAAGGAAGAAGGAAGAAGGAAGAAGAAAGAAGGAAGACGGAAGACGGAAGACGGAAGACGGAAGAAGTAAAAATAATGATGCGATTCAACGCATAAATACCTTCACTGGCGACGTTTATTGTCAAGTTTGATAATTTTCACCGAACAGTCAACCCAGGAGTCATAACAATGTATAAGTCTGGCAAGCAAGTTTCTGAATTCAGCCTAGAGGGAGAAATCCTCAGCCTGATTATTGAAGATGGTTATAAACTTAAATATTTGCGTATTAGCAGCGATCGCAAAGTAGAATACCTTGTTAAACTTTCCAAGGAATTGCGGTCATTTTTAGCGCCTGTTTTGACTCCTGGGTTGAGAGTTCAAGTTGCAGGTGAGAAAGAACTCAATTTGAAAAACGGTAAAATAAAACTGAAAGCTCACAGCCTCACTCTGGCTCGGGGCCACAACGATCGATCGCCCGAACACCTCGACTCTACCAGCGTACCTGCTGGGGTACTGACATCAGTTGGCGCGATCGGCAAAACCGAAGTCACCACTCCCACAGCAGCTCAAACTGTCAAAGCTGCGGCAAAAACTCAAACCAAAATATTAGTGTGTCAAAAATCTGACTGCCAGAAGCGGGGCGGCGCAGCAGTCTGTAAAGCTTTAGAAAATGCTTTGAATGCGCGGGGTTTAGAAGAGCAAGTGACTGTTCAGGGAACCGGATGTCTCAAACAGTGCAAAGCAGGGCCAAATATAGTGGTGATGCCGGACAAAACTCGCTACAGTCGCATCAAACCGGCAGAAGTTCCAGCAATTGTTGACAAACATTTTGCAGTTGTTAAAGTTTAGCCGATCGCAGGAAATCTCGGAATGCCCGAATGTCCGAGTCCCCAATCGGAGAATTTTGCTTGTGACCAATGCCCTGCTTGCCCTGCTTGCCCTGCTTGCCCAATAACCAATAACCAATAACCAATAACCAATAACCAATAACTAGGGGCTTTCTTTTAGAGAATCTATAAGGATAGACTGTATCTGAGACCCTGTGACTATTGGGATAAAAAGCCATGTCAGAAGCTGATCTTCGAGCCAGTCAGCACCAACCCCACCCTGCTGTTCGATCCGAGAACGAAGGATTGCAGTCAAATTTTGCTGCTGCTGGGGGTTTTGAGCCGATCGCCCCCCGTCCGACAGATACTCCCGCAACGGTGCCCCAACAGCCAGAAGAAGACTGGCAAACACTAGATTTTCCCAACGCGATCAGCGTAGATGCAATTCCCACAACACCCTCCCCGAACAATTTGCCATCTCAGACACAGCCGCCAGAGGTGGGATCGCCCGTGATTTCAGACAATCTCAAAAATCTGCTTGGGAATGCCGAACAGGCTAAGAACAAAGGATCGACACCAGTTACCCTCATGCAAGCGCTGCACGAATGCAACCGCGACCTTTTGCAGCGAATCGCTCAGCTAGAAACAGCCCTCGAAGAGTCCCACAACAAATTGGAGAATCGCGAAACGTTACTAGAACAGCGGACTGCTGAACTAGAAAGCATTCAAGAACAATTGACGCGACTGTTTGGGAAAGTGGAAGTTTCCCATCAAACTCTGCAAGGTCAAGAAATTTTAGTGGAAAGTTTAAGCAGTCAGTTGACAACCAGCCAAACCAGGTTAGCGATTGTGGAGCGAGAATGTGCGTCTACTGTGCAGCGCTACAACGAACAGTTTCACCAGCTAGTAGCTACCGAAAATGTTTGCAGGGAATTGCGATCGCGCTTGCACCGCCAGCAGCGCCACACTCTGCAATTTAAAGCTGCTTTGGAAAAAAGTCTGGAAAGGCCACAGAAATCTCCAATTATTGAGCCACCTGACGAGGCGGAAGATAGCGCCCACAAGCAATTAGAATCCTTGCTAGCGGCAGTCAGAAGCTCTCAGAGTCCCCTGCCACCAGCCTTCAACGCTGCCCCTGTCCAAGCTTGGTCAGATCCCGAAGAGCATCTAGAGGCAGCGCTTGCTGAATATGCGATCGACCCTGAATCGATCGCAAATATGGAACTTAACAAATTAGCCCAAGCATCCGGCATTCAATTGCAGGAGACGGAAACCTACCAGCCGTTTGAGCCAGCAACTGACTCGCCCCTTGGGGTTGCGGAACCTCAACTGCCGGCGGCTGAGCCTGAACCTGAACCAGAAACTGCTGCGCCCACCTTAGGCAGCCAAGAATTGGCTAAGGCGGTTCAAATTTTGAATTCAGTGGAAACCTTTGGCCTTCAGGAAGTGCGATCGAGTGCGGTCAAACCTACAGCAGCCGGACAACCCGAGTGGCTGACCTTGATTTCCAATCCGTTGCGGGCTTCTAAAAAACGTCGATCGCTGGCTGAAATTGAATTGCCGAGTTTTCGATAGCAAACGCAAGTTGACAGTTGACAGTTGACAGTTGACAGTTGACAGTTGATAGTTGACAAAAGAAGGAAGAGGATTGGAGTAATCAATCGTCTTCTTTTAATTTCTCCCGATCAGGGTTCCGGCTTTAAACCAATTCTTTATGGTAATTGGTAATTGGTAATTGGTAATTGCTCAAATTTACCAATTACCAAAAAGACAGATCGTCGTTTGGGTTTTGACCGGAAAAATATTATTCCGAGTGCAGTGCGAGCGTCTCGCTCGCGTGTTCAACGTCAGCGAGATCCTCGCGTGTTCAACGTCAGCGAAACGCTCGCAATCAGCTATCAACTCAAAACTCTTTTTTCCCCTTTCCCATGCCGTAGGTGAGAGCATAGCTGGTAGCCAACAGCCACAGCCAAACACCCGGATATCGAGGTTCCAACCAAGGCTGTACCTTGCGGGCGAAACTGGGTAGCCATCCGAACAGCCAACTAGCTAAAGCCAACAGAGTAAAAGTCAAGTAACTCCCCAACCAGCGCCAAACATCCCCCAAGGTGACAAAATCTAAAATCCACAGCAGCAGAGAAGGATTTTTTCCGGCTGCTTCAATCGCCAATCGATTGAAAGTTAGCCAATCGACTCTATCTTTGATAAAAGTTTCGGCTACGGTGAGTTCTTGTCCTGCCAAAATACCGAAGAAGGTATTGAGAATTGAATTAATTCTCTGGGGCGGCAAACTGCGGCCGGTGGGAACCATCATCCCTTTAGAAAACAGCCAAGTTACTGACACGTTGCTCTGGTAGGCGCGAATTTGGTTTAAGTGATTGGCACTTAATAAATCGTGTTTTAATGCTGTATCCAAAAGGTCAGTTAAGCGGAAAAGATTGCGGACGAGGGAGCCGAAACCGGTGAATACTAAGGGAGATTGCAAAGATGCTGCATCGCCGATCGCAATTAGGCGATCGACTGCCACGGCGCGATCGCTGCTGTTGCTGCTAAAATGCCCCGGAATATAACCAAAAGTCGGCTTTTTCCACACCAATTTGTCGATATCGCAGCGACGGTACTCCGGCAGAATAGCGAAAAAGTCCTCGTACAGTTCTAGCAAAGAACCGGGATTTTCGGGATGTACTTGGTGGTAGTGAAAAAGATAAACTGTCAGTTCTCCACCAGCAGCGGGAAACAGTTCCCAAATGAGCTGGCGCCCCCGGGAGATGTCGCCGTGACTGTAGAGAACATCCCCGTAGTCAGAATCCCAAACCCCAGGCTCAAATCCTCCGTCAATGGCAGCTCCGACGGTGGGGCAAACGCTGTCAAACGCCCGTCCTCCGTTCAATTGCCAAGCGATGGGAGAAGCTGAACCCATGGCATCGACGAGCAGTCTTGCTGAGGTTGTGCGATCGGCTTTTGTCGGCAAGTGGCTGGCTTGAACCACTACTTTTTTTGCTTCAACATCGGCTCTAACAAATTCAGTTTCGTCCCAAATTTCCCCACCAGCTTCTGTTAGCTTAACTCCCGCCAAATACAGCAATTTTTCGCCATCTAAAGCTATATTCAGCACCTTCGGCGTGTGCAGGATTGGGGCTTGAGCAACGGTTGGATTGTTAGCATCAAAAAACTTGTTATAGCCATCTTTATATTCTCGCGCAATCAAAGTTTCGATTTCCGCAGCCGTAAACAAACCCAAATCAATTAAGCTTTGAATTTCATCCCGCGAAATATTCCACTCGCGATTCATCCGCCCGAAAGGCATTCTTTCCAGCAGCAGCACTCGGTAGCCCAATCTCGCCATGACTGCGGCGTGAATTACCCCCAACGCCCCGCCAATATAAATCAAGTCGTAAACAGTATCCCCAACATCCGACACCGAAACTGTGCCTTCTTTCTTCTCCCCTCTTCCTTCTTCCTTAAAACTATCCCCAACATCCGACACCGAAACTGTGCCTTCTTCCCTCTTCCCTCTTCCTTCTTCCGACTTCCCTCGGACTTCTTCCTTCTTCAAAAACACTACTTGCTTTGGCGCTTGAGGATTGCGAGTACCTTCACGCCAGCGCTGCTCCCACCAGTAGACGCGCTGGAGGTCGTATTCGCCTTTGGGCATTTTTTTGAAGTATTTGACGGTAAGGGGGTAATAGGGGGCAAGAGCTTCAAAAATTGACTGTTTGGAGAGGTCTATGACGGGGGGTTCCGGGTATAGCTCTGGAAACTTGTTTCTTACAGCCAGATTCAGAGTTTCCAGGAACTTTCTTTCTCCAGCGGGTGCGTCTTCGATACGAAAGACTTTTAAATAAGTTGTGCGCTGGACTGACCAGACAAAGGTGGAAAGTTCTGTCGATCGCGAATTGCGGTTTTCGGAATTGCTATGGGCGAATGTCGGTTTTAGATTAGCATTTTGAGCTCCAGATTTGACCAATTCGGCTGCTGTGACGTTGGAAAGCAGGCGAAAACCGTCAGGAGTAATAATTTTTTCTCCGATTCCGGGATCGAATTCCTGTTGCAACCAAGTGCAGACGGCTGCTGTATCGGGTGTCGGGACTTCTAAATAAAGAATTTCTTGCATTTTAATGTCTCAATTCTCAATAAATTCATAAAGATGGGGGAGTTGACAAGGGAGCAAAGTAGGCTATACTCCCAAATACTTATTTAGTTTTAAATAAGTTTACATTGTTCTCAGATTTTTAGCTAATTGGCTGGAAACCCCGCAGTGGCTGAATATCTACTTTCTTCGGTATGCAATTTCATGAATTATCCCATTCCTACGAATCCTCAAGAAATGATTGCTTTGCGACAGCAGCCGCTGAATGAAGAATTGGTGGCATCTGCGATCGTGGGTGTGGTTCAGATTGCCCGATCGCGATCGCAGTCTTTGGATGAGTTAAAGGCTGAGGTACTGGCGGACGACAATCTGCTCGATTTGACTCAAAGGCGCTGGCTGAGTGAGATTGTGGCTCAAGCTTGGGAAAATTTGCCCTAAATTGTCAAAATCAGAAGCATTCGCCAGTGCGATCGAGCCGGGGACAATAAGCTGATGACAGCTACATTGTCCGGTAGAATTGGCGATCGTGCAAAAATTATAGACTTATGGCATAAATCTTTGATTGGGGAAACCGCAGATAAACGCAGATAAACGCAGATGACTTTCAAGATAGTTTGAGTTTCACAGGTTAGCTGCGTTTATTAAGTATTTTAATATGCCAATAATTTGACTGATATTATCAATAAAATAATCATTTAAATCCACTTCCATAATTTGATTGCTAAGTCGTAAAAATTTCCAGTTTGTTCCGGTTGTGACCACTCCATATATTTCGGAAATATTATTGTTTCGTCTTTCATTAAAAATTTGAGCTGCAATCATTTCTGCCATACATTGTGGCAATCCAGCTTGGATATCATCATTTTTAGCTTCTACTAAGGCGACAACCGGGGCTTTAATTAAAAGTTGTTCTGGAGAACGACTAATTAGAAAATCACAAAAACCAGTCAATCCTTTTTCTAAATCTACATTAAACTCTTTTCCTGAAAACAAGCTAATTTGATACTTAAACTGCTTTCTCAGTTCTACTAAAATAGGTGTAACAATTAATTCTGAGCGAGCTTTTTCGGTATTAATTGCTAAAGCTAAAGAGATATTTTCTTGCAGGGTTTGACTGAGAAGGTCGCTATACTCGGATTTGGGTAAATTGGCAAAAATACCAACTTTGTCAGCAATGGTGATGCCAAAGTTGGTTTCAATCATTTCTAGGTTGATGAATTGACTGTATGACATTCTTTTAAAAGTGCGATCGGGAACTAAATCTAAATAAAAGTCGGCGGTTGAAACCGCATCTACACAAACGATGTCCGCCTCCGCGGACTAAGAAATAAAGGGATATTAAAGTTTATAAGGCTTAGCCACTAACGCAATTCAACTTCTCGCTTAACTTCTGCTAAAACCCGATCGCCCCGCGTCAACCGATATTCTGCGCGCCACACTCCGGGAGTCAAAGGAGAATTTGTGCTGTTTCTTTTGCCGACATAACGCAACCAAGTGCGGCTGGGGGCTGGAATTTCCTTGCTGTCGTTGACGATAGTTTTGCCATCGGGTGCAAATATTTTGTATTGTTCGCGATCGCCCTTGAGGACTCCGTAACTCTGCACCCAAAACAATAAAACCGGGCTGTTTACAGGTAGTTGAGTTTCCGAAAATTGTCCCGCCCAGACAGTATTCTCATCCGGCGGCTTGGGGGCAAAACCGGCGCGAATTAAACCGGTGGGAACATAGTCGATCGGCTTGTCCCAAATTGGATTGCGGGCAATGTTGCAGCCTAATTTGGCATCGGGCCCGACAAACGGATCTACTGGCTTACCTTGGTAGCGAAAAGTGACGTGTACGTGGGGGAAAGAGGCTAAGCCAGAGTTGCCCACCATGCCCAAAACAGTGCCTTTTTGTACCTGCATTCCCGGTTTGACAACAAGGCTGTTTTGGCGGAGGTGGCAATATTGGGCTTCCCAGCCGTTGCCGTGATCGATTACCATACCGTTGCCGCATTCTGTACCTGCGACGTTGGTTTTGTCTGTCTGGTTTTGCAAACGCCGATCGACTACACCATCTCGCACTCGCAAAACTTTGCCCGCAGCGGAGGCGACAACGGGGACTCCTTTAGCCATTGCTTTGGCGTCGGGAATGGCAAAATCTATGCCGTCGTGCCCGTCGTAGGTTTGTCGCCCGCAGCCGAATTCAACGGCGCCAGGGCTTGGATCGCGATCGAAATAGTGCATGACAAAACAGTCTTTTCCTAGGGTACAGGCGATCGGCTGACCGAATTTCGGGCTGTTGGGCTGTTGGGCGACTGCTGAAGAGACGAGGCGTTGGGCGATCGAGTTGGCTTGGGCGATCGGCGTACTTACTCCGGTATCTTTGGCACAGCTAGAAATACTTGTCAACCCCACGGTCAACAAAATTGTAGAAATCTGTTTTCTTGATAGTATGTTCATTCGTCTCTGGGATGTAAAAGCTGAGTTGGTAGAAGATTACTTAATCATTCAAAAGATAGTTGTTCAGGAATCTAGACGAGCGATAAGGTGTTTTCGTTTCATAGATTTGTGGTATTATTCCCGGTTTTGGGTTTTTAATTGTTAATTACTTAAAAAATGCTCTCTAAAATTCGATCGCTAATTTCGATAATTCGGCTTGGTGGGCTGGCTGTTGCTGGTTTGGCGATGTGGGCATTTGCCACCATTGCCCATGAGGTTTTGGACTCGGAAACAGACGCTTTTGATAAATCAATTTTACTATATCTCAGGAGCCTGCACGATCCGGTGCGCGATCGCATCATGCTCGCCTTGACATTTTTTGGGGAACCAAATTTGCTGCTCATGCTGAGCGTGAGTTTGGGTATTATGTTGTGGGTGCGCCAACATCGATCGGAAGCTATAACGATCGCAATTACGGGCGCTGGGGCTGTTGGTTTAAATATGCTTTTAAAACAACTCTTTGCGCGCGATCGACCTCAACTTTGGGAGCGCGCGGTTGAGGTAAAATTTTACAGTTTTCCTAGCGGACACGCAATGATTTCAATGGTTGTTTACGGTTTGCTAGGATATTTTTTGGCTGCGCGCTTTCCCAGACAGCGCTGGTTGATTTACGGCTTGACAGTTGTATTAATTGCTGGTATTGGTTTGAGTCGGCTTTATCTCGGAGTTCACTGGCCTACGGATGTTATTGCTGGTTATATTGCGGGTTTTGTATGGCTGCTTGCTTGCATTTTTAGTTTGGAAGTATGGAAGCAGTTTCATGATTCTCGTCCTATTCCTGAAGAAAAGTTTTTGTCACCTGAATCCCAAAATCTAACCGAGAAATAACCAGAAACAAGGTTCGTAGTGAGGACTTCAGTCCGCAATAAGAAGGACTAAAGTCCTCACTACGAACCATGAAGAACAATTTCCTTTTGGGTAAAACACATGGCAATTCCTTTTTCGTAGTAAGCCGCCTCGTTAATAAAAATTGGATAAACAATTGATTTACCTTCATACAAGACCGACTCGCCCTCAAAGGTCAAAAACATTGGATCGCCCGGATTCAATGCTTCATAATCTCTCGATTGTAGCTGAGGATGAATCATTGCCTGAATTTCTCCAGAGTTGTTTCTCGGATAGTCGATCGCCCGAATGCTTTGATAAATAGTCAGGGAATTATTGACAACGGGCATTGTGCCTAGATTGTAGGCTTCTGTGCAATCTAATATTGTCCCGATAACTTGCTCGGTTTGCTGAAACCAAGACGCATCTAAAACACCTTGCGCGACTGCGCCAACTTCCAGCGTACCGCCTAACTCAGAAATCGATCGCAACAAAGGACTATCTTGATGATTGCTTGGCGAAGTGAGTAGCTTGAGGTGCGGATACACAGAGGTTAAATAAGCTGCTAGTTGCAGGTTAAAGGGATGCTGGCTGGCGAGAATAAATGTTAGCCCCATGTTCGATGTGGTGCTGTGCAAATCGATAATTAAATTTTGTTCCTGAGCATTTTTTGAGCTAAAAATGTGGTATATCTCTTTTGCCCGCTGGGCTTCGTAGCTGGAGAGGTGGGGATTTTCTAAATCTTGCTGGCGAAAGCAGCGGTTGAGGTCGATGTCGATGTAGCGTCTCCCAATTTCGCAGGCTTTGGGGTTGGCTAGCAGGGCGATTGTTTCAAAAGTCGATCGCCCAATTAACTCTGGCGCGCGATCGAACTTCTTCACAAGGTATACTCCTGTGAGTTCGTTTCCGTGGGTTCCTCCCACTATGGCAACACGTTTAATTTGATTCATAAACAAACAAGTTTCTATGCCAAGCCTACCATCATTTCAGTTCTCTTGGTAACACAGACCTCAGAAACCGGGTTTCTTTCCGTATTTATCGTCACCTAACCAAAGATTAATAAAAACCCGGTTTCTCGCCCCCTGCGTAAACAACTGATATATGTCATTGCGACGAACGAAGCAATCTTAGTCTTGGCGATTGCTTCGTGCCTCGTAATGACAATTGCGGACGTTTATTTATAATAGAAACCCGGTTGCTCATCTCAATTTGCCAATTTTTCCGGATCTTCCAAATTCCTGCCTGAATAGAAACAAGATGGCGGGGAAACACACGCGGAGACTCAGGATATGACGCGCGATGAAGCACTACGACGAATTAATCTAGCTACTGATAAAAAAATTACAAAACTTGATTTGTCGGGATTAGAGTTGCAGGAATTGCCACCGGAGATTGGCAAATGTACGCAGCTTGAAAGTTTAGATTTAAGCGGTATTGGCTTAACAGAAATCCCAGAAATTCTCTGCCAACTCTCTCATCTGTCAGTGCTTGACTTAAGTTACAATCAGATTGCAGCTATCCCAGATTTTATCGCCCAACTATCCAATCTGACAGACCTTGACCTCTATAATAATCGGATTGCTGTCATCCCAGAAGCACTCGGAAAACTGTCAAAGCTGAAACTGCTCGATCTCAGTTACAATCAGATTACCGAAATCCCAGACTCTCTCGCCCAATTGTCGAATCTGACAGACCTCGACCTGTATAATAATCAGATTACCGAAATCCCCGACTCTCTCGCCCAATTGTCGAATTTGACAAAGCTTTACCTCACGCACAATCAGATTGCAGCCATCCCAGGGGCGCTAGGAAAATTAGCGAATTTGACACAGCTCAATCTCAGTAAAAATCAGATTGCAGTAATCCCAGAGGATCTAGCCCAATTGTCGCATTTGACAGAGCTTTACCTCCGATACAATCAGATTACAGCAATTCCAGAGGATCTCGCCCAACTCTCGAATCTGTCACAGCTTTACCTCAGCAGCAATCAGATTACAGAAATTCCTGAGAATCTCGCCCAAATGCCGAATCTGAGACAGCTTTACCTGAATGATAATCAGATTACAGCAATCCCAAGGGCGATCGACAGCATGGAGAATCTAGAAAAACTCGATTTGCGGGGAAATCCGATTCTAGGGGAAATTTGATATGATGGTTGGAGCGATCGCCATCGCGCAGAAATCGATCGCATTATAGTTTCCCATCAAACCGAATAGTAGAATAGTAGATAGCTAAAAGAGGGATTTTAGATATGGGACTGAATGAGTATTTTGATTTCTTAGCAGCGGATGATATTCGCATTAAAGGACATCGCATCGGGATTGAGACAGTGCTATATGAGTATTTGTATCGGGAACGCACCGCCGAAGAAATTCAGCAACTCTATCCATCTCTAACTTTAGCAGAAGTTTACACAACTATTTTGTATTATTTGCTAAACAAAGAATCAGTAAGTCAATATATACAAGATTGGTTGGAATGGTCGCATCAGCAGCGAAAAATACAAGCAGCAAATCCCCATCCGGCTGCGGAAAGATTGCGAAAATTGAAGGCTGAACGGGAAAGACAAACTGCGATTCAGGGTGCTTAAGGAATGGCGCTTAAATATTTGATGGATGAGAATGTTACGCCAATTTATGCGACACAACTTCGCCGGAAACGCCCCGATCTAGTAGTTTGGGCAGTGGGCGACATTGGTACGCCTCCGAAAAGTACGCTCGATCCAGATATTTTGATTTGGTGTGAGGATAATCGTTTTATTTTAGTGACGAACAACCGCAAGTCAATGCCCGTTCATCGAACAGATCATATGGCGGTCGGCAGACATATTCCAGGGATTTTCATTCTCAACTCAGATTTAAGTATTGGGCAAAATATTGAGGAATTAATTTTGATTGCCGATGGTTCATTCGATGATGAATACCAAGATCAGATTGTCCATCTCCCATTAACATAAACCGAGTGGCCAGAAACCGGGTTTTTGCGAGAATTGTTGGTGACAGCCCAGAAACTCAAAAAAACCCGGTTTCTTAGATGGTCGCGGGTGGCCAGAAACCGGGTTTTTGCGAGAATTGTTCGTGATAGCGTAGAAACTCAAAAAAACCCGGTTTCTTAGATTGTCGCGGGTGGCCAATTCCCCACCAACCAAAAAATCCTGTCACAATCAAATGAAGACTACGGGGAGACAAAAGATATGACGCGAGAAGAGTTGTTGCAGTTAATCGACAAAGCGGCTGATGAGGGCTCCACAGAATTGGATTTGGCGGGGTTGGGGTTGGAGGAGTTGCCGCCGGAGATTGGCAAGTGCACGCAGCTTGAGAAATTGGTCTTGGGAAAGTACGATGAGGAGAAACAACAAGTTCTTGGGAATAAGTTAACTGAGTTTCCTGATGTTGTTCTTCAATTAACCAACTTAAAAATACTTTCCCTCCGTAACAATCAGATTACCTACATCCCAGAGGCAATCGCTCAATTATCCAATCTGACAAAACTTAACCTCTGGAACAATCAGATTACCTCCATCTCAGAGGCGATCGGGCAACTGTCGAATCTGACACGACTTAACCTCAGTCACAATCAGATTACCTCCATCCCAGAGGCAATCGCCCAACTGTCCAATCTGGCAGAGCTTGATCTCAGTGACAATCAGATGGCACAAATCCCAGATGCGTTAGCAAAGCTTTGCGAAGCACTCGTCCAACTGCCAAATCTGACGAAACTTCTCCTTCGTAACAATCAGATCGCACAAGTCCCAGATGCGTTAGCAAAGCTTTACGAAGCGCTCGTCCAACTGCCAAATCTGACAAGGCTTGACCTCAGTAGCAATCAGATTGCCCAAATCCCAGATGCGCTCTGTCAATTGTTTAATCTGACAGGGCTTATCCTCTATAACAATCAGATTACTCAAATCCCAGATGCGATCGGCCAACTGTCCAAACTGACAATGCTTTTCCTCAATCGCAATCAGATTAGCGAAATCCCAGAAGTCATCGCCCAACTGTCCAATCTGAAACAACTTTCCCTCGGCTGGAATCAGATTACAGAAATCCCAGAAGTCATCGCCCAATTATCCAATCTGACAGAGCTTTACCTCTGGAACAATCAGATTACCGTCATCCCAGAGGCGATCGCCCAACTCTCGAATCTGACAGAACTTGACATCGGTGATAATCAGATTACCTTCATCCCAGATGCAATAGACCAACTATCCAATCTAATCAAACTCGATCTTGAGAACAATCAGATTGCAAATATTCCCGAATGCTTAGAAACACTCTCAAAACTTGAAAGACTCGATCTCCGCCGCAATCCCCTGCCTATTTCTCCAGAAGTTCTAGGGATCGGCCAAAATTATAAAGACTGCGGTACTCCCGCCGCCATCTTCAACTACCTGCGCCAACTCCGCAGCGGCAAAGTCCTCCCCCTCAACGAAGCCAAAGTCCTCCTCGTCGGCCAAGGAAGCGTCGGCAAAACCTCCCTCATCAACCGCCTCACCCACAACCAATACAACCCCAACCAGCCCCAAACCGACGGACTCAACATCACAAACTGGCAAATTACAGTCAACACCAAACCAGTCAAACTCAACGTCTGGGACTTCGGCGGACAAGAAATCTACCACGCCACCCACCAATTTTTCCTCACCAAACGCAGCCTCTACCTCCTCGTCTCCAACTGCCGCACCAGCGAAGACGAAAACCGCCTCGAATACTGGCTGAAACTGATCGAAAGCTTCGGCGACGCATCCCCCGTCATCCTCATCGGCAACAAGTGCGACGAACAACCCCTGGATCTCAACCGCAAAGCCTTGCGCGACAAATATCCCAACATCAAAGCGATTATCGAAACCTCCTGCCAAAGCGGCACGGGCATCGACGAACTCCGCAGCGCCATCCACACCGAAATCTCCCAACTCAAAGAAGTCTACGATCTTTTGCCGCTAAGCTGGTTCCAAGTCAAGCAGCGCCTGGAAAACCTCGACAAAGACTTCATCAGCATCAGCGAATACGCCACCATCTGCGCCACCGAAAACATCTTGGCAGAAACCGATCAAACCCAACTAATCGGACTGCTGCACAACCTGGGCATTGTCCTCAACTTCCGCGAACACCCCATCCTGCAATCCACCAACATCCTCAATCCCCACTGGGTGACAGAAGGCATCTATGCCCTCCTCAGCGACGACGCACTCAAAGTCAAAACCAAAGGCATTCTCACCCACGCCGATCTGGGCCGCATCCTCGACTCAACTAAATATCCCAGCCACCGTTACAATTGCCTCACCGAGTTGATGGGCGAATTTCAACTCTGTTTCCCCCTCAGCCATTGCACCCCACGGACTTTCCTCATCCCCGGCATTTTGCCGAAAGAAGAACCGGAAAACACCAAACTCGAAGGCGAAACCCTGGAATTTCAATATCACTACCGCATCCTCCCCGACAGCATCCTCTCGCGTTTCATCGTCCTCATGCACGAGAAAATCCACCACAGCACCCACTGGCGCACGGGGGTAATGCTGGAGTACACGGAAGGCGCCCAGGTGTACAATATCGCCCGAATTAAGTCTGACCCGGAAGATGAGAAAATCTCGATCGCCGTTAGCGGGCGGGAATCGACGCGGCGTTCTTTTTTGAGCATGATTCGGGATACGTTTACCAAAATCCACAATTCTTTTGCGAATCTGGAAATCAGTCAATGGGTGCCGGTTCCGGGTTATCCCGATGCCGATCCGCTGGATTACGAGGAGTTGCTAGGATTGGAGGAGATGGGCGAGAATACGGTGCGTGTGGGGAAACTTAAACTTAAACTGGATTTGCGGCCTTTGTTGGATGGGTATGAGTCGATCGAACTTCGGCGCATCAGGCAAAGGGGCGATGACAAATATGGAAGAGAATATGATGACCTTGTAGATATCGCTAAACTAGCAGTTAGTAGACCAATTATTAATAAAGCAGAAGCTAAAGTTATGACTCAAAATTCTCCTCAAAGCAACGACTTTTCCGGCGCACACATCGGCAGCATGGCGCTTGCGAATGAAGTGAAAGACAACGCCCAACAAACAGCCTCTGGTGGCATTGAAATCAATAACGCGAATACGGCGGAAATTATCAAACTAATTTCATCGATGCGTGAAACCGCGACGCAGTTTCCTGAAGACATTCGCGATGGGATAATTATTGATATTGAAGATGTCGAAACTGAAATTAAGAAACCGGAAAATCAATGGAGTAAAGCTAGATTAAAGAAGAGCTTGACTGCGATGATTGCGGCGGGTACTGCGATCGCGATTCCGATCGCAGGGATGACTGATTTTGCTAGTAGTGCGATCGATTTAGGTCAAAAAGTGGGTATTGAAATCCAGCTACCGTCAGCACGGTAAATATGGCCCAGAAACCGGGTTTTTTACGAAATACTTCGTTCCAACCCACAAATTCGCTGAAAACCCGGTTTCTTTATTCAGAGTGCATCATTCCTATTGTATTTAGCGGTTAAGAGGTATGATAGTAATAAGTAAGTTATTTATCAATTGATTATGTCGGCCAAAGATGTTTTTGATGAAGTTGTCAAAACAGCTTTGCAAAAAGAAGGCTGGCATATTACCCACGATCCGTTTCCGATTAGTGTGGGCGGTGTCGATATGTCGATCGATCTGGGAGCAGAAAGGCTGATTGCAGCAGAAAGGCAAGGCGAAAAAATTGCCGTTGAAGTTAAAAGCTTTTTGACAAAATCGTCGGCAATCTCCGAATTCCACAGAGCTTTGGGGCAGTTCATTAATTACCGAGCTGCACTGAAAGAAAAAGAACCGGATCGCATTTTGTACTTGGCTGTGCCATTAATAACTTACGAAGAATTCTTTCAACTAGATTTTCCGAAAGCAAGAGTGGAGGAAAATCAGCTAAAAATGATAGTTTATGATACAGCAATTGAGGTAATTGTTAAATGGAAAAACTAATCAAATATCGGCAAATTGTACAGCAAATGTTAATGGAGTACGGCAACCGCAAACCTGCCCACGGAGATATTGAAGTCGAGACAATTCTTGATACAGAACGAGATCATTACCAAATCTTCTATGTGGGCTGGGACAAACAGACTAGAGTGCATCACTGTAGCATTCACATTGATATCAAGGGCGGGAAAATTTGGCTGCAATGGAATGCGACTGAAGATGATATTGCTGAAGATTTAGTCATAGCCGGAGTTCCCAAGGAGGACATTGTGTGGGGATTTCAGCCGCCGTTTATGCGAAAGTTTACTGGTTATGCAGTAGAATAGATCGCGAATGATGAAATATGCTTGCTACTTGTTGCTATTAATCTGTTTTTTCTGCGTCGCGCTTCCGGCTGAGGCTTCTGTCTGTCGCAACTATCAAGGGCGCGAGATTTGCATTGTCGATATCAAGCGCAGTGCGAAAAACTACTGGGAATACAGGGTAATTCTGAGTGTTGATGGAGTCAAGCAGCCTCTGGAAGTCTACAATTGCCGCAGCCACAGTACAGTTAAGCAAGATGGCACGGTTTTGGCGTTTGGACAAAACAATCCTGGTGAATTTGTCTGCCGTTTTTTCAATAGGAAATAGAAAACTTTTTCAATCAACTCTTGTTGTTGTAATCAGATGTCTTATATTATAATGAGTGTCTGTCTGTTTTGCTCTTCATTCTTCTTTTATCTGTTTTATGTGCGGTACTGGAAATGGCGGGATTGTATCGAGGCTGCTAATTCTAGCTGTATCACGCCAGATGGCGATATTCTGATTGGCGGTGGTGCTTTTTGGATAGTTCCAGCAGTTGTATTTTTCGTGCCTTTTGCTGTAATTCTCTGTTTGAATTTCTGGAGGAAATGTAGAGTTACAGAAGGCGATGAGGATAATCAGAAATGAATCATTTTGTTTGCGGCTGTATCGGAATTATTTAACCGCAGAGGGCGCAGAGGACACAGAGGGAGAGAATAGAGAAATCAATAATTCAGATGCTACCGGATTTGATATCATCTAGGGTCAATATTGTTCGGGTGTTCCGCATCTAAATTGTATGTTTGGGACGGGCTAGAAGCCCATCCCACTAATGACAATTACAGCGGTACTTGTGTACATCCTAGGGTTAGAATTTGCCGTCAACTGCTGACACGCAGCGTTCGCAAATTACCGGATGTTCGATCGACTCTCCGACATGAGTAGAATAGTTCCAGCATCGATCGCACTTTTGGCCGTCTGCTTTAACTACACCAATCGCCAACTCTGGAGATTGGTAACTGTACGGCAATTCCTGCATCACTGCATTCGATTCTATCAGTTCCACTTCCGAAGTAATGAACAAGTAGCGCAGTTCGTCTACACCGTTGCTACCACTTGCAGAATGGTGGTGTACAGCTATTTCCGCAGGAATTTCTGCTTGGGGCGCGATCGCACTTAATTCTGCTGTCGGGATTTCAGGTATTTCTGCAAACACTTGTTCGACTGGGGCTGTTTGTGCGATCGCCTGTACTGGTACAAGGGCTGTCTCTACTGGAAGTGAAAGCACAATCTCCTGTGTTTCTACCAGTACCAGCGCCGTTGACTTTCCAAGCACATCTGCTGTCAGCGAATCAATTGTTTGTGCCATTTCTTGGCGGCTTTCTGCAAACAGCAAGTGACGGAAAGCAAACCAGATTGTAAACAAGATACCGATGACTTCAAACAAGTCACCCAGCAGCGGAATCTGATTCATTGTATCCAAAACCGCCAGGGTTACTCTACCCGTTATCACCACAGAAGCTAACAGCCCAAGTGTTACCAGCAATGTTTGGTATTCTGTGAAAAAGTTGCCGGCATAGTTAGGCAAATCCGCCACAAACTGGGCGCTTTTATCTAACATTTCCTGCAAATCTAAAGCAGATGCTTCTGGGGCAGAATATTCTACAATCTCAGAAGCTGCATCGCCCTTGGCGACAGTTTCTTCCTCAACATGAACTGTCTTTTCTGTCAAGACTTTGGCAACACTTGCTGCTTGTGATTCTTGTTTGTCTTGTACTGCTTTGGCTTTCTCGTCTTCTGCTAGTTGGATGGCTGCATTTTGCGATCGCACATAATCCATCAATCCTTCGCTGCTGGGATTCAAAGCTTGCAATTGCGCTCTTTTTGCGACATCGGGAACGTACAATAAAACCTTAGCTTCCAAAGAAGAACCGATCGCCTTTTCAGTCCTCGCCTGTTCCAAAACCTTGTTAACTTCGCCGCGTACTTGCCGTAAATACTGCCAGCGAGTCGCCAATTCTGGATTGTGCCATTTAGCATCTAGTTGCACCCAACCAGCCTCAAATACTGACTTGTACGGTGTTTGATAAGGAATGTACTGCCAAATATCCTCAGCCATGTGACACAACACAGGTGCGATCGCCCGTGCTAAATTTTCGACTGCGATCGCAATTACCGTCTGACAACTGCGGCGGCGGCGCGCATCTGTCGAACTGATGTAAAGTCGATCTTTGGCAACATCCAAGTAGAAATTAGACAAATCCACGGTACAGAAATTCTGAACTGTTTGGAAGAATCGGGAAAATTGGAAACTTTCAAAAGCTTCTTGAACTTCCGCAAAAACTTCGCCCATTCTGTGCAACATATAGCGATCGAGTTCCGGCAAATCCTCGAAAGCAACGGCATCTTTTGCCGGATCGAAGTCGTGCAAATTCCCCAGCAAAAACTTCGCTGTATTCCGAATCTTGCGGTAAACATCCGATTGCTGTTTGAGAATGTTTTTGCCCAAAGGCACGTCGGCGGAGTAGTCTACCGAAGACACCCACAATCGCAAAACATCGGCGCCATATTCCTTAATTACTAACGCCGGATCGACGACATTGCCTTCAGATTTGCTCATCTTACGGCCTTTTTCATCGAGTACAAAACCGTGAGTCAAAACTGTTTTGTAGGGAGCGACGCCGTTAGTTGCTACACTGGTAAGTAAGCTCGATTGAAACCAGCCGCGGTGTTGGTCTGAACCTTCCAAATAGATATCAGCAGGATAGTTTAATTCCGATCGCCCTTTCGCCACAGCCGCCCAGGAAGAACCCGAGTCAAACCACACATCCATCGTGTCTGTGCCCTTGCGGTAAGTGCGGCCGTCATTGCGGTATGATTCCGGTAGCAATTCGGCGATCGACATTTCCCACCAAGCATCGGAACCGATCTCGGCAAAAATAGCTTGCACGTGCGAGATCGTCTCTTCATTTAACAGAGGTTCGTTGGTTTCTTCGTCGTAAAACACCGGAATCGGCACGCCCCAAGTCCGCTGGCGAGAAATACACCAATCCGATCGATCGCTAACCATAGCCGTGATCCGATTTTCCCCTTGGGCGGGAATCCAATTCACACCGGAAATTGCCTTTAACGCTTCATCGCGGAACCCTTCAACGGATGCAAACCACTGTTCAGTCGCCCGAAAAATCGTCGGTTTTTTAGTCCGCCAATCGTAAGGATAGGAGTGAGGATAAGCTTCCTCTTTAATCAAACAATTTACTTCCGCAAGGGCATCAATGACTGCGGCATTGCCGTTTCCGAGGACATTTAAACCTGCAAACTGTCCAGCTTCGGCGGTGAAATTTCCGTTCTCATCGACGGGCGTTAAAACTGGCAAACCGCAGCGTTTTCCGACGATAAAGTCTTCTTGTCCGTGGCCGGGTGCAGTGTGCACCAATCCGGTTCCTGAGTCAGCGGTAATGTAGTCGCCACCGGCAACGATCGGGCTTTCGCGATCGAACAACGGGTGTTTGTAGGTGGAACCTTCTAAATCTTTACCTGGGAAGGTAGCCAGGATTTTTAATTCAGTATTCAAAGTTGCCGACAGTCGATCGACCGCATCGACAGCAACTAACATAAATTGTTGTGCAATGTGGGAATTTGCCGGCGGTTCCACCACTGCATACATCAGTTCGGGATTAACTGCGATCGCCAAGTTAGCCGGAATCGTCCAGGGGGTAGTCGTCCAAATCGCCGCCCAGAGGCTCGGCATATAGCGCTTGAGCTTCGTTTGCAGGGATTTTGACAATTTTCTCACGTGAAAGCCGACGTAGATGCTGCGCGAGACGTGGCCTTCGGGATATTCTAATTCAGCTTCAGCGAGGGCTGTTTTCGAGCTCGGACTCCAGTGCACGGGTTTGAAGCCGCGGAAGATGTAGCCTTTGAGCACCATTTGACCGAAAACGCCGATTTGAGCCGCTTCGTATTCGGGTTTCAGGGTTAAATACGGGTGTTCCCAGTCGCCCCAAACGCCGTAGCGCTGAAAGGATGTGCGCTGCTGCGCCATTGTTTCCTGGGCGAAGGCGGAGGCTTTGCGGCGGAGATCGATCGGAGTAAGATTTAGCCGATCGTCCGACTTCATGTTTTGCAATACCTTAAGTTCGATCGGCAATCCGTGACAATCCCAACCGGGTACATAGCGGACTTTTTTACCGCGCAGCATTTGGTAGCGGTTGATAAAATCCTTGAGAATTTTGTTGAGGGCGTGGCCGATGTGGAGTTGTCCGTTAGCGTAGGGCGGGCCGTCGTGGAGGACGAACAAATCCCCTGGGTTATTGTGCGAAAGGCGATCGTATATTTCTTGATCTGCCCAAAATTGTTGCAATTCTGGTTCGCGTTTGACGGCGTTGGCGCGCATATCAAACTTGGTTTTGGGCAAATTTACGGTGTCTTTGTAGGATTTTGCTTCCATTGTTCAGAAACGTTTTTTGTACTTAGTTGTTAGTAGTTAGCGGTTAACTGAGAGTTGATATCAAGTCCGATTAAATAATCATAATTAAGTTTGTAGTGAGGACTTCAGTCCTGTTTCGTCCTTGAAGGGCACACAACCAGATATTCTAGTATAAGCGATCGACCGCACATTCGCTCAAACCAAATCCGTAACATACCCTCTCCTCTCTAACTCTGCGCCCTCTGCGGCCTCTGTGGTTAAAAAATTATTCATAAATCCAGGTTACGCTACGGAGTCAGCCAACTGAACATTTGACCAACAGTCAGATTCAGGGCTTCAGCAAAAGCCGGGACAGGGATGCGATCGCGCCCCGTTGTTCAAACAGTGTTATGGTGCGATCGGCGATCGACCGCACATTCGCTCAAACCAAATCCGTAACATACCCTCTCCTCTCTAACTCTGCGCCCTCTGCGGCCTCTGTGGTTAAAAAAATCATTCATAAATCCAGATTACGCTACGGGGTCAGCCAACCGAGCATTTGACCAACAGTCCAGTCCCATAGGATTCTCGCGACTTAAAAACCAATACGCTTGGGTGAGAATTGCCATAGCGAGGAACGAAGCAATCGCAGTATCTATTCTTGACAGTTTTATCTCGATTATTTTAGCAATTTGTCAGGTATGTTAGCTAGCGGAGCGATCGTTTTTTTAACCGCAGATATCAGCGGATGAACACAGATGAACGCAGATGGAATTTCATCTGCGTTTATCTGCGTTTATCTGCGGTTAAAATTAGGTTTTCTTCTTCAACCCAAACCCAAATCAGTTACAGCGCCGACACTGCTAGAAGAAACCAACTTAGCGTATTTAGCCAAAACACCCTTAGTATACCGGGGTTTAGGAGCTTGCCAAAGAGCGCGCCGCCGCTCTAATTCTGCATCATCAACATTGAGCTGTAACAAGCGATTGTTAGCATCAATCGTAATTGAATCGCCCTCATTTACCAGAGCAATTGTGCCGCCAACTTGCGCCTCGGGTGCAACGTGACCGACAACCATGCCGTAGGTTCCGCCGGAAAAGCGACCGTCAGTAATTAACCCCACAGAATCGCCTAAACCTGCACCAATAATTGCCGAAGTTGGTGCTAGCATTTCGCGCATTCCCGGCCCGCCTTTGGGCCCTTCGTACCTGATGACAATGACATCTCCGGCTTGAATTTTGCCAGCCAAGATTGCAGCTAAACAATTTTCTTCCGATTCAAATACCCGCGCTGGGCCGGTGATTTGCGGTTTTTTAACACCTGTAATTTTAGCAACCGATCCTTCTGTTGCCAGATTTCCCCGGAGAATTGCTAAATGTCCTTGGGCGTACATCGGATTGTCAAGAGGGCGGATGACATCTTGATCGGCGCGGGGTTCGCTGGGAATATCTGCTAGGGATTCGGCAATTGTTTTACCTGTAATTGTCAGCGCATCTCCATGCAGCAAACCGCGTTCCAAAAGCATTTTCATTACTAGAGGAATGCCGCCGGCTTTGTGCAAATCGGTTGCTACGTATTTGCCGCTTGGTTTGAGATCGCACAATACGGGTACTTTGGCTCTAATTGTTTCAAAATCGTCGAGGCACAACTCAACGCCGATCGCATTTGAAATGGCCAACAAATGCAGCACCGCATTCGTTGAACCGCCGATCGCCATAATTACCGCGATCGCATTTTCAAAGGCCGCTCGTGTTAAAATTTGGCTGGGTAACAACTGTTTGCGAATTGCTTCGACCAAAACTCTTGCAGATTCCGCAGCGCTGTCGGCTTTTTCAGCATCCTCAGCAGCCATTGTCGAAGAATAGGGCAAACTCATCCCCATAGCTTCAAAAGCGCTGGACATCGTATTTGCCGTGTACATTCCGCCGCAAGCACCAGCGCCGGGACAAGCTTTTTGTTCCACTGCGTTGAGCTCTGTTTCGTCAATTTTGCCGGCGCTGAATTGACCGACTGCTTCAAAAACGCTGACGACAGTTAAATCGCGTCCGTTGTGGTGTCCCGGTTTGATCGTGCCACCGTAGACAAAAATAGCAGGAATGTTCATGCGGGCGATCGCAATCATCGCCCCCGGCATATTCTTATCGCAACCGCCCACAGCCAGCAACCCATCCATACTCTGGCCATTGCAAACCGTTTCAATCGAATCTGCAATCACATCTCTCGACACCAGAGAATATTTCATCCCTTCGGTTCCCATCGAGATTCCGTCGCTGATAGTAATCGTACCGAACATTTGTGGCATGGCGCCGGCTTCTTTTGCACCCGCCTGGGCCCGCAAGGCGAGGTCGTTCAATCCCATATTGCAGGGCGTAATCGTGCTGTAGCCGTTGGCAATGCCCACAATGGGCTTAGTGAAATCGCCGTCGCCAAAACCCACGGCGCGCAGCATGGCGCGGTTGGGCGAACGCTGCACGCCCCCAGTCACCGCTTGGCTTCTTAAATTCTCAGGCATTCTCAAACTTCCTTTGTCTGTTGTTTCAGTTGTCTGTTTTTCTGATATCTTGACTCTATTTTTAATTCTCTCAGAATCGCTGACCTTTAGGAGACCGTCTAGAATAGATTCGCACAGCAGTGCCAAAATTCTACAGATACTGAAGCGTACAGGGTGAATACCGTGGTTATCTGGGATGATGTGTAAAACCGATCACTCTAACGTTTGAAACAAAAATTGCGAGGCGAATGACATGGAGGCCGATCGAATTCTGAGGCAATATGCGGCCGGAGAAAGAATTTTTCGAGAGATTAACCTCGCGGGAGCCGACTTAAAAGGGGCAAACCTCAGCGAGGCTAATTTTACCCGAGCGAATTTCCAAAACGCAAACCTCAAAGGCGCTAACCTGACGGGAGCGAACTTGCGCGAGGTGAAATTGGGTGGGGTGGACATGACGGAAGCCAACCTCACCGAAGCCAATCTCATCGGTACCGATTTGACCCGCGCCAATCTCAGCGGGGCTAACCTGGTGGGAGCAAACCTCCGCGGCTCAATGGCGAGAGAAGTCAACATGACTAAGGCAAATTTGACGGAAGCAAATTTGACAGAAGCCAACTTTACCGAAGCGAATTTGTTTGCGGCTAACTTAACCGAAGCTAGTATGATTCGCACTAATTTGATGAAGGCCAATTTGAGTTGGTCAACTCTCAAAGCTGTAAACCTGACAAATGCTATCCTTAGCGATTCGCTTTTAGAAAGAGCCAATCTGACTCAGGCAATTCTCAGTGGGGCGATGCTGAGCAGGGCCAACCTGACTGGTGCAGACTTGCGTCAAGTCACGATGGTTGGAGCTAATCTCAGCGAAGCTAATCTGAGCAATGCTAATTTGAGAGTTGCCAATATGAGTTGGTCAACTCTGCGCGGTGCTAACTTGAGCGGTGCTAATTTGTACCGGGCGAAGCTGTGTTGGTCTAATTTGAGCGGGGCTGTTTTGGTGGAAGCTGTTTTGATTGATGCTAATCTCAATCGAACTAACTTCCGCGATGCAGATTTGAGGCGGGCAATTATGCCTGACGGGGCTACTAATGACTCTCAATAATCTTGAGTTGTGAGTATTGATTAATGTTATTGGTTATTGGTTATTGGTTATTAGCAGCCCCAAGCGAGTAACAAACAACAAATAACAAATAACAAATAACTAATGACTATTAACTAATGACTGTTAGCGAATTATTGATTCTGGGTGCTGCCGGACTGTTTGCCGGTATTCTAGCTGGTTTTTTGGGTATCGGCGGCGGTACGGTGCTCGTGCCGTTGTTGGTGGCTCTCAAGTATGCTCCGGTGCAAGCGGTTGCTACTAGCGGTTTGTCGATCGTAATTACGGCTCTTTCTGGCAGCATCCAGAATTGGCGCATGGGCTATCTCAACTTGAGTCAAGTCGCAGGCATCGGATTTCCCGCCGTCATCACAGCACAAATTGGTGCTTATTTGGCGGGGATATTTCCTCCTTATTTGCTGTTAGTTACTTTTGGGTTGTTGCTGTGGCTGAATATTTATTTGATTGAAGTTCGCAAGCGCCTGACTGCTAAGAAAGTGGAAGAAGAAGGGGAAGGGGAAGACACGAAAGAATCTGGCTCAATTCCCAATTCCCAATTACCCATTACCAATTCCCAATTACCCATTACCAATCACCAATTACCCAACAATTCAAGTATTCTATTTAATCCAACTTTTGCTAAAATTGCGACTGGCAGTGCTGCCGGTTTATTGGCAGGTTTGTTCGGTGTAGGCGGTGGTGTGATTATGGTTCCCTTGCAAATTTTGCTGTTAGGGGAAAGCATTAAAAAGGCAATTCAAACGAGTTTGGGCGTCATCGTGATTACGGCAATTTCGGCGACGGCGGGACACGCGGCGCGCGGGAATGTTTTGTGGGTTGTGGGGTTGATTCTTGGGTGTGGCGGTTTGTTGGGCGCGCAAATCAGCACCAGGTTTTTGCCGAGATTGTCCGATCGCACTATTAGTTTAGCCTTTCGATCGCTCTTAGCAATTTTATCAATCTATATTTTCTGGCAAGCTTGGCAAAAATTTCGTTATTAGTTATTAGTTATTAGTTATTAGTTATTTGCAAGGGTTAGATAGTCTCCGCTATCAGACTATAAAATTAGTTCGTAGTGAGGACTTTAGTCCTCATAAATCAAGGACTAAAGTCCTCACTAAAAACATTTTTTCTTATCGGTAATTGAGCGGATCTGAGATTACTTGCGATCGGTTATTGGCAGCAAAGCCACAAGACAAGGCAAATAACAAACAACCAATAACAAACAACCAATAACCAATAACCAATGACTACTGACTGAGTTTCTTGACGGCGCGAGTCAAGCGCAGCAAATAAGGCTTGACAATTTCTTGATTTTGTCGCTGCAACTCGGAAACTTGCTCCTGCAAGTGCTGAATTTCGGTTTGCAGCGTCGCTGTATCTATTGTCGGTCGATCGAGCAAATCCTGCAATTGCTTCAGAGAACCTTGGATTCGATCCAAGTCTACTTCGTTCGATCGCTCCTGCAACTCTGCTGTAATAGTTCTAACCTCAGTTAACTTCTCGTCTAGCAACAAAAATCGGACGTTGACATTTTCCCAATCATGCTCTCTGAGGGCGCTATTTTCCAGAATGCGGAGTTTTTCCTGCAAATCCGACAGGATGCTGTAGAGTTCTTGAGAATCGGCAGGAAGTGCCTGCGCTTGGCGTTCGAGTGCGGCTACCGCAGCTTGTATGTCGGCGATGGCGCCGGATTCCAAAATACCGAGTTTTTGTTTTAAGTCGGAGACGGTAGAATCAAGTTTGGTAAGTTCTCCAGGTAGTTTCTGAACTTGCTGCGATCGAGCTTCTGCGGAGGCCTGTACCTCTGCGATGGCAGAATTTGCCTTTTGTTGAATTTTTTGCTCAAAACGCTGGCGATTGGCGAGATTCAGCGAGAGTGCTGCGGTTAGCGGGGCGGCAGCGTAGAGAATTTGCCCCGACAATCCCGCAGCAATGGTACCAATCGCTGAACCGGCAATAGAGGCGTATTCTGCCAATTCTAGCCAATCCTGCTGGTTTGGGGAAATTCTCATCGTGGGGAATGATGCGTCTTCGATCTTCTGCATAGCCTTTTAGTCGTAGTCTGATAGATTGCGATACCGACATGATAAGAGCGATCGGCAAATAAATCAGGGCTATTTTTGACACTCCCCACGGCTGTCGCCGGGGGATTCTCCAAGCCGAACTTGGAAGGGATAGGCAAATATCCCCCTAGACCCTTCAAATCAACTACCAATACTAGAGGTGTTGCAGTTGGGCTTACTTTTAGTTTTTCTTTTGCTTTGGGAGTCCATCACAAGCCAGATAGGTACGCTCCTCAACCTGCCATTATTTGCCCTTTCTAAGTATTCCGGTTCTAGCCGGATATCTGAGTTGCCGGGATTTCTCCGTACTAGGATGATTCAACGCGCAGACGGTTATTCATACTCACCCAATTACATTACCATGCTTAGTCCCCAAATACAATATTTACTGGCGGTTAAAACCGCAGACCGACTAATCCCCACGTCTCAAGCCGGGGGCTTGCGTCTAGTTTTCTGGTCAAAATTTCGGGATTATCATATTTCTATCGGCAGCTCTGCTGAATAATTTTTGCTTTCAACACGGCCAGTCTCAGGTAAAATTCAGGATATGTCGATCGCCTAAAACTTAACCGACAACCGTTAACCGCCGTCTGTCAGGAGTATACAGAAAATGGGTCTCAAGATTATTGAAAGCTACGATAGCAGTTTTGTCCTGGAACCGGATGCTAAAGCCGCACTCTTCCATTCACTAACAGGTGAAAGCTTTCTCCAACAAGTAGCGATGCAATTGCAGTGCTCGCGGATTGAGTTTGCCGAGTTACTTTTTCAGCCAGTCCCTTACAGCAGCGAGACGCCCAAGGGAATGCCTGCGGAATTTGAAAAGTATCACGAATCGATCGATTTTGCGATCGTCAACGTCCCGCCTAATTTCATGTTTCAAGCCAAAATATTTAAACCCAGCCGCCTCTGTGCCATTTATCGCGTTTTCCAAAGTTAGCTAAAGGCTAGTTAATCTGTGGTTTAATCTAAAATCTAAAATCTAAAATCTAAAATCGGATGACAGAAGACATTCAGCCTCTCGCCAGCTTACAATTCATACCATACATTGACTCAGAAGGGAAATTGCCTGAATTTGTCCAGGGTAAAATCGGCGTCTATGCGATTTTCGACAACGATAAAATGCTGCAATTTGTCGGCTATTCTCGGGATACTTACCTCAGCCTCAAACAGCATTTAGTACGCCAACCCGAACATTGCTACTGGCTAAAAGTCCAAACTATCGACAAGCCCAGCCGCACTATTCTAGAAAGCATCCGAGCGAGTTGGATTGCCGAAAACGGTTCCCAGCCCCAGGGCAATGGTACCGATGCTACCAAGTGGAACGATCCCATCGATACCAAAACTGTCATGACTTCGCAAGAAGTAGCAAATTATGAAGGTATAGTCGCCGATGAACTTGCCAAAGATAAATTGTTGAAAAATGTAGCGCGCCGCGTAGAAAATGAAATTTTAGCGCTGCTCAAATCTCGCGGTGTAACTGAAGAAATCCGGTTTAATCCCAAGCTAAAAACTAGCGGCTTGCTGGATTTGAAGTAAATATGCTCTCAGGTTAATTCTCCACAATAAACCCTGTTTGTAGTGAGGAATTCAGTCCTCTCTTTAAGGACTAAAGTCCTCACTACGAACCTTTTTGTAGTGAGGAATTAACTTTTTATCTAAGGACTAAAGTCCTCACTACGAACCTTTTTGTAGTGAGGAATTAACTTTTTTATCTAAGGACTAAAGTCCTCACTACGAACCTTTTTGTAATGAGGAATTAACTTTTTTATCTAAGGACTAAAGCCCTGACTGCGAACTTATAACATTTTAAGATTTATAGCAACCGCCACATCGGGTGCGGACACAAATAACCTAATGAATAGAGCCGATATCCGTCAAGCAGAAATGATTTGATTCCCGTACTGTCAACTGTCAACTGTCAACTGTCAACTGTCAACTGCTATAACAGATATCGGAATCTGCAAAATGAACTCTGTCCCCCCGCCGGGAGCAGAAATACAACTGATTTTACCTCCATGTTTTTCTACTATAATATCGTGACTGATTGCCAAGCCCAATCCAGTACCCCGGCCGACAGGCTTGGTAGTAAAAAATGGGTCAAATATCCGGTGGCGCACTGCCTCGCAAATCCCGCAACCGTTATCGGCAATTAAAATCATAACGGACTGAAACTTTTGAGTTGCCAAGTTTGAATTTGGATTGTACAACGCAGGTTCTGAATCTGAACTTACTGAAGTGCTGATGGTAATTTTTCGGGGATAAGGTTGAGATTCCAGGGCATCAATAGCATTGATTAGCAGATTCATAAATACCTGATTTAATAGACTGGCATAACAGGTGATTTTTGGCAGTTTACTGTAGTGTTTTCTCACTTCAATCTCACCGATATTGTTGGCTCCTTTGAGGCGGTGTTGCAAAATAACTAAAGTATTGTCAATGCCTTCATGAATATCCACTGGCTTGCACTTTTCTTGGCCCAGGCGGGAGAAGTTGCGAAAAGACAGCACAATCTCGCTAATTCGAGAAGTACCTTCTTTCATCGAACTTAGCAGTTTTGGATAATCATCTGCAATGAATTCGGGTTGAATTTTTTCCAATTCGCCGACAATTTCTGCCACGGGATGCGGGTAGTAATGTCGGTATAATTTTATGAGGCGAACCAAGTCTTGTGCATAGTCAGCAGCCATAGTAATATTGCCGGAGATAAAGTTGACTGGATTGTTGATTTCGTGAGCAATCCCTGCGGCTAGTTGCCCTAAAGAAGCCATTTTTTCCTTCTGTATTAACTGAGATTGAGTCTTCTTGAGTTCAGTTAAAGTTTCTTCGAGTTGCTGCGCGTAGGATTGTGTTTGCTGCAACAACTGGCGCTGCAAGAGTTGATTTGAGACGCGCGCCAAAACTTCTTGTTCTTGAAAAGGTTTTGTGATATAATCTACACCGCCAACTTCAAAGGCTTTGACTTTATCTAACACTTCATTTAAAGCGCTGATAAAAATGACGGGAATGTCTTTGGTGGTGGCAGAAGCTTTTAAAATTTCGCAGACTTTGTAGCCGTCGATACTGGGCATCATGATGTCCAGCAAAATCAAGTCAGGAGGTGTTGATTCGATCGACCTTAGGGCTAGTTGACCGTCGGGTGCAGTGCGTGTTTTGTAGCCATGCCTCGATAGTATTTTAGCTAGAAGGTGCAAATTATTCGGAACATCATCAACAATTAAAATATTCCCTTTTAAGACGGGAGTTGCTTCGTAATTCATATCTAGTCTGGTAAAATAACCTTTGTAGGTTTGTAGTGAGGACTTTAGTCCTCAAAGTTTGATGAGGACTAAAGTCCTCACTACGAACCCGATCTAATATCATTTTTATTTGGTTGAGGGACGGATGAGAGCTAGTATTTGATTGAACTGAAACTCGTTAGCTAAGGCGGCGAGAGCGGTAGCTAATGGGTCATTTCGATCGCGAATTTGCTCTATTTGACTGAGAATCAGCTCTAAATCGCACTCAATAGTGGCTTTTTCTAAAGCTGTCAGCCAATCCGTTGGTAAAGCTGCAACGTTTTCTGGAGTCGGAGCCTCGATTTGAGTTGGCTCCGGCACACTCTCCGGTTCATCGTAAATGTAACGCACTCCGAGATGTTTGTGGAGGGTGGCAAAGATGTCTGTCTCTCGAAAGGGTTTGTGGATAAAGTCATCCCAATTATTTGATACAGTAACGGTTCGGGCTTCCTCGGCGTTGGCGGCACTCACGGCAATAATGACGGTAGTTTTACCTTTAACGGTGGCTTTAATGCGTTGCGTGGCTTCACCTCCATCCATTACGGGCATCCACATATCCATAAAAATTAAGTCCGGCTCAAAACTCGTCCACACTTCAATGGCTTCTACACCATTACAGGCTTCTTTGAGCTCAAAGTCAAAGGTTGCAAGGATTTTGAGCAGTAGTTGGCGGTTGTCCTCGCGATCGTCCACAATCAATATACGATAGCGCGGTTGGTTGGATTCTAGGGCGATCGCCCGACGCGACGGCTGTACCAGTTCAATCGCCGCCGCCTCAACTGCGCTGACGGGGATATCAAAGGCGAAGGTGGTCCCGTGTCCTACTTTACTGCGTACAGTAATGATGTCGCCCATCAGCTTGACAAAGTGTTGGCTGATGGCCAGCCCCAAACCGGTTCCCTGCTGAGATGTTTTTCCTGTTTTGGTTTGGACAAAGGCTTGAAAAAGCTGGTCTAACTCATCGGGAGTCATGCCGCAGCCTGTATCTTCTATTTCAAAATGTAATTTGTAATTGATTGGTAATTGCTGATTTTCCTGTTCAATTACCGAACTTACTCTTACTGCAATGCCTCCTTCCTTCGTAAACTTAATAGCGTTAGAAAGCAGATTAATTAAAACTTGGCGCAACTTAACTTGATCGGCGTGCAAATATTCTGGAATATTCCTAGAGTAGCTAAATATTAACTCCAATTGTTGCTCGCGCGCCTGAAGTTGGAACATCTCTTCCACCTCGTTTAGCAGTCTGCTTAATTGAAAGTCTGTTGGGTTGAGTGTAATGCGTCCTGCCTCTATTTTGGCTAAATCTAATATTTGATTGATCAGAGTTAGCAAGTGTTCTCCGCTGCGGTTGATGATGCCGATATTTTCCTGTTGTTCGCGGTTGAGGTTGGCGGATCGCTGCATCAATTGGGAGAATCCCAGAATTGAGTTAAGAGGGGTGCGTAATTCGTGGCTCATGTTGGCCAAAAAAGTGCTTTTCGCGAGGTTGGCTGCTTCTGCTGCTAAGGCGGCTTGTTGGAGCTGTACGGCTTGCTGTTGAGTGGCTTCGAGTAATTGAGCTTGTTGTAAGGCGACTTCGAGTTGAGTGCTAATTTGCAGCGCGATATTGATTTCTGCTGCGCGCCAAGTGCGGGGCCCAGAATTTTGATAGCTGGCGAGCAAACCCCAAAGTTGACTGCCGCAGAATATGGGGCAAATAATGTAGGCTCTGGCTTGAAATTGCTCTAACACTTCCACGTAACAAGGAGTAAATCCAGCAGTGTATATGTCTTCAACCATGCGGTAACAAACACCTATATCGTAGATACCGCCTTGATTTTTTTGTAGGTAGGTATCTCGTACTCCTTCACCGCAGGCTTGTAAGTTTGTCGCCGCACAGCGAAAGTCGGTGGCGAGATTGTTTGGTAAATTAAGTTCGTCCAATTGTTGTATCACAGATATCCAACCCTCCCCCATTGACTCGGCAACAAATTCGCCACTCCAATCTGGATTAAAACGATAGATAGCGACTCGATCGCATTTGAGTGTTTCTCGCAATTCTGAGGTTGTGGTTTGGAATATGGTATCAATATCTAAGGACTGACGGATGCGATCGATCGATCGCCCGATTGCTTGTTCCCGCTGGGCGCTTTCTCGCAAAGCTGCCTCGGCTTGTTTGTAAGCGGTAATATCCAAGACAGTGCCAAACCAACGGAGCAACTGCCCTTTTTTATCAAAAACGGGTTTCCCTCTGACTTCCATGTAAGTGAGCGAGCCATCTCTGCGGATCAGTCGCAGAGCGAGTTCAAAGCTTTTTTTACTGATCGATCGCTCCTGAAGCATTGTTAGATAGGGCGATCGATCTTCGGGATGAAAACGATCGACTAATTCTGGGGTTGCTACGGGTTTTTGAGTCGGTTCGATCTCGAACATACGATAGAGTTCTTCACTCCAAGTGCTTGTTGCTTGGCCTATATCGTATTCCCAACTGCCAATCCTGGCAATTTTTTGGGCTTCCAGCAGTCGGGCTTCGGCCAACTGGCGATCGCTAATGTCCCTGGCTACCCAAACCACAGAGCGATCGGACAATGGCGAAATTTTAGCAGCAAACCAAACTTCTTGGTTGTTAATCTGCATCCTGTAATCAAAATTTATAGTTTGCTGGGTTTCTAATGCCTCTTGAACTTGAGTGAAATAAATGTCTTGGGAACTCTCACTAAAAATTTGTTCGAGGATAGAGTCGAGCTGCTCTGTCTGAGTGTAGTCTTGAAAAATTCCCCTAGTTGGTATAACTTGAATTGTTTTTTCTGGCAATTCTAAAATTAGTATAATATCTGCAATTGACTCAAATATTTTTAGAATTCTTTGAGTAGAACTGTCAAGTTTTTGTTCTATCAATTTGCGTTCGGCAACTTCCTCATGTAATAGTTCGTTAGCACGAGCTAGGTCAGCAGTACGTTCTGCAACTTCGGTGGCTAAAGTGCTATTGTAGTCAGTTAATAGTTTTTCAGATTGTTTGCGCCCTGAGATGTCACTAAAAGCATTGATGGCATAAATAATCTTGCCGCCTGCATCGAAAACTGGTGTGGCGCGCACCTCAAGCTTAATAATTTCCCCATCTCGATGAATTTCTAAATCCTCAACAAGTACCGTTTCACCCCGCAGCGCTCGGAAGGCCGGAATTTTTTCAGTTGGACAAAGCTGGTTTTGGTGGTAGATTTGATAAACTTCTGCCATTTTTTCTAAAGTCGCATCGGGAATATTTTGTACGCCGCTCAAACGCTTGGCAGTTTCGTTTAAGTAGACGACTTTACCCGAGGCATCGTGGATAGATATCCCGGCTGGCATGGCTTCTAAAAATTGCTTGAGTTGGCTCTCGCTTTGCGCTAAAGCTTCTGTTAAAGATTTTTGTTCGGAAAAAGCCTGTTGCAGTTGCTCTGCCATCAGATTGAAGGAATTGGTGAGGTCTCCGAGTTCATCGAAGCGTCTAATTTCTAAAGGTTGATGCCATTCTCCTTTTCCTAGATTTTTGGCGGCGGTATTCAAGCGCAGAATTGGCTTTATTACCCAACGGGCAGTCAACAATCCGATCGCGATCGCCAACACCAGCGTACCGACGCACAACCCCAATGTATTGCGGGTATTCGCTTCAATGCGAGCCATGAAATCCGACTCTGGTACCACCACCACAATCAACCAATCCAAGCCATAGGCATCTCCATAAGGAGCGACGCTGACAAACTGCCGAGATCCATTACTCGTCATGGTAAATTGCTGAGCTCTATCCAGCGAACTTAAGTTGGTAAAGCGGTTGGTGAGTTGCCGAGCAATGTCTCGGGTGCGGGTATCCTGGCTGTTGGTGGCTAGCAATCGCGTGGGTGGCTGTTTTTCTTGCTTGACAAAGGGTGTTTCTAGGGTGGATGTAGCAACCAGATTGCCCGATCGCTCCATAATAAAAGTCTGTCCCGATTTAGAGAAGTAGAGGCGATCGAGAAAACTGCTAATTGCCGACAGCGCATAATTTGAAGTAAAAACCCCCCGCCATTCGCCAGCATCCTTGATGGGAGACACCGCAAAAATTCCTAACGTCGGCATAGCGTTGAAAACAACAATTGGCGACCAAGTTTGTTTGTTGGAGGCTTTGGCCTGGCGAAACCAAACTGTTTCGCGGTTATCCATAGGGATGCTATAGAGCAGTTTTAGGGGATTGCCTTTGGAGTCAACCGAGTAGTATTGCATTTTACCCAAGTCGGTACTTTTCATACTGCAAAAAAAACGCGTACCGATTGAGAATTTCTCCCCTGTCTCTTTTGTGACTTGTTGCACAAATTCCTCGCTCATCAGGCGCCCGTACCCAATTTGTTCTCCTCGCTCATTGACAAAAAAGCTCGATTGCAGAGCGGGGTTGAAGATTATTTGCTGCCAAAGTTGTTGTCGCAGTTGCTGAGTGTTGTTGAGGTTCAGCATTCCTTGTTCTACTGCTAGACGGTTGGCTGCTACGGCATTCTGGGGGGCGTTGAGGTAGTTGCTGAGCCGATCGCCAATTCGCTCTCCTACTTGTTCCATTAACTGCTGTGCTAGATCCTCGACGGATTCCCGGCTGCTTTTGAAAGAAAGATAACCCACTAGCCCGACAGCGCTGACTGTTAGCAACACAAAGGGAACAATCAGAACTGTTCGCAGGCGAGGTTTGCTGAAAATTTCGGCGGCTGCTGGGTGGTTGAGGGGATAAATCGGCATGGCGCGATCGAGGAGTTGGGCTGGCGATCGAATTTTAACTTTTGCAGTCTTCTGCGAGGTTAATTTCTAGGTATGTAGTTGCGCTTAAGCGCTCTTGATTTAGGTATGTAGTTGCGCTTAAGCGCTCTTGATTTAGGTATGTAGTTGCGCTTAAGCGCTCTTGATTNATTTAGGTATGTAGTTGCGCTTAAGCGCTCTTGATTTAGGTATGTAGTTGCGCTTAAGCGCTCTTGATTTAGGTATGTAGTTGCGCTTAAGCGCTCTTGGTTATATGTAAGCTCAGAGCGCTCAAGCGCAACTACGTACCTTTCCGGAGCGCTTAAGCGCAACTACGTACCTTTCCGGAGCGCTTAAGCGCAACTACGTACCTTTCCGGAGCGCTCAAGCGCAACTACGTACCTGGAGGAGCGCTCAAGCGCAACTACGTACCTTCTGTTAGTGTAAGGTTTTTAACTGAGCTAAAACTGTGGCGAATCGAGCAGAATCGATCGGCTTTGCTAAGTGTTCGTCGTAACCGGCCTCGATCGCCCGATGCCGGTCTTGTTCGCTAGCATAAGCTGTCAGCGCCACAGCGGCCAAGCGCTTGATTTTGTCAGATTCGGACGATCGCACTTTGCGGATTAACGAGTAGCCATCCTCAACCGGCATCCCGATGTCGCTGACTAAAATATCCGGCGGCGACTGCTGTAAAATGTCGATCGCCTCTTGGGCTGAAGCAGCAGCCATCGCCAGAGCCCCCAACTGTTTCAGCGCCAAAACCAAAAACTCGCGGTTGTCGGGTTCGTCATCAACTACCAATACCTTTAAACCAGCCAAAATACCAGGACTCACGGCAGCTAATTGCCTTTCCTCTATCAACTGCGGCTGCTGACTCCGACGCTGTTTCAGGGGCAGCATTACTGTAAATGTCGCCCCGAGTCCCTCTCCGGGACTTTCGGCGCGTACAGTGCCGCCGTGAAGTTCCACCAAGTGCTCGACGATCGCCAATCCCAGTCCCAAACCCCCGTAAGCCTTAGTAATTGAGCCATCTGCTTGTCGGAAGCGATCGAACACGTAGGGCAGAAACTCAGCAGAAATGCCTTTGCCGGTATCGCTAACAATAATTTGTATGTAATTAGGTGATGGGGAATTAGCAACAGCTACCGCAGACAAACGCAGTTGGACTGTTCCCCCGGATGGCGTAAACTTGACGGCGTTAGTCAGCAAATTCGAGACTACCTGCTGCAACCTCTGGGCGTCGCCCCACATCAAACTGATTGCGGGGTCAAATTCCGAGGAAACAGTCACAGACTTAGCCTGAGCGGCGAAACTGACACAATTGAGGGCAACTTCGATCGTCTTTGTCATGACGAACCAGCCGGGTTTTAGAACCAGCTTGCCTTGAATAATCCGGGAAACATCGAGCAAATCTTCGACTAGCTGCGTTTGCACCCTCGACTGACGCTCGATCGCTTCCAAACCGCAAGCTAAAGAATCTGGTGTGTACGGGCGGGTGCGGAGCATTTGGGCCCAACCCAGAATTGCGTTTAAAGGCGTGCGGAGTTCGTGGGAAAGAGTGGCTAGAAACTCGTCTTTCCGGCGGTTGATGGCTTCTGCTTCTGCCCGCGCGGCTTGTTCGCGATCGAGCAACTGAGCGAGTTCTGCCTCGACTTGCTTGCGATCGCTGATGTCGGCGACGATCGACATACAGTTAATGTTACCCTTGGCGTCGCGGACTGGAGTTGCCCACAAACCGATGTCGATCGAAGTGCCGTCTTTTCTTTGGCGCTGGGTTTCCATGCCGGCGATCGCATTTCCAGCGCGAATTCCTTTCAAATTCTCCATAAATTCCTCCCGCTTGTCTGGGGGAACGCTGGGCAAAAATTTACCTACCGCCTCGGATTCTGGCCAGCCAAAAATCCTCTCAGCGGCTGGGTTCCACATTTTTACAATGCCGTCCTCGGCGCCGAAAACGGTAATTGCTAGGGGACAAGCCTGGATCAAGGCTTCCAAAGTTTGATTGATTTGCGATCGCGCCTCTTCTGCTTGTTTGCGATCGGTGATATCGACGTTCACGCCGATAGTCCGCAGGGGCAAACCGCGCTCGTCCTGAAACACCTTAGCCCTGCAAGCAATCCAGGCGACGCTGCTATCCGAGCGGCAGATGCGGAACTCGATGTTTAATTCCTCGCCGTTCGTCGCCGCAGCCAGTACCTGCTGTTCGGTGAAAGTGCGATCGTCTGGATGCACCATTGCCAGCAAATTTTGATAGCTGCTCTGGAAACCGCCGGCCGGCAGCCCGTACAAAGCCTCTAACTCCGGCGTACACGCGAGTTCGCCCGTTTGGACGTTCCATTCAAAAGTTCCGATTTTGCCTGCTTGCTGAGCGATTTGCAGCCGTTGTTGATTGTTTTTGAGTTCTGCTTCCACCCGCGAGATTTCGGTCAAGTCAATGTAGAATCCGACGATCGTCTCTGGTTCGCCCTTGTCAGGGCACAAAGTCGTCGCGCCCATCAGCACCGGCACGCGGCTGCCATCTTTGCGGATGTACTCTTTCTTAAAAGGAGTTGCGACTCCCGACGCCCGCAGTTCCCCGGCCGCCCGGGCGTCGAGGTGGAGGTATTCGGAGGGGGTCATATTGTCCCACCGCATTTGACCGGAGAGCACGTCTAAGCGAGTATAGCCCACCATGTTGAGCAGGGAGTCGTTGGCGTAGGCGATGCGGCCGGTAAAATCGCCGATCGCGACTCCGAAAATATTTGAGTCTAACAGTCGGCGGAATAAAGCTTCGCTTTGCTGGATTACCCGTTTTGCTTGGTTGCGATCGGTAATTTCGGCAACCACGCTGCTGACTCCCAACAGCGTTCCCGATTCATCGATCACGGGGTAAAAGCTGACTTGCCAATCCCGCACAACTCCCGGCTGTTGAAGGGTTTCGGCCTTAAGTTCCATGTCGAGTACGGGGGTTTGCGTAGCGAGCACTTGGCGGTAAATCGGCTCTACCAGATTGGCAAGTTCCGGTATCGCTTCTCTGACGGTGCGCCCGATGTGATCTGCGATCGTGCGGCCGTTGATCGCAGCGAGGCATTCGTTCATGCGGATGTAGCGCAAATTGGTATCGAGAAAGCACAGCCCGACTGGTGTGGTGTTGTAAACTAAGTCGAGTTCTGCTAGTTGGTTGCTAATGCGAATTTCGTTTTCTCGGATCTGGTTTTGAGCTTGTTTGCGATCGGTGATATCGACCACGAAGAACGATCCTTTGTCTGTGCATCCTTGCAAGTGTCCGGCGCCGACAAAAACTGGGAAGCGCGTGCCGTCTTTGCGGATGTATTCTTTTTCAAAAGGCTCGCAACTTCCTGATGCTGCGACTTGGGCGAGGGCTGCGCGATCGAGTTCTGCGTATTCCGGCGGCGTGATATTGCTCCAGTGGATTTTTCCTGAAATTAAGTCTTCTCTCGTATATCCAATCATGTCCAGCAAGGCGTTATTAGCTTCGGTAATTTCGCCGCCCGCCTCCCAGAAACCAATGCCGATCATGTTAGAATCTACCACGCTGCGGAAGCGCATTTCACTTTCCCGCAAAGCTAATTCTGTTTGTTTAGCTGCGGTAACATCTGCGATAATTATGCCAGCGCCGATGATTTCTCCCCTTTCATTTTTCACCGGGTAGTAGTTGGCGAGCCAGTAGCCGAAATATCCGGGTCTTCCCCCATGTTCGCCGCTGACTTCTACATTTAAAACAGGTTCGCCGGTTTCTAGAACTTGCTGAATTATTGGTGCAAACTCGGCAGCGGATTCTGGCAACAATTGGCGGTAGTCTTGACCGAGATGCTGTTCTGCTGTCAAACCGTTGAGTTCTGCTAATACTTGATTGATGCGGATGAATCGCATTTCGCGATCGAGAAAGCAAATCGCTAGGGGAGATGCTTCTAACAGCGAGTCAATTAAGGCGAAGGATTGCGATGTTTGAGCTAGTGCTTGCTGCGCTTCTGCATAAAGTCTGGCGTTGTCCAGGGCGATCGCCACGCGGTATGCTAAATCTTCTAGCATTGCCATATCTTCTGCACTGTAGCGGCGCCCCAACTTTGAGGTAAAGCAAGTGATCGCACCCATTACCCGCCCGCGCGCCTTCAGCGGTACGCAAGCGTGAGATCCGATATTGAGCGATTCCCTACGGGATAGCTTCGCCGCGCGTAGCATTTCAATTTCTGCTGCATTTTCGGCTGCTGCTGCTAAAATCTCCTCATCCACTTCGGCAATTAGTTGGGATTTGCCGGTGCGAATTACCAGCGGATAGCCGTTAACAGCATCAAAGGCGATCGGGCTGCAAACTCTCAACTTATTAATCGTATCAACCGTAGAGGCTTCTGCGTGAGCCACAGCGACTTTGCGGACTTTTGAGTCAGTTTCGGTCAAATGAATGCAGCACCCATCGGCAACAGAATTAACTGCTAATTCAGCGACATTTTGCAGCACTGTTTCTCCGTCAAACGCAGCAGCCAAAATTTTGCTAACTTCTGCCAAAAATGCCGATCGCTGCTGTTCTATTTGGGCTTTTTCTCGGGCTGCTTGCTCGGTTGCCAACTGCAATCTTTGACTTTCTGTAAGTTTGAGTTCTGTGATATCGCGGGCAACAATTAACGCCGATTCTGGTACGCCGTCTTTGTCAAACTCTGGAACTACGCGAGATTGATAACTTCTGATGCCGTCGGTTGAGTAAGCCTGAAATTCGATGACTTCTTCTCGACCAGTTTCTAGCACTTTGCGGAGAGTTTCATCCCACCTCTGGCAAAGTTCCGGCGGCATTCCTAGCTCTTGACTGGTTTTTCCGAGGAAGAATGAAATTGGTTTTCCTTGAGTTCTAGCAACTGCTTCGTTGACATAAATATAACGCAGTTCTTTATCGGTGCGGATAATCACATCGGGCGTATTTTCTAGCAACGTTCTCAGTTGCTGTTCGCTGCTAGACAAAGCTGCTTGTGTTTGCTGTCTTTCAGTAATATCTCGCACCGTACCCACGTGTCCGATGAGTGCCCCACAGTCGGAGAACATCGGCGCCGAACCAACATTAATCCAGCGCACAATCCCCTCTGCTGTTTGCAAGCGATATTCGATCGCATATTCCCCAAGTTCCCGAGTATAATCCAGCCATCGGCTCAATACGCGATCGCGGTCTTTCGGGTGAATGCAATTCTCCCAACCATCTCCTAAAAGTTCTGCCAAACTCAAGCCACAAATCGCCTGAGTGCGAGGGTTTGCATAGGTGTAGCGCCCCTCAAAATCTGCCATAAAAATTCCCACAGGCGAACAGGAACTTAAACAGCGAAATCGTTCTTCTTGAGCTTGCAGCGCTTCTTTAGCTACTGTTAGCTCAGCCGTGCGCTGTTTGACGCGGTTTTCTAGCTTGGCGTAGGATGAAGCCAAGGCTATTTCTGCTAATTTGCGATCGGTAATATCGATACCACTTGCGATCGCATATTCTACCAAGCCATCAATACCCAGCATCACTGTATTCGACCAAGAAATGAAGCGCTTGGATCCATTTTTAGTGCGCCAATAGTTTTGATATTCGCTGTAAACAACTTCTGCGTTTAGATTAGCAAAAACTGTTTGAGCTGCCTCAACTTCTTCGGGAATCAAGAACAGATCCCAAACATATTTATCCAGAACTTCTGCTACCGAGTAGCCAGTTGTTTTTTCGCAAGCTTGGTTGAATCGCACAATCCGTCCTCGACTGTCGAGAACTACAATCAAGCAAGCTGTGGTATCAGTTACTTTTGAAATAATCTGGCGTTCTATTTCTAGTTCTTGTTCTGCGGACTTTAAACCAGCATACCAGCCGCCAACCATTGCAGCGGCAAGAAGTAAGATTGCAGGAGTTGCCTGAAGTGCAAACAGTAACAGAGTTGTCAGCAGTAAGGCCGTGCCTGCGGTAAATGTAGCAATGCTGTAAGATTTAATGGGTAAAGGCAAGACCTGAAACCGACTCATTTTTTTTTGACCTGTAGCGATGGCGCGATCGCACTATTTCTGTTTGTGCCTATAAAACAACATGGTTAAAAAAAATTATGTGTTTTTTCTATAACAAACCACATTTGTCGGCGCCGTGCCATCTTCCCACAGATAGATTTTCTGAAGTCAGTTGACAGTTGACAGTTGACAGTTGATAGTAGTCATTAGTCATTAGTCATTAGTCATTAGTCAGTAGGGGCGGTGGATGGTGCGTGCCCGCCCTCATCAGTCATTAGTCATCAGTGCTGTCCCCGCTCGCAAACCTTATCATCAGTCATCAGTCATTAGTCACAGAGAATCAGAAAAATACTCCCAATCTCCCCCTCTCCCAATCTCCCCCTCAGGAGCATCTCATTTTTGTAAAAAGCATTTTTTCTTTGAGTGCGAGCGTCCCCGCTCGCGTATTTTACAATACGCGAGCGGGGACGCTCGCACTATAATAAATGCAAAACTGAGATGCTCCCTCCCACGTCTCCCCTTTCTCCCCTTTCTCCCCTTTCTCCCCCTCTCCCACTCCCCCCCTCTCCCACTCTCCCCATCTCCCACTTTCCCCTTTGTCCACTCGTCGAAACCAAGCAATTGATGCGCGCAGCAGCTTATGATAAATGAAGAGACAAACTGGATAAGTTGATTTCTGGGAGGAACTTACGATGAATCACAAGCTGGCAAAAATTATCGGATTATTTTTCGCAGCCGCCATCGTCTTCGGATTCATCGGTTACGCGGTGCAAAATCCCAACTCGGTCACCAACTCAGTAATGTCGATCGGCTTTCCGAATCTTACTACAGCTACCGCCAGCGCGATCGACAACCAGCGCAACCAAATCTATCTCAACGGCACCTGGCAATTTGTCCCCGCCACAGGCAACCCCCAAAGTCCCCCCGCCTCCCCAAATTGGGGCTCCATCCAAGTACCCGGAGACTGGCAAGAAGAAAAAAACGAATTCATACCCGGAATCATCACTCGCGGCACCGGCAAAGACTGGGAAAACTTCAACAGCAAACAACTATCAAAAGCTTGGTATCAGAAAAAAATAGACATTCCCGGCGAGTGGAAAAACCGCCGCATTTTTATCGACTTAGCCAGAGTCAGCACCGATGCAATTATCTTTGTCAACGGCATTAACTGCGGTCAAATCGAATGGCCCTACGGCAATATTGAAATTACCAAAGTAGCCAAACCAGGTCAAAATACAATATCTATTTTAGTCGCGGCAGTCTCCGACGAAAAAGACAAAGCCGTGATCATGAGTCCCACAGAAATATACACCACAAAATCCAACTTGCAATCGCGGGGAATCATCGGCGAAGTCAGGGTTCTTAGCGTGGCCCCAGGCCCGCTAGTTAGCGATGTATACGTCCAAACTTCCACCAGAAAAAAGCAAATTAAATTAGATGTAGAACTCAAAGACATTACCCAAAACGGTCAAGTTCAGCTTGTAGCGCAAATGCTCGACGAAAAAGGCAAAGTCGAACAAAAATTTACAGGCACTGCAACCGTTCAAGCCAAACCAATTCAAACCGTAAAAGTCCAGTGGGATTGGCAAAGTCCCCGCCTTTGGGATGCCGGCAAACCCAACCTCTACACCCTGCAATTAGAAGTAACAGGCAGCGGCGTTAACACGCAATACAACCAACCCTTCGGCTTCCGGGAATTTTGGGTACAAGGGCGCAAATTTTTCTTAAATGGCACCGAGTTTCGCCTGCGTCCCGCCTTGCATTCCGATACATGGGAAGGTGGCACAGTAGAAGTTTCAGACAGTTTAATAGACGCCTATGTAAAAGCTGGTTTCAATATAGCAGAAATCTGGCCTTGGAATCACGACGAACGGGGTAGATGGCACTTCAGAGAACTATTTTCCGAACGCGCCGATCTCAAAGGTTTTCCAATTATGGCGCCCGCATTAGATATTACTCCCATAGCTTGGAGCGAACAATGGAATAACCGCCAAATTATCGATCGCTGGAAAGGGCGAATGACAGCAGAAATGCGCCGCTACCGCAATCATCCCTCAGTATTAATGTGGGCAACAAGTCCCAATTATTTCGGCAACGGTGACGACCAAAATCCCCGCCGCATCGGCAAGAAAACAGTAGAAGGAACAATCGGCCCCGTCGAAGACCAGCGTTTGCGGGCAAAAACCCCCCTGGGAAATGAAGCTTTTGCTGCTATGAAATCTGTAGACCCAACCAGACCTGTAATGGTACATCAAGGCGGCACTTTTGGCGATGTTTATTCGCTAAATTCTTATTTAAATGTGATGCCGTTACAAGAAAGGGAAGAATGGATTTCAGAGTGGAGTAAAACCGGAGAAATGCCCTACATGGTAGTAGAATTTGGCACGCCTCTGCACGCGACCATGATGCGGAACCGCCAAGGTTTTGATAAGGTGATTGTTAGCGAACCTTGGATGACTGAATTTGCAGCAATTTACTTTGGCAAACAAGCTTACGACTTAGAAACTCCCACTTATAAACGTAAAATTCGCGAGCAATTTGTCAAGGATATGCAGTATAAAAGCTGGCACATGAGCAAGGATTTAGATTTTGCACCTGCTTTTCAAAAGTTGCAGTATTTATTCAGTACGAATACTTGGCGGACTTGGCGGACTTTTGGAATGTCTGGGGGCATGATTCCTTGGCAGCAAGGACACGGTTGGGATGTTTCGGATGCTGGCAGAACCAAGGTAGATCTGGGAGGATTTCAATCGGGTCGCCGAGGTGTTTATTTGAAGCAAGTGTCCAACAATCTGATGCATCATTTGCAACCAGAAGCTTACAAAATTTATCCGGCAGGGGAGGCAATTATGAAGAATAACGGCCCGACTTTAGCTTGGATTGCTGGTGCTAATCAGGCTTTTGCTGCCAAAGATCACAGCTTTTTTGCAGGCAGCAAATTGGCTAAGCAAATAGTATTAATTAACGATACCAGAGCGCAGCAAGATTTTGCATTAAATTGGCGAGTTATGGTCGGGGGAGAAGAGGTAGCAACTGGGGAGAAGAAGGGGAAAATTGACACAGCAGGCACGCTATTTTTCCCAATTGACGTGAAATTGCCAAATACAATTTCTAGCAAAGCTGACGGCGAAATTAGTTTAACTGCACGAATTGGCGATCGGCCGCATTCTGATACATTTCCTTTCCGGGTGTTTGCCAATCAAGCCAAAATCAAGGATACGCTAACAATCTTCGATCCAGTTGGCAAAACATCGGCAATGTTAAAGCAGTTAGGTTATAGTCTGGTGCCTTGGAATGGTTCGCAAGTTTTATCGCTATTAATTATCGGTAGGGAAGCTTTTTCTAGCGGGCAAAATTTGCCAGGAAATTTAGAAAATTTCGTGCGAAACGGCGGCAAAACAATGGTGTTTCCTCAGCGCCGGGAATGGCTAAAAAACATGGGTTTGCGAGTTGCCGAACACGTCAGCCGCCGCGCCTATCCAGTTGACAGCAATCATCCAGCAATTATCGGTTTAGACGGTGAAGATTTGCGGGATTGGATGGGGGAAAGTACGCTGGTTGAAGCTTATCCAGATACAACTCAAACTGGATCGAGATTGAGTCCAGCAAATATGCCTTGGTACGGCTGGCATTGGGGAAATCGCGGCGCAGTCAGCAGCGCTTCAATTGAGAAGCCGCACCGCAGCGGTTGGCGGCCAATTTTGGAATCTGAGTTTGATTTAGCTTATTCCCCGCTGATGGAATTGGATTATGGAAAAGGGCGGCTGATTTTAAACGAGTTGGATGTGGAAGACCATTATTCTGTAGATGGTGGGGCGGCGCAGTTAGTCCAGCAACTTGTGAGTTACGGGACGAATTCTCCAATGCTTGGAAAGCCGGATAAGGTGGTTTTAATTGGGGGAGACAAAGATGCCAAGAAGTTGGACAGTTTGGGGGTAATTTATCAGCGGGCTAATGCGCTTTCTCAGGATGCTGGTTTGGCGATTGTGGGTGCCGAAGCGAATCTGAAAGATGCAGATTTGCGTGCTTATTTGAATGGTGGCGGAAATGCGTTTTTCTTGCCGCGTCAAGTACCTGTTGCGGGTTTGGGCGTGGGTTTGCAGCAGGCGAAGGATTTCGGGGGTTCGCTGGCGGTGCCTGGTTGGGATGAGGTGAAGGGGCTTAGCGGTTCGGATTTGCGATCGCGCTCTTTTTATGATACTTGGTTGATTAAGTCTGGGGGAGAAATCGGTGCTGACGGTTTGTTAAGCCGGGTTGCTGTAGGTAAGGGCGTGGCGATTTTCTCTCAAATTGACCCGGATAGTTTGAATGCTGATGCTAAGACTTATTTGCGTTTTACTCGCTGGCGGCAAACTCGGGCAAATGCTCAGATTTTAGCTAATTTAGGGGCAAGTTTTAGGGCCGATGGTGCTGTATTTAACGGTTCGAGTCAGGAGTTTTATCACCCGGATTATAAGACAGATTTTGAGAATGGGGACGATCCTTATCGGTATTATCGATGGTAGGAGTTACCAGTCAATGTTGACCGGATATTTGGCAAATATCGAATCGCAACTCACTAACACAGCGTCTTCTATATTGGCTTGAGCAATCAATAGGCGATCGAAGGGATCTTTGTGATGAGTTGGTAAGTTATTCAAGGCTAAAACATGAGCAATAGTAATAGGTAGCAATTCTATATTGTTAGTCACTTGCTGGCTTTCTATCACTTCTGTTAAAGGCAGATTCAGACTTAGTTTACCAAGTTGGAGCTTGATTTGGATTTCCCAAATGCTGGCAACACTTACAAGCAAAGTATTTTCTGGATTTTGACACAAGGCAAGAGCTTTTGGTGAAAGTCTTTGCGGGGAACTGTCCCACCAAATGAAGGTATGAGTATCGAGGAGTAATCTCATAGATTCCCTGTCCAGAATTCATCAGATAACGGTTCATCAAAATCCTCACTTGTCCAGATTGTTCCAGCGTGCAATCCTGCTGTGCGCGGCTTAGCTGGGGATGCAATGGGCGCTAATCGTACAAGGGGAATGCCACCTTCTGTGAGAACAACCTCTATACCTTTAAGTGCTAGAGATAATAACTCTTTTAAATTTGTTTGTGCTTCTTGTATGTCAACTGTTTTTGTGAGCATTGCAGTTATCCTAGCTAGGAGTTAAAAGTGCGATCGCATGGCAGAGTGCAATTTCCATATCAAACGGTCAAACTTATTATACTAAATATCACAGGTCAAAGTGTCGCTTAAAGCGCGGGTCTAGTTTGTCGGTTTTCCTTTGGTTGCAGGTGCAGCAGAGGGTTTGCAGGTTGCTGATGTCGTTGCTGCCGCCGCGGGCTAGGGGGATGATATGATCGATCGACAGTTCTGCTTCTAGTTTGGTTTGGCCGCAGCTTTGGCACTGATATTTGTTGCGGGTGAATACGTATTTTCTGACTTCTGGAGGAATGCGGATTCTCGGGGTTTTAGACATTATTTTTAACCGCTGATGAACGCTGATTAACGCGGATGTTTGATGAATTAGCTGGCAAATAGTTCGTCATAAATGTCATTTTCCGCACTCAGCCACTCTTGATAAGCTTGAGATTCAAGCATCGGTTGAATAGATTCTTTCCCTCTTGTCCAAAACAGGGCTAGGTTGAGAAGTATTGCCAACTTATTATCGGGAAGTTGCTCAATTATAGTTAGAAGTTTTTGGCGAATGTTCATAGGATTGGCGATCGCTATTTACTTGTCATTATAGCACGATCGACACAATAAAGATACCGGGCGAATAGAATTCGCGTCTACACAAACAATGTCCGCCTCCGCGGACTAAGAATGTTTTCTTTCAACCCGCGCAGGCGGGTTTTGTCTCTGTAGACGCGATTTCCAATCGCCGTAATTTCGATCGCCAAAATTGCAATCATTCACAATCCACAACAACGCTATTATTTTCTCCAATTACAGGCAACAAATGCTCGTGCAACTTCATCGCCTGCAAACAACTATTGATTCCAGAAACTGCCCGATCGTACTCTTGAATCTTCTCTTCATTCTCAGCTTGCAGCCGCAGATTCTTAGCAATCTTCTCCTCAGCTTCCTGTGCCAAAGTTTGCTCCAAATAATCGCGGGCTTGACTGTATTTCTGCAAAATATCATCAGCTTGCTGTTCCGCCATCGGTAACAAATGCTCTTTCAGCGTTTGATTCACAGTTTGGCGGAAAGTTTGCCGAATGGTTTTCGATACTTTTGGCTCAAAATCTAGCCTCAATAATTGCCGAATTGCTGGTTGCGCGTCTACCATATTTTCGCAGTCAAAACCTTGGGATGTTTGCTGCAATGTTTCCCGGAATTGGTAAATCGAAAACGTGCCTTCGTCGTAAAAACGGGGACTTTCTCGCACGTAGCGATCGCACTCCACGCCCGCCGCATTCACCAAAGCACGAGAAACCCGCTGTGACAACTCCTCTAACTGCTGTTCAATTCCCCCGTCATTCCCCAACAACCGATAAAGTAATCGATAATATTCTGACTTACGAATGCTGTCTTTTAAATACTGGAAATAATTCTCAACCAGTGACTTAGTAGCCTCTACTAAAATATCTTCCAACTGATTGGCTAAATAATAAAGCGCTTCCACTAAAACCGCAATTAAAGGTGCAGTAGCATTCCGCGGATGAGTCATCAAAGTTCGTCCGTAAGCCGCCTCAACCGAAAATCCATCTAGCAATTCATCCAAGCGGCGAATCATCCGAGATTGCAGTTGGCGAAAATCTGTATCGAAAATATCGCATCTGTTCATAATCATATCATTGACTTCTTTGGCGATATGTTCTCGAAATTCCTGTCCGACTTGCTGCAATTCTTGATTTAGACGTAAAAGTTCTTGGGCTTTCATCGCTTCAATTTCGCGGGGCTGGCTGTCCAAATTCCGCTGAATTGTTTGGTATTGTTTCCGCAGTTGAATGCACAAATCCTCTAAATCGTCAGCGAGATTTCTGAACAGTTGCGGGCGCTTTTCTTTTGTGAGATAATCGGTGATGGCTGTGCGAAAATCTTCGATGCCGCTATCTTGAATTAATTGCTGAATTAATGGTTGACCTTGTTCTGCCAGAATCCGCACGTAGTTTTGACTGGGCGTTTCGTAGCTGTTAACTGAAATCCGAAATTTGCTGGGAGATAGTTTCCCGGAATTCGCACAGTAGCGGTTAAATTCGCTGACAAATAGCGGTGTTTCTTCAGTGTTTTCACTTTTACTATCCGCATTCGTGTCTGCATCAACTCGATCGCGACTTTCGACAAATATGCTATCCAAACCAAAGCGATCGCGCCCGGTTGTCCCTTTTATCAAACTCCCGTAGAATCCCAGCAATCCGCTGGTTTTATAGACTCTGGCGGTGTCGCGAAAGTCGGAATTAATCAGATTTTCCAAGCGCTGGATCAGTTGCGCGTTGTACCAAGTTTCGTCAATGCGGTTGAAAATGTAAAACAGGCGATCGCGAATTCCGGGATTCGATCGCGTTTTTTCCATCAACTCCGTCTCTTCCGTCGTCATTTCCCCAGACGACGCAGCCTTCAAGACGCACACAACCGCCGAAGTATCCGGGCTTTCAATCTTATCATAGGTCAATTCCGCATCCTGTTTGACAGGCGCATCAATTCCCGGCGTATCAATAATAATATTCCCATCTTGCAGCAGCGGATGGTAACAGTAATATTCAACTCGCTTGAGTACAGCGCTGTTGCTACCGCGCCGCGCGTAACTTGCAGCTTCCTTGAGATTGGAAAAATTAAACTGTTCCATCGAATAAGTTGCATTTTCCACAGCTTGAATGCGATCGCGATTCGCTTCAAACCCTTCTAAAAGTAGAGTCAAAGCCTTCGCTTGTTTAGCTCTCTCCGATTTATTTTCTCCGCCTTCCTTTTCGATAATTATGCTGCATCCCTGAGCTAAAATTTTAACTACATCTGTGAGATTAATATCAATTTCAGTAGTTAAATTTAACTGTTCGCAAAGAGCATAGGCTTGCTGGCGAATCTCAACTTCGCTCGAAAAAGTGAGAACAACACGCTCTTTTTGGGTAGATTCAGCGTAGGCGATATAGCATTCAGTACCGGTTGCGTGTCCGACCGCACTGTAGAGCAATTCTCGCTCCAACAAAGCATTAATCAGCATTGATTTTCCCGCACTAAAAGCGCCCGCAAACACAATCTCAAACTCGGGAGAAATTGCCTTTTTTAGAGAAGCTTGTACCGCCGTGATATCTTGTTGTCGCAAAGACGGTTCCTGACGCAGCAGTTGCAGTAGAGAGTCAACTTGCTCTTGCAGATTTTTGCATTGAGGCGGCATTTGAGTCATCGCGGCAGAATGCTCCTGTATTGTGGGAAAATTAGCTTAGGGTTAATTTTCGGCTAGTTCCTGAATATTTGCAACAGTAATTCTACTTATGTTATCGAGGATGGCTGAAAGTGCGATCCTCTTCGAGGGCTGCGCTAACGGCTATTGGGCGGCTAAATCTTGTGTTTCCAGCCAAGCTGCTAAGTCCGAGATTTGGGTAAAATTGAGCAAAGCTTCTCCTAAATCTTCTAATTTCGCGATCGACAATTCCCCGATTTGACTTTGAACTTCGGGAGTGACAGCACCTACACGGCGTTCCAACAGACGAACAATCAGTGCTATTTGTCCTGTTTTGATTCCTTCTTCTCTGCCTTCTTCTCTGCCTTCTTCTCTGCCTTCTTCTCTGCCTTTTTCTGTTCCTATTCGCACTGCTTTAGATATTGCACCTCGCCGATCTTGGATATAAATCTCCTGTTTTAGCAAGTCACTTAACTCGTCACGATTCAAATTAGCTCTACTTGCTATTGCAAATGCTTTATTGATTTCTGGCACAACTTCCATTGTTTCAGGTACTGTGTTTAAGTCTCTGGCAGTTTTGAGAAAATAAAGCCATTTGTCGGTCAAAGTTTCTAACTCCTCCAGACTTTTTTTAAACTTGGGTAACTCGACAAAAACTAATTCGATATCGTAAATAGGATAATCACTTAAAAACTCTCTTTCTTTCAGAACAAACCGCGAAGTTACTTTGTCAAAATCCTCAAACATTTCAAAATCAGTAATTGTCAAGGCAATCACTGGATTCAACATTACATATTGATCGGCTGTTTCTAATTGCGTGGAATAAGCTTTGGCTGCATTGTACAAAATTCGCTTTTCAAAAGCCTCTACGTTCAAAACCTGCATCTCGATAATGACAGTTGTGCCGTCATTTAAGTTGGCTCTAATATCTAAGTAAGTATCCTTAAGACCTCGAATTAGCGGCAATGAATAAGGATCGACGATTTCTAAACTTTCGATGGTGGGCTGATTGTCATATAGCAAGGCATTCAAAAAACTAATTAGAATGTCTTTGCTATTTTCAGAACCAAAGATTTTTTTGAAGGCAAAATCAGTTTTAGGATTGATGAATGTGAACATATAGGTAATGGGTAATGGGTAATGGGTAATGGGTAATGGGTAATCGGTAATGGGTAATGGGTAATGGGTAATCGGTAATCGGTAATGGGTAATCGGTAATGGGTAATGGGTAATCGGTAATGGGTAATCGGTAATGGGTAATCGGTAATGGGTAATCGGTAATCGGTAATCGGTAATGGGTGATGGGTGATGGGTGATGGGTGATGGGAAACCCCTGACGCCCTCAAGGCGGAATTGGCTGATGGGTAAGGTGCGCAGTGCGCACCTACATTTCGGTAAGGTGCGCAGTGCGCACCCTACAATTAATCATACAAATTCTGACGCGGTTTAAAAGTCTCAATTTGCCGCAATTTTTCGTACAATTCCCGTTCTTCGTCACTAATTTCCTTGGGAATTAACACCTGAATTTCTACTAGCTGATCTCCCCGATCGCCATTTCCAGTCGGATAGCCCTTATTCGCCAGCCGCAACCGCTTCCCAGACGTGACTCCCGGTGGCAGTTTCATCTTAACCAAGCCGTCTAGAGTCGGCACTTCAATGTCTCCACCAAGTACCGCTTCGCAGGGTGTCAGTGGCAATTCGCAGCAAATATCCGACATTTCCAAGCGGAAAAATGGATGGGGAGAAACGGTGATTTTTAAGTACAAATCGCCACCGCCAATACCTTGATTTCGCAGGCGAATTCGCTGGCCCGATACCATCGCCCCAGGCATATTTACCTCGATCCACCGCCCGTCATCCAAGCGGATGCGCTCGGTACCGCCGGAATAAGCTCTTTCCAAAGGCAGAGTCAGCCTCGCATCAATGTCTTGTCTGATTTCGCGATCGTCTATTTCCCTGGTTTCGCGTCGAATTTCGCGATCGTCCAAATCCCTTCTCTCTTCCCGAGAATTAGCAACATAACTGGTTTTCTTAGAAGCCGTATTCCACGGTTCCGAAGTGGGAACTCGCGGTGCATCATTCTCTGTCGCCATCCTCACTTCCCGGCGCCTTCCGAGGACTTGATCGAGAAATTTATTAAAATCTGAGTAATCGCTAAAATCGATATCTTCGGCAGGCTTTTTGCGGCTATTTTTACTATTTCCCCAACTTGTAAAATTGGGAAGTTTTACGCCTTGTTTGCCTTGAAATCCCTTTTGTTTCCAGAATTTACTAAACTGATCGTATTGAGCGCGCTTTTCGAGATCGGAAAGAATATCGTAAGCTTCATTAATATCTTTAAACCTATCTTCGGAAGATTTATCTCCGGGATTCACGTCAGGGTGTAACTGTCTCGCGAGTCGTCGATAGGCTTTTTTTATCTCGTCAGCCGTAGCATCTCTGGGCACTCCCAGTATTTGATAGTAATTACGAAAGTTTTGCATAATTTGAGAAGGAAGAAGGAAGAAGGAAGAGGGAAGAAGGAAGAGGGAAGAGGGAAGAAGGAAGAAGGAAGAGGGAAGAAGGAAGAGGGAAGAAGGAAGAGGGAAGAGGGAAGAGGGAAGAGGGAAGAGGGAAAGATGTTTTATTCTGGTTTAAGTTTATTGATTGTGCTGACAATTAGTCGTGTGACTTCATCTACTTCTTTAACAACCGGTGATATTTGCTGGTGCGTTCCTAACCCCACTTTTTCAGAAATCACTAAATGAGTATCCAGTTCTCGCAGCGAACCGAGAGTTATTTGTAAATATCGAATATACTCTTTCGTGCTCACCGAATAGCAAGGGTTTGAAGCCCCAGCATGAAGGCAGATTGTGATAAGAACGGAGTTTAAATCTCTGTTCTTATCACTTCGCTGTCAACTGTCAACTGTCAACTGTCAACTGTCAACTGTTTAAACGTCCATATCCCTCAGCAATATTAGCTGGTACTGATACAGATGCACGGCGAATTTGACTTGTAAGACCATATAGTTCAGATGGATGAAAAGATTTGGTTAATTCGTAGCAAAGTTGACAAAGATAAATACCCCGCTGCCAAATGTATTGCTCTCTATGACTCATAAAATAATATAGTTTTCGGCATACCTCTGATAGTAACTCTAAATTAATTGAAAGAATCTTAGTCCAAGGCATAGGGCATAAAAAGCTTTAAGAAGTTGCAGGAAAAGAGCCGTGATATATTCTTAGAATTAAGACCTGCTCTTTTCCTTCTTACTTCTTACTTCTTACTTCTTCCTTCTTCCTTCTTCCTTCTTCCTTCAATTACAACCAATCATCGTCGTCATCCCAGTCGTCGCTTTGATTTTGATAGGGGCGAGTTGGGCGGTTATTGCTGGTTCTGCGATCGGGTGTGCGATCGTATGGGCGATCGGGTGTGCGATCGTAAGATCGATCGCGATCTGGCATACGATCGCGATCGTAAGAGCGATCGTAAGGGCGATCGGGCATTGGATCGACTGTCGATCGCCTGTAGGGCTTAGCATTTTGATAATAGCTGCTGTCATCGCTGCGCCGCTTGGTACTATCGCCTGTAAAAGTCCGCTTCACAGACTCAAAGAAATCATCATCATCGTCATCATCAGCAAAGGCCGCGACTTCCCGACTCAAATCGTAAAGAGCATCCTGCAAATCCGAGCCAACTTGGTCAACTCCCCGCTCATCCTTACGTTCCAAACTGTCTCGCAATTCCCGAATTAAAGTTTCAATGCGCTGGCGGCTTCTTTGGGCAAACTGCATTCCGCGATCGAGTGCAACTTCCCGCAACTGTCGCTCAGCTTGATAAGCCAAAGCCTCAGCGCGATTGCGTTTTTCCACCTTTTCCCGCTGCAACTTATCAGCTTGAGCAAACTGTTCCGCATCGCGAATCATTTGATTCACTTCCTGCTGGCTCAGCGTCGAAGCACCTTGCACAGTAATGCTTTGTTCCCTGCCGGTAGTTTTGTCCAAAGCAGTCACCAACAGCATCCCGTTAGCATCAATATCAAAAGCCACTTGTACCTGCGGGATCCCTCGCGGTGCCGGCGGAATTCCCGTTAATTTAAACCGTCCCAAAGACTTATTATCTCTACCTAATTCCCGTTCCCCTTGGATGATGTGAACTTCTACCACAGTTTGGTTGTTTTCAGCAGTCGAAAAAATATCCGATCGCCTAACTGGAATAGTAGTATTGCGCGGAATCAGTTTTTTCATCACCCCGCCGATGGTTTCCAAGCCCAGGGACAGGGGCGTCACATCCAACAGCAGCACGTCGCGGACATCCCCGCCCAAAATCCCCGCCTGAATAGCAGCACCCACCGCCACAACCTCATCGGGATTGACATTTTGATTCGGTTCGCGATCGATCAAACTCCGCACAATTTCCTGCACCAAAGGAATGCGAGTCGAACCGCCGACCAACACAACTTCATCAATCCGAGAAGGACTCATATTGGCATCAGCCAAAGCTTGTTTCACCGGACGGCGCATCCGCTGCACCAAATCGCTGCACAGCCCCTCAAATTGACCGCGAGTCAAACGCGTTTCCAAATGCAAAGGCCCATCTTCATTTGCATCAATAAACGGCAAATTAATCTCAGTGACGCCAACTCCCGACAGCTCTATTTTTGCTTTTTCTGCCGCTTCGATCAAGCGCTGCAAAGCTTGGCGGTTTTTGCGTAAATCCACGCCTTCTTTTTCTAAGAATTGTTCAGCCAACCAATCAACAATTTTGGAGTCAAAATCATTGCCACCCAACTGAGTATCGCCGCTAGTTGCTTTAACTTCAAATACTCCATCTCCAACATCTAAGATAGATACATCAAAAGTACCGCCGCCCAAATCAAAAACTAAGATTGTTTGACTTTCTCGCCTTTCCAAACCGTAAGCCAAAGAAGCCGCAGTCGGCTCATTTAAAATCCGCTTCACATCAAGTCCGGCAATTCTGCCAGCATCCCGCGTCGCCTGTCGCTGCGAGTCGTTGAAATAAGCAGGAACAGTGATTACAGCCCCCGTAACTTCTTGTCCCAGATAGCGGCTGGCTTCATCGGCCAACTTCCGCAACACCATCGCCGAAATTTCCTCTGGGGCGAAATCTTTTTTCAGGCGAGGGCATTTGATTTTGATGTTTCCGTTGTCGTCGCGGCGAGTTGTGTAAGGGACGCGCTTTGCTTCTGGAGTCAGTTCGGTATATTTGCGCCCGATGTACCGTTTGACGGCGTAAAAGGTGTTTTGGGGGTTGAGAACATTTTGGCGTCTGGCCATTTGTCCGACAAGGCGTTCTCCTTCCTTGGTGAAAGCAACCACCGAAGGAGTTGTCCGCATCCCTTCTGCGTTGGCAATCACAACCGGTTTGCCGCCTTCCATGACGGCTACTACTGAGTTTGTCGTTCCGAGGTCAATGCCAACTACTTTTCCCATACGTCCGTTGTCTCCTGTGGCGTTGTGTGTAGCTTTTTCAATATAAGCGTTAAGTTCGATCGCATTTATTGTACCGCGTCGAGCCACGGGGCTGCGGGGGGGTTATCTCACTTCGGGCTAGCGGTTGGGGTTGGTTGGGTGCGATCGACCTTTTTTCCATATGGCTTTGGCGCAGGGACTGAGGAGCAAATTGATTAGAATGGAGAGCAAAAGTTATCCTATCATCAACATCAAAATTAAAAGCCGTTAGCGCAGCCCTCGAAGAGGATCGCACAAACACCTTCAATCACCATAAAACCATGAAATTCAGCTTAGATGTAGAAAACAATCCCACAGGCTGGCCGGATCATACTCAACTACCCGAATCAGACGGTACTTTTGTGAAGAACTTTCAAGAACATCCCCAAAGCATTTTACTAACCGATTCCATAACTCCTATCTTAGAAAGAATTCACGCTGACGGTAACTATTGTATCGGTCAAGATAGCGGTATTTATTGGCGATTAACTGACCCCTTAGAAAAGGGTGCAGAAGCACCTGACTGGTTCTATGTACCGAATGTTCCACCAACATTGGATGGTAAATTTCGCCCTTATTATGTGTTGTGGCAAGAGTTTATATCACCGTTGATTGTGTTAGAGTTTGTATCCGGGAATGGTGCTGAAGAACGGGACAGAACGCCTTTATTGCGATCGGGCAAACAGGAAACTAAGGCTGGTAAATTCTGGATTTATGAAAATGTCATACATCCGGCATTTTATGGAATTTATGAAGTCAGCAAGGCTAGTGTTGAAGTCTATCATCTGATCGAAGATAGGTATCAATTAGTTGCAGCAAACGATCGCGGTCATTATCCGATTCCACAGTTAGGAGTAGAATTGGGAATTTGGCAAGGTACTTATCAAAATATGGAATTACCTTGGTTGCGCTGGTGGGATAGTGAAGGGAATCTGTTGTTATCGGGGGCCCAAAGAGCCGATCGCGCTGAAGACCAATTAGAGCAATTACGCGCTCAATTGCGATCGGCTGGAATTCAACCAGAACTCTAAAGAAAGAAGAGGAGACGGCAGTGCCGTTTCCCTACAATTAATCTAACATTATTCATCACAGAAAAAACCAAGTGCCACGCATTTTTGACAACATCGAACTATCTCTGCTACCAGCATTACGAGAAACCATTAAACTCTCCTACCGTGCCGATTTTTGCGTGGGCTATTTCAATCTCAGGGGATGGCGGAGCATTGGCGATTTAATCGAAGCATATGTGGGAAATCGGGGAGCCTGCTGCCGCCTTTTGGTGGGAATGCAAAGCTTGCCATCCGATGAATTGAATGCTAGTTTTAGCCTGATTTCCCATCATCGGGGGATTGACAATAGTACAATTATTCGCCTCAAAAAACGGATGGCTAAGGAGTTTCGTCATCAGTTGACAATCGGGGCTCCCAGTGATATTGACGAACAAGGCTTACGCAGATTGAGCTATCAGATTAAAACCGGAAAAGTTATTGTTAAATTATTTCTAGCTTATCATCTACACGCGAAGCTCTATCTCGTTCATCGTCACGATCCAAATAGTCCGATTGTCGGTTTTTTGGGTAGCAGCAATCTGACTTTATCGGGACTATCAAAACAAGGAGAATTGAATCTTGATATCTTAGATTCTGATGCTTGTAATAAGTTGCAAAAATGGTTTGAAAACCGCTGGGAAGAATACGGCTGTATTGATATTTCTAAGGAACTCGCCGAAATTCTCGATCGCAGTTGGGCGCGATCCGAACCAATTCCACCCTATCACATCTATCTCAACAGAGTCTATCATTTGTCCCGCGAGGCGATCGCAGGTATTTCCGAATTTCAGATTCCCCGCGACTTTAAGGGTTTATTTCAGTTTCAAGAAGAAGCCGTTAAGCTAGCAGCCCGTCACATTACCAAACGGGGAGGCGTGATTATTGGCGATGTGGTAGGTTTGGGCAAAACTTTAGTCGGTACAGCTATTGCCAAAATTCTCCAAGAAGATTGTCTCTTGGAAACCCTGATTATTTGTCCGAAAAACTTGGTCAAAATGTGGCAGGAGTATGCTGATAAATATCGCCTCCTGGCAAAAGTCTTATCCATCAGTCGGGTACAGCAAGAATTGCCGGAATTGCGACGCTATCGAGTTGTGTTAATTGATGAAAGTCACAACCTCAGAAATCGGGAAGGCAAGCGATATCGAGCGATTCAAGAATATATTGCCATCAATGAAAGTAAATGTATTCTGCTTTCGGCAACTCCTTATAATAAAACCTATTTAGATTTATCTGCTCAGTTGCGACTGTTTATTCCCGAAGACCAAAATTTAGGATTGCGGCCGGAAGCTTTGCTGAATCAATTGGGCGGCGGCAGTCAAGGAGAGTTAGAATTTATGAAGCGACATCAATGTTCGGTGCGTTCTTTAGCTGCTTTTGAAAAGAGCGAACATCCTGATGATTGGCGAGATTTGATGAAGCGCTATATGGTGAGGCGAACTCGCTCGTTTATCAAAGGAAATTATGCGAAAACTGATGCAGAAACCGATCGCAAATATCTAGAATTTGCCAATCGCACTCGCTCCTATTTTCCCGATCGCCTTCCCAGAACCATTAAGTTTTCCTCGGAAACTTCCACAACCAACTCCCAGCTTGACTTTGAGGAAATTGTCGAAGTCATCAACGCCCTAAATCTGCCCCGTTACGGACTCGGAAATTACATCGCCAAAAAACCCAAACAACAGCCGACTGAAGCAGAACAGCGACAGTTAAATGCCCTATTTCGTGGCGGTCGTCGGTTGATGAGATTTTCCGCGGACAAACCTGTTTAAACGGCTAGAAAGCAGCGGGAGTGCGTTTATTCAGTCGATCGAGCGGCACATCCTGCGGAATTTTGTTTATTTGTATGCGATCGGGCAAAACTCCGATATCCCGATCGGCACTCAGGATGCAGCATTGTTGGATACCCGCAACAGCGATGAAGATGCTGATTCAGTGGTGATGAGCAATTTTGATACCGAAGAAACCGAAGATGATTCGGGCGAACTTTTAGATATCGAAGCTGAATTGCTGTCAGGCGAAAAAGGTTTTAAGCAACGAGCACAAGTAGTTTATGGAGAATATCAAACACGCTATCAACGCAGATTTAAATGGCTAAAATCAGACTTTTTTGATAGCAAGCAGTTAAAACAAGATTTGCTAGCCGATGCTCGTTCTTTAATTGAAGTATTACAAACTTGCAGTGCATGGCATTCTCAACCAGATGAAAAGTTAGCAGCTTTGGTGACATTGATTGCAGAAACTCATCCGAATGAGAAGATACTAATTTTTACTCAATTTGCCGATACAGTCCGCTATATAACTGATAACTTAACCAAGCTCAAAATTGCAGGCATTGCATCGGTGACAGGCAAATCAAAAGACCCCACAGAAGTCACATTCCGGTTTAGTCCGACTAGCAACGGTAAGCGTGACAAAATCTCCCCAGAACAAGAATTGCGTGTCTTAATTACCACCGACATTCCGAGTGAAGGTCACAACTTACAAGACAGTGCAATTATCGTTAACTATGACTTACCTTGGGCAATCATCCGGTTGATTCAGCGGGCGGGAAGAGTAGACAGAATCGGGCAAACAGCCGATCGCATTTTGTGCTATTCATTTTTGCCAGACGAAGGAGTAGAACGGATTATCAATCTCCGCGCCAGACTGCGCCGACGGTTACAGGAAAATGCCGAAGTTGTCGGCACCGACGAGACATTTTTTGAGGACGATTCACCACAAGTCATTCTGGATATTTACAATGAAAAATCCGGGATTTTAGATGGAGAAGAAGATGCCGAAGTTGACCTAACATCAGAAGCTTTTCAGATTTGGAAAAATGCGACTGACAATAATCCGACTTTGAAGAAAACCATTGAATCAATGCCAAATGTAGTTTACTCAACTCGCGCTCATACACCCGTACCATTGCAGCCAGAAGGAGTTTTATTGTACATGAAAACTACCGAGGGTAATGATTCGTTGATTTGGGTCGATCGCGCGGGAAACAGTGTCACACAATCGCAAATCGCAATATTAAGAATTGCCGCCTGCGACGAAGCGACTCCTGCCATTTCGAGAGACAAACAGCATCACGAATTAGTCAAAAAAGGTGCTGAATTGATAGCAGAAGAAGAGTTAACTGCGGGCGGACAATTAGGGAGATCCTCCGGTGCTCGGTTCCGAACCTACGAACGTTTGAAAAATTACGCGCAGTCCATGCGTGGTACAATATTCGCATCCGAGGAATTGGCAAAAGCCATTGATGAAATTTACCGCTATCCCCTGCGCCAGTCGGCAATTGACACGTTGAATCGGCAGTTAAAAAGCGGTATTGGCGATCGGGCATTAGCAGAATTAGTCGTAGGATTGAGGATGGATGACCGTTTTTGTATAGTTAGTGAAGATGGAGACAAACGGGAACCAATGATTATTTGTTCTTTAGGCTTGTTTCAGAGGATATAATTATTGGGAGTCGAGAAACCGGGAACGGGCAAGATGCCCATTCCAAAATCAAATTAAGTCTTGTGGAACGGGCATCTTGCCAGTTCTTGAAAATAGTACAACATCTCAGATTTAACTTACTTCTTCCTTCTTCCTTCTTCCTTCTTCCTTCTTCCTTCTTCCTTAATATATAACCATGCCGCAAACACTTACAGAATCCCGTCAACTTCTCCAAGACTTTGAATTCAACAAACTATTCGTCCAACAACTCGGTTGGGATAATCCATCATCCCGCAAAACCATACCCGCAGAAGTTGATGGCGAGACTTATTCCCGAACAGCCATCGCCCAACTTTTAGGAGTAGTTATATATGAAATTACCACCGCTAGCGGTAACATTCCCAATGCGGCCAAAAGATTGACAATCTATCGCGAAATTGTCCAGATATCCCGCGAAAATATATTAATTTTTATTGATGCAAATCGGACTAAATCTCTTTGGTATTGGGTGAAGTGCGAAGGTACAAAACTTTATCCTCGCGATCGTGTATATGTGAAACGGGAACCTTGCGATTTAATGTTGAGTAAAGTCACAGCTTTAAAAGTTGAATTAGCAGAATTAGAAACGCTATCGGTGATTGATGTCGCCCAAAGATTGCAGGCTGGATTGGATGTTGAACGAGTTACTAAGAAGTTTTTTGAAGAGTTCAAACAGCAACACGTTGAATTTTTAAGTGTGATTTCCGGGATAGATAAGGAGACAGACAGGCGCTGGTATACTTCGGTTTTACTCAACCGTTTGATGTTTGTTTATTTTTTGCAGCGCAAAGGGTTTATCGACAGCGGCAAAATGCTATATTTGCAGGAAAAGTTAGCTGAAAGTAAACTGCGGGGAACCGATTTATTTTACTCGGAATTCTTGAAAACACTGTTTTTTGAGGGATTTGCTAAGCCACAATATGAACGAATTTCTCAGGTTGAAAGGCTGATTGGCAATATTAAATATTTGAATGGGGGACTATTTCTGGAACATCCCATCGAACAGAATTATCTGAATATTGCTATACCCGATGCTGCTTTCGAGAAAATATTAGATTTATTTGCGCGCTATTCTTGGAATCTCGACGATACGGTTGGTGGGAAGGAAAACGAAATTAATCCGGCAGTTTTGGGATACATCTTTGAGAAATACATTAACCAAAAAGCCTTTGGTGCTTATTATACCAGGCCGGAGATTACTGAATATTTGTGCGATCGCACAATCAACAAACTAATCCTCGATAAAGTCAACCAATCCCTCAACTCCTCCAACTCTTCCTCCCCCTCCCCCTCTTTCTCCCCCCTTAGCAAGGGGGGCCGGGGGGGTTCTTCTCATCAATTTGAAACAATCACCGAACTCCTCACCAATCTCGACGCAAATCTCTGCCGCCGCCTACTAGAAGAAATCCTCCCAAACCTCACATTATTAGACCCAGCCTGCGGTTCCGGCGCGTTTTTAGTCGCAGCGATGAAAACGCTGATTTACATCTATTCAACAATCATCGGTACAAGCAAGTTTTTAACCGACCACTACCTCAACGACTTACTCAAAACCATCGAAACAGAGCATTCATCACTCAACTATTATATCAAAAAACGGATTATCAGCGACAACCTCTACGGCGTGGATATCATGCCGGAAGCAGTGGAAATTGCGAAATTGCGACTATTTTTAGCCTTAGTTTCGGCGGCGCAGAATGTCAGCGACTTGGAACCGCTGCCGAATATTGATTTTAACATCATGGCTGGCAATTCCTTAATTGGATTGATTCGGGTTGATGAAGAACGATTTGATTCTGTAGGAAATTCGCGCCAAGGTAATTTACTGCAAATTTTAGCTTCTGCTAATTACAAAGGAATTTTAGCGGACAAGAATAAGTCGATTGATTTATATAAAAAACACGCTTTTCAGTCTGGGGAAGAGGAAGGAACTTCTCAAGAATCGCGATTATTGAATTTGCGGCAGCATATTGAAAAGTTAAACCAGGAGTCGCAAGTCAAGTTAAATCAGTTATTGTTTGATGAGTTTACCAGGCTGAAAATTAAGTACGAAGAGGTGCAGTTAGCGGGGAAACCTCATAAACGAGTTTTAACTATTGATGATATTGCAAGATTGCAACCGTTTCACTGGGGATATCACTTTGACAGAATTTTAGAACGGGGAGGATTTGATGCGATTATTGCTAATCCACCTTGGGAAGTTTTCAAGCCAGATGCTAAGGAGTTTTTTGCTAATCATAGCAATTTAGTGACGAAAAAAAAGATGGATATTAAGAGCTTTGAAAAAGAGCAAAAGAAACTCTTGCAAGATTCTGAAGTTGCTAATGCTTGGTTGGAATATCAGAGCAATTTTCCCCACATTAGTGCTTACTATTGTTCAGCAGAACAGTACAAAAATCAGATTTCGATTGTCAATGGTAAAAAAGCAGGTACGGATATTAACCTCTATAAACTTTTTGTAGAACAATGTTTTAATCTCTTACGCAGAGGTGGCGAGTGCGGGATTGTGATTCCCAGCGGCATTTACACTGACTTGGGTACTAAGCAACTGCGGGAAATGTTATTTAGTCAAACACAAGTCACGGGGTTATTTTGTTTAGAAAATCGCAAAACAATTTTTGAAGGGGTTCATAAGAGTTTCAAAATAGTTGTTCTTACTTTTGAGAAGGATGGGATAACAACTGAGTTTTCCTCTGCTTTTATGCGTCTTGATGTGGAGGAACTGCAAAGGTTTCCTAATGCTGATAGCTTGCGAATTAGCGTTGAATTAGTGCGGAAGTTATCTCCTGACTCTCTGTCGGTGATGGAGTTTAAAAATGATGGAGATATTCGGATTGCTGAAAAAATGCTGCAATTCCCGTTACTTGGCGAACAGATTAAGGGGAAATGGAATTGTATACTACATCGCGAATTTGACAGGGGTAACAGAACTGATTTTTTTCAACTTCAAGCCACAAGCAATAGTCTACCACTTTTTGTAGGAAAAATGTTTCATCAATTCACTAAAACTGATGAATCTGCGCCATACTGGATCGAAGAAAAAATGGGGAGAAAAGAATTACTTGGAAATAATAAAGATTGCAATCAGATACTTGATTATCAATGCTATCGTTGGGTACATCGACGAATTGCTCGTAATACTGACTCGCGTACATTAATTACGACCATTGCTCCCAGCAGAGTGTTCTTTGATAATAATAGTACCAGTATCGATTTAGGTAAATCTAAAATTGGTCAAGCAGAAATGTTGGCTTTTTGTGCAATGTGTAACTCTTTTATTGTGGATTGGTTTCTCCGTCAAAAAGTGACTACAACTCTTAATATGTTTTATATTTACCAAATTCCTATCCCGCGATTAACCACTGGTGACAAATACTTCTCGGACATCGTACAGCGCGCCGCAAAACTGATCTGCACTGCCCCAGAATTTGACGAATTAGCCCAAGAAGTCGGCTTAAACTCGCACCGAGAAGGCGTTACCGATGAAACAGAACGCGCTAAATTGCGAGCGGAATTAGATGGCATCATCGCTCACCTTTACGAATTAACGGAAGCAGAATTTGCGTATGTTTTGACTACTTTTCCGATCGTCCCAGAAGCTGTAAAACAAGCAGCATTGGCAGCATATCGCACGTTTTCATGTATGTAAAAGTATTGTAGGGTGCGTCAGCCCACAGCGTTTACCTTAGCTTTTGGAGCGATTGAGCTGACGCACCCTACAGGCCTCGTTAGTGGTTTAAATGCGTAACCTTTCCAAGCAAAAAAACTGGGTTTTTCACTGAATCTGCGGGTGAAAATCAAAGATTTTTGCAAAAACCCGGTTTCTGATTCCCCCACTAACTCAGATTACCTACATTCAACTCACCGAGGCGCTTCAAAATACTCAGCACGGTGTACAACTCGTTCCCTGGATTTAAAAGGCAAAACTTCCGAGAAAAAGCGTACTGCGGTGTTTCCCCCTTAACTAATTTGACAAATAGAAAATCTGCCCCATTCATTAACAATCCGTAAGTAGGTCGATCGCTCTTCAGATTAGCTAACATATAAGCTAGCAACTGCGGAATCCCTACTTCCAAAGAGAACGCCGCTTTCTTGGACTCGATAACTACTACCCAAAACTCCTGAAACAAAGCTAGAACATCCAACTGTCCCCTGACAATCATTCCTTCATCTTCGTCAACAATTTCTACAGACTTTTCGGAAGTAACGTGAAAAGGAGCAAGATAAAAATCTGCTAAATCCAACAATGGAGACAATACTACCATTTTGACTGTATTTTCTAGAAGTGGGGGATATTCTAGTAAATTTGTGTAACTTGCTTGCACTCTGTCTAATCGCTGTTTCTCAGCTTCTGAGATTTCTGGCAAATTATCCTGCCACTCGCGAAAGAATTGGTCATCTCTGACTAATTTAATTCCAAATTTTGTTCTCAAGCCGTACATCGTGACATTTCGAGCTTGAATTGTTTGTACCATCGTTTTATACTAAGTTTAAAGTCTATACAGATTGTGCCCTCAAGTGGTCATTCCCATCTATAAAATAGATGTTTTACCTAATGGCTGTATCTATTAGCTCTTGATTTCCAACACAGAAACTCTCTTTTCAAGTTCTAATAGCCTCTGAATCATTGGTATATCTTCGACAGAATCTAGATGACTAGCTAGAGCGCTAACTATGACATCAGTTTGAGATATGCCCGTTTGCTGAACATATCTTTTGAGCTTGCTAAAAAGACTACGGGGAACTCTCACAGCTATTTGAGATTTCTTACTCGGAGATAGCCCTTTGTGTTTAGGTTCTATACTTAATGGTTCTACTGCTTCAGTAGGATGATCTGCCTGTGTAGAGCTACCTACTTTGTAAGCTTCATAGTCATTTTCACGAAGTGTGAAAATTCGTCTGATAAAACACTTATGATTTCCGGTAGGAGGGGCATCATCTTCTAATTCTGCATACCCCACTAAAGTTTGACCTTGCTGAAGCTCTGAAAGACGTTTTTTAGAGACTCCTTTTCTGGTAGAAAAATTTACCTCGCTCTCTCGCACCCAAGGCATTTTGCTGATATCTACAAGCCAGGCAATTTCGGCTTCGTGCCTTAAGGTCTCGTCGCTGACAAAACTGTTCATAGTTTTTATTTTCAGTATGTTTACTAATTATAGCACGTAGGGCAAAAAATAGCAACTGCATGGCAAATTTCCCTAAAAATAGCTAAGAACCAGATCGCCCCGCACCGGACACGGCACAACCACGTCCCTACAGATTGCCCAAAATTTTGTAACGAGTTGTAAAGTATAATGAACACAAAGTGAATATAGAGGCCAAGTAGTATTAAATGCGAGTTGCGATCGCCGGAGCAGGCTTAGCAGGACTTTCCTGCGCTAAATATCTTACCGATGCGGGTCACACCCCCATCCTCCTAGAAAGTCGGGACGTACTCGGCGGTAAAGTAGCCGCCTGGAAAGATGCAGACGGCGACTGGTACGAAACCGGCCTCCACATCTTCTTCGGTGCATACCCAAATATGCTGAAACTCTTCAAAGAACTTGACATTGAAGACAGGCTGCAATGGAAAGAACATTCGATGATTTTCAATCAGCCGGAAACGCCCGGAACCTATTCTCGCTTTGACTTTCCCAATATTCCGGCTCCGTTGAATGGCCTTGTGGCTATCCTCAGAAACAACGATATGCTCACCTGGGCCGAAAAAATCAGTTTCGGCATTGGTTTGATTCCGGCGATACTTCAAGGCCAGAAATACGTCGAAGAAATGGACAAATACTCGTTTTCAGACTGGCTGAAAAAGCAAAACGTCCCCCCCAGAGTCGAAAAAGAAGTATTCATCGCCATGTCCAAGGCGCTGAATTTTATCGACCCCCACGAAATATCTGCAACCATTCTGCTGACAGCCCTCAACCGCTTCTTGCAAGAGACAAAAGGCTCGAAAATGGCCTTTTTAGACGGTTCCCCTACGGAGAGGTTGTGTCAGCCGATGGTAGACTACATAACTGAACGCGGTGGCGAAGTCCGGCTGAATGCACCCATCAGAGAGTTTTTGCTCAATGATGACAACACGGTGCGCGGTTTCCAGATTGGTGGCGTCAAGGGGGCCGAGGAAGAAATTCTGACGGCCGATACTTACGTTTCGGCGATGCCGGTTGACCCGCTGAAGTTGATGATGCCGAAACCTTGGGGCGAAATGGCTTATTTCAAAAAGCTCGAAGGTTTGGAGGGAGTACCGGTGATTAATGTACACTTGTGGTTCGATCGCAAGCTGACAGATATCGACCATTTGCTATTCTCGCGATCGCCCTTACTGAGCGTCTACGCCGACATGAGCAACACCTGCCGCGAATATGCCAACCCAGACAAATCCATGCTGGAACTGGTACTCGCACCCGCCAAAGACTGGATTGGCAAATCTGACGAAGATATCGTCGCAGCCACAATGGTCGAGTTAGAAAAACTCTTTCCCGACCAAATCCCAGAACCCGCCAAAGTGCTCAAATATCACGTAGTCAAAACCCCACGTTCCGTCTACAAAGCCACCCCCGGACGCCAGGAATGCCGTCCCTCGCAAACAACTCCGATTAGCAATTTCTATCTAACGGGGGATTATACGATGCAGCGTTATCTTGCGAGTATGGAAGGTGCCGTGCTTTCTGGTAAGCTGACAGCGCAGGCTATTTCAACTGCCAATAAAAAATGAAAAATTAAGAATTTTTCATAAAGACTGGGGCTGACGCACGGGCGACCAGAAACCGGGTTTTTAGCCAAAATATTTGCTTAGAACCCTCAATCTCGGTTCAAAAACCCAGTTTCTTTGTTCAGATGCGTAAGTCCTCAAGACGTAAAAGAATCTCCTGTTGTCTCAACGGGGGAATGTCAGTTCTAATCTTTAAATTTCTTATTCTCGGATGCTGCAACTGTCAAAACTCCAGTGCATGAGAACTCTGGCCTCTTTGGATGAATCCTACGAACTGTGCCGCCAAGTCACAGCGAGTTATGCCAAAAATTTTTATTTAGGCACTCAACTCATGCCCGAAGCCAAGCGTCGGGCAATCTGGGCGATTTACGTCTGGTGCCGCCGCACCGACGAACTCGTAGACGGGCCTGGTTCTGAGGCTACGACCCCTGAAACGCTAAATTTGTGGGAAAAACGCCTAGAATCTGTGTTTGCGGGCCATCCCCACGATGATTATGACGTGGCTTTGGTGGATACGCTGTCTCGTTTCCCGATCGACATTCAGCCGTTTCGAGAGATGATTGCGGGCCAGCAAATGGACTTATACCGCAGTCGCTACGAAACTTTTGAAGAGCTCAATCTTTACTGTTACCGAGTAGCCGGCACTGTTGGGCTGATGTCGATGTCTGTGATGGGCGTAGACGAATCCAACTCTGCGGCTAATTGGAATTGGCACTGGGGGAATAGAATTCCCAAAGAAGAAGCCGTCGCCCTCGGTATAGCCAAGCAGTTGACGAATATTCTGCGCGATGTGGGAGAAGATGCCCGTCGTGGCCGCATTTACATTCCCTTAGAAGACTTAGCTTTGTTCAACTATACCGAAGAAGATTTATTCAACGGTGTAATTGACAACCGCTGGCGGGAATTGATGCGCTTTCAAATTCAGCGAGCTCGCAAATTATACGCCAGCGCCGAACCGGGAATTAAAGTGCTCAGTCCCGATATCCGCTGGACAGTGTGGGCTGCTACGATGTTGTACAGCAGAATCTTAAATGCGATCGAGCGCAATCAGTACGATGTGTTTCAGAAGCGGGCATACGTTACCAATTCTCAGAAACTGTTGTGTCTCCCCGCCGCTTGGTTGAAGTCAAAAGTGCTTTAGCAGCGGGCAATTTGGCTGGCGATTCGGCAACGGGTAAGGGCTATTTGTCAAGTTACAAATTATATGATGTCCAGCAAATTGCAAATGAGATTTGTAGGGACACGGCAGTGCCGTGTCCTTAACTGTTTTGTGTTAATTGGAGTCAAAGTGGTGGTGTAGTGGTTGAATTTTTCAATTGGGCGATCGTACTTTCGAGCAATTCCTTTTCCTGTTGTAGTTTTGCCTCTAAATTTTGAATTTGTTCGCGGCGGGCTTCAACTTCGATAAAGCGGCGAGACAACTCTTGACTTTGCAAGGTGAGAGATTGCCGCCACCCTTCCGCCTTCTGGGCTTCTTGCTGCAAAAAATCGGGAGTAAAGCCTGTTGTTAAATACTTCTGAACTAATTCTAGCACCCAGTTTGTAGCCGATTGAATATGCAACAAAATCTTGCTATTTTCGCCAATATCTGCTAATACTAGCATCCCTTCATTTAAAACATTGCGATCGAAATCTGGCGGTAGCGTCAAGACAGTTTCTTGAAAAAGAATAGCCCATGTCTCATCATAATTTTGACAAGCCAGCAATTGCAGACTTATCTCACCTGAAATTTCCTTCTTTTGTACTTGGGCTAAATATAGCATAAGCGTAATTGGTAATTGGTAATTGGTAATTGTAATTGGTAATTCATAATTTGCAATTTGTAGGGGCGGGTTCACCAACAATTTACGGTAAAAATGAATAATTTCATAAACCCGCCCCCGCCCACCAACAATACAAATGTACCATAATTTATTGGTTGGTGAAATGTTCATCTAAATAATCGCGGGGATGGGGCGGGTTTATGAGATTGTTTGTGGATTTCATAGATAGTTGGTGAACCCGCCCTACGGAATTTTGAATTTGTAGGGGCGGGTTCACCAACAATTTACGGTAAAAATGAATAATTTCATAAACCCGCCCCCGCCCACCAACAATACAAATGTACCATAATTTATTAGTAAAATGTTCATCTAAATAATCGCGGGGATAGGGCGGGTTTATGAGATTGTTTGTGGATTTCATAGATGGTTGGTGAACCCGCCCTACGGAATTTTGGGATTGTTTTGATGAGGCTGCACAACCAATCAAAACAGAAAATATCTCTGCGCCATTGGCAAAACAGTTGCCGGTTCGCAAGTCAACAATTGTCCATCCGCCCTCACTTCATAGGTTTCTGGATCGACTTCCATGTGCGGCAAATAATCGTTGAGTTTCATATCTCTTTTACTAATCTGCCTTGTCCCGGAAACTGCTACAGTTGGCTTTTGTAAACCGAGCTGTGCTGCAATATCTCGATCGCGCGCCACCTGCGAAACAAACGTCAAACAAGTCGCCCCAATTGCCCCCCCAAAGCTGCCAAACATCGGCCGCATATGCACCGGCTGCGGCGTCGGAATGCTCGCATTAGCGTCCCCCATCTGCCCGTAGGCGATCGCACCACCCTTAATTACCAACTCCGGTTTCACCCCAAAAAACGCCGGCCGCCACAAACACAAATCCGCCAACTTACCCTCTTCCACCGAACCCACATACTGACTAATTCCGTGAGTAATCGCCGGATTAATCGTGTATTTAGCAACGTACCGCTTCGCCCGAAAATTATCATTTCCCCCCTCTATTCCCCCCCCTTGGTAAGGGGGGGTTATCCCTCTTGTTTCCCCCCCTTGGTAAGGGGGGGTTAGGGGGGGTAAATTCCCCCTTTGCACCTTCATCTTATGCGCCGTTTGCCAAGTCCGAATAATCACCTCTCCCACTCTTCCCATGGCCTGCGAATCAGAAGAAATCATACTAAAAGCACCCAAATCGTGCAAAATGTCCTCAGCAGCAATAGTTTCCCTTCTAATTCTCGACTCAGCAAAAGCCACATCCTCAGGAATCCCCCGATCCAAATGGTGGCAAACCATCAACATATCTAAATGTTCTTCCAAAGTATTGACAGTGTAAGGGCGAGTCGGGTTAGTAGACGAAGGCAAAACATTAGCTTGGCCGCACACTTTAATAATATCCGGTGCGTGTCCGCCGCCAGCACCTTCTGTGTGGTAAGTGTGAATTGCCCGATTTTTAAACGCAGCAATTGTAGCTTCCACAAATCCCGCTTCATTCAGAGTGTCTGTGTGAATTGCCACCTGCACGTCGTACTCATCAGCTACATTCAAACAATTGTCGATCGTTGCTGGCGTAGTTCCCCAATCTTCATGAAGCTTCAAACCCATTGCACCCGCCAAAACTTGCTCGACTAATCCTTGAGGTTGACTGCTATTTCCCTTACCTAAAAATCCCAGATTCACCGGAAAAGCATCGGCTGATTGCAGCATTCTGTACATATGCCAAGGCCCCGGAGTGCAAGTTGTAGCGTTTGTACCCGTTGCTGGGCCAGTGCCGCCGCCGATCATGGTAGTGACTCCAGAGGCGATCGCCACTTCGATTTGTTGCGGGCAAATAAAATGAATGTGAGTATCAACTCCCCCCGCCGTCAGAATCATTCCCTCACCAGCAATTACTTCCGTGCCGGGCCCGATAATAATATCTACCCTATCTTGAATGTAAGGATTTCCGGCTTTCCCAATTTTAAAAATCTTGCCATCTTTAATCCCAATATCTGCCTTGACAATCCCCCACCAATCCAATATCAAAGCATTAGTAATTACCGTATCAACAGCACCATCAGCATTAGAAATAGGCGACTGTCCCATGCCATCGCGAATGACTTTACCGCCGCCAAACTTAACTTCATCCCCGTAGGTTGTGAAATCTTGTTCAACCTCTATGAATAACTCAGTATCAGCTAACCGCACGCGATCGCCCGTTGTCGGCCCGAAGGTTTCCGCGTAAGCGCGGCGATCCATTCTGTAACTCATGCTTTCTCCTAATATAAATATTTTTTTAGTTGGCAGTTGAGGCTCGCTTAAATTATACTATGTGCCGAGTTCTTCAATCTGAGTTAGCAAATATAGCGGTTCTCAAGCGTGGTGAGGTATGCCCTAATGCCCTAATGCCCACGGAACCCACGGAGCCCTATGCCCACGGAGCCCTATGCCCACGGAGCCCTATGCCCTATGCCCATGAGTACCTCATCTTTTTGAGAAAGGCTATATTTACAACATTTGTGCGATCGCCCCATTTGTCGATTTGTAAATTCATTCCAGCATTTTCTTGATTTCCCTTCTCAAAACCTCCACATCCACCGTCATATCCATGCTAATTAAACTCCAATCTTCCGAATCGTCGCTGTTATCAACCATACGGGAGTATTCTAATCCCAATATCTGGGAAATGTAATAGAAAAACGGCGGCGTGTACCCGCCATAAAAGCATTCCAATACTTTCGTTCCAGGCTGACACCACAACAAATTTGTAAAACCAGCGCCGTGAGGGCCAACAACCACCGCTGCTTCTGCAAACAGGCGAATTTGTTCATCCACAGTGCGCGAAATATCTTCCAAAATTTCAAAACCAAACTCTTTCAACACCTCTCGTACTTGTGCCTCATTTTTAACCTGGCGTTGCCCGCTTCTAGAAAGATACAATTTCCTGTAAGGCTTGACATTTTCCTTGAGACAGAATTTCTTCCGCAAAAGCTCTATATCGTAAGGACTGGGGAAATACCAATCTTGATTGTTTCCTAATACTAAACTTTCTGCATGATATCCTGTATCTCTAGCCCGAGTGTCGATTAGCGAGCTTTTAGGAATACCGAGTTTGGTCAGAAAATCCAACTCAAAAGCTGTATGGCGCAAAGGATAACAAATTTTGGCTTCTTGCCAAATCTCCTTACCTAAAGCCTCCTCAATCCTACAAAGTTTTGCCAGTACAAAAATCACATAATCGTAATAACTGCACCACAAATGCGACCAAGGAGCAACTACCAGCGGATAGGTAATTTGGTGGGATTTATAAGGCCATTCCAGAATACCCGCGCCGCTAATCCGAAAATCTAGGTCTAACAGCAACTTGTGATTTAGCAGCGTGTTTCCAGACGTACAAATAGTTAGAGCCTCTATGTGTTTATTCACGGAAATTTTCCACACATAATCCGGGTCAAAAGACACGGTTGTTTCTGTGGTAAAAAACCGAGAAGGTACTCCATTTACTGAGGTTAATGCAGGTATGTTGACGGGTTCGTGCTGCTGTTTGTAAACGATGCTGTTATCTAATAATTTGATGCTGGTACGCCGATCTAACGGGGTTCTCCAGATACGCCTCGACGTTGCAAGCAAACTCTGCTTCAACATCTGTTTTATCTGGTCAACTAATTTTGGATTCATCATGCGCTTTTGCTGTGTATGTTTGCGGTTTTGAATACCAATATCGATCGCAAACTGCCGATTTTAACTCGCTCAAAAGTCTGAGGTTTCACTAACAAAAGAAAGGCATTTATACACTTATGCAGAGAATTTTTTTTGACATTGCTTTGTCACTCTCCAGCGGTAGTGCTGTTCAACAGTTGACAGTTGGCAGTTGACAGTTGACCGAAGGAGAGCGACCTCTACCTAGAAGGAAGAGAATTGGAGTAATGAATAGTCTGATTTTAATTTCTCCCGATCGGGGAGAGGCTTTCAACCAATTCTTTCTGGTAAGTGATACCATTTTGATTTTAGCTTTTCCATAGGATGACCGAGCGCGATCCTGGTTGGGATTGCGAGGTTAAAGTTGCATTATTTTAACTGGGATGAGTTTTAAGTTAACAAATTCCCAATTCAACATTCAACACTTGCAAACGATTTTCTGCTTTCATACTTAACTTTCCAGATGACCGTTCACTTTTCCATTAAAGCCGTAGACTTGACGGCTACCCACAAACGGTACTAATTGAATTTCTCTTTCATCTCCCGGCTCAAATCTAACTGCTGTACCTGCGGGGATATCCAACCGCATTCCTTTTGCTTGTTCTCGTTCAAATTCTAAGGCTTCGTTTGCTTCGTAAAAGTGATAGTGGGAACCAACTTGAATGGGCCTGTCACCCGTATTTGCAACCAGCAACCGCACTGTTGGGCGATCGGCATTTAGCTCAATTTCACCGTCTGAAACAATCATTTCTCCCGGAATCATATCTGTCTCCTGCGAGTCTGTGGGTTTAAATATTATTTAACGAATCGGATCGTGCACTGTCACCAACTTAGTTCCGTCGGGAAAAGTCGCCTCAACTTGCACTTCATGCACCATTTCCGGTATCCCTTCCATCACATCTTCCCGCGTCAGGAGAGTTGTCCCGTAGCTCATTAAATCTGCGACGGTGAGGCCATCTCTTGCTCCTTCTAAAATCGCGGCGGAAATGTAGGCTAGTGCTTCTGGATAGTTTAATTTTAAACCTCTGTGTTTGCGACGCTCTGCTAGCAGGGCGGCGGTGAAAATCAGCAGTTTGTCTTTTTCTTGGGGGGTGAGTTGCATTTTTATTCTTGTAAGTGCGATCGCATTATTTATTCAAGTTCAACTATCAGCGGTGGCAAATCATCGGTAATTACATCCCATGACTCAAGATAGTGTTAAAATCTGGTTTGTGTCAAGGTGATTTATCCTTTTGTTTTTGGACTTTAGCAAAGAACCGAAAACGACTTTTTGCCGATCGCATATTTCTGACTTAAATCGGCTATATTTGTCACGACGAAAGTCAATCGGAAGAAGTAGTCTGTCTGGTACTGGGGGCGGGTATTGCATTTGATGTGTTGCACCGGAAACAGAAAGTAGGTGAAACTAAAAGAGAATGCTATTTTATCCAAACTCTGGGCAAACAGCAAGGGCGTTCTGAAAAAGACAAGCGCAGCAATTCCCAAATAGCGACAAACCAGTCTCTGGCGGCAGCGGTGGACGAACCGCGATATCGGCACAGCAAACCGTTGGGAATGCGAGTAACGCCGGCAGCAGAATTAACGGCTACAGATCCGGAATAAATTGTATCTTCGCACCGCAAAGCTCGCACTTTTTCCAGCATCTGGGCTGTGACTGGTTCGCCGATCCAAGCGAGGGTAGCAACTACGGGTTTTCCTGCTAAGCCGTGAGCGCTTTCGAGCATTTCGCCCCCACCTTTGAGCCATTGTCTGTCAATCCACAGAGGGCTGTTTTTTTGCCAGATTTCGGTGTACGATCGCCATTCTCCAGACAAGAACTTTTCGCCCCTAGCACTGCGTCCGAACCGCGTAATTTCCCACAGCAAAATACTGGCTTGCGGTGCTAATTCTACCCGCAAGTCTTGTCGGTAAACTGCGCCGTCGAAAACGATAGTTTCCTGGGGAAGCCATTCCAAATGAGCGCCAGTATCTAGTTGAATGTCAATATTTTGTTGCGCTGACTGTCCGCTGCTGCGATAAATTTTACCAGCCGCAGCACTGGTGATTAAGGCTTTGGCGTTTTCTTGGAGGTGGAAATTGAGCGAAAGGCGATCGCCCCCGACAACTCCCCCAGCCGTGTGCAAAACTACGCTGTGACAAACCTCTTTCCCTTCAGGATAAAACGGACGCTGTACCTTGAGCGGCGCTTGCATTTGATTGTGAATAATTTGGGTAGCCCCGTCACGGTTTGCGTAGGCTAACTTGAGGCTGCCATGCCAACCATTTTGAAATTTATTTGTAGAGGGGTCAGTCAAATTTTTGAGCATATTTTTTTGCATTAAAATTCAATACCTATCAAATTATATCTGAGTTATTTTACTCATTTGAAAACTTCATTTTTGGGCTAATATTACATAATCATCAATTGAGTAATTCAAGTCATAACGTAAGTTAAAGTGCTTACGAAAAAGTGGACTGATGAATTGCTGGGTATGAAGATTTTCTCTAGCAAATTTTCCAAAATTCGGATGGGATGTCCGGCTGTTTGTTGAATGTAAATATTTATACCAAACCAAGTTTAACCCCACATCATCAAGAAATTGTTTGACCACACTTAGCTCCTGTTCGCAACTTTCAATTTGACGAATATTGTAAGGTTTAATCAACTTCTTTTCTTGAATAATTAGCAAAACATAACCAGAATCTGTCAGGCAGTTCGTAAATATATCCTTATAAATTCGATGGGATTTTTCTCTTCTATCCTCATCGTTAAAAAAACAGTGAGAAATTACAATAAAATCAAAAAAGTTTTGAGGAATTTTTTTAGATTGACTTTCACCATCAAAGATACTAGAAGTGTCAAACCGAAAGTAAGCATTGATCTCGTGGGGTTCCATATATTGCCGCCAAAATTGGAGTCCGCGATATTGAAAAGCTTTTTGCTGTTCCAAAGAGTAATAGGATATGTGCATTGGCGGTATTAAACAAAAGTCGTTAATAGTTTGCAGGAACAAACCTAATCCGTAGGCAACTGTCCCCGGCCCTGCGGCAATATCAAGGATATTGACTTTAGTTGGTAATAATCCTGCTTTGTAAATGAGAAACCAAGCTAGATATGCACAATAGACGTTATCTAGGAAATACCTAATTAAATAGATGTGAGGACTTAGCTCAAAACTGTATTGAGGATCTTGTCCTTCTTTGAGTTTTTGTATATCGTCAATAGCTTGTTGAAGTAAAGAATCAAAATTTGTTTTTTTTCGACTCAAATTATTCAGATCGTTTTTGATGAAACCAGCCAAATGTTGTTCAAACTTATCAAATACTTTTTTATAAATCCCTGTGCATTGAATCATGCTGGCATCGCATTCTTTAAGCTTGAAACTTTGTGAAATAACTTCAATAAATTGTGTATCCGGAGTCAATAAGCTTAAGTCATCAATATCTCCGGGAAAGGCATCAATTTTTCCGAACCCCAGTTCCAGTTCTAACTCTGCTAAACGCCGATCGCCTTCTTGGAGGCGGTTATTTTTTTGTTGCAGTAATTTTTCAAGCTGTAGCCATTCTTTATATAGTTTCTCCTGCCACGATAATTTTGCCCCTGAATTTTGTATTTCTTTTAACAGTTTTTGGGCAAGTCGATTATTTTGACTCTTAACGGCTTGGTTAAACTTTTGAGAACGCCACCAGTTAGCTAGCAGATTATTCATAGCCAAATCCCTCTTTGCCTTCCATGATTTCAACATCCGGGAGCATCGCCTTGAGTTTATTTTTAAACTTGCGATAACTCTGCTGTTCGCTATTGTACCACCAAGCGTACTTTTGTTTAAGAGCTAATGCTTCTGAGCGCGTTGATGCAATTAGCGATCGCTCGTTGCTGGCATGAAAATCTTGAATCACTACCCGATCGACAACTTCTAGCTTGCTAATAAAATTACCTTCATCTTCGGGTAGGGTAGGTAGTAGTGGGGTCACAGTTATAGAAAATCTGACTTCGCAATTTTCTTGATAAGGAAAGCTGTATTTCAGTTTGGCAATAGCTTTAAGTCTTGCAGGAATACTCGGAGATTTTGGTTCAAAATCTTTCCGCACTTTTTCGCTACCAGTTGGAATGCTCATGTTGATTCGCAATCGCTGGAATTGCTGTAAAATATCGATATCTCTAGTTATCATAGGACTGCGAGTTTGGATAACCAGCGTCGGCTGATAGGGAACCATGACTTCTAACAAATGCCTAGTTAGTTGTTCTTTCGATTCAATTGGCTGATACGGATCTGTGACACTACTCATGTAAATTGTCGGTGGGCGATCGGGGTTTTTCTTGTGCCAACGTTCTAACTCTTTCTTAAGAATTGCCACTGCATTTTGCTTGATAATTACCCAATTTCCCCAATCATCTCGCATCTGTGAATTCGGGCTGAAAGCAGCAGCATAACAATAGCTGCATCCGTACTGACAGCCCCGATAAGGATTTAGCGTGAAATCGTAAGCACTGATAAATCCAGTAGCTTTGTTAAGCACTGATTGTGCATTTTGTGCATACACTTTGGCATTCCCGAAGTTTTCCCTGAGTGCGGAAGTGTGTTTTTTGCCGACGGAATATCCCTCATACTGAGACTTTACCATGATTACACGTGCTCCACGATTAAAAGAGAAAATGTTTAGGGATGAGAAATGCGATGGTGTTTCGATTTTACTATTTTATAGTACCGAACTAAAAAAAAGTTGCCAAAACAGTGGGGAATTACTCAATTTTATAATAAGTTTTTTGAAGAAACAACTAGCTAACTTTATAAACTGTATTTTAAGGTCGATCGCCAATGTAATGCAAGCTTATGGATTTACTGACAGCGACGATATTTTCGCAAAATTGCTGAAATCCCACCTAGAACTGGCAAAAAAAACCGGAAGAACCCGTAGTTAGAGCTTGTATCCTTAACTAAGTAAGTGAAAATACTGTAGCTTTTTTTATGATTTTTGTAAAGTTGCGTATAATCACATAAATTGTTGATACAGATCACAAACACTTTTGTCTAAGAACAGAGATAATTAAGGCGTTATGGGGTAAATCGCGTCGGCTGGCAGCTCAGATAGCAATTGATCTGGCAAATTCAATAGAAAGATTAGTTTGACATTTTGTACTCAACCAACTGTCAGGCTAGAAAACGAAAAAGTTAAAAATCCGAAAAATTATCGTATCTCCCTATCGTTTTTTTAGGGAGTAGAATACGAAGTATTATAATTTTTCAACAAATCTACTGATTAACTGAGAAATACAGGTTTATGCTGTTTCTCGATATTGCAAAAAATTGTGCAGGATGTCAACTACTCCTGATTTGTTTGGGAGGAACTTTCGATGTTATTATTGACCGACACTCAGCCCCAAGATAGCAAAGTAGAGCCAGCAAACTCTGCTCAGAAAAAATTGTTACACCATAGATTTATTAATTTAAACTGGCTAAGGGAACGATTCAACCATTTGCGGATAGGCCAAAAAATCAGCTATGGCTATGCTTTAGCTATCGGCATAGCGATTTTGGGAACGGGTGCGGGCCTGAAAGTGGGAGACTACTTTCGCAAGCAAGCTTTAATTCAGGTAAATGTTGCTCAACAACAACAGCAACTGTTGCAAAATTTGCAAAATAGCATATTTGAAGCCCGATCGCACGCAGCGAGATTCCCGGCAGTTTTGGGAAACACGGTGTGGCTGCAATACGAACACGATCGGTTTGTCCAGCAAATCAATCAGGCGAAAATCCTGATTGCGGAAATACAATTTTTTGCGATCAAAAATCCCGACTGGCTAGCAAGACAAGAGAAAGATTTGCAGTCAATATTGCCAAGGTATGCGATGGTCATCGATTATTACGATCGGCTAACTAAACTGCAATTAAAAGAAGCCGAAGTGTGGCATTTGGAAGCTAACCGCATCGAGTCGGCACAGCTACAATTGTTGAGAAATCGCAGCGGCGAAGAGGCGATCGTACTAGATAAACTTTCCGATCATTTAACCCAATTAATTGCTACTGTAGACATTCAAAAAATGCAAGGGGTAGAAGCATTAGAAGAAGCTGAAAGTTTGCGAAACCGAATTATTCTCGGGAGTATGGTAATTTCAGGACTCCTCGCCGTGTTACTGGCGGACAAAACGAGCCGCGCCATTGCCCAACCCCTCGAAAGCGTGACAAACGTCGCCCAGCAAGTAGCCCGCGAATCTAATTTTAACCTGCAAGTACCAGTCACAACTGAAGACGAAATCGGAGTTTTAGCGGCTTCTTTCAATGAATTGATTCAGCGAGTTAGCGATTATACACAAGAACTAAAAGAAACTCAATCCCAATTAATTCAGACTGAAAAAATGTCGTCTCTCGGTCAAATGGTGGCAGGGATCGCCCACGAAATCAACAATCCGGTTAATTTCATCGGTGGTAACATTGACCATGCTAATAGATACATCCAAGATTTGGCAGACTTGGTAACTCTCTATCAAGCATACTATCCCAACCCACCGGATGAAATTAAAGACTGCATCGAAGACATTGAATTGGACTTTCTCAGCAAAGATTTGCCAAAAACGCTTGCTTCGATGAAAATGGGAGCCGATCGCATTCGCGAAATTGTCGTATCCATGCGGAACTTTTCCCGTTTAGACGACGGTTACATGAAACCTGCGGACATTCACGAAGGAATAGACAGCACCCTGATAATTCTCAATCACCGACTCAAACAAGGTATCGAAGTTATTAAAGAATACGCTAATTTGCCTCCGGTTGAGTGCTATGGAGCGCAACTGAATCAAGTATTTATGAACGTACTCGGCAATGCAATTGATGCGCTGGAGGAGGTAAAAAAGGCAGACAGAGCGTTTTCACCAACGATTTGGATCTGCACGGAAGTTACGGCAGATAATGCTATCACTGTCAAGATTCGGGATAATGGGCCGGGAATTACCGCAGCCACTGCCCAACAGATATTTGACCCGTTTTTTACTACAAAGTCGATCGGCAAAGGCACTGGATTAGGATTGGCTATTTCCTATCAAATCGTTGCCAAGCATCAAGGCAAAATTGAGATGAATTCTCAAATTGGACAGGGGACGGAATTTGCGATTACTTTGCCAATTGCTGAGTAATATAGCAGGCGATCCGGGACGGGCTAGAAGCCCATCCCACAAATCGGGGGGTGCATCTCAATGCAAGCGAATATATCCGTATGGGCTATAGCATGACCGCAGAAAATATGGGATTATAACTAATAACTTATATGCGGTCATGCTTCTTCAGGCTTCAAAAACCAGATCCACCCAAATCCGGGACGGGCTAGAAGCCCATCCCACAAATCTTGCAAGCATTACTATAAGCTAGCGCGCATCTAATTTGAAGAATTCTCTTTCTTACAACTCTTGTGGGGTGGGCTTCTAGCCCGCCCGAAAAGTTAAATCCGCCACATCTTAGGATTTAGAGAAAGATGAGCGGAAATTAGAACTCTTGGTGTTGAGGCCAATCTGAAACTATTAGCTCACAAACCATGAAAATTTAATGGGGGTGGAGGGACTTGAACCCACACGACCGTTTCGGGTCAACGGATTTTAAGTCCGTAGCGTCTACCATTCCGCCACACCCCCTTTCGTGAAGCTGCTGCTGTGGTTTTGACCCACTGACAACAACAGCCTTTTATTCTACACGCAAAACCCTAAATAGCGCAACCCCTAATTGAAAAATTCTCAAAAGTCGCGCTGTATCTCCCCAAGCGGTACAATAGTTAACCAGCTAGCTGAGCGTGTCAACCGACTGACCCTGTTATTATTCCCTTAAAGCAAATCTATGTATATTACCTTGCTGCTTTACGCCGTCTTGGGAGGAGCTTACCTCCTGGTAGTACCCGCGGGCACCTACGCTTACCTGAACAGTCGCTGGTACGTGGCCTCCTCTTTTGAGCGTGGCTTCATGTACTTCTTGATGTTCTTCTTTTTCCCTGGTATGTTTCTCCTCGCTCCTTTTTTGAATTTTCGCCCCAAACGGCGGCAGATAGAAGCCTAAATGCGACGTATTGACGTAATTGGAATCAGTCTAGGCTTTTTTGTAGCGGGTGGGTTGGCCTACTTGGTGCTACAATTCGCCGGACTCGACAGCATGAATGCTGGGATTTGGAGTCAGTTATTTTTGATAGCTGGCTTGATTGGCTGGCTGGTGACTTATTTGTTTCGAGCGCTTACTCAAAAGATGACTTACAGTCAGCAACTGAAAGAGTACAAAGATGCTGTCTTGCAGAAGCAGCTCGATGAACTCACTCCTGAAGAGTTAGCCAAACTTCAAGCCGAAATTGAGCAGGAAAAAGATAGTTAGTCAGTGGTTAGTTGTCAGTTGTCAGTTGTCAGTTGTTAGTGGTTAGTGGTTAGTTGTCAGTTGTTATATCATGTCCGGTCGATCGACCGCGATTTTTGTAGGGGCCCGTGAGCCAACAATACCTGCCAATAATTGATAATCTCAAAAACCCGCCCCGACCGGGATATTATGGTTAATCAATCGGACATGATATTAGTTGTTATTAGCTAATACCAACTGCCAACAACCAACTGCCAAGAATCAACTGCCAAGAATCAACTGCCAAGAATCAACTGCCAAGAATCAACTGCCAAGAATCAACTGCCAACAACCAACTGCCAACTCCCTAATGACTATTTCTCATTGTTTTGAAACGTTGCGAAAAAGCAACCAGTGTGGATTAATTCCTTTTATTACTGCTGGCGATCCAGATTTGGAGACAACGGCTAAAGCGCTACAAGTTTTGGATGATAACGGTGCAGATGCGATCGAGCTTGGCGTACCTTATTCCGATCCCCTAGCTGACGGGCCGGTGATTCAAGCTGCTGCTACGAGGGCGCTACAGCGGGGAACGCGGTTAGATTCGGTACTGGAAATGGTAGCGAGAGTTAGTCCGAATTTGCGATCGCCCATCATTCTCTTCGCATACTACAACCCGATTTTGTACCGAGGTATCGAAACCTTCTTGCAGGAAATCAAAAGTGCTGGAGTTCAGGGATTACTTGTACCAGACTTGCCCTTAGAAGAAGCTGACAGCCTCATCCAACCTGCCAACAAATTAGGGATTGAACTCACCTTATTAGTTGCTCCCACAAGTCCCAAAAGTCGCATAGAAGCGATCGCTCGCGCGTCTCAAGGATTTATTTACTTAGTCAGCGTGATGGGGGTGACAGGAGTGCGGGAAGGCTTAGATACGCGAGCAAAAGAGTTGCTGCAAGAAATCCGCAGCATCACCGACAAACCCATCGGCGTCGGCTTTGGTATCTCGAAACCCGAACACGCCCGTCAAGTCAAAGAATGGGGTGCAGATGCTGCGATTGTTGGCAGTGCTTTTGTGAAACGCTTGGCCCAAGGAACTCCAGAAGAGGGTTTAGAGGCGATCGGCGAATTCTGCAAGAGTCTAAAAACAGCTATTCAAAATGATTAGTAACTGTGCAGATACTTTCCGCCATTAGACAGATGTGGGCGATCGGCACGTGCGGCGACAATTGCCATTAAAGACCTTGTTGTACTTGAGATCGTACACCCATTTCCTTCTGGTTCCTGACCGGAAGGTTTTTTTTAGCTCCCAAAGCGCAAAACTGTTCAACTACAGTAGTCCTGTCCCGATCGCCGCTATATGTATACATGACTCGCTCTTCGGTGATAGCACTCTTCAACAGTTGACAGTTGACAGTTGACAGTTGACAGTTTGAGAGCGACCTCTACCCTTAAGTCCGAGGATTGGAGTAATGAATAGTCTGATTTTAATTTTCCCCTCAAAGGGAGAGGCTTTAAACTAATTATTTCTGGTAAAAAATGCTTTTTACTATCATTTAGCTCTCATTCCTGCTCTCGCGACTATAACTAAAGCTTTTGTTATTGCTTCTAGTATGACTTAAGGAATGTTACTTCAGATAGATGAAAAACTTCTGTTTGTCTTCGTATATTTAAAAAAGTGTTTGAGTGCTTAATGTTTGTAATGGTAGCCACCTACAGAACCACCAGGCATTTAAACATATTCCAAAAAATAAGTCACCATAGAAAGGAGCATTTTTATGAACAGACTAACTGCATTTCTGAAAAAAATTCGAGCTGTACAAATTTTAACAGTGTTTCTCGTCGGCATTTTAGTATTTGTGAGCACTGCCTGCAAGGGATCTGATGTCATAGCCGGAAAAACTGCCGACCAAATTAGAAAAGAAGTGCCTTCAGAGGCTGTAACTTCCGTATACAAAGGCGGCCAGAATCAATACAGCGATGACGATCCCAGAAACCCAATGGTTAAAGGAGTAGAAGCACAAGCTAAGCTTCTTAAAGAGGAAGCCCAGCGCCGCATCGAAACCAAATCTAGTAGCAATGTGCGTGAAAATATCCGGCGGGTAGCAGATGACGCGCCGAACAAACTCGACCAAATTGGCGAGAAGATGAATGACAATGTTCGTACCGCTCAGCAGAAAGCTGATGAGTTTGGTGACAAAACAAAACAAGGCTTTGCTAATCTTAAGGAAAATACTCGCGAAGGCTTGAAGGGAGCAAAAGGGATTGTTAAAGAAGCCACCGAGGGAGCAAAAGAAAGAGCTGCTGAGGGTACTGAGTCGCTGAGATATAATGTCAGCGAAGGCAAAGAAAATGTCAAAGATGCAGCGCGAAATGTAAAATACAACGCTGAAGATGCCTCGGACAAGGTTCGCGCGAAAGTAAATCGAGATATTGACAGAACTCAACGAGCTGCTGAAAGAGCGGTAGACGCGATCGACTAATTTGAAATAAAGCTATTTCCCGATCTCAAAGCAGCAGTCAGACAGAGTTTTTAACCTACCTCTGTCTGACTGCATTTTATTATTCTAGTCTGTTTTAACCCAATACGGTTTACTTAAGATGGTCCGAAGAGAGGCACGTTAGCTTTCGCGATCCGAAGGAAAGCAATCTCCGTATCTATTGTTCATAGGGTTTTACCCCCAGGGTGTTCTTAAGTAAACGGTATTGGGCTTTAAGTTTTAACCATGTAACAGTATGTAAACAGGCTTAAGTCAGCCAGTAGAAAGCATTTGGACACTTTACAATCGTTTACATAGTTGTGTTTTAAAGCGCCGACTTACTTAGAGCCAAGTCGATCAAACCATATGAAAAATAGACACTCTTGTTTGCTTTCCTTCGGATCGCTGCGCTAACGTGCCTCTCTTCGGACAATCTTAACCTCAAGAAAGGCTGGTTTCAGCAGAATGAAACATGAAATAGCCCTGGAACTAATGACTGTTGACTAATAACTAATAACTAATATAGCCTTTCTCAAAAAGATGAGGTATGGCTGACAGCTTACATAACCGCTTAAATCAAGAGGGCTGAAGCCCAACAACGTACCTCGTCTTTGTGAGAACCGCTATAACAACTAACAACTGTCAACTGTCAACTGTCAACTGTCAACTGTCAACTGACAATTACCATTCATCGTTTCGCTTGTTGCTGTGGGTTTCCCAATCGTCGCCTGGGTGCTGATACAAGGGTTCGGGTTCCAATTCTGCTGACATTTCTAATTCTGGTTCCGATTCTTCTTGCTGGTAGATGTTTAGAGGTTCGACAACGCGGGCGATCGCATCTTTGACAAAAGCTTTGACAAATTCGTCTTTCCGATTTAACTGAAACTGCCTTTGCACGACTTCGGCGATGCCGCCGTCACCCCAATCTTGGTCGTGTCGAAAATATTCAATAAAACTTTTCCCGGCAATTCTGGTTAAATAAGCGGCGCTGACTGCTTGAATTGCTTTGCCAAGTACAAATCCGGCTACACTTAACTGCAACGCCCTTGAGACTACTTGAATTACGCCTTCAACTATTCCTAAGCTGGCTAGGGTTTTGGCGAGAGACAGGGCTAGTTCTTTGGCGCGATCGATATTTAATTCGCAGCCGTAAATCTTGGCAATTTCTACTACCATTTGAGCGTTAACTGCTGCTGTCGCTAACAAATCTACAACTGGCAAAGGCGTAACGGCAATTACTCCGGCTCCGATCCACTGAAAGCGCTCTACTACTTTATCAGCAGCGCGCCGTCTTTGAGCGTCAATTAACTTGCGTGCTTGGTCTCCCAAATGCTGAGATTGTAGCAAAATGTTGTCCGCAATTAAGTCTTCGCCTTCGGCTCGCAAAATTGCTGCGATTCGCCGAATTAATGGCATCATATCGGGGTCTGGCTGAAATATTGTCCCGCTTTCTAGTACAACTTTTTGCGGGTTGGCGCTAATTGCAACTACATCCATTGCTGATATTAAACCTTTAACTCGCTGTCGCAGTCGATCGAGAATTTCGTCTCTGTCGTTGTCGGGATAAAGGTCTACTTTATTAAAAACCACGATCGACCTTTTGCCAATTTGGGCCAAAGTCCGCAGCGGTTCATACTCAGATTTGCGTAAATCGCCGTCCAACACAAATAAGATCAAATCAGCCCGGGCCGCCAACTGCCGCGCCAATTCCTCTCTGTAAGTCCCCGCTACTCCCGCTTCCAAGATGCCTGGGGTATCAGTAATTGCTAATTCTCGATCGACTCCTTTCAATTTCAGAGTGTAAGTTTCTCCAACTTCGGTAGTTCCCATTGGCGCCCCCACCTGTCCGGCCATCCGCCCCACCAGCGCATTTACAGCCGAAGTTTTGCCCGCAGAACCGGTACCGAAAACAACGATCCGAACATTGCCGCGGGCCATGCTAGCTTCTATTTCGCGGGCTCTCAACAGCAAAGCTTGCCGTGCTACTTCATCTTGAATGCGATCGACTTGCTGCCTGATTGCTTTGAGATTTTCCGAAGCAGCTTCGCTTTTGACAACAGGAATCTTCGGATCTATCGCCCGTTTTCCCTTAACTTTTCCCGGACGTTGCAGCAGCCTAAAATAATAAAACAGCGCAAAAATTAGCGTTGCTAAAAGTACCACGATCAGGAAAATTAGCAAATTAGCCAGCAGCGGAGAAGCAGACCACGCAACTTGACTGTAAAGCCCCGTTAAGGAACTCACCAGCCCAATAATCAACCCCAGGGTGAGGCAGAAAGCGGCAATTAATGTTAGCAGGCGCGGCAAAGGCATGGGGCAGGGGCAAGTAAAAGGGTTATATTTTGATTTTTACATTTTCGCCAGAACTCGGAACTGTTGAAGCGCCCGATCGTAATGTCGCGCTCGTAAATCCCGATTCGCCTTGTCCTTCGGGTTCGATGCAGTGTGGGTTTGAGTGCCAGCGGATGCAACTAAAACATGGCGATCGCGCCCGAGGCTGCAATTGTAGCTTAGCAGACAATTTATTGTTCCACTCACCCGCCCGAACGCCTTTGTCGGTTTACTGATACCTACCTACCTATTTATTCGATCGCGAGTTGAACTATATAGTTTTTTAAACAAATATATCTTAAGTACCTAGAAACACGGTTTATTAACGTCATACCAGTTGCCAAAAAGAATGCAACTGATTTTCCAGTTTTCCAAATCCTTACGGAATCAGTCATTCCCAATTTTTCAATCTAACATCTAAAATCGTAATCGTATAAGTGCATCCTAAAATATCCGATAACGGAAACGATAAACCAAGTTGCTAGTGCAGGATAAGAACGAGCGTCCTAATAAAAAAATAGTATGATGAGTGAAAATACCCAATTCAAAACTATTTTCGGTAATCTTAAAAAACAGGCTTTGCTATAATTCACAGTTGAGCAACCACTGTACGGAGCGAAAATTATGGGACTCTTTGACCAAATTTTGAGTGCGATCGACAATCCCAACCAACAAGCAAGTCCCAATCAGTTGGGCAACATTCTGGGTGCGGTAGAGCAGTTGAGCGGCAACCACGGCGTCGATGCGGGTACGACTCAGCTAGCGATGTCGGTTTTGGGTGGATACGTGCGATCGGCATTGCAAGACGTGCGATCGCAATCTGGAGACGCACAAGCTCAAGAAGTTGTCAACCAATTTAGCGGCACAAATCCCAATGCACAAGCGGTACAGAGTTTGTTCGGAGGTGGCCAACTGACGCAAATAGTGACCGATATCGCCCAAAGAACCGGCTTGAATAACGAAACAGTGCAAGGGATGATCCCTGTTTTACTGCCCTTGGTACTCAATTTGCTGCAAAGCGGCGGCAACGCCCAAAATCCAGCCCAGGGCGCAAATCCCGTTTTGAATGCGTTTTTAGATGGAGATGGAGACGGCGACGTAGATATTACTGACGCCATGTCGATGGCTAGCCGCTTTTTGAATCAGGGCTAATTACCTGAAAATTCGGGGAGAGAAATTGACGTTTGTAGTGAGGACTTCAGTCCTCATTAAAATCTAATTATGCAGGTGCGCGGCGCGCACCTTACCGCCTTAACGCTCTTATGAAAATAGTCCGAACCCTCGGCTAACGGCATTTCCCAGGCGATCGCACAATGAAGCAGTTGGCAAACTATTTCCTTGCTGTTCCCATTTTTCCACGAGTTGGCGGCCCAGGGGCGTGAGGCGAAAACTATCGGTAATCCCTTGTCCATCTACTTCGCGCCGCAACACGCCGACTTGAATCAGCCACAGCAGCGAGTTTTCGGCTGCGAGTTCGGATACGGGCGATCGGGTGTAGCCGCTTTCGACACCGGAATTTGAGGCGATCGCGCTTAGGAAAACGCTGTTATCGCGGATGGTCTGGAAGAAGTGTAATTGAAAAGGAGCGCACCGGATCGCGCGATCGGCTCTTTTGACAGTGCGGCTGGGATAACTAATAGATTTAAACGCTTCGGATGGGATAAAAGTCATTGATTTGGCTCAGAATAGCTAGTATATTTTTATAATTACAGATTTAGAGTCTAAGTGGAGTTATAAAAAATATACTAAAATATATGACCGGGCTTGATATGGCATAGCTCCCTCTGCAAGTTGTAACTCATCCCTGTATTTTTGGCATTGGAGAAGAATTACCCCTTATTCCCAAATAGTCTAAAATTTGGCGAGTAATTTTCATGTCACACTTTTCATCTGAAAAAATCCATTGTCCGTTGTAATTAATATCTAGTAAGTAGTAGTCTTGACCATCAAATATCAGATCAAAAGTACAAAAACGAAGTTGCAATACATTAAAACAATTGATTAACTCACTAACAACATAATCAGGTAAATTTATTTCCGACATATTTTCCTTCAGACCATGAGAGTACCGCCAATCTATACCAGCTTTTTTACCTGTTAATTTTTGAGTTTCAATCTTAACACAAGATACATAGTCCATAAAGTATGTTCCTCTTATCTCATACTCTTTATAAATATTGTTCTGTCTGATAACAGGAGGCATTGTTGAAATCCATAAAGAACACTCATTATCATAAACAAAAGGAGAGAAAGCTTGCTCAATCAACCAGTCTGAACTGCGACTTGCCTGCATAGCCAAAGGTTTGATGAACTCTCCTTTTTTCCAGAGATATGTAGAATTTTCAAAATAGCTGTTACATATTTTTATTTGCTTAAGTTCCTTTGCCATTACTTCAAAATAAACCAATTTTTGATCGCTTATATTATATTGAGGAAATAGCTTGTACGCATATTTTATTCTTAGTGAATCAACAAACTCTAATATGTCTTGTCTCGTGAGTTTTTCCAGTGGTGTGTTTACACGAGGCAAGCTGGACGGCTTTCTGTACCAGATATAGGTTGAAATATCAAATAGTAAAAAAACATTTTCAGTAGGTATTGGGTAGCCCTGTGGAGACGAGTATAGAGAAACAATTAGATCGACTGCTATAAATAGAAAGTTTCTCTCCATAGGATCGAGGTGCATGGTAAAGTGAGCATCTTCGATATCAGAAATATAAAGAACAATATTTCTCTTACCTAAAATTTTTCTGAGTATTTGTTCTAGGTGAAGTGTGATTTCAGGTGATTTAATGTATATGCAAAAATCGATTATTTTCTCAATAAATCTCAATTCACAATCGCTAATCTCTAACTCTAGTAACTTTTGAACAAAACTCAATACAGAAAGAATGATTTTATATCCGCGCTTTTTACTTATTTCTAGTAGTTCTTGAAAAAGTTGTTTTTTTTGCGACTCGTCATAATTTAAATATGAAATTTGTTCGGTAAACTTTTCAGTTTTATCTAAATATTTTTCTAAATCTGTTAGAGTTTTTGGCAGAATATCTACATGAGGAGGAGAAACATAGGTAATTTCAGGAAAATTTCCTAAAAAATCAACTATTTCAATATAATATTCATCCAGAGAAACTGTTGATGTTAAACGAAGACAATCTATTTGTTGTTGAGATAAATTTAGAGGGACAAACATAAATTTTAAAAATCCTAAACTAGGTTGGCTAAACTTTTATTGAGAAGAGATTCCCGTAAAAAAAAGTATGATTATCTTCACGGGAACGTGAAAGTGAAATAATTAATCCAGATGTTTTTTCTGTTTTATACATCTGACTCTCGGTCAATAATTAATCGCATTAATCATCAACTACCTTATCGTTCCCTGCCGTGCTTGTATCCGTATTTTTTCCATCTTTTGCAACAATCTCTGTGCAAATAAAACTCTCCATCGCTTTATCAATATTTGGCGAGCTAACAGGAGTTTTTTCTGTGCCTAAATTGACAAAGTTTGGCGCGCTTATAGTTTTAGTCATTGTTGTCTCCTATTTGAAAAATTCTTAGTTTTCTTTAATAAAGATAAAGTAAAAATCGATCGGCCGCTATAGGAAAATGCCTGATTTAATCCAGTCTTTTGTAACAAATTATTAACGTGATTGTCCGACAATGCCTGATCGTGCCTGCCCAAGCTGAGCTATAATGGCTGAAATACTTATACCCTATAAATTTTATGGATGTTAAAGAAGTGTTACAGTTTGCTGATGAGTTAGTTTTTGCCCAGACGGGAAAACACTTAGATGATATTCAGGAAACGGTGATTAAAGGAGTTTGGCAGGGACAGACTTATGAGACAATTGCAGATGAATGTCATCGCAGTGAAAGTCATGTTAGAGACATAGGTTATAAACTTTTGCAAATTTTATCTAAACAGTTAGGCGAAGATGTTAATAAATACAATTTTCGTTCAACAATAGAAAGGATTTATGTTAAATCATCACAGGTGATAGGTATCGGAAATCATCATAAATTTAATTTCTGTTCGCAAACGCTAGATCAATCTCATCAAGATAATCAACAAAATCAAGCTAAAAGTAAACCTAGCTCAAATTTTCACGATTTAACCCTAGCACCGAAAATTACCCATTTTTACGATCGCACAACCGAACTTCAAACCCTATCCCATTGGCTAACTCATCAAAATACTCGTCTAATCTCAGTTTTAGGCTTAAGCGGAATCGGTAAAACTACCCTAGTTAAACAGTTTGTCGATCTCAATTTACAACAATTTGATGTAGTTGTCTGGAAAAACCTCAAACTATCTCAATCTTTAGATGGCATTATTACTGAAATTTTAACAGGTGTTAATCATGATTCTGTTCAACCTGACAATAAGTTAACTCAACTTTTTAATGTTTTACGTCAGAAAAAATGTTTAATTATTCTTGATGATATCCAAGAATTATTTATAAAGGGAGACTGGGCAGGACAATTCAAAACGGAATATAAAAATTACCAAAACTTGTTTACAATGATGACAGAGATTGAACATCAAAGCAGTTTGATCTTAATTAGTCAGGAACAATGTCAAGAAATGATTTGCTTGGATGAGGAGTTATATCCTATTAAGTGCTTAGAGTTAGAAGGAGTAGAGAGTAGGTCAATCATGAAAAACTGGGGATTAAAGGATGATGAAACTTGGGCGCAACTTATAAAGTTATATGAAGGTAATCCCGTTTATTTAAAAGATATTGTCAGCTTAATTAAAAATATTTTTGGGGGCAAAGTCGCTGATTTCTTAAACGAAGATAGTTTAATTGTCACTAAAGACATGAAATCTCGGTTGACTAAATTATTCAAGCGACTATCACCCAGAGAACAAGAGATTGTTTTACAATTAAGTAAATTTGAGCAACCTGTGTCAAGAGAAGATTTAAGACAAAGTTTATCTCTCTCATCAATGGACTTAATGAATGGGTTAGAATCATTGCGTCAACGTTATTTAGTCAAAAGAATAGAAGGAGAGCAAGTATTGTTTGATTTATCTCTTGTTGTTCGAGAATATGTTAGAACTTGTTGCCAAAATTAATTAAGTCAGGACTTACCCACTTCTACCAAAGAAACCGGGTTTTTTACCAAATCTGCGGGTTGTAACTCAGTATTTTCGTCAAAAAACCCGGTTTCTGGGCCCCCTGCGTAAGTCCTGTAAGTCTAATTATTTTAGGCATAAACTTTTCTTAGTTCATAAGTATCTGAAGCTTCCGCATCTTCTAAAGTAAGAAACTCGTGCAATTCATTAATAGCAAGAGGATTAAGATAAATATTTAATTCAGCTTCATAAACTTCAGAAAATGACTCGATCGCCTGTTTGAGTTTGTCGATAGACTGTTCGGGAGTATTTCCTTGTCCAACCAATCCATTCTCCAAACACAATGCCACCCAATACTTGGCACTCTTTCGGATAATAACAGTGTAAAAATCTATCATATTTTACTTACTTCATCAAGTTTGATAGCGTCAGTATATTCGGAGTCCACGCCCACAATCTAACACAATATCGCCCGTCAGTCAAGGCACAAAATTACCCATCAAAACTATTCCGAAAGGTAGATTTTACATTTTGGTCGCTCAATTCCGAATCTAAATTTAAGAGATTGACAACAACAGCCCACAATCAACTAAAATATCTTTATCAATCGCAAGGTCAACAAAACTATGACATTACCAGTTGGGTGCGCGGCTCCTCAATTCACCGCCAAAGACACAAACGGCAAAACCGTCTCCCTCTCCGACTTCACGGGTAAAACCGTAATCTTGTATTTCTACCCCAAAGATGACACCCCCGGTTGCACCAGACAAGCTCAAAGCTTCAAAGCAGCCCATGAAGAATACAAGGGCAAAGACATTGTAGTTCTCGGTGTCAGCCGCGACAACGAAGAATCGCACCAAAAGTTCACGGAGAAGTACGGTTTGCCTTTCCAGCTATTAGCAGATGTTGATGGTGCTATTACCAAAGCTTACGATGTTGAGAAAGGTGATTATGCCAAGCGCGTTACTTTTGTTATCGACGGTACTGGCAAAATTATTCAGGTTTATGAAGGGGAAACGATGAAAGTTGACTCTCACGCTCAAGATATTCTTGTCACCATAGTTTAGCCGCCGTCAGTCTAACATTCCTGAACGCACTAAAGGGCTAAAAATCCGGTTTCTTCCGAGATATCTCGTTGCTACACGCAATTTTCTCGTAGAAACCGGATTTTTTTGTAATACCATTTCCACCAAAAATTGCTACAGAATAAATTTTGTGTTTGTTTATCAAACTATTGCGGATATGTGAAATACGCACTCCGACAAAGAAACCGGGTTTTTTCCCAAATTTGCGAATCACAGCAAAGTATTATCGCAAAAACCCGGTTTCTGGCAACCCGTGCGTAAGTCTAAAGAAACCGGGTTTTTTCCCAAATTTGCGAATCACAGCAAAGTATTATCGCAAAAACCCGGTTTCTGGCAACCCGTGCGTAAGTCTTAGGATCGCAAATTAAATAATTTACACTCTTGAAAGTGGGATGGGCGTCCCGCCCGTCCCGGAAGGACGGGCGGGACGCCCATTCCACAAGAACAATAAAGATTGTAAGTTATTTAATTCTCATTCCTTATAAAAATTTTTCGTCGCGACACACCCTACGACTAAAATTCCTCAATCTAAAATCCCTCAATCTAAAATCTCAAATGAGCTAAGTGAGGGGTCAAAGGTATAGGGGGTAATAACCTACTTCAATTAAATTTTTTCTCGCAAAAATTGCGCCACAAATTCTGTCAACCAGCGGTATATTCGCGTCAGGTGCGCGATCGCTAGCTGGACTGTTAGATTTCTGGTAAAAATCTCGCCAACAATAAAAAATTCATGCTTTAAAACGCATTAACTGCCCCTAGATTCAGTCCAGGAGCGATTTTGTCCGGGATCGGATCGTTGTGTTTGATAAAATGAGAAGTTATCCTTGCTGTAGCTGAATAATTAAGTAGGTAGGCGGATACATAATGACAAGCACCAAGACTATTTTGAGTTATTTAGGCCCACAAGAAGTTGAGGCTAATCGAGCCTCTGTCTTAGTTGGCAGTTTTGATAAAAATCAAGTGGCGGCAATCTCAGCAGCAGAAGGCTCAAATTCCCTGAAGGCCGGGATAAATTTATCGACAGGCATTTGGAACATTAGTTTAGAGAAAGGATTCGATAGCGCCGGTACTCGCACGGTGCAGGTGAAGGCAACTGATAAAACAGGCAAAGTTATCGGCGAACAAACAATTAACATCAAAGTTAATCCTGCTTCTAACACACCCGATCGCTCTTTCACGTTAATTACGCTCCAAGACACCCAATTAAAAGCCGGAACAGTGCCTTCTGGCAGTCTTAACTCCCAGCAAAAAGCGGAAATACCCGCAGGTAAAAGTTATCAAATTAGCAGCTACGAGTTAGAAGACGAACACCTGAATGTTGAACTCAATAATCCAATTTCTCCGGTAGGAAAATCCGGCTTTTTTTACGAAAAGCACGCAGTCATCACTAAAGGCTCAAAAATCCTGATCTTCGATCGCGCCGATCTACCTACCCCGCCCCCTGGAATGCAGTTGCTGTGGGTGAACAAAAAAACCTGGTTAAAGCGCAACCCCGCAGATTCGACTATTTTAAGCCCGACTCAGAAAGTGCGATTTGACCAGGGGGAAACTTTCAATATCTTCGGCTACGCTTGCGTGGAAAGTCATTTTCGAGTCACTCTCGATCGCCCAATTCCCAACTTCGGCAATTCGGGATTTATGTACTCGCAACACGTCCAGATTTTGCAAGACGGCAAGGGGATTGCCTGTGACAGAAATGCAGTTACCATGACTGTTGTCAAAACTACTGTGTTGAAAAAACGGCCGGTGGATGCTGTCAAGCTGCAACTGCCAGAAAAAATCACTTTACCGGCGGGAATGATTTACGGAATTTCCGGATTCTCGATCGAACAAGGTCATATTAAAGTCTCGCTGACTGAAAATTTGCCGCCCTTTGGCAATACGGGTTTTGTTTATCCAGATTTCGTGCAATTTGCCAAAGGTGGCAAATCTTTCAATCCGGCCCCAAATTTAACGTATCAAGGCCCGACAGAGGTTTTGGTCAATCAGTCGATCGCACTTTCAGGCACTTTTGACAAACAAGAAGCAGCAAAAGTTGAGGTAATAGCCGAGGATAAATATCCGCTAACCGTCACACTCAACCAACAAGCAAGCACTTGGCAAGTGAATTTGCCCAAAGGATTTAGCGTGCCCGGAGCTCGCTGGCTGAGATTGCGTGCAACTGACAGCAAAGGAAACGTTACCGCCAGCCAAATAATTTATATTACCGTAAGTTCAGATCCGCTGACTGTCGGAAAAGATTTGAGCTTAAAGATAGTTTCCGACACTTGGTTTAAGGTAGCCCCGGTTGATGGTTCCCGCCTCAACAACCAGCAAAAAGTTCTTGTCAAAGCAGGTCAGACTTTGGCACTTAGCAAGTACGGATTTATTGACGGACATCTCAAGGTGGTTCTGGATTCGACAATTTCGCCGATCGGCACTTTTGGCTATTTTTACGAACCAGACGTTCAGCTTGCCAAAGGTACAAAAGTCCTGAAATTCGACCTAGCAGACGTACCCAATAGCAACGGGAATGCTCAACTGTTGGTAACTCAAACAACTCTGATTAAAGGTCAACCAAAAGAATCATCGAAACTCCCTGCAAACCAAATTGCTGAACTAACTTTAGGCAGCACCTACGCCATCACTGGTTATGCCTGCATTTTGGGGCATTTCCGAGTAACTTTCGCCGAAGCTATTCCCGGTTTTGGCAATGTGGGATTTATCTATTGGCAATCTGTTCAAATCAAGAAAAATGGCAAAGAAGTTCCCTTTGACCCGGATGCTTTGACAATGACAATGCTGCAACCAACTGTGTTTAAAAAACGCCCTGTAGATGCTGCCAAGCTGACGGCTACCGAGAGAACTACACTGCCTTTAGGTCGAGTTTACGGTGTGGAAAGCTACGGTTTGGAAACCGATCACCTGAAAGTTTCTCTGACTGAAGAGCTGCAAAATTTCGGCAATACAGGTTATGTTTTTCCAAGTTTTGTTCAGTTCAAGCGGGGAGATAAAATTTTCGATCCGGTTCCGAACAATGTGGAATTGAACGTGCCGTATTTTTCACAGCGGGACAATCCGCGTTTTGACTGGTCTACTTGCAATGTAACTGCGATCGCGATGGTGCTGTATTATTACGGCGTTCGTTCTAAGTATGGGGGACAGTTGGAGGATGAGTTGTTGCAGTGGTGTTTCGACTATGCCGGCCAGGGTTCTCAAACCGATCACAACGTGCTTTCGGCGCTGATTAAGGCTTACGGGTTTAAGACGAGTTTTAGTGCGACTCGGAAATGGGCTGACGTGCGATCGGAATTGCTGAATCGGCGGCCGATAGTTTTAGCGGGAGATTTTACGGCGGCGGGTCACATTATCACTTTAATTGGCTACAATTCTGAGGGTTATATCGTGCAAGATCCGTGGGGAGATGCACTCACGGGTTACAGAGATACTGAGGGAAGAAAGTTGATGTATCCGTATGGCTATATCAATCAAGTAGCCGGGCCTGATGGGAATGTTTGGGCGCATTTTATCTCGCGCTAAGCTTTTTAGGAACGGGCCGGAGAGCCCGTTCAATAGGTATGTAGTTGCGCTTGGGCGCTCTTAGCATTTAGGTATGTAGTTGCGCTTCAGCGCTCTTGGCATTTAGGTACGTAGTTGCGCTTCAGCGCTCTTGGCATTGAGTGCGCTTCAGCGCTCTTGGCATTGAGGTACGTAGTTGCGCTTCAGCGCTCTTGGCATTGAGGTACGTAGTTGCGCTTCAGCGCTCTTGGCATTGAGGTATGTAGTTGCGCTTCAGCGCTCTTGGCGTTGCTGAACTTGAGTATGAATTTACTTTTTTTACGATCGATAAAAACACAATAGGTATGTAGTTGAGCTTTTGGGTAGAACTTAATTCATACCGTCAATCAGCCACGCCGCGCTCTTTCATATACCAAGCCAAAGAGCGCTGAAGCGCAACTACATACCTTAGTCGTTGCGCTTTTGGGTAGAACTTAATTCATACCGTCA
>RDXX01000133.1 GCA_004292955.1 Oscillatoriales cyanobacterium | reverse complement strand
CTGAAGCGCAACTACGTACCTAAGAGCGCTGAAGCGCAACTACGTACCTAAGAGCGCTGAAGCGCAACTACGTACCTAAGAGCGCTGAAGCGCAACTACTTACCTTTGTTTAAGTGGATTTTTCTGTTTGTAGTGGCGCAGACAACAGGGCTCAAGCGCAACTACAAACCTGTTGATTAGCGGAAGGGTGGCGAGTACAGTAAACCGCCATCTTTCCAGAGTTTGTTTTGACCCCGGTCTAACTTAAGTGTACTTTTCGGGCCGAGGTTGCGATCGTACATTTCCCCGTAATTCCCCACTTTCTTCACAACGCGGACAGCGTAGTCGTTGGGGAGTCCGAAACCTTTACCTAAATCTCCTTCTTTTCCTAGCAAACGTTTGACGTTTGGGTCTGTAGTGCTGGCGACAGTTTGGTCTACATTTCCTGAATTAATTCCTAAATCTTCAGCTTCAATCGCCGCAAAAATAATCCATCTCACCGCATCCGACCATTTCGGATCGCCGCTTTTCACCGCTGGGGCTAACGGTTCTTTTGACATTACGATCGGCAAAACAACATTATTCTCAGGATTCGGTAGAGTTGTGCGCTTCGACACGAGTTGCGATCGATCGGCTGTAACACCTTGACAGCGACCTTCTTGATAAGTGCCAAAGGTAGTATTCGCATCTTCAAACACCACAGGAGTGTATTTAACTCCTAATTTTCGCATTTGGTCGGACAAATTTTGTTCGGTACTCGTACCTGTCTGCACGCAGATAGATTTGCCCGCAAAATCTTTTAAACTTTTAATGCCGCTATCTTTTTTGACCATGATGCTTTGAGAGTCATAAAAGATTATCGGGGCAAATTCCAAGCCGGTAGTGCTGTCGCGACTCGCCGTGTAGGTGGTATTTCGGCTGAGAATATCGATTTCTCCAGCCTGCAAAACTGTAAACCTATCTTTGGCGTTGAGCTTTCGGTATTCGACTTTTTCGGGATCGTCAAATATAGCCGCAGCGATCGCCCTGCAAACATCTACATCCAAGCCGGAGTATTTGCCTTTTTCGTCTACAAAGCTAAAACCCGGCAGTTCGCCACTAACGCCGCAAATCAATTTGCCGCGGCTGACAATTGTATCTATGCGACTCGGGCCTTGTTGCGATTTGCCTTCAGCAGTGGTGGCTGGTGTTTGACCGACTTGTGCCGATCGATCCCTACAAGATGCCAGCGGTGCCACAAACAACACACTTGCCAGCAACAGAAATCCCAATTTACGCATACATTTTACCAGTAGAACACTTTCTCGACGATCCTAACTTGTCGGTGTCGAGAACTGTTGCGATCGGCAATCTAGAAAACCTCACCATTTCAAATTAACCATTCTCAACCCGGTGTCGCACCCTGAAAAGCGCACCGGCTAACCGCCTATTATTTTTTTGCCCGCTGCGGGCGATCGACCTTTCCTGTAATATTTATCCAATTTTGATTTAATGCGCTCAGAACCGCTCTGGTGCTAGGCGCTGCTCGGCTAAATCGCGGATTAGCGACAGCCGAGACTCGATGTACTCGTTCAACAAATCTGTTTCGTTGCCATTGAGCGCAGAGTTCATCTTCAATTGCTTCAGCAGCCACTGTACCAGGGTTGCATCGTCCAAATTGACTAACAGAGTCGCTTGGGTAGTTTCAATTAAAGACCAGAGTTGGCGTAACATGACTGGAGTCATAAAACCTCGTTGAGCGTAAATACGCACTTAGTGGGCTGGCTGGGCGATGGGTTGGTCTTAGTGTTTCAAGCCGATAGACGAAAAGTAGCCGTCTTGTCATCGGCTTAATGATTATTTTATATTTGACCACAATAACTTAATATAGTAGTGTCAAAAGCTACAACACACAAGATGTTATAAGAATTTCCAATCTCGTCACATAGAGATAAATATCTTGATAAATTTTTAAGAATCTTTACATAAAGACCGGGCGGTTGAAACCGCGTCTACACAAACAAAACCCGCCGACGCGGGTTGAAGAGTCGTAGCGTAGCGGGGATCCATCCATCGCACGCACATTCTCTCAAATGTCCGCGGAGGCGGACATCGTTTGTGTAGATGCGGTTTCCAACCGCCGTCCTGAGAAAATTGAGCGATTAAGCAGATAATTCAGCAGCGGCCAACTTTTTAACCCCCGCTAGAATTATTTCTAATTCAGCGATGATTTTCGTAGCGCCCTCCAAATCGTTGGATTCGGCCAGAGTTTGAAGCTGAGCAGCCATCTGGGGCATTAACCGCACCGCCGCCGTAGCGCTGACACCTTTAATTTGATGCGCGCGGCGGGCCAGTGTCTCCAAGTCTCCCGAGGCGATCGCACTTTTAGCAGATTCTAAATAACTGCCAGTATCCACCACAAAAGCTTGCAGTATTTCCCGCTCAAAATCTAAATCAGTGCCGGCAATTTCGTGCAAGCGTGCCATATCAACTACGCATTCTAGATCCGAAGCAGAGTTTTGGACTTCCTCACCCTTAAACTGAGGAATTTCAACTTTTAACTGTACCGACCAATTTTCTAGTACAGATTTTAACTTTTCGATGGAAATAGGTTTGCTAATATAATCATCCATACCCGCCGCCAGACACTTTTCCCGATCGCCCTTCAAAGCATTTGCCGTCATCGCAATCACCACCGTCTTGCGATCGGGCTCCCTCGAACCAGCAGCAGCGCCTGTCGCTTCCATGCGGCGCAATTCCAGCGTAGCTTCGTAACCGTCCAAAATCGGCATCTGACAGTCCATCAGCACAATGTCATACTTTTTGATAGCCAGCATCGATAGCGCCTCAGCGCCGTTATTTGCCACATCCGCCGCACATCCCAAAACCTTGAGTTGATTCAGACCAACTTTTTGATTGATCGGAGTATCTTCAACTAACAAAATCTTTAAGCTAGCTAACTCCCGGTTGTCAATAGAGGAGTCTGGATTTGTCGTTGGATTTGCCAGCCGCGAGTCAACCACTGCACCCGGGGCGATCGCATTTACCAAACACTCAAACAGCCGGTGAGCTTTCACAGGTTTAGTTAAATAACCGCTAAAACCAATATCTACCAAACGTTTAGCCTCCGATGTCTGAGTAATTGAAGTCAGCACCACCCAATGCGTCTGCTGCATTGCCGGCTCAGCAATCATCAAACGTTCCAGACTTCCCGCCACCATTTCCGGCAACTGAATATCAACCAAAATGATATCGTAAGGGGATTTTATGCTGACAGCTTTGTACAGAGATGCGATCGCCATCCAACCATTCTCAACCTCATCAACTTCCATCCCCCACAAAACAGCCATTCTCAGCAGCACTTTTCGCACTGTGGGCTTGTCGCTAGCAACTAACATTTTCTGCCCCGCCAGCACCGTTTGCAAATTCACTGAGCACGCTGTCCCAGCCCCAGTTAAATTTTCCTTAAGTGCCGGCACAGTAAACCAAAAAGTCGAGCCTTTACCGGGGGTACTTTCCACACCAATTTTACCCCCTAGCAGCTCCACCAACTGCTTAGAAATAGCCAGACCCAAACCTGTTCCACCGTACTTTCTCGTAGTAGAAGCATCAACTTGAGTAAAAGATTGAAACAGCTTTTTTTGGTCTTCGGCAGCAATCCCAATCCCTGTATCTGTGACCTTGAACAGTAGGAATAGCGAGCGATTGATTCCTAGTTTTAATGGTTGGATATTCTCTAATTTTTTCTGGTCGTCGCTGGCTGCCAATATCCCAGGAATCCTGCCAGTTGAAACCTCAATTACTATTTCTCCTGCTTCCGTGAACTTAATCGCATTGTTAATTAAATTAGTGAGGATTTGCCGCAATCGTGCTGCATCCCCTTTAATTTGCAGCGGCACGTCGGTATCAATCAGCGCCACCAATTCTATACCTTTAGTTTGTGCGGGAGTTGCCAACAAATCCAGCACTTCATCCAGACAGATACTGAGGTCAAATTCGATGGTTTCTAAGCGCATTTCTCCAGCTTCCAGTTTGGAAAGGTCAAGAATATCGTTAATGATGGACAGCAAATTTTGACCGCTGAGTTTCAGCGTCTGCACAAAGTCTAGCTGTTCGGGAGTAAGATTTGTTTTCAGCAGCAAATCTGTCATCCCCATCACTCCATTCATCGGAGTGCGGATTTCGTGACTCATATTTGCTAAAAATAGTGACTTCATTCGAGACGCTTCCAAAGCGGCTTCTCGGGCTTGCTGCGCTTGCTCAAACAGAGTAGATTGCTGAATGGCGATCGCCAACTGCACGCTCAACCTTCCCAGCAAATCCACCTCAGAATCAGTCCAAGCGCGCGGGGCACTGCACTGGTGGGCAACCAGCAACCCCCACAACCGATTTTGACGCTTGTCCAAACTCTCGATCTGCGACTTAATTCTAGGAGTTTCTGGCGAATATTCTATTGCTAATTCCTGACTTTCGTCGCCGATAAAAATTGGTACAACTAAATTAGCCCTTACCTGCAATTTCACCAGTAAATCTCGGTGAATCTGGCTCAAATTAGCATTATAAATATCTTCAACTGCTTGAATCTTGCCAGCCCGGTACATCGCTTTGTAACTTTCCCCAAAAGATTTTTCCTGAAGTTTTCTGCCCAGCATAGGCATCCAATCAGATCCTACAGATTCGACAACCACAATCCCTGTGTCATCGGAATCAAAACGATAAATTACCGTGCGATCGGTTGCCAGTAATTGCCGTACCTCTTGTACAGCCGTGCTCAGAGTTTGAGTGAGGTTGAGAGACTGTCGCACTCGCTGGGCGATCGCCGAAACTAGCCGTTCCTGTTCTGCCTGTTCCAGCAGCATTCTTTCAGCTTGCTTGCGTTCTGTGACATCGCGAATTACCGCAGCAAAGCACAGCGGTTCGCTGGTTTGAGGGTGCTTGACCAGAAAAGCATTCATCACAACATCAATGTGTTTTCCAGTACGCAAGTGCTGCATTTTACCTTCTCCTTGCCACTGGCCCTGACTGATAATTTTTGGCAAAATCTCTTGACTAAATTCCTGTTTAAAAGTTTCGCCGATATAATCCCATATTTCCGTATAAAGCAATTCCGAAATATTCTCTATTCCCACCAGTTTTCGTCCGGCTTCATTAACAAACAGCGTTTGCCCTTCGAGAGTAGCCATACCAATAAAATCGCTGCTATTTTCAATCAGCGACACAAATTTTTGTCGTTCTTCTTCACCTTTTTTGCGTTCAGTAATATCGCGCTTAACGCAGACGTGACAAATTATATCGCCGCTGTTGTTAATCACAGAGTATGCCGCCACCTCGATCGCCAGCGTGCGACCTTTTTTAGTAAAGTTAGTAATTTCGCCCCGAAAAGTTCCAGTTTTCGCTAAACTTTTGGAAATCGCAGAAAAGCGTTCCCCCGCCACCAGCGGCGGCGTTTCTATTTCTAATTCGGCGTCTGTATATTCTAATAGCGATTGGTGAGCGCGATTTTGTTCCAGGAAAAACCCATCAGCATCGATAATCACCATCGCATCGTTGGAGTTTAAAAATATTTCTCGGTAAAGTTTGAGTTTTTCCTCAGCTAGCTTGCGTTCGGTGATGTCCCTTTTGACGCTGACATAACAAACTACTTCCCCAGCATCATTGAGAACCGCAAAAGCCGAAAGTTCCACCTCAACTATTCCCCCTTGCAAATCCTTAACACAGGTCATTTCGCCTCGGTAACTCCCTGTTGCGACCAAGATTTGCAGCACCGATGTAAATATCTCTTCTCCCATATGAATTGCAGGGGTTTTACCCCACAATTTGGATACACTGTAACCCAGCAAAGCCGTGTGAGCTTGATTTGTTTCCAAATAATAGCCTTGCGGGTCTAAAATGGCGATCGCATCGTTAGACTTTAAAAATATTTCTTGATAAAGTTGCAGTTTTAACTCAGCTTGTTTGCGATCGCTAATATCCGTGAACAAGCCATAATAAACTATCTCTCCCGATCCTTGCATTTCCGGTTGTGCAGCCCCTTGAATCCATTTAAGTTTTCCAGAGGGAGTGATAATTCTGCCTTCCCACCGCCAAGGCTGCAAATTTTCCGCAGCCAGCCTTACCGAGTTCCGAAAATCATCTCTATCTTCGGGATGAATCATGTCAACAATTGCACGAATATCCTGCTGAGCCACCTCCGGTTCTATTTCATACAATTCTCGGCAGCCCGCGCTCACAAACGAGAAGGCTATCGAGCCATCTAGATGCAAGTCAACTTGATATACCGTACCGGGTACGCTAGCAGTAATTTTTTGCAGTTTGGCTTGGCTTTGATTCCGGGCTTCATCTGTCGCCTGCAATTGAGCAATCTCCCGAGAAATACCCAAAATCCCAAATATACTGCCATCCGCATCGCGCAGGGGCAGTTTTTGCGTGTCAAAGACCTGCTGTTTGCCACCTGCACAGGCGATCGCCTGGTAGGGATTGCGAACCGTCTCCCCCCCCAGCACAGCTCGATCGTCCTCGCGAATGCCTCTAATTGAGCCGTGGCGATCGCCAAATACTGCTGGTTCTGAAAAACCTAATTCGATATCATCTTTGCCAATAATTTCTTCAACCTTTTTCCCCAAATATGCAGCAAAACTTTGATTGACAAAAATGTATCTAAAATTTCGATCTTTCGCAAAAACTCTATCCGGCGCACCGTCCATTAAAGCCCGCAACAATAGCTCTTGGCTTGACCCATCTAGAGCAAAATTATTTTGAACAGTTCCCTTGACATCCGTCTGTTTAGCTGCTAAATTAGTTAACGATTTAACACAAATTTGAGCGACAGTGTGGAGCAAACAAAGGTGTTCAAAATTAAAAGCAGTTCCCTGCTCTGCACCGATGAAAAATACTCCCAACAATTCTTCACTGTCCTCCGGGTTAGCCGGTGCCATCAACACCGACTTAAACTGAGCAATTGGCCCGCCAGCGATGTTGTACGCCCAGTCTCGACTTCCGGCCAGCCATTGGGTGCGAGTAGCTTGCAAGCAGGCTGCTATTTCAGATTTGACCGATTCAGTTAACGGGTGTAAGTGTTGCAGGTAGATGCGATCGTCCGGTAGAGTTAAAAGTGTGATCGTCTCAGCAGGAATCAGGCGCCCGAGATGTGCCAGACAAGCAGACCAAATTTCATCAGCAACCGCAGCAAGTTGTACATTCTCCGTAAGTTCGTTGAGAACTTGCAGTTCCAAGGTACGCTGGCGGACTTTGGCCTTGAGGCTGGCGGCTAGGATTTGCATAGTGCTCACCACACTGGTTTCCTTATATTATAATTATTCATCTTCAAAGTTTTTTAAACAATCATCTTAAAATACATCCGGCAAAAAGACAACTTTTTTATATTTATATAACTTTTAATTGCTAAAAAACCAAAAGCGCGATCGGGAGCGAAGCGACACCGCAAGGCACCTGCTTCGCTCCAGCAGCGAGGTTTAAAGGCGAAATTATCCCATTAAAATCACGTTATCGATCACGTGAATGACACCGTTGTCAGCTTCGATATCGGCCGCGACAACAGTAGCATTCTTCACCTCAAAACCGTCTGAACAATCAATTTTAATCGGCGAACCTTCTAAGGAAGTAACAAAACCGAGTTTTGCCAAATCTGCCTTCATAAACTTGCCGGAGACGACGTGAAACATCAAAATCCTGCTCAGTTGGGGGACATTCTGCACTAGGGTTGTGATAGTTCCCGGTGGCAATTTCGCAAAAGCATCGTCAGTAGGTGCAAAGACAGTGAAAGGGCCCGGACTTTTGAGCGCATCTACTAAATTAGCTACTTGCACCGCCGTTACCAGGGTTTGGAACGAACCCGCACCTACGGCAATATCAACAATATCAGGCATTTGGTTCTACCTCGTTTGGCAAAAAAGTTCTATTAAGTATCGTAAACTGATGCGTGCAACAATATAGCCTTTCTCAAGTAGATAAGGTAAAGGTTGAGATTTGAGATTTGGGATTTAAGATTGGGGAATTGAGGAGTATGATATCTCGCCAATCATGAAATATTATGGTATCGCTATCCTGGATTTGTGGTGTAAACCGTAGTGCGAGACGCTCGCTCACGTGCGTCTCTATGCCACCACCACGGTACGTTTTTTTGCGATCGCCTAAAACTCAGGAGAGCCTATGGTATCAAGCAAGCGATCGCCTAAGGAACATCTAGCCCAGCATCAATGTAACTTGGCAAACCGTCATTCAGATGTATCCACCGACGTTGGCTCACCGTCCAAATGTGGTAGTCCGGCCATAGGTTGTCGGGACAATCCATACTGCAAACAGTGACATCTATTTCGTTATAGTAATCGCTGTTTTCAAATACTAAAGCGGTGCCACAAGCTGAACAAAAGCCTCGTTTTCCTTGAGCTGAAGAATTGAAATAAGTCGGTTTGCCTTTCACAAATATCAATTGATTAGTTGTATAAGTTGCCCAGGTTACAAAAGGCGCTCCGCTGGCTTTTTGGCATAATTTGCAATGACAGTGAGCGATACTTTTTGCAATTCCAACAATTTGGTAACGAATAGCACCGCACAAGCAACCGCCTCGTATAACTTTATCAGTTTCGATTGGCATATTAATTCCTCATGGTTACAATATTGCTTTCTGTTTTTAAATCTGTTCTTTCAAAATTTGAATTCTGTCCCTTATGAATACTGAAACTGCCATACAGAATTGAAATCTCAAAAATATCCGTATGGATTAAAGCTGCTTTTAGGTGCGCGTCTTCACCCAAATGAATGCCAATCAAATCAGCTTCAGGTTCTTTGACCTCTTCTTCGTCATGTACTTCCCACATGATTTCTCGACAGTCGTGGAAAACTAAAAAGTAAGGCAAGCGATCGCCTGTAGGATCGTAGATACATTCCAGTAATACTTCATTCCCCCACAAAGATACATTGACATTTGTGACTAAAGAGGTCAAGCCACCTAAATTAAGCAAGTTGTAGTCATCCGGCATATTAATTACTCACTTTTTCTCCAGTAATGTGCGTACCAGGAATTTGATTGCCAAATTCATCGCGTGTTAGGAGCACGCTACCATCTTTGTCAAGACGCAAACCCCTGTTTATTCTTCTACCATCGGAGCCATATCGCGCAGATGGCAGGCGAACAACTTCACTATTAGTACGGATTATGACTTTTGATTTGTCAGAAAATTTGTATTCAACATAATTTCCTGAAGAACTTTTTACCTTCGCACCCAGTCCGCGCAAAAAGTCATCGACTTCTTGGCGAGTCATCCCGGTTAAGTCTCCAAATTCTGATGCAGTTCCATTTCCTCCAACTCCCTGACTCGGCACGCCAGTCTCCTCACCAACCATTGCTGGTTTTAGTTTAGCACGGTTGGAGAATCCGAACCGCGCACCGTCCGTCAAAGCAAATAGGGCGCGCACCGCACGCCCTATCAGTAATTAGCTAACAATTATTGATTAGCTGAGTTCAACTTTGACTACACGGTTCTTTTCCGCTTCCGCTTTAGGCAAAGTCAGGTTTAAAACCCCATTTTTGTACTCAGCTTGTACGCTGTCATTTTGAACTCGTGCAGGTAGGGGAATCACCCGGCGGAATGAACCGTAGCGGAACTCTGAGCGAGTTATGCCTTTATCTTCGGTCTTTGTTTGGGATCGCCTTTCGCCACTGATCGCAACAGCTTCTGCGGTGACTTGTACGTCCAAATCCTTAGCTTCCATGATTTTAGATTTTAGAGGCGACCCCACGGATAAATTCGGGGGAAGAGAGGATTTTAGATTTTCGATTTGGGATTGATTCCACGGATAAATCACGTGGCGGATACCACCTGTGAAATTCTTGGTCATCGAGTTCGGCGGCCGGTACAAAAGCCACACCGTTAGATGCGCGATCGGTTGCCGGAGTTAAGCTATCAAACAACCGATTCATTTCTCGCTGCAAGGAGTCCATTTCCCGCAAAGGTTCCCAACGAATAAGTGCCATAATTGATACCTCAAATCTCTTAAGTTTCTAAAGGTTGAGAAACACTTGATTCAACCTGTATCTAATATATTTAAGATCCAGAAACTGTGGGATGCGGTTTTCTGGAATTTGCCGATCGCATTTCCGAACATTTGCGATGGTTAATGCTGAGCCAGCCCAACAATTTTAGATTTTAGATTTTAGATTTTAGATTTTAGCAGTGACTCGACTGATGAATCTGGTAGCTGGAACTGAACTCTCTCATTTTGGCTCTCCACGACTCCTGTGGGAAAGCAAGTATCCGTTTTTAGGCGAAGTCAGTCGATTTAAGATTTGACTCCACTGCTGAATCAAAGGACGAGGAACTTCGATCGAGAATGTTTCGCAGCAGGCGGCGCGATTCAAGCGCAGCGCAACCCAACAATTTGAGATTTTAGATGCGCGATCGAGAATTCCCCACCTAAAATCTCAAATCCCAGATTTCAAATAGAAACACCATTAACCCCACCGTGAATGCTGATAAGAAGCGTAGGTATCAAACAAAGCACCCACTAAACTAAAAGCTAGACCAATCACCAAAAATCCCTGGAGAGGACAGCCGCTGCCGAAAGTGGCTAAAAACTGCAAAATCTGGTCTTCTCCAGAACGACCGACTGCTTGCAAAGCAGGCACAAGACCGATCAACGAAAAGCTAGTCAATCCCGCGCCGATTAACAATAAGGGAGCGACAAAGCTCAAGAGGCCCGTCAGCAGTAAAGAGCGAAGAAAATTAGGAAATATGCTCATAAGAGTCAGTAAATTCAGCTAAACTGCCGAAAGGTGCAAGTAAAATAAACTTGTCCTTTTCTACGATAGGCAGCGATCGCCCTCAGTGGCCAATTCTGTCAGAAATCTTAAATCTTAGAGAAGAAACTTGTTTAAGATTTGTAGATAGATTTCATTTTTGCAGTTGTTCTACAGTCAAAGTCCCTTGAGCACAACTACACCATCAAGCCTCAGTTTGTGGAGTCAGCGGTTACTGGCAGCCATTTTATTGGGCGGCCAAGTCATGCTGCACTTGCTAACTCGCAAAATTAACCGTCGCAACACCCTTGACCAAATGGCAGCAGTTGGCCCGGAATCGCTGCTGATTTCTTTGCTGACTGCGGGTTTTGTCGGCATGGTATTTACGGTTCAGGTAGCCAGGGAGTTTATTAACCTCGGTGCCGGTAATGTCGTCGGTGGCGTTTTGGCTTTGTCTTTGACTCGCGAACTCGGCCCGGTGTTAACAGCCGTAATCGTTACGGGACGGGTTGGTTCGGCTTTTGCTGCGGAAATTGGCACGATGCAAGTCACAGAGCAGATAGATGCCATGCTGATGCTCAGAACAGACCCGATCGACTATTTAGTAATTCCCCGCGTTTTAGCTTGCTGCTTGATGCTGCCAATTCTGACAATATTGTCCCTCGTCACGGGCATCGCCGGCGGGATGCTGATTGCGACGACAATGTACGGCATCTCTCAAAATGTGTTTTTAGAATCAGTCCGCCATTTCCTGAGTCTGTGGGACATTTGCAGCGCTGGTATTAAGGCTTTTGTGTTCGGTGGTTTGATTGCTGTCATCGGCACTAGCTGGGGTTTGACGACTACCGGCGGCGCCAAAGGCGTCGGCCAATCGACTACCACAGCGGTGGTGACGGCTTTGCTGGCTATTTTTATTGTTAACTTTTTCCTGACTTGGCTGATGTTTCAGGGTACTGGCTCTAGCGTACTCAAAGGCTTGTAAGCTAGGAAATGGATAAAATATAAATAATTGGCAACATTACTTTACTACCCCCTGATTTAAACCCGTGACTACAACTACCTCTGGGACTGCGCCCACAGATACGATCGAACTTGCACCGAGTTATGCGATTCCCCTAGTCCTCGTACTGACTGCTGTACCGCTGCTGTTCGTGCAGAAGTGGGTGAGTTTGCCACTTTCGGTGTTCGGCTTGTTTCTGATGTACCAAGCCGCCACTATCCGGCTACAGTTTACTCCAACGGATTTGGACATTTATCGATCGCAAAACTTAATCCGCCAATTTCCTTACCGACAATGGCAAAATTGGCGGATATTTTGGCCCGCAGTGCCGATTTTGTTCTATTTCAAAGAAATTAACAGCATTCACTTTCTGCCGGTTCTGTTCGATCGTAAAATGCTACAGACCTGCTTAGAACAGCGCTGTCCCCGTCAAGACTAAACAAGTTGTTAATTTTAAATTTTTAACTTCTTCTGTGCCCCACGCCGAACAAATTTCCTATGAATTCAGACGAATCTCCCACCCAAAAACCGCAATCGCAACCAGCCGCTGATGGCGAACCAAATTTGCCCGTGAATGAGACGGAAAACCAATTGCCATCTCAAATACAGGAATTGTCGATCGCCCAAAACGATCTCACATCGCAAATTCCTCCCGAAATAGACCCCTGGGACGAGGAAAACCCCCAAATCACCCCTGTGGTGGACGAAGCGGGCGCGATCGCCCAAAGTTCGCCAGAAACTGAGGATAGCGAATCTGAAAGTGCGATCGATCGAATCGAACCCGAAACAGACTCCCAGCCAACAGCAACCGCAGAAACGGTAACGCCCGTACCAGAAAATGTTACCGAAAGTTTGGCAAATAGAGTCAAAGCATTGCAACAGCAAGAACAAGATTTGACCGCCAGAATTGCCAGCTTGGAAGCCGACAAAACTAAGGCGTTAGAAGCCTTGGGCGAGGCTCAAGCATCGATCGGGCGTTTGGTACAAGACGGCTTGATACAGCTAGATCATCGCAAACAAGCGCTGCAAATTGAAGTAGAAAAACTCGAACGCAGGCGCGATCGAATTCAAAAGGAAATGCGAACTACTTTCGCCGGAGTTTCCCAAGATTTAGCAATCAGAGTTCAAGGTTTCAAAGACTATCTAGTCGGCAGTTTGCAGGATTTAGCAGCTACCGCCGAACTCTTAGATATGACGCCACCGGTGCCAGAAACGCCCAAGCAAATCTCTGTGGATAATTCTGCATCCTCTGGGCCGATAAATCCTAGATTTGCCGAACAGGGCTTTCAAGAACAAGCCAAACAAATTCGCCGCACCCTAGACCAATATCGCACTCTCCCCGACTATTACGGCCCGCCTTGGCAACTCCGGCGCACTTTTGAGCCCATCCACGCGGAACGGGTTTCTAACTGGTTTTTCACCCAAGGAGGAAGGGGTGCATTGCGAACAATGGGTTCGCGCTTGCAAAATATCTTGATTAGTTCGACGATTATTTCTGTACTCAGAAGCGTCTACGGCCCACGGGTGCGGACATTGGTGCTCGCGAACAGTCCCGAACGTTTGGGTGAGTGGCGCCGGGGTTTGCAGGATTGTTTGGGGATTACTCGCACCGATTTTGGCCCGGAAGGTGGCATTATTATGTTTGAGTCTGCGGAGGCTTTGGCCCAAAAAGCCGATCGACTCGTGAGAGATGGTAAGTTGCCTTTAATTGTGATAGACGAAACAGAAGATTTAATCAGTTTGTCGATGCTGCAATTTCCGCTGTGGTTGGCCTTTGCTTCCGATCCGCAAACTTTAACGACTTCTAAGGATTTTTAAAGAAGGAAGAAGGAAGAAGGAAGAAGGAAGAAGGAAGAAAAGACATCTTCAGAAATTAGTTTTAATTTCTTGCTATCCAATAACTAAAAATTAATTTAGGGAGATGTCAGAGGGCGGGAGATTAAAGAATAATCGTTAAGTTTGTAGTGAGGACTTTAGTCCTCAAAAGTAATGAAAGAGGGAATTTATTATGGGTGTGTGGTTGAGTTTAAATGCAGCATTGTTAATCGCAGCTTACTTGCTGGGTTCGATTCCAACTGGGTACGCTTTGGGTAAATGGATGCTGGGGATTGATATTCGGGAAGTAGGTTCTGGTTCGACGGGGGCGACTAATGTACTCAGGACTTTGGGGAAGGGGCCGGGGTTGGCGGTGTTGCTGGTTGATGTGTTGAAGGGCGTAAGTGCGATCGCTCTGATCCGCTACATCTACTCTCTAGAGTTTACCAGTCAGCTCGCGATCGGCGCCCATTTAGAAAATACAGCAACAGTCATTCCTTGGATGGCAACTTTAGCGGGTTTATTTGCAGTTTTGGGCCACAGCAAATCAATCTGGCTGGGATTTACCGGCGGCAAATCTGTGGCGACGAGTTTGGGAGTTTTGCTCGGTTTGTACTGGCCAGTTGGGTTGGGAACTTTCGGAATTTTTGGAATAGTTTTTGCGGTGTCGCGAATTGTTTCTTTGAGTTCGATTGTCGGATCAATTAGCGTAGCTGGATTGATGTTTGTGTTAAATCAGCCGCTAGCTTATGTATTGTTTGGACTGGCGGGCGGCGTGTTTGTCATTGTGCGGCACCGCAGCAATATTCAGCGTCTGTTGAACGGTACTGAACCGAAAATTGGACAGAAATTGGAAACAGCAGCTAGCGAGTAATTAGACCAGAGTGCGATCGCTTTTTATATCGTTTCTGCTGTCATAGGAATAATATCATTCCGAATGCAGTGTGAGCTTAATATAGCCTTTCTCAAATAAATGAGGTATGCCCAATCCCTCCGCTTCGCTTCGCCCAATCCCTCCGCTTCGCCCTATTTGGTCAATGCCCATACCCTATGAGCACCGCACTGTTACTTAGAAAGGCTATATCTCGCGGCTGTCATCCTCGCGAGCGAGGAGAATCGCACTGTGGTATAATTCCCTAGTTAGCGGATTAGATATCAATTAGTCCCCATAACAGACCGTAATTCCAGCACAAATCCGGGCAAAATATCTTCCCCTGAGAGCGTAACAGGAGACTGCAATATTTCTATTTCTCGATCGCTCCTATAAATCTCCACACTCCGGGTTTGCGGGTCAATCAACCACCCCAAACAAGAGCCATTTTCCCGATATTCCTGCATTTTTTCTCGCGTTTCTTTGATAGAATCAGTAGGAGAGCGCAATTCCACAACAAAATCAGGACACAGTGGGGGAAATTTTCTTCTTTCCTCAGCAGTTAAAGCTTCCCACCTTTCGCGTTTTACCCAAGAAGCATCGGGAGAGCGATTACCACCATTTGGCAGTTTAAAGCAAGTAGAAGAATCAAAAGCAATTCCTAAATTTGGATTTCGGCGACTCCAGGATTGCAGTTGATAGGATAAATCCATATTGCGATTTCCCGTTTCTCCTCCCGTCGGTGGAACCATCAGCAGTTCTCCTTTGGCATTTCGTTCAAATTTATAATCGCGGTGATGTTGGCACAGTTCGTAAAACTGATCGTCTGTTAACTCGATCCACGGACTTAAATCTAATTTTAAAGTCATCATGGCATTAACACCTATTTCCCTAATTCTTGAGAGCGCAAACAAGCTGCTTTCACTGCTTCGATCGCGGCAGAACGAAAGCCACTGCTCTCTAATTTAGCAATTCCGGCAATAGTTGTGCCGCCGGGACTTGTCACCCGATCTTTCAATTCTGCTGGGTGCATCCCCGTTTCTTGCAATAGCTTCGCTGTACCGAATACTGTTTGGATGGCTAATTGGGAGGCGATCGCCCGCGGCAGTCCAGCACAAACTCCGCCATCTGTCAAGGCTTCGATAAAAATCGCCACATAACCAGGGCCGGAACCCGAAAGCCCTGTCACCGCATCCAGCATACTTTCGGGCACTTCGACCACTTCTCCCACAGCCTCAAAGATCCGCTTTACCAATTCTAAATCGGCTGGTTGCACAAGTTTTCCTGGGGCGATCGCACTCATTCCCGCGCCTACCGTTGCCGGAGTATTTGGCATCACCCGCAGCACTACTCGCCCCGGAAACGCTGCTTCGAGCTTGCTCAGGGGAACTCCTGCCAAAATCGACACGATCGCAGCTTCTGGCTGAGAATTAGCTGTTTCTCCATTATTTGCTTGTTGGCGATCGATCCCCACGGCCAATTCCAAAGCTACTTTCTCAAAAATTTGCGGTTTAATCGCCAAAAACAGCACTTCTGTAGCGGTAGCAACTTCTAGATTGCTGGCTGTTGTTCCAATTCCGTAGGTTGCCGTCAAAAATTCGCGCCGTTGCGGTTGCGGATCGCTCACCAATATTTCTGATGGTAAATAAACTTTTTGTGCTATTAAGCGGGATAAGAGAGCTTCTCCCATTACTCCGCCGCCGATCGTACCAAATTTTATCATAGTTATTGGTTATTAGTTATTGGTTATTGGTTATTGGTTATTAGTTATTAGTTATTAGTTATTAGTTATTAGTTATTAGTTATTAGTTATTGGTTATTGTTATTAGTTATTAGTTATTAGTTATTAGTTAACAGTGCGTTGTTTGTAGGATGCGTCACTTTCGACTATCTAAAACTTCCATTTCTCATCTGGTAGCGACGCACCTTACTATACTGGTTTTTTGAATGAATTTCTGTCAACAACTTTTGGAGTCAACTGTCAACAGCCAACAGCTTTCGGAATCAACTGTCAACTGTCAACTGTCAACTGACTACTGAGCCATTTGAGCTTGTTCAGCCGGCCAGACTGTCGGTGCGGGAGCAGCCGCAGCAGGGCGCGGGCGGCCTTGAGCTGGGGGCACTTCGTGAACCACACCAGACTGAGTTCTTACTTGCACGCAGCTAGGCGTAAACAAGAAAATGCTTTCGCCAATACGCTCTTGATGACCGTCAAGGGCATAAGTACCGCCCGCCACAAAGTCCACAGCTCTTTGCGCTTGGTCTGGATCCATCACCGTTAGGTTCAAAACAACAGATTTGCGTTCTTTAAGAGCTCGAATTGCTGCCGGCATCTCTTCAAAAGTGCGCGGCTCCATTACTACTACTTCCGAAATCCCGTTCATAGATCCAGGCATTCCAATCACGTTATTCATTACTGATCCTACTCCCCCGGTTGGTGCAACAACATCTGTACCTGTCGATCCTACTACTGACCGCTCCCGCATTCTGCGATTTTGGCGGCGTTCTTCTTCTGCTGCGGCGACAGCAGCAGCAGAAGTGGAAGTGGCGGAGTTTGGTTCAGGCTGTTGGTAGGCGTTCGCAAAGCGCTCGCTTTCGGTTTCGTCGTACTCGTAATCGTATTCAGGCTCATTGTTGAAGCCTACAAAATCTCGTAGCTTAGAAAAAATGTTCACCATTTAAGCTCCTTCACGACTGTGCTGCCCCGACTATACTCGCGTTGCGGGTTAGCCGCGGGTCGTTAACTACTGCTACACAAAACTTAGCTAAACTTTCTCAAGTCTCACTATTCAATCAAGATTGCTCTTGAAGGGTTTGCTTCCTGCTTCACCCAAGGGAGTCGGCTCGCAACTTGTCCACAGGCGTAAATTCGGATGTAGCCCATCCTAATCCAAAAAACAATTCTAGCGGTCGC
>RDXX01000030.1 GCA_004292955.1 Oscillatoriales cyanobacterium | reverse complement strand
TTGTAATGCAGGGCTGGTTTTCCTGTATGCAGTTAAGGCTTTACATTGAGTTGAGTAAGTTGGTCTGGGTGTGTCAGCTCTGATGATGAATTCCGAGCGCAGGGAACAAGCGTCAATCCGACATTTTCGGGAATTATACCAATCTTTACGTTCTTGCAGGGCATAATTATATACCTTGCGACATTGTTCCAACCAATCCTCAAATATTGCTACTTGTGTTTTTGTGGGTTTCAATTTGAATTCATAAGTCAGATTGAACACTTGGATCACCTCCTTGTTTAATTTTACTATATTTCTACAAAATGGCAAGAGGATTTTTAGAATAAAGTCGTCCTGGAAGGACGAGGCTCTAACCCCCTAATTTTTGTAGAACAGGAGATCGAGGACATTGCAGTTTGTCCTGTGCCGGAAATACCGGAGCAAGTAGCGGTAGAAAAAAAATCTCCATACTGCTACTAACTGTGCTAATTTCAATGTGAGCTGTAAACAATCATGCGGGAAATCTGCCAGAGCGTGGAAACCATATTTCAACTGCTGTTAGACGAACTCAAAAAGTCCACTCGCGCGTCTGAGCAGAATTGCCAAGATGTAGCAGGGCGACTCGCAGCAGAAGTCAACAGGATATGCACAGAAAGTCAGAGAATTCAAAACTCGGGAGACATAGAGGGTTCAGCCCAGAGTCTAGCTCAGCACCGCTTGCAACAATGCCTCCACTATTACACTTTAGGCTCCGGGCCCGGGCGAGTAGAATTGCACAGTACCCTCAGCGCGATCGTCTATCGCTACATCACCCCTCCACAGGTGCAGTCTAGCTATCAGGCGCGAGTAGAACTGATCAAAGATTTCTTGCAAGGATTTTATCTGGAAGCTTTAAAGGCATTCCGGCGGGAAACCGAACTGCCACCTACCTACAGTCCTCGCACTCGCTTAGAACTAGCAGAGTACATGGCCTTTGTAGAGCGTTTTGGCAAGCGACGCATTCCCTTGCCTCGCAACCGGAGCCAGCAACTAATTATTTTGCGGGCCCAAACTTTTTCCCAGCAGCAACCCAAAGAAACCTCCGTGGATATGGAACAAGCCGCCGATGGAGGGGCTTCAGATTCCGACCAAACTTGGAACGACACGTCGGTGCACTCGGTGCGGGAAGCGATGGCAGGACAGGGTTCCTCGGCAATTCGCCCTCAAGGCGAAGAGTCAGAATCTCTGCGGCAAAATGTGATTGATGAATTAGTGGCGTATTTGAAAGAGCGCAACCAACAAGAATGCGCTGATTATTTCATATTGCGCTTGCAAGACTTGCCGACTAATGAAATAGAGTCGCTTCTAAACATAACTCCCCGTCAAAGAGACTATTTGCAGCAACGCTTTAAGTACCATTTGCTCAGGTTTGCCATGTCGCACCGCTGGGAACTGGTTCACCAGTGGCTGGAAGCAGACTTAGATAAAAATCTGGGTTTGCTGCCTTCCCAGTGGCAGATATTTGGCGACCAAATCGGGCCAGAGGGGCAGCGTTTGTTAAAGTTGAAGCAACAGGGTCTGTCGGAGTCAGCGATCGCGCAAACCCTCGGCAGCACGGTAGCCCAGGTACAGAAACGGTGGTTTAAATTACTCGAACTTGCCTGGGAATTACGAAATCGTTCAGATTCCGGAGAAGGGGCATCTAGTGATGAATAACGAAACGAACAGGGATGCAGAGGCTTTCGAGCGCCATTTCTTAGACTGGGTATTGCAGGCGCCGATCGAGAATGCCTCTAGCGAAGATGAGGAGAACTTCAATCTGCCCCCTTCTTCAGAAGAGTGGGGCAACGAAGACAATTCTGGGGTGGAATACTGGGAATGGGACGAACCAGACCCGCTGGATTATCAAGTGAGGGGGCACAGCAATGCACCCGCACAACCGCTGACTATTGGAGATATACCGACCGTGCAAGACCGTTTTCAGACCTTGTTAAAAGAAAGGCTTAGAGCCGAAATCGAATCCAACCCGCCTCTGTTCCCCTGGGAAACAGAAATTAAAAGTTACGACCACGACTACCCAGACGATGTAGCCCCCCAATGGGTTCCCCCCCTACACATCTGGACTCCCCAACTACAAAATATTAGATGGGGTCGCCTGCCAATTCCGATCGCCCAAGGGGTTTTTGCTCAACTGCTAGAACCTTGTCAGGAATTGGTAATGTTGTCACTGCGGGAAGGAGCAAAGTTAGTCCGCGCTGTAGATAGCTTGTTTCCAGACCAGTCTCAGGAACTTAACGAATTAGCTGGTATGGTACTTCTGGGTGCGACAAGAGGAATTACAGCTTCAGAAGTAGAAGATTTACCGAATTACGAAGTGGCAACTACCGATCAACAAATGCTCATGTCGCTGTTGGCCGCCCGAGAAATCATTGACTCTCTAACTTTGGATTGTCCTGTAAATCAGCCGCCGGTTTCCCGAGAATGGTTGACAGCTTTGGGTTCGCTGACTCTGCAAGCTCAATACCTGTCCAACCGCAATACAGAACCACCAAGGCCGTGTTTAAGAGTTGAATGCGAATTTCCTGGGGGAGGAAGTTTGGAACTCAAGGGAGGAGATGCCGAAGCAACTGCACATCGTCCGAATTCCGGGCATTTAAGTGTGGAGTTGTTCGATCCGCAACCGGATAAGATTTATGCCTTAGAAGTTCGATTCCAAAACTTCGAGACTAGACCTCTGATGTTTGCTATTCGTCCAGTTTTGTCAGGACAAGATAGCAACTAGAAAGTTTAGTTGACAGTTGACAGTTGATAGTTGACAGTTGACAGTTGACAGTTGACAGCTACCTCTACCTGGAATGAAGAAGATTGGAGTAATGAATACTCTAATTTTATTTTATCCCTACAAGGGAGAGGCTTTAAGCCAAGTCTTTCTGGTAAAATTAGAGTAAATAATGTATGTTTTTCCTCTAGGGTTTGACCTCACACACAAACAAATTCAATCCCCCGACCTCGCTCGTGAAAAGCAAAAAAAATTAGATTTTAGTTAAAGCCCTCTCAGATTTATCTGTGGATTCAATCTAAAATCTAAAATCTAAAATCTAAAATCGTTGGATGGGTGCACATGACAACTGATAACCTGCGAAAGATACCTGTTTTGGGTAAGCTGTGGGAGCAGATTGAGGCGATGCCTCCGCCGGTGATTGAGGATTCTTTGCTGCTGCGAATCCTGGTTCAGTTGTTGGTAATTGTGGGCATTGTGGCGACAGACGTTGCTGCTGAAGAAGCGCTGAACCTGTGGGCTGTGCCTGTTAGCATTGTGGGGGCAACTTGGAGTTGGTACCGCCGCCGCGATCGCAATGTGGCTGCTAAGTTCTGCATAGCTATTGCCATGCTGGTGGCGCTGTTGGCTTTTTTTACCCGTTTGGTAGGAGAATTGAACGATACCCGGTTAGTTTTGGCGCAACTGTTAATTCACATTCAAGTGCTGCACAGCTTCGATTTGCCGCGCCGCAAAGATTTGGGCTATTCGATCGTCATCGGGTTGATTTTGTTGAGTGTAGCGGCGACTATCAGTCAAACGCTGACTTTTGGGCCGTTGCTAGTGGTGTTTTTGGCTTTAGCGCTGCCGACTTTGGTGTTGGATTATCGATCGCGCTTGGGACTTTCCAAGGCAGACGATAGCAAGCAGAAAGTAGAAGGTGCAGCCAAAAATAAGAACTGGTCACTATTTGCTGCTACTCTATCCCCCAAGTATTTTGGTTGGCTGCTAGCGATAACTCTCGGGTTGGGGCTGACTATTTTTGCGTTTTTGCCGCGCCTCCCGGGCTATCAATTGCGGACTTTTCCTGTCAGTGCTCCCATTCAATATCAGGGGGAGTTTGACTCGCGCAGCATTTTAAATCCGGGGTATGTCAGAGGGGGAAATGAACAAGGAAGTGGCGGAGGAAGGGGGAGAAACCCAGACAAAGGGCCAGGAGAGGTGGACTCTACTTTTTATTACGGTTTCAACCAGCGCATCAATCAGAATTTGCGGGGGGAAATGAAACCCCAAGTGGTGATGCGCGTGCGATCGCAAGCGGCGGGTTTTTGGCGGGTGTTGGGCTTTGACAAGTATACTGGTCAGGGTTGGGAAATTTCTCGCAACGATCGAGCTGAAAAGGTGAATAGACCTAGGTGGTCTTTTCAATTTTATCTGAATCCTTTTCCGAATGCGCCTCGGATTCAAGAGGTGATTCAAAGTTATACTATTATTGCTCAGTTGCCGAATTTGATTCCGGCTTTGGCTAAGCCGAAGGAACTGTATTTTCCGACGATGGATGTGGCGGTGGATGCGGAGGGCGGTTTGCGATCGCCTGTGGAATTGCGGGAAGGTTTGACTTATACGGTGATTTCTAATGTACCTGTTCGCGATCGTTCCGGGTTGGGGCAAACTGGTACTAATTATCCGAAAAATATTCGCAAGTTCTATTTGGACGTGCCGCCGAAAATTGCCGCCAAGGTGCGAGAAAAAACAGAAGAAATTTTGTTGGCGAGAACAAGAGTAGCTAAGTCAGACAGGGCGATCGATTCTCCCTACGAAAAAGCTTTGTATTTAGCTCAATATTTGAAGCAAAATCCGAATTATAAACTTGTAAAAGCTTTGCCTTACTTGGAAGAAACAGAAGATTTAGTCGAAGGTTTTCTGTTTGGCTATCAAAACACGCAAGACGGTAAAAAGGTTACAGGCGGATATCCCGACCATTTTTCGACGGTACTGGCAATTATGCTTAGATCGATCGGGATTCCGGCGCGAGTGGCTGGCGGTTTCGATACGGGGGAGTTCAACCCGTTTACTGGTTTGTATGTGGTAAAAAATACCGACGCTTTCATGATGACGGAAGTATATTTTCCCAATTACGGCTGGTTTGGTTTTAATCCGATTCCAGGTTATCCGTTGATGCCGGCTTCGGTGGAAGACAACCAGACTTTTAGCGCGCTGGAATGGTTTTGGAAGTGGATCGCGGGTTGGCTACCGACGCCTCTGAGAAGCGGGCTGGATTCGGTTATCGGTTTTGTAATTGGCTGGATCACTTTGATTCTGGGCTGGTTTCTGGGACAGTTTGCTAAGGGTTGGGTTGGGTTGTTTACTGGGTTGATTGGTGCGATCGGCTTTGGCTTCATTGGCTGGTTAATTTGGCAAGGGTGGCGCAAGTGGCGCTATCGGCGTTGGCTGGGTAAGTTACCGCCGGTAGAGGGGGTTTATCAGCAAATGTTGAAGGATTTGGCGAGTCGGGGATTTGCCAAGCAGAAAGCTCAAACGCCTTTGGAGTATGCTGAGGCAATGCGCGGCCATCATGCAACCGATGAAGCTGAGGTAATTGAGGAAGTTTCGCAAGCTTACGTGCGGTGGAAGTACGGTGGCGAAGCGGGAAATTTGGATCAGTTGCGGCGGTTGGTGGATAATTTAAGGCGATCGCACTTAAAGAAACTGAAAAACCGCTGGTTGTCAAAATTCACAACCCCCAACCTCAAGTAAAGGTTCGATCGTTCGGAATGCAAGTCTCATATGAGGTACGTAGTTGGGCTTTAGCCCTCCAGGTTTAGTAGTTATATAAGCTGTCAGTCATGCCTCATATTTTCAAGAAAGGCTATATAATATTTATTTAAAGTGCGAATTTAAGCCTTGGGCAAAACATAGATAAATTAATTTTGATTTCGGAATCTTCTTTTTTTAATGAATATCAAAATCAAATTATTCATCTACCTCTAACTAAAATAGAATACTAATTATTCTTAATGTTAAACTAATCTTAGAACATTGGAGGTTTTCCCATGATTCAAGCAATATCCAAGTTAATAACTTTCGATGAGTTTCTGGAATGGAAGCCCGAAAACGGACGCTATGAACTACATAACGGAGTTATTATTGAGATGCAGACGACAGGAAAACATGAAGAAGTTGTTGAATTTTTGCAGACAGAACTAATCCTAGAAACTCGGCGGCTGCAACTTCCTTATCGATTCCCCAAGAATGCCCTCGTTAAATCTCCCGAACAAGAAACGGGTTATTTGCCTGATGTTTTAGCAGTTAATCGTGATGCTTTAGCGCTAGAGCCTTTATGGGCCAAATCCTCAACAATTACTCAAGGCTCATCCATTCCTCTCGCGATTGAAGTTGTCAGCACAAATTGGCGCGATGATTATGCACACAAGATGAGTGACTATGAAGCTTTCGGTATTGCTGAATACTGGATTGTCGATTATTTGGGTTTGGGAGGTAGCCGTTATATTGGTTCTCCAAAACTGCCTAGTTTGTCGGTTTGTCAATTGGTAGATGGTGAGTATCAGATTAAGCTATTTCGGGGAGATGAAAGAATTGAGTCGGCGGTATTTCCAGAGTTGACTTTGACAGCGGAACAAATTTTTAATGGCGGGTAAAAAAGCCGGGTTTCTCTGCATTACACCCGCAGTCCGCGAGGGGTTTAAACTCCTACCTAAAAGCAAAAGTCCTCTCGGACTGATTATTTATTTAGTCCTATGCAAGAGGACTTTCGCTATAAGAGGGGGAATTAATTCCCTGGCGGACTTTGGGGTTAAGTTACCATATATCGGCACTGCGATGTCCCGTATTTTCTCGAATCGCAAACTACTTATCTCATCAAAATCGACCAACTAGGAACGTCAGACAAACCTTCATATACACAAATCAAGTAATCTGTCAACAAAAACTGAGCAACTAGGCCGCCAGATTGGAAAATTAAATAATTCTTGCAGTTTAGCTGGGGCTGCTTGTATTTGTGGTACAAATGAGGGAATAAAAAATGTTGAAGGTCACGCCTCATGGATGAAAACCGCGTCCGAGCTTACCTGAATCTGATTCAATTGCTGCTGAGTTGTCCGGCTGGGGAAGAGGGGAATGTATTGCAGGAGCACTCTGAGTTAGTTGACTCAGGCTTGATTGAAGTGATGCAGGAAGTGGCGAGTCGGATGGCGGCGGATGGCGAACAAAATGCGGGTTTTTTGCAGCAATTGGCGGGGCAAATTAGTCAAGCTTTGGCTCAAGGGACGCAGGGAGGAAATGCAGACCGCAATTCTGCTTATCTGCAATTGATTAATGCGCTACTGAGTTGTCCTAACGGTGAGGAACCGCAAATTTTAAGTGCTAACTCGGAATTCCTGGATCTGGGGTTTATGCAAGCTTGCGAGGCAGTAGCGGCAAGTTTGGCAGAGCAAGGAGAGGAGAATGGGGCTAATTATTTGCGAAATCTTGCCAGTCAGGTAGGGGAACTCTTGGGGATGCGTGAGGAGGGTAATTCGGACTCTCTCGCATTTTTAATGCAGTTATTACAAACTGTCGGTGATGACCAAGGCAATGGCCAACAAGTCTATATTTTTTTACAACAAAACCTAGATAAACTAGATTTACAATTAGTTCAAATATTAACTGCTTGGGCAAATGATACTCTTGCCCAAGTAGAAGGGGCACAAGCCAATGGTATCGCCACAGTTATTCACAATTTAGGTAATCTAATTCAGCAGTTTCCCTTGGGGAGTAGATTAGTTAATTTAGAAATTGCCATCAGTTGTTATGAAATTGTTTCAACAGTTTTTAATCGCGAAGCCTTTGCCGAATATTGGGCAACTATACAAAATAATCTGGCTGCTGCCTACACTTACAGAATCAGGGGAGAGAAAGCACACAATATCGAAATGGCGATCCGGTATTGCACTGTCGCCTTAGAAGTTCGCACCCGCGATGCCTTCCCTCAAGATTGGGCAACTATACAAAATAATCTGGCCAATGCCTACGGTGAAAGAATCAGGGGAGAGAAAGCACAGAATATCGAAATGGCGATCACATCTTATATTGCCGCCTTAGAAGTTCGCACCCGCGATGCCTTTCCTCAAGATTGGGCTCAGACGCAAAATAATCTGGCTGTTGCCTACAGTAAAAGAATCAGGGGAGAGAAAGCACAGAATATCGAAATGGCGATTCGGTATTACACTGCCACCTTAGAAGTTTACACCCGCGAAGCCTTTGCCGAATATTGGGCAACGATACAAAATAATCTGGCAAATGCCTACCGTGAAAGAATCAGGGGAGAGAAAGCACAGAATATCGAAATGGCGATTCGGTATTATACTGCCGCCTTAGAAGTTCGCACCCGCGATGTCTTTCCTGAATATTGGGCAACGACACAAAATAATCTGGCACTTGCCTACGGTGACAGAATCAGGGGAGAGAAAGCAGATAATATCGAACTGGCGATCGCATCTTACACCACCGCACTAGAAGTTTACAGCCGCGAAGCCTTTCCCGAACAATGGGCTCAGACGCAAAATAATCTGGCAAATGCCTACAGTAACAGAATTAAGGGAGAGAAAGCAGAGAACATCGAACTGGCGATCGCATCTTACACCAATGCTTTAGAAGTTTACACCCGCGATGCCTTTCCCGAACAATGGGCTCAGACGCAAAATAATCTGGCTGCTGCCTACAGTAACAGAATCAGGGGAAAGAAAGCACAGAATATCGAAATGGCGATCCTTTATTTCCGAAATGCACTCGAAGTCGACACCCACGAAGCTTTTCCGCAAAGTTATGCTCAAACATTATGGAATTTGGGGCTTGCCTATCGAAAAGTTCCCAACTTGCGGCAAGCCCACGATACTTTTGCTGATGCTATTAACACCGTAGAATTTATGAGGAGTGAGATTCATTCTGGAGATGAAAGCAAGCAGAAATTAGCCGAAGAATGGAATGAACTTTATCGAAATATGGTGGAAGTTTGCATAGAACTAAAAAACTACACAGCAGCCATAGAATACGCGGAACGCAGCAAAGCCCGCAACTTAGTCGAACTCCTTGCCACCCGCGACCTCTACCCCAAAGGTGACATTCCCGAAACCGTGATCAACGAACTCTCGCGCCTGCGTCGAGAAATTGATGCCGAACAGCGACGACTCGAAATCGAACCGACAAATCCTAACAGCAACGGCGGCACGATATCGGGAGAACGCAGCCCCCAAATCGACAACCTACAAACCACCATTCGCGTTCAAACCAATCTAACCCAATTACGGCAACAACTAGATGAATTGATGACCCGCGAAATCAAACCCATCGACCCCGACTTCGCACTCACCCAAGAAGTTAAAGGCATCTCCTACAGCGAGATTCAATCCCTCACAGCCGAAAACACCGCTATCCTTCAGTGGTACATTACAAGCGACAGACTTCTTACTTTCATCATCACCCCAGAATCACCAACTCCTACAGTCTGGCAATCTTCAAAAGCCGACTTTAAAGCCTTGGAAAATTTGGCTAACGAGTATCTGAAAGACTACCAAGAAAACAAAACTCAATGGCAGAAAAACCTCGCCTCCCGCCTCCAAAGTCTAGCTGATATTTTGCATCTCAACGATCTTCTGGGAAGAGTTGCCAAAAAGTGCGATCGACTAATTCTCATTCCCCACCGCTTCCTGCACCTTCTCCCCCTTCACGCCTTGCCAGTTAGCCGTGAAATCTGGCAGCGGTTTAATTCAGAAACCCCATCTCCCGAACCCACTAATCCTTGCCCGCTAGATTGCTTCAAACAAGGTGTCCGCTACGCCCCCAGTTGCCAACTGCTGCAACAGGCACAAAGGCGAGAACGCCCCAATTTCACACACCTATTTGCCGTCCAAAATCCCAACAATAACCTGCCGTTTACCGATATAGAAGTACCAGCGATCCGTCAGAATTTCCCACCAGAAAATCAAGATATTCTCATCCAAAATAATGCCCTAAAATCAGTTATAAACGACAGCCGCCTCCGCATCGCCCACTGCGTCCACTTTAGCTGTCACGGCTACTTTAACTTTCAGCAACCTTTGCTCTCCGCATTGCTGCTAGCCGACAGCGAATTACCCCCGCCAGCGCCAGCAGAATCAAACCCCAACCGTTATCAACCCTTAAAAAATGGCAACATTCTCGACCTTGACAAATGCCTCACCTTAGCAGACATCTTTGCCCTCGACTTCCGAGAATGTCGCCTAGTAGTCCTCTCCGCCTGCGAAACCGGCATCAGCGACTTTAGCAGCATCAGCGATGAATATATCAGCTTACCTAGCGGTTTCCTGGTGGCTGGGAGTTCCAGTGTAGTACCGACACTTTGGGCTGTTAATGATTTGTCTACTTCATTGCTGATGATAGAATTTTATCAGAATCTCAAAGCCGGGTTAAGCGTCGCTCTTGCCCTCAACAAGGCTCAACTTTGGCTGCGGGATGTTACAGTAGAAAAGTTACAACAGTGGACAAGCAAACTTTCGATACGTCCCTCCCTAAAAGAGGATCTATACGATATGCTCGATAATCTAGACTCCACAGAACAACCACCTTTCCGATCGCATTATCATTGGGCTGCATTTTGTGCAACTGGTCAGTAGAAATCAAATAAGTATGCCGGAAATTAATCAGAAAAATATCAACGCCTTCATACACCTCATCAAAAATCATAAACCCCTGTTTTTGATAGACAATAGGCATGAAGACCTTAATCAAGCAAAAGATACTTTCCGAGAAACAGAGGACGATCTTGCTGATGATATCATTGAATGGTGTGCAAAGTACACCGACATTCAACAAGCATTACGCCAGACTCGCAAAGAGTTGTATCCAGCAGCAACCAAATCTACGGAGAATCGCCTACCCGGAAGCAAAAAAATAAATCCTCCACCAACTCCTACACCTCCCAAAGCTGCCAAAGAAACGCTATTAAATGCCATCCAAGAAAGTTTTCCCAACCAGTCAAAATAGAAGACTGGGCGGTTGAAATAATAGCAACCCCCAAGGCGATGGGATAAATTGTAGGGTTCCTACATTTTTATTTAGGGTGGGGTCTAATTAATCAATAAAATCCCAAAATCCTGTAGGGGCGGGTTCGCCAACCATCTATAAAACCTACCAAAAATCTCATAAACCCGCCCCATCCCCGCCATTATTCACATGAACATCTTGCGGATAAATTCATGGTACATTTTGATTTTCAGTTGGGTGGGGGCGGGTTTACAAACCATCTATAAAACAATACGGTTCACTTAACGCTTTTTTACAAATTTCATCTCACGATTTTATAGGCAAGACAGGCATTTTTTGCAGTTCAGATTGCTCTTAAGTGAACCGTATTGATCTATAAAACTCACAAAAAATCTCATAAACCCGCCCCATCCCCGCCATTATTCACATGAACATCTTACCGATAAATTAATGGTATATTTGGATTGTCAGTTGGGTGGGGCGGGTTTACAATATTATTTGTTTTTGCCATATATTTTTGGTGAACCCGCCCCTACAAATCGGGTTTATTATAAAAACACAACGTGTCTTATCTGAACAATATTAGGCTCTAGGTGATGAATAGCACTCAATTGATAGGCAAACTTGCCAATCCGAAACTAACGCTGTTTGCCTTTCAATTGTGCAACAACCTTGCCAAAGGCGACCAACAAACTGTAGACAATGCCGACCATTTATGGCATCAATGCGTTGCTTTGGGAAACCTGCTGCAAACTAATCCAAAACTCGATGCTTTACCCGAACACCTTGCTAACAAAAAGAGCCAAAATAGCCAACCAAGCGAGTATTTAGAACTTTATGAGTCAGATGGTGATAGAATCCTATCATTTACGACTCTCAGCCAACCGGACAAAGTATCGCTGCAAGGCGCAATTTATCCGGTGCAACTGCATGACACTTACGCCCTTGACTTGACGCTGCTTGCTACAGATACACTAGAAACCAACCAACTCAAAAATCTAAATTTTCAAGGTTGTCTGCTACCTAATAAAATCCAAGCATCGCTCGGACAAACCCTGCTATTATTTGCCAAACCAGTTGATTTTTCTGGTAATCATCAAGAATTAGCAGTAGCTTGTGTAGAAGCTTTGTTTCAAGATGTAGAAAACCAGCCAAAACCCTATTTAATTGCAGAGGGCCAACTTCTCGGTAGTCCGATTTGTGAATTTGACAATGCTCAAGCAAATCCGAGTTTAAACTGCCATATCCTAGTCTGGTTAAACACAGATGAAAAAACTTCAGAGTTAGAGGATAGTGGTGATTATTATCGTCTGCTGCTGAATTTGTTATGCTGTCGGACTAAAATCCTTTACGTCTATGACAAAGCGGAGCGCTGCAACAAGGAAGCGAGGAAACTGTACAGCCAATTAGAACAGAAGGTGGAAGAGTTTGGCAAGTTAAAATCAGATCCAAAAGAGCGACTGCAACAACTAGAAGATTGGCTGATTCAACTTCCCCAAATCGGGTTTGAGTATGCCCGCTATTTGCGAGATATAGAACTTCACCTAACTACAATTGAAACGAATGCTGACAATTATAGTCACTGGCACAAACAACTTGTCAGTTGCAGCATCGAAGGAACAGATAACTTAGATTTTATCGAAGATTTCTTGAGTGGGAGTTGCCAGATGTTTCAGAAACAGATTAAAATCAACATGAGTTATCTTACCGCAGGACGGCAATTGTTTCAGCAGATGATTGAAACAATCCGAATAATTGTCGAATTGGACGGTCAAAAACAACAAGCAAAGTTTGAAAAAGCGGAAAGAAACAGCGATACCGAATTGCAAAACACGATTCAATCGGTAGGTGCAGGCATCGGTGCAGGCATCGGTGTAGCCGGAATTATTGCTAGCAGCTATCCTCTGATAACTCAAGTTCCAATAGCACCTTTTTCTACATCTTTACCACCGCATCCCTTTGTATTATCCCTTTTCTTCAGTTTGATATTCGGCGCAGGCTTTGGCTTTGGTACTTGGCGGTTGACTCGGAGAATTAAGCCCAAGGATAGAGATGATAGCAATCAGATAATTGGTAGAATACCGGGCGGTTGAAACCGCCGTCTGCATCTCACCATAATTCGAGGTCGCTTATGACTTTTTCTAAATCAATCTTTTTCGTCATGTCCTTCGGCAAATAATCAAAAACTTTCTCTAAAACTTCCACAGACACATTCTCGATCAACCAATCATCACTAGAATCATTCTCCAGATTCAAAAAATACTTTAAACGTTCTTCTATCGACTCCTTATCTCCTTTATCCACTTGTCCAACTCGCTCAAACCAATTCCCTTGGGAGTCCTTAAAACAATTAGCATCAATAGTACATATCTGATGCACTAAAGCCAATGAATTGCGATCGAGACCATTTTTGCTAGTCGAGTTAATCGGATACGCTGTTGGCAAACCTTTACAGGTTTCTTGGAAAGTTAAGGGAATCACGGTAAAAGTTTGTAAGCATTCAGACTTATCTTGAAATTGGTCGATTTCCCAAAAGAGATAATGATGCTCTCCCCGCAAAACCCTACTATAATTAACTATTAGTTTACAATCAACTGTCTTGCATTCCATCTCGTCTGGTTGACTTAAATCATAAATGTGATTATGATTGTGTTGGCAACGAAGAGATACTTTCTGGGGATTCACTAAATAAATCCAACCTTGACGAGGTGTTTTTCCAGCCACATTATCACCCTAATTCATTGATTAATTTTTGTCTTTCTGTCTCTAGATTCAGCCTCACCACTTGATCTTGTTGATGGCTATCTTTAACCTCAATCATTGGCGCAGTGCTGTACACATACTTTAGCAACTTCTGGATTTTATCCTGTCCTGAACCTGCCCATTCTTTCCGAATGTTTTCTAGCATTAGTTTTAGTCCTACAGGTAATTCTAAATCATCGATATTACCTGCTTCGGCACCAAGTCGGATAAATATAGTTTCTCCCACAAATTCTTGAACAATTGTTTTGCCATTCATTTGATTTAAGGCGACTATTATGTCTTCGTTCCAAGGGCTATAGTGATAATAACGCCAATTGAGCTGCGTAAGTTGTTTGTTTGTCCATTTGACAGCATAAAGGTCGGCTAAATATAAGAATTTGATTAATTGGTTTTTTGTAATGTGGCCTTTGGTGGCGCAAACAAAATAGTTGATGAGGGTTTCTAGCATGGCTTTGATTTTTTTAGGGTGCGTCGCTATTATAAAAATTCATTAATTCCATCGATAATCTGAGCGCGATGTATCTTACGACTGTTGGGAAAGACTAAAAGATAGGGTTGTTTATTCAACTGTTGAACAACCAAGGTGCGTCGCTATGAGATTGTCGATCGCGACACACCCTACGAATGTTACGATTAAAGAAACCGGGTTTTTAGCAGAATTTACGCCTACAGCGAAGTAAACGCGTGAAAAACCCGGTTTCTGGACACCCGCGCGCAAGTCCTGAATCGTACTTTAAACGTTACATTTTACTGATGATTCTTTGCACGATTTCTACACCTGTTACCGCCTGCCAGCCAAATAGCCCCAACAGCCCCACATTTAGAACGATGTGAGTGTATCTCGCCCAATTTTGACCTTTTTGCATGAACGGAGTCAGAGACGCTGAAATGGCAATTATAGCGGTCATTCCCAAGCCTGCTACTAGGTGCGGGGCGACAAATAGTTTGCCGTTGTTGATGTAGGTGACGGCCATTCCGCCGATCGCACCTGTTACCATCAAGCCTAGCAGCAAAGAGCCCATCTGATGGTGCTTGATATTGAATTTGCCCTTAATTAACTCTTTCTTGACATCACCTTCCGCACTTCTGGTACGGCGGATTTGAATTCCCAGATACAAAGCATAAAATGAGATTGCTAGCAATACCCACATTAAAACTGGGTGGAAGAATTGACTCCAAACTTTCACAGACTGCGGAATTTCCAGATTCATAGTGTTCTCAGGATTAGTAAACATACTTCATAAAACTTAGCATACCAGTAAGTCCGTCTCGTGCGACGGTACAAATATACGGTATGAGAGACTATTATGCCTGCCACTAAACAAGACGCTGTATTGATCCAAGCTGCCAAGACTGGCAACATTATTCACGTCCAAGCCTTACTCGCTAAGGGCGTTGACGCTAACGCCAAAGACTCTGAGGGGACGACGGCTTTGATGTTTGTCGCCCAAAAGGGCTATACGGAAATCGTGCGTATTTTACTAAACAATGACGCTAATGTCAACCTCGCAAGCAGACGTTTTGGCCTCACGGCTTTGATGTTGGCTGCGGCTAACAAACAGGCTGATGTTATGCGGCTGTTGTTGGCTGCGGGTGCTGATGTTGATGCTAAAAATGATGATGGAAGTACGGCTTTGATGGCGGCTTCTCTCAAAGGTGATATCAATGTTGTCCGGCTGTTACTTGATGCTAAGGCTGATGTGAATGTCCGAGATAAAGATGGAGATTCGGCTCTGAAAATAGCTGCTTTGTCGGGACACGAAGCTGTTGTTCAAGCTTTGGCTGATGCGGGTGCTGTTGCTGATAATTCTATGCTATTTTCAGCTATTAGTCAAGGTAGCGCTAAAATTGTCCGAATTTTGCTCGATCGCGCTGCGGATGTTAATCTTAAAAATCAGAGGAGCAAAACTCCTTTGATGCTGGCTGCTACGGCGGATAATTTGGCGGTAGTCGAGACGCTGCTAGCCGCTGGTGCTGATTTGGAAATTCCCGACAAAGAGGGCGAAACTGCTTTAACTTTGGCTGCGGATTGCGGTAATGTTGATGCGGTGCGAGTTTTGCTGGCTGCGGGTGCTAATGCGAATGTCAAAAGTGGAGATGGCGGGACGGCTTTGATGGCGGCGGCTGCTGGGGGAAATTTGCCAATCGCACATATCTTACTAGATGCTGGCGCGGATCTCAACGCGAAGGACAGAGATGACGAAACTGCGTTGAATTTTGCCGTGGTTGAAGGCTGTCAAGATGTGGTGGAATTGCTGTTAAACCGAGGTGCTTATGTCGGTTCGAGAAATCGGTTGGGCGATACGCCTTTGCTGGTGGCGGCTGTTCACGGTCACAGTGCGATCGTATCCGCTTTGCTGCAAAAAGTAAACTCAAATCGTCCAGATTTCCTGAATGCTAAAAACTTTGGCGAGACAGCTTTGACTCTAGCTGCGTTTCACGGACATACTGAAACGGTGAAAGCCTTGCTTGACGGCGGTGCAGATCCGAATATCCCGGCGGATTTGGGGAAAACTGCTTTAATGAAGGCGTGCGATCGCGGTTATATGGCGATCGTCAAAATATTAGTCGAAAAAGGTGCAGATGTCAACTTGCTCGATGAATCCGGCGCAACCGCTGTGATGTGGGCCGCCCATCGCGGTTATGCTGATGCTGTAGAGATTTTAATCGCCGCTGGTGCAGAGTTAAATCACAAAAATCCGGGAAATTATACAGCTTTAATGTTAGCTGAATTTAAAGGTTATTCCACTGTCGTGAAATTGCTCAAAAATGCCGGAGCTCAGGAGTAAAAATCGCATCGTGGGAGATGCAGACGGCGGTTGAAACCGCGTCTATACAAACCAACCAGACGGCGGTTGAAACCGCGTCTATACAAACCAAGTCCGCCTCCGCGGACTGAAGAAAATGCTGTGTCAAGAAAAAACGTAATGTTAACCATCCATTCTTCAACCCGCGGAGGCGGGTTTTGTTTTTGTAGACGCGGTTTCAACCGCCGTTTTATCTTAACCCGCAAATCTTGTCTCAATCGGCTTTACGCACCCAGCCATTAATAGTAAACCTACTATCAGCAAAAGCTTTAGAGGGACAGCTAACTCGCAAAACTTCGTGCATATAGCGACTCAGAAAAAATACAATACTATTATTCCGAGGTTCAACCGTTCTGAATGTCTCATCTGCAACATAAAAATTGTTCTCGACTTTGCTATCGTAAATCAGCAATTCCCCGCCTGAAAAAGCCTTAGGTTCTCGGTTGAAATAATAAACGTAAGTAAAAAATCTGCTTGCGGTATCTGGCGAACCGCTGTCGTTGTGAAGTTTATAAAAGTTGTTGTCATTGTGCATAGTTAACTGAGCTTCTATGTCACCAAGCGCAAATGCTGGGATATTTAATTTACGCAGCACATCGGGGAGAATTGCTTTAATGCGATTCACCATCAGTGTAGAAAATTCCGGGAAGGAGTGGAGCACCATTGAGCGACGGTAATCTTCGGCATTTGTTGAGGTACTGGTAGTTACAAATTCTGACTCTTTGGCTAAAACATATTTGATTAGTTTGTTCTTTTCTGCGGTTGTCAAAAAGTTATCTATTTGGGCGTAGCGAGATATTAAATCGTCATTTACGGGTGCAGGGGCGGGAATTTCTGCGGGAATTTCTGGGGGAATTTCTGGGATAATTTCTAGGGGGATTGCTGGCTGCTGCGGTTGCGGTTGCTGCAAGAAAATTGGGGGTTCGGTGACTAATCCGACGAGATGTTCGGCGGGAAACGAAAGGCTGGAACGCCCGTCGTCTATGGGGATTTGGAATAAGGTGGAAAAACCTACTGTCTGTTGCTGGCGATCGACTAATGCTTTGACAAGGTTGTGCAATAATGGTGTGTCGGATTTGAGCGTAATAGTGCACTGATGTCCGCCGGTAAGCAGGATTTTAACTTTTACGTCTTGGGGTTTAATTTGCTGTTCACTGTAAGTCATAATTTTTTTAAGGACGCAACTGGGAACTCGTTAGGACATAATAGTGTTGATTGGTGTCACAGTCTTCTCGATCCCCCCTAGCCCCCCTTAAGAAGGGGGGGACAAGAGTATCAAAGTCTCCCGTCTTAGTAAGGATAAGAGTATTCTCAAAGTCCCCCTTCTTAAGGGGGATTTAGGGGGATCTAGACTCGGATACCAACGAGAGATACAAAGAATTTTAGACTTAAGTTGACACCGGCGAACACTATTGTATCCCTATCATAGGCTACACAATTAAGAATTGCTAGGCATTATTCCTAATGCAAGAAGTGGCGGATATCAGTGAAAACCATGGTGATTCCGAGTTGGTTGGCGGCTGCGATCGAATCTTTATCGCGCATACTTCCTCCCGGTTGGACGATCGCAATTATCCCCGCCTCAGCCGCCGTTTTTACGGAATCGTCGAAGGGGAAGAAGCCATCGCTAGCCAAAATCGCTCCTTTACTCTTCTCTCCCGCTTGTTCCAACGCTAGTTTAACCGATCCGACGCGGTTCATTTGTCCGGCGCCGACACCGATTGTAGTGCGATCGCGCGTCACAACGATCGCATTTGATTTAACGTGTTTCGCTACTTTCCAAGCAAACAGCAATTCTTCCCACTCTCCCGCCGTCGGTTGCTTCTCGGTAACGGCGCGCCATTTGCTAGTTTCTTCTACTACATTATCCGATTCTTGCACCAGCAAACCGCCTGCAATTACTTTCACAGTTTGCGCTGGCCCTCGATTCAAATCCGGCAAAATCAATACTCGAACTTTCGCCTTTTTCTTGATAATTTCTTCCGCTTCCGGTTCGCACCCCGGGGCGACAATACATTCTAAAAATGTCTTAGTTAGCGCCGTTGCAGTAGCAGCATCAATCGGGCGATTCAGGGCAACAATTCCGCCAAAAGCTGAGACTGAATCCGTGTCAAAAGCTTTTTGATACGCTTCCGAAATAGTCGAGCCCAAGGCTGTACCGCAAGGATTTGTATGCTTCAAAATCGCGGCGGCGGGAGTCTCGGGAAATTCTACAATTAGCCGCCTTGCTGCTTCTAAATCTACTAAATTATTGTAGCTCAATTCTTTGCCTTGCAGGATGGTGCTAGTTGTCCAGCCTGTCGGTGCATTTCCGCTTTGATACCAGGTGGCGGCTTGGTGGGGGTTTTCGCCGTAGCGGAGTGTTTGCAGCTCTGTTCCCGATACGCTAAACTCCTGTGGTAGCTTCGATTCTGGCTCGGATTGGCTGCTGAGATAATTTGCGATCGCGCGATCGTAATTTGCTGTATGCTGAAATGTTTCTAACGCACATTTTTGCCGAAACTCTAAGGATGCTTCCGCGCCGTTTTGCCGAAGTTCTCCTAAATAAGTATTGTACTGTTCTGGATTGCACAAAACTGTCAAATGAGCGTGATTTTTAGCTGAAGCCCTCAGCATCGCCGGCCCGCCGATATCTATATTCTCAATTGCGTCTGCTAGAGTAACTCCAGGTTTGGCAATAGTCTGTTCAAATGGATACAAATTGACTACAACTAGATCGATCGCCCGAATTTGATTTTCCGTTAAATCCGCGAGGTCTTGTGCTACATCGCGGCGTGCTAAAATACCTCCGTGGATGCGCGGGTGAAGTGTTTTGACTCGCCCGCCCAAAATTTCGGGAGAACCAGTATATTCCGCAACTTTCGTGACAGGGATTCCTGCTTCTTTGAGGGCGCTTGCTGTCCCGCCGCTGCTAATTATGTCAAATTCAAATTCTTCTACTAGACTGCGCGCTAAGTCGATTAGCCCGGTTTTATTGGATACGCTCAGAAGTGCTAGACGTGCCATTGGTTTGAAATTGCGATCGCAAAAATAGACAGGTTACATTGTATATCAAATCTGTCCGCAGGTAGATATTTTGCTAATTGGTAATTGTGATTATTTCCTGAGAGTTAAAGCATGAGCCTGCTTGTGAGCCAGCGAACTTACTTCAAAATCATATAATAATTTATACTTGGCAATTGCTTCTAAATATTTAGAATAGGGGGAGTCGATAGTGTTATTTTGTCCCCTAGGAGGCTGATTGAAGCCATTTCTCGCCTTAATGGTTAGTTTGCCAACTACGTAAATCCCGATGTTGTTGAAATTACTTACTCAAGTGGAATAGATCATTCCATGGAGATAAATATTAAATTTCAAAAATATTTTAGGATGAATCATAAAGGTAATGTGTTAGCATCGAAGGGAAATTGTTTTCTGCCTAGATTAAAATAAAAATTTCGCGATCGCAACACCTTAATAAAAAAATGGTAGGTTTAAATATGTTTTTTCATGAAGCTGATTCAGAAAATAAGGTCAGTAATATTAGAAGTACCCACAAAACACTTTCTAAAAATATGAACAATAGAATGGACTGTCAAGAGTTACCCCAAAAAATAGCCGATGATTGCATAGAAGCCAATTTTGGACAATCTGACAGTATTAGTATTTGCGAAATGCAAAATATGCAAGAAGCAATTGAACAGTTAGAACACGATTTAAAAGCTAGTGAATCTCGGTTTCGGAATGCGATCGCCAAAAATGCCGACGGTATCGCAATCGTCAACAAGCAAGGGATTGTCTGCTTTGCCAACCCGTCAGCAGAAGCGCTCTTTAACTGCAAAGCAGAGCAACTTTTAGGCCAAGCATTTTTTGGCAATTTGGTAGTAGAAGGTTCAGCTTGCGACATTGAGATGGACACGGATATTATTCCCCAAGTTGGAGAAACAGAAGCAGCAGGAATGCGCGTCGTGCAAACAGAAGTTGAAGCTATTCGCCAGCACAAAGCAAATGCTGTAGTAGAAATGCGGGTGGTGGAAACAGAATGGGAGGGAGAAATGGCTTATTTAGCCACGTTGCGGGACGTTACCGATCGCAAGCGCGCAGAAGAAATGCTTTGGTTGTACGATCGGGCTATGGCTGCTACCAGCACCGGAGTTACCATTGCTGACGCCACCGATCCAGAACATCCAATTATTTATTGCAATCCCGCCTTTGAAAGCATGACAGGCTATCGACGGGAAGAAATTATCGGGAAAAACTCGCGATTTTTGCAAGGAAGCGATACCGATTCCGAGGCACTAGAAATAATCCGCCAAGCCTTGACAACCGAAAGCGAATGTCAGGTAATATTAAAGAATTACCGCAAAGACGGAACAATTTTCTGGAATTCTTTCTCAATCTCTCCAGTGCGCGACAAAAAAGGCAAATTAACTCATTTCATCGGCGTACAGAGAGACATCACAGATCGCAAACAAGCCGAAGAATCCTTGCGAAATTCCGAAGCACAAAGCAGAGAACAATCAGCACAACTAGCAGCAGCACTTGACGAACTAAAAAATACTCATTCCCAATTAGTTCAAAGCGAAAAAATGTCCAGTTTGGGATTGCTAATTGCCGGAGTCGCTCACGAAATCAACAACCCCGTCAGCTTCATTCACGGAAATCTCGCTTACCTCAAAGATTATATCCAAGACTTATTTCACCTCCTAGAACTTTACCAACAAAATTATCCCAATCCAGTCGCTGAGATTCAGCAAGAAACAGCAGAAAACGATCTCGACTTTTTAGCTGAAGATTTACCCAAAATCATGTCTTCAATGAGCGTAGGCGTCGATCGCATTTGCCAGATTGTGCAGTCGCTGCGGAACTTTTCGCGGCACGACGATTCACAAATGAAACCAGTTAACCTCCACGAAGGTATTGACAGCACGCTGTTAATTCTCAATCACCGCTTGAAAGGAAACGGCGAAATGCCGCCAATTCAAATTGTCAAAGAATACGGAAATTTGCCGCTTGTAGAGTGTTTTGCCGGGCCGATAAATCAAGTTTTTATGAATATTCTCAGCAATGCGATCGATGCTTTAGACGATCCGAACATTAGGGAAGATTTTCAAGAAATGCCGGAAAATTTCCGCCAGATTAGAATTTGTACCGAAGTTATCGGCAATGTTGTAGAAATCAAAATTTCTGACACCGGGCCGGGAATAACTGAGGAAGTCAAGCAGCGCATATTCGATACATTTTTTACTACCAAACCCGTTGGGAAAGGCACGGGAATGGGTTTGTCAATTAGCTATCAAATTATTGTAGAAAGACATCAAGGAGAATTATATTGTACTTCGGAATTGGGCAAAGGCACGGAATTTATTATCAAAATGCCGATCGCACATTAGTGTGGTTAGCCATAATAAAAATTGTTTGTAGATGCAGCAGACGGCGGTTGAAACCGCGCCTACACAGGCAAAACCCGCCTCCGCGGGTTGAAGAGAAGAGTAGTCGATGAAAATTATTTTACCCTTTTCCGTCGGCGTCCGGCGGACTACCCTTCGGGAAGGCTAACAGGTTTTTATAGGCGCGGTTTCAACCGCCGTCTGCATCTGGGTAATTGCTCTCTTCAACCCGCGGAGGCGGGTTTTGTTTGTGTAGGCGCGGTTTTAACCGCCGTCTGCATCTGGGTAATTGCTCTCTTCAACCCGCCTCCGCGGACATCGCTTGTGTCGCCGCGGTTTCAACCGCCGTCTGCATCTGGGGATTTAAAAAACCTCCGCACCCTCCAACTTCTTCATAGTTTCAACCTTAGCCCTCGCCGCTTCCCCGCAAGTCTTCGGAGTCGGAAACATCTTTCCAGGATTCGCCAAACCTTTCGGATTAAAGACGTGACGCACCCACTGCATCGTCTCCAAATCTACCTCCGAAAACATATCCGGCATAAAACACTTCTTATCAGCACCAATCCCGTGTTCCCCCGAAAGACTGCCGCCAACTTTCACGCACAGCCTGAGAATTTCCCCGCCCAATTCTTCCACCTTTTCCAGCGCACCTTTTACCGAATTATCGTACAGAATCAGCGGGTGCAAATTCCCATCTCCCGCATGAAATACATTCGCAATTCGGTAGCCGTATTTCTCGCTCAAACCCTCAATTTCTTTCAAAACATAAGCCATTTGCGTGCGCGGAATTACCCCATCTTGCACGTAATAATCAGGGCTGAGATGACCCGCCGCCGCAAAAGCAGCTTTCCGCCCTTTCCAAATTTTCATCCGCGTTTCCGGATCGTGAGCCGTGGTGATATTTCGCGCTCCATTCTGCTTGCAAATATCAGAAATTCGCTGTTTATTTGTAGCAACTTCCACTTCTAAACCGTCGATTTCTACGAGCAGAATTGCTGCCGCATCGCGCGGATAACAACCAGTTGCTACGACATCTTCCACAGCATTAATGCTGATATTGTCCATGATTTCCATGCCGCCGGGAATAATCCCAGCACTGATAATATCGGAAACCGATTCGCCCGCTGCTTCTATGCTAGGAAAATCTGCCAACAGAACGCAAATAGATTCCGGCGCTTTGAGGATTCGCAAAGTAACTTCTGTGGCGATGCCTAAAGTGCCTTCGGAACCGACAAATACACCAGTTAAATCGTAACCAGGCATTTCGGGAATTTCGCCGCCGACATCGACAATTGAACCGTCGGGAATTACCAATTTCAATCCTAAAACGTGATTGGTTGTCACGCCATATTTGAGGCAGTGTACGCCACCAGAATTTTCGGCAACGTTGCCGCCAATCGAACAAACAATTTGACTCGAAGGATCGGGCGCGTAGTAGAAACCGGCACCGCTAACTGCTTGCGTTACCCAGTTATTAATTACTCCTGGTTGTACGACTACTTGCTGATTTTCTAAGTCTACTTTCAGGATTTTTCGCATCAGGGCTGTGACAATCAGCACGCAGTTTTCTACAGGTAAAGCGCCGCCGGAAAGCCCGGTTCCTGCGCCTCTAGCTACCCAGGGAATGGAATTGCGATCGCAGATTTTGACCACATTTGCCACTTCCTCGGTAGTTCGCGGCAATACCACCAGGGCGGGGCGCTGGCGGTAGCTAGCAAGTCCATCGCACTCGTAGACAATCAATTCTTCACGGCGCTGCACTACGCCGTTTTTGCCGACTACAGCCTCAAATTCTTTAATAACGGGTTTCCAGTTGCGATCGGTTGCTACGGCTATCATTAGTAACTTATTTTTAAGGGTTGCAATACTGACACTGACCGGGATCGGCAGTCTCTCGACCGTCGGGAAACAGTTCTTCTTTAGTATAACCGCAGTTTTTGCATAGATAAATTGTCGATCGCACTAGCTGAGTCGGAAAATAGCAAAGTCCGCAGGGCAACCCCATTTTCCTCTGGGAAATCTCAAATCCCGGCCAACCGCACTCCGGGCACAATTGCTTAAATTTTTTAACTAAATCGAGAGTTGCATTTTCGATGTTTTTCATCCGAGTGGGATTGTACATCGCCCGCATATCTGTTTCGACGTGAACTTTGCCAGTTGAGGATTTTGTTAAGCCTGCTGTCACCGCATCAAAAAGTTGTTTTTCTGTCACAATGCCCTTAACAATTTCACCCTTACCGAGTGCAGCATCGCCAACTACAACAACCAGTCCGTGTTCGGGAAATCCCGCTTTTTGGGCAAAATCCTCGGCTTCTTCTATACTTGCAACTAACTGGTGACTGTAATTAGTTTCCAATGACAAAGATTCGCCGACAAGTTCGATATTGTTAGCTCTATCTAATAAAATTACAATTTCTCTGTTGGCTGGCAGATACGGCATCATTGGGTGAGGGCCAAAAGTACCTTCGCTCGCAAATGCTAGAGTTTCGCCCGCAACTTCTAAAGCTTTTTCTGCTTTCTGGCGAGCCGCTTCTATTTGAGTACCTAAACGCTTAACTTCTCTAGTGAACGTGCCGAATGCGTCAGTATCAAAATTCGCAGGTACGCTAATTATAACGCCTAATTCTCGTTCCAAAATGGGAGCCATCACCCGTTCTTTTTGGTGCATAGTAGCAAGAACTGCGGTGCGATATCTCAATAATTGAAGTAGATTCATAGACTCAGAGGACAGAGACATATTGCAGCATTATTTCATAACAGAGGACTCACATACACCCTGCGACCTAAATTATCAATTCAGCACTCAATTATCAATCTTATACCATCTCAACTGTTGCTACAACATAATTTTTGAGTTGGTTTGCTCAATTTGCGATGGCATAGGTGCGTCGCAATGAGACGATCGATTTTATACTAGGGATTTTTAATTGCGAGGCACCCTACCGCTAAAATTATTCAATCTTCAATCTTCAATCTCAAATCTCAAATCTCAAATCGTGTTAATTGCCGCCAGTAACTCCCCCAGCCTGACCTCTGAGTACAAAAATTACTCCCGTCATAATTAGCCCCACGCCTACCAACCGCAGCGGTGGCAAAGGCTCGCCAAATACAATTTTGCCACCCAAAACAGTAAACAAGTAACTAATTGACAGTAAAGGCGAGACTATGCTAATGTTGGCGCGAGACAAAACTACGATAAAGCCGATCGAAGAAACTGCATACAAACACAGACCTCCAACTATCAAAGGCTGAGTTGCCATTGCGATAACTTTTTCAACTAAATTAGCAGCGCCAATCGGTCCTAATATTTTCGCTCCCGCTTTCAGACTAAATTGACCTACAACACTGCACAAAATAGCAGCGAGCAAAACTAGAAAAACGCTTCTACTCATAAGTTTAAGTAACCTATATTACAGCAAAAATTGCCATTCCAAAAAACTGGAAAAACTTAAATTAAGTTTTGTTGAGTTTTCTTCACCACTAATAATTTAAGCATAGATACTGGAACAGTAAGTATTGTCGATCGCCAGTAACGCCTGGAACAAACATATGGCAGAACAGACCAACACCAGCGAGGAATACAGTCTCGAACTCTCGATACTCATGCCCTGCCTCAACGAGGCAGAAACTTTAGAAATCTGTATCGAGAAGGCACAGAAGTCCCTGCGCGAACTTAATATTGCCGGCGAGGTCATCATAGCAGACAACGGCAGCACTGACGGTTCTCAAGATATCGCCACCCGATTGGGGGCCCGAGTCGTACCCGTAGCAGCCAAAGGCTACGGCAGCGCCCTAATGGGAGGCATCGTAGCCGCGCGCGGAGTTTATATTATCATGGGCGACGCTGACGACAGCTACGACTTTTCGCACCTCGGCGCCTTTGTCGAAAAATTGCGGGGAGGCTGCGATTTAGTCATGGGAAACCGCTTTCAAGGGGGCATCAAACCAGGGGCCATGCCGCCGCTGCACAAATATTTAGGAAATCCGGTGCTGACATGGGTTGGGCGGTTATTCTTTTCAAGTCCCGCCGGCGACTTTCACTGCGGGCTCAGAGGTTTCAGGAGAGACTCAATTTTGAAACTCGACTTGCAAACAACCGGTATGGAATTTGCCAGCGAAATGGTCGTCAAAGCCTCGCTGTACAAGTTGGCAATCACTGAAGTCCCAACCGTACTCTCTCCCGACGGCCGCAGCCGCCCGCCACACCTGCGAACTTGGCGAGATGGCTGGCGGCACCTCCGATTTTTGCTGCTGTACAGTCCCCGGTGGCTGTTTCTGTATCCCGGTACGGGGCTGATGATGTTGGGTTTAATAGTTGGCATTTGGCTGTTGCCCGGTACTCAAAAAATCGGGAGCATCAGCTTTGATGTACATACGCTATTGTATGCTGCGATCGCAATTATCGTCGGTTTTCAAGCCGTAACATTCGCTTTCTTCACCAAAATTTTCGCCATCAGCGAGAAACTGTTGCCGCAAGACCCCAAACTCAACAAAATATTTCGCTATGTCACCCTAGAGACAGGATTGATCGTGGGAATCACGCTAATATTAATCGGAATAATTGGCTCGTTCTTGTCATTAACTATCTGGAGCAAAACAGATTTCGGTTCTCTAGACTCCTCTAAAACTCTCCGTTTAGTTATTCCCTCCCTCACGTGCCTGACAGTAGGTTTGCAGATGGTTCTGTCTAGCTTTTTTCTCAGCGTTCTGAGCTTAAAACGTAGGTAAAATAATTCAACCTCAAATCTTATTACAATTGTCAGCAAAGATAATTTGAACCAGCCCAAAAACAGATACAGGCTGTCGGCGCATGGAGTGGATATCCCCAGACTTTAGACCAAATTTCAAGCTACCCAATTCATCTGTGGAGTAAATCTAAAATCTAAAATTTAAAATTCAGAATCGACAGACTTGTCCAAATGCTGCGTTAAAGCGGTCAGGAACAATCAGACTTCACCCATCTAATCTGTACATCGAAAACCTCAAATCCTATGACAGTAACTGAAAACAATTCCAGCGAGTATATCGGCCCCAAGCTAGGTGGTTTCGCCACTAAACTATCTTGGTACGCCCGCCAAAAAATGTTTGATTTGCTCCTGGGATTAGCCAATCCCAGCGACGACACAACCGTCCTGGATGTAGGAGTAACTTCCGACCGTCGCGAAGATTGCAATTTCTTTGAAAAACTCTATCCATACCCCCATAAAATAACCGCAGTCGGCATGGAAGATGCTGCCTTTTTAGAAGAAGAATATCCCGGTTTAACATACGTCCGTTCCGACGGGTTGACTTTACCATTTCCCGACAAAAGTTTTGATTTAGTCGTGAGTTTTGCCGTAATCGAACACGTCGGCAATAGGACTCAGCAAAAAGCTTTTGTTCGGGAACTTTGCCGAGTCGGCAAAACTTGTTGCATCACCACTCCCAACCGCTGGTATCCCGTAGAATTCCACACTGCTGTTCCCCTAATTCATTGGTTTCCCCCTTCTTGGTTTCGAGCTTTGTTGAGATTGCTCGGCAAAAACTTCTTTGCCAAAGAGGAGAATCTCAACCTATTATCCGAGAAAGATGTGTTAAAGATGCTCCCAGCAGATGCTCAAGTTTCTACCAGACATTTTCGGCTTCTCGGTTTGATATCCAATCTGCTCTTTTATGTTAAAAATCCCCTTTGATTAGATAAGGATCGCGAATTAAATAACTTACAATTTTAATTGTTATTGTGGGATGGGCGTCCCGCCCATCCCACAAACTTGTGTAAATTATTTAATTTGCGATCCTTATTTAATTCTCATTCCTAAGACTCGGCGGTTGAAACCGCTACTACACAAACGAAGTCCGCCTCCGCGGACTAAAGAGTAAAGTTATTGTAGGGTGTGCAATGCGTACCTTACTGCTATGAGTAGCGTATCATGTAAGACTTTTTTCAGCTTGCTTTGATTCTAGCAACTGTTCAGAACTACAAACCCATAGAGATGGCTTTAGTTCCCAAATCTAACACAAAATTTTCTCCGTCTTCATAAAGTTTTTTGCGACTTTTTGCAAGTTGCCGCACGTTATCGCGAAAATCGTGAGAGAGTTTTGCTTGCAGTCGAAACCAAGATGACAATCCAGGCCCCGAAGTATCTACATCTGCGGGATGATTGAGACTCCAAGACGAATAAGCTATGTATCGAATAGATTTTGAAACTAAATAGTTTGCTAAGGCTTCAGGGCCTTTGAATACAGGCATACCGGGTGGCAAACTTGCTCCCCCCGGCCAGTCTGCTAGGAAAATTTGATTGCGTTTGAAGTCGAGGATAAAAGGTGCATCTAGTCTGGTCAAAACTGTTTCTCCCTGTGGCACAGACTCCTGTATTGCTACGTACTGCGACTTTTGCTTTGCTGTAACTAATGATGGATTTGTCAGCCCAAATTCTATATTTTTTACATAAGCTGAGTAAGTCTGTTTAGTGATAGCCCAGTTATAGCTAATTGCCAACCCCGCACAAAATACAGCAGCAATAAAAAAGTTGGCTGCTCCGTTTTTGTTTAATGTTCCTGTGTCGGTCATTGCTACCGCGATCAATATTAAAATTGCTGGGAAAAGGTGAGAAAACGAATAGCGAAAAGGGTCGGCATTTTCGGTAATTACACCTACAGCAATTGTCGCCAATCCCGCTGCAATTGTCATTGATAAAACTGCTTGGCGGTTCGAGAACGAAGGTTCTTCGGGTAAATTGCCAAACTTCCAAGGTCGGATGCTCAAGCTCAAACAGCCGAGAAATATCAGTATAAAAACATAAATACCTTGGAATGCTCTCATGGCGCTTTTCGCAGTTCCTAATAACGTCGAACCTGATTTGAAGGTAATGCCGTAGGCGGAGGCGTGATAGCCTTTTCCCAAAAGAGGATACAATAGAGTGCCTGAGGATTGATACATTGAAATCATCCAAGGCAGTAGAAATACTCCCACTAATACTGTTGTCAATACCAATTCAAATAAAACTTTTTGTTTGGATTCGGAGCTAATTAAATAGCAAATATAGCTGGTGGCAAATAGAAAGACACAGGCGGGTATTAGCGATGATTTTAAAGCACAAATAGCCGCTGCAATTAAAGCTAATATACAAGCATTTGCCGCCCAATGGTTGCGTTCTATCTCTTTACTGTCAAGCGTCCTGAACAAACTTACAAATAAAGCGACTGGCAGCATGAGACTTGTAGTGTTAGCCTTGGGAAGTGGAATCAAAAGCAAGAATAAAATAGTGAAGACGATTCGTTTGGTTGAAACTTTATTTTCTTTGAAAAATCCTAGGATTAGTCCGACAGTAATTATCAGGGGCAAAGCGGGGTCGATGAGGTTGAGATTAGTGTCGGAAAGTCCGCTTAAAATCAATGCTTGGAGAAATGACTGCCCACCTAAAGATACTATTCTTCGTTCGCTAAAAGGGTCTGAACCCATCGAACCGAGTTGCAGCATTTTGTGGGGAAATACTAAGTAACCGTGGTAGTCGTCGCTAGTATTAAATCCGTCAGCATAGACCATATTTGCAAAGTTGTGTCTACCTGTATAAAGCCATCCGGCGTATTGAATTAAAATTAGTAGACTAACTATGGCAATGGCTGCTAAGATGACTTTATCTTTGCGGCATTCTTGAAATAAGTGCCAGATATTATTAATAATTAATTGTCTGTGATTTATTAAATCTACTAGACAGTAAATGAGTCCCAAACCTAAAAAAAATAGAATTGTGGTTTGGGAAATAGTCCAGGTTGCATTTAAGATGCCGCCAATTAGAACGCTAAAAGCTAGACCCCAAGCGGCTCTTTGTCCCCAGTCAATTCGCTGGTTGGGAAACAGGATGTGGTTGAAGACTTTTCCCCAACCGATGAGGGATAGTAGCAGGCAAATACCGTAGGAAAATGAGATGAGGTATGACATCATTGCTGTAGGAGTTGTATCTATTAAATAGTTAACTTTTTAGTTGATTAGTTGTCAAGTGTCGGCTATTTTTATAGGGAGGGTTTTCGATTATACAATAGAGGGTGGTTTTCGTCAATTTATTGTTGATTGTTTATATTAATTAATGGCGATAGAAAAGGCTGTTAATGGCTTGGGAATTTATTTTTTAGTGAGAGATGGGGAAGCAAAGATCGATCGCACGCTCGAACACAAAAAGATCGATCGCCCAGCAATATGTTCTTTCCTGCGATGGAGGGAAAGGTTAGCGGGGCGATCGGCATTCTACAGACATCGTGTCTGTACAGACAGCAAAAAGGCAGGCTACCGGAAATCGGCCCAGCCTTTGTACTGTCGCATTTTGTCGGGAATCTATTGCAGAAGTGCGATCGAGGGTGCATCGCAGTTCATCTCCAGGTATTCGGCTGCGATCGCGAATCCCGAAACCAAAATTCCCAAATTCTGCCTTCGGAGAGAGTCGAAGCTCAAAATTAAACAAGTGTGGCTACAGCTTATCAATGACCTAACATTAAATTTTATCAAAGATTCTGGTACGTTTCCGAATTTTTCATGTATCGTTACAATATGCTCATCTGCCATATCTAAAAAAAATTTAATGAGGTAAAAGCCATGATCGCAAGTTGCTTGATTCCGTTTACGCTCTGCTTGCTCGCTGGACTCGTGACTGCTGGGACTGACAAGAGAACGCTAGACGGGATTCCGGCTCCCATAGCTGCAATTATTGGGGTGTGTTCGTTAATTTGGTTTTTTGCGGTCTGTCCTTGGCCTGTTGAACTCGCTCTAGTGTTGGTGGTGCTGGTTTTTGGCAAAGCTTATTTGCAAGATATCTTGAAAGTCGGTTGAATTCTGAGGGCTAGCGCTCCTAGATTTGGGCTTGCGCGACGATCGATCGTTGGGTGCTTCTATTTTCTTCAAAAATTTTCGATTGTGGCGATGGTTTCCGTTGTGTTCTGCGAGCAAACCGCCACGGCCAAAGCAACCGCAGCATTGGTATTTTTATTTAGGAATGATAATTAAATAACTTACAATCTTTATTGTTATTGTGGGATGGGCGTCCCGCCCATCCCACAAACTTGTGGAAGTTATTTAATTCTCATTTCCTAGCTAGGGCTTGCAATTCAAGTCTCAGGTGGTGCCTCGATCGCAGATAATATAAGGTGCGCTTGCGGCGCACCCTAGAGATCGAGCAAGTAAAATGGCGATCTGTTAAATTGGCAAGCGATTGATATCTTTATTAGAACCAATTACTACCATCACCTCGCCGTTTTTCAAGCGTTCGTTTGGCTGGGGATTGATCTCGAACTTGTCGGCGCGACCGACTGCGAGCAAGTTCAAACCGTACCGGCGCCGGAGATCCAAATCCGCAATGGTTTTACCGTCAAATTTTTCAGGAACGAGCAACTCAACAATGCTGTGATTTGGGTCGAGGTCAAAGCGTTCTAAAATGCTGGGTTGTGTAAGAATGCGGGCTAAAGAGCAGCCCATTTCTCGTTCGGGAAAAACTACATGATCGGCGCCGACTTTTTTCAACAGTTTTAAGTGAGTTTCCGAGGAAGCTTTGGCGATGACGTGAGTTACCCCGCCTTCCTTGAGGTTGAGGGTGGTGGTAATGCTTTCGGCGAGGTAATTGCCGATCGCCACAATCACTGTTTCAAATTCAAATATACCTGCTTCCTGTAGAGCGCTAGGCTCTGTAGAATCTAACTGCAAAACGTGAGCCGAAATGCGATCGCTCAAAGCTTGAGTTACTTTTTTTTCGTCGGTGTCAACTCCCAGGACTTCGTAACCCAAGCCGTGGAGAGTCGAGCACACAGCTCTGCCGAAACGTCCCAAACCAATAACTGCAAACTGCTTGTTTTCCGCGCGCAAACTGCGGAAAAATCTTAAAGATGAAAGGTTCACGCTCATATTCAGCGCTGAAGGTCTGGATATTCAAATTTTAGCATAGACAGCGCTGCCTCCTTTTGATTTTTGAGTAAATAGTAAAAGTTGATTTGGGTTGTGATATCGTTTCCGGTTGCATCGGAATTATATATTTGAATCGTTGAGCGTGCGAGCGTCTCGCTCGCGGCCTGAATCGCGAGCGAGACGCTCGCACTACATAATTCCGATGCAACGGGATTTGATATGACCCATTGTTTAGATTATCAGAAACGAGGCAGGATTTTGCTATCCGACTAACAAACTTTCCTCAGCATACTTAAAAGTTCTGGGTTTGGGGTCGCCGAATGCGGCACTCATCAGCAGCAGCACGCCAACCCGACCTATGTACATTGTCGCAATCAAAATTAATTTGCCGATCGCCGAAATCTTGGCTGTAATCCCTGTGGAAAGGCCAACTGTACCAAAAGCTGACACGGCCTCAAACAGCACTTGGATAAATTCTAGTTCGGGATTGGTCAGTTCAATTAAAATTGCAGATGAGAAGGCGACTAACAGCGAGCCGAAGACTACGCTAATGGTTTTCAGAATCAGGGCTGCTGGGATTTGACGCTGATAGGACTGCACCTGTTCCTGACCTTCGAGAACTGCTGCGGTACAGCTAAACAATATCCTAAAAGTTGTGGTTTTGATGCCGCCGCCGGTGCTACCGGGACTGGCGCCGACAAACATCAGCGCGATGGTCAAAAATAGCGCGGCTTCGCTCATTTTTCCAATGTCAATTGTATTAAATCCTGCCGTGCGGGGCGTCACAGATTGAAACCAAGCTGCCATCACCTTTTGAGGAAAATTTAGAGGCCCGAAAGTTCCTGGGTTGTTGTATTCCAGCACTAAATATGCTAGGGTTCCTAAAATTAAAAGGACAGCAGTTGTACTGGTAACGACTTTGAAATTCAGGGAAAAAACTGTGCAGATGGGGCTTTTGTTGAAGCGATCGCGCAGCCACAGGTACATTTCCATAATTACTTGATAGCCGATGCCCCCAAATACGATCAATCCGGTGACTGTGAAGTTAATCACAGGCGAATTGACGTAGCGGATTAAATTATCTGAATAGATGCTAAATCCGGCGTTATTAAAAGAATTCACACTGTGAAAAATAGCAGACCAGAGACCGTCTTTAAATCCGTATTCTGGGACAAAAACTAACATCAGCAAAAACACTCCAGTCAATTCAAACAAAGCGGTTGTTGCTAGAATTGACTGCACGAGTTGTAATACTCCGGCTAGTCCCGATTTGTCAAGTGATTGTTGCAGGGCAATTTTGTCTTTTAAACCAAAGCGGCGGCCCAATAGCAGCAGTAAGAAGGTTGTGGCTGTCATGTAGCCTAAGCCTCCTATTTGCACCAGTAATACGAGGCACAGTTGCCCCCAAAAAGAGTAATATTTTCCGACATCTACAACCGATAACCCTGTGACGCAGACAGCGGAAGTAGAGGTAAAGAGTGCTGTGATTGGATCGCTCCAAGTTCCATCAATTGTGGAAAATGGCATCATTAGTAGTAGAGCACCTGCGGTAATGACGGCGATGAATCCTAAACAAATAGTTCGCGAGACAGTCATTCGATTTTAGATTTTAGATTTTAGATTTTAGATTGGGGATTTTGAGATTTTGAGATTTTGGGATTTGGGATTTGGGATTTGGGATTTGGGATTTGGGATTTTAGAGGGAACCCACAAATCGATTTTAGATTTGAGATTTTTGATTTGGGATTTTAAAGGGAACTCACAAATCGCCTGGCCCGAAATCAGGATATCTCTGCGAGTGCGAGTGCCGGCTGTCGATCGCACTTTCGCCGCCAAGTTCGATGACAACAACGGGACAATCACGGTAGAATTCCTGTAACAACTTGCGATCGTGCGATGACATCAACACTTTACCAGCAAATTCAGCAACTCTACGACGCTTCTAGCGGTTTGTGGGAGCAGGTGTGGGGCGAACATATGCACCACGGTTACTACGGCCCGGATGGAAACTTAAAGAAAGAGCGCCGACAGGCTCAGATAGATTTGATCGAGGAACTGCTCTCCTGGGCCCGAGTGCCGACAGCCGGAGCGCTATCAGAACCTTACCGCATTCTGGATGTCGGTTGCGGCATTGGTGGGAGCACGTTGTATTTGACCGAAAAGTTTGGTTCGATCGCGCAAAATAATTTAAAGTCGGATGATGGGGTCGATCGCGATTTTAGTCGATCGTCGGAACCAAATCAAAAGGGCGATCGGGTGACAGCCACCGGCATTACGCTGAGTCCGGTACAGGCAAACAGAGCAAAGGAACGCGCTAAAATTGCTGGACTGGAAAGCAATGTTAACTTTTTAGTAGCAGATGCTTTAAATATGCCTTTTCCTGATGAGTCCTTCGACTTGGTTTGGTCGCTCGAAAGTGGGGAACATATGCCCGACAAAATTAAGTTTTTAGAGGAATGCTGCCGCGTGCTCAAGCCGGGAGGAACTTTGATTTTGGCAACTTGGTGTCACCGCCCGCTGGGAGAAACAGCGGGAGAATTGACTGATGCAGAGAGGAAGGAATTGGCAGAAATTTACCGAGTTTATGCTTTGCCTTATGTGATTTCTTTGCCGGAATATGAGGAGATTGTCCGCAGTTTGCCTCTGACAAGTATTCGCAGTGCTGATTGGTCAAAAGCTGTGGCTCCTTTTTGGGATGTGGTGATCGATTCTGCTTTGACTCCGAGCGCGATTTGGGGTTTGTTGACGAGCGGTTGGACGACTATTCAAGCTGCACTTGCTCTGGGGTTGATGAGTCGGGGATATGAGAGCGGATTGATTCGTTTCGGGCTGATTTGTGCTGTAAAATAAATGGAACAGTTGACAGTTGACAGTTGACAGTTGACAGTTGACAGTTGACCGAAGGAAGAAGGAAGTTCGGCAACGGATGTAACGGATGTAACGGATAGAAGGAAGAGGGAAGAAGGAAGGAAGAAGGAAGAGTTGACAGTTGACCGAAGAAATGAAGTAAAAAGGAAGAAAGAAGGAAGGAATGAAGGAAGAAGGAATGAAGAAGTTCGGTTGATGATATTTCTGGCGGCAAGTTCAATCAAGTAAGGTGGACAATTTCCATCTTACTTAATATTATTTCTGGTGCGTTTGTAGGATTTATGAGCAACGATTCGATTGGTAAGTCTTGGATTGATGAAAATGGCTCGGCTCCGCAAAGCTGGGTGAGCGCTTTTTGGGAGTTTTCTCGGCCGCATACGATTATCGGCACTACCTTGAGTGTACTGGCTTTGTATGCGATCGCCCAAAGCACTCGATTATTTGTGAATCCTATACTTCTGCCGCTAGCTTTTGCTTGGTTGGCTTGCATTTGCGGCAATATTTATATTGTGGGATTGAACCAGTTAGAAGATGTTGAAATTGATAAGATAAATAAGCCGTATTTGCCGATCGCCTCGGGAGCGTTTTCTCGCAAAACTGGGGAGTTGATTGTAATTGCAACGGGAATTATAGCGGTTGTGACTGCTGTTTTGCAAGGCCCGTTTTTGCTGGCTACAGTTGGCGTTAGTTTGGCGATTGGGACTGCTTATTCTCTGCCACCAATTCGGTTGAAGCGGTTTCCTTTTTGGGCGGCGCTGTGCATTTTTACGGTGCGCGGGGCGATCGTCAATTTAGGGCTGTTTCTACACTTTAATTGGGTTTTGGGTTTGGGAAGGGCGAAAAGCGTTTTTACTGGCTGGAGCTTAAATAGTCTGTCTTTGGCGATTCCGGCGGAAGTTTGGGTGCTGACGGTTTTTGTGATCGTGTTTACTTTTGCGATCGCCATTTTCAAAGATATCCCTGACATGGAGGGCGACAAGCAATACAATATTACTACGTTTACGATCGAGCTAGGCAAGCCCGCCGTCTTTAATTTATCTCGCTGGGTGTTGACGGTTTGCTATTTGGGCGCGACTTTGGCGGGAGCAGTCGTGTTGTCTAATGTTAATTTAGTGTTTTTGGCGGTTGCTCATTTGGTGGCTTTGGGTTTGATGTGGTTTTGGAGTGTCAAAGTTGATTTGGACGAGCAGAAAGAAATTGCTGATTTTTATCAGTTTATTTGGAAGTTGTTTTTCTTAGAATATTTGATTTTTCCCGCAGCTTGTTTGTTGGGATGAAGGCAGTTGGCAGTTGGCAGTTGGCAGTTGGCGGTTATTGTTATAGTAAAAAACAACAAACAACAAACAACAAATAACAAACAACAAATAACAAACAACAAATAACAAACAACACAGACAACTATGGCTTCTAAGAAAAAAATCCAAAAATCTGCCGTCAAAATGCGTGGTGAAGATTCTTTGAATATAGCTTGGGAATATCATCAAGCGGGGCGTTTTTTAGAAGCTGAAAATTTGTACCGGCAAATTGTGGAAGCGCAGCCGGAGTCAGCAAATGTGTTGTGTTTGTTGGGAATTGCAGTCAGACAGCAGGGAAAAGTGGCTGAGGCGATCGACTTTTACGATCGCGCGATCGCCCAAAACCCCGATTTTGTAGAGGCACATTTAAACAAAGCCCATGTTTTGATGGATGTCGGCGCTACTCAAAGGGCGATCGCCAGTTACGAACAAGTCATCCAACTTTCACCAAATACCGCACTAGCATACAATAATTTGGGCTGGCTCAAACAGCACTTGGGCGAAATAGACTCGGCAATTTCATATTATCAAACAGCGCTCCAGCTCGACCCAAACTTGCTGGAAACTGCACACAATTTAGCAGGCTTATTAAAAGACAAAAATCAATTAAATGAGGCAGTTGCCTGTTACCTGCACGCTTTAAAAATTAATCCAAAATTGACATATTCTCTAATCGGATTGGGAAGAATTTTTCAGCAGCAAGGTAAATTGCCCGAAGCTTTCGACTGCTACCAGCAAGCTATAGCATTAGAACCTAACAATCCCGAAGCTCAAAACAATGTCGGAGCATTTTACCACGAACAAGGCAATACTAAAGCAGCAATTTCCCACTACCGACAAGCATTAAAACTTAAGCCGGACTTCGTGGATGCTATTAACAACCTCGCCCACGCTTTGGTCGATTTAGGAGAATTTCAAGAAGCTTTTGCTTGTCACCATCGAGCCTTGGAATTGCAGCCAGACAACGCCATCGCACACCTGGAATTAGCCTTGACTTTGCTATTGTTTGGAGATTTCCAGCGCGGTTTTGCTGAATATGAGTGGCGGTGGCGCACTTCGCAAGTAGAGGCGAGACAATTTCCACAGCCGCTTTGGGATGGTGCGGATTTGCAGGGGAAAACTATTTTACTCCACCTTGAGCAAGGCTTCGGCGATTCGATTCAGTTTATTCGCTACGCGCCGATGCTTCGGAGCCGAGGTGCTAAAGTTATCGTGGCTTGCTATCCAGATTTGATGCGGTTGTTTGCGACTGTTGTCGGGATTGAATATTTATCAGTTTGTTTTGAGGATTTGCCAGCATTTGACTTTCACGCACCGCTGATGAGTTTGCCGAGGATTGTGGGGACAACTCTGGAAACAATTCCCGCAAATGTTCCTTATTTAGCTCCGCCTGCTGAGTGCAGTTTTGCACTTGCTTCTGATGCAAAGTTAAAGGTGGGGATTGTTTGGGCGGGAAGTCCGCAGCGCCGTAAAGATAATCAACGTTCTTGTAGTTTAAGCGATTTTATGCAATTCTTGGATGTTCCGGGAATTGCTTTTTATAGTTTACAAAAAAACTTGTCGGAGTGCGATCGCACTTTGTTGCACCAGCATCTAGTCCCGGATTTGAGCGCGCATCTGAACGACTTTGCTGATACGGCTTCTGCTATATCTCAATTGGATTTAGTGATTACTGTCGATACTTCTGTGGCACACTTGGCTGGTGCTTTGGGTAAACCGGTTTGGGTGCTGCTGTCTTTTGCTCCTGACTGGCGCTGGCTGCTGGATCGCGAAGACAATCCTTGGTATCCAACTGCAAGGCTTTTCCGCCAAAGTCAGCCGGAAAGTTGGCAAGAATTGTTTCAGGATGTGCAGGCGGCTTTGAGTTTATTTGCGATCGCAAATTCTGCTACTTCTGCTGAGGATGCTGCCAAAAATCTACCTCTGGAAATGACAGGCGCTAGCTTGGTTGAGGAAAACAAACAAATATTTGTGACTGCGGGCGAAGCTTTAGGAAATGACTCAGCAGCCAAGCATTTGCAGGGAATTGAGATATCTGTTGTCGCAACGGGCGACGAAAATTCGGCTGTTTTAGATGATTTATTGCAACAAGCAGAACATTTAATGGAAACAGGCGATAAGCTAGAGGCGATCGCCCTTTACGAACAAATTATATCTCTCGCTCCCAATTGTTTCCAAGCGCGCATTAATTATGGTTTTCTCAAACACGAAAATGGGGAATTAGATGCAGCTATTCCCCATTACCAAGAAGCTTTAGCGCTCGCTCCCAATATTCCTCAAACAGCTTACAACTTGGCAAAGATTTTTGAGGAACAAGGTAAAGTGGAACAGGCGATCGCACATTACGAACAAGCTCTGGCTGCTGAACCGGATTTCGTGCCCGCACTGATTAATTTAGCGGTGGCGCTGCAAGAAAAGGGCGAACTGTTAAGGGCGCTCGATTTGTACCGCCGAGCGCTGGAAATTCAACCCCATAGCTGGGAAGCTTACAACAATTTGGCAACTGTTTTGCAAGAACAGGGCAATTTAGAAGAGGCGCTGGAGTATTATCACAAAGCGTTGGAATTGCTGCCGGATTTTGTGGAAGCTATCAACAATTTAGGCAGGACTTTTCTGGAAAAAGGCGCGGTTGAAGATGCGATCGCCTGCTACAGACGGGCGATTCATTTGAATCCGGATCATGCTAGCGCTCACCTGAATTTGTCCTTGGCTTTGCTGTTGGCGGGAGATTTTGCAAATGGCCTCGCCGAATACGAGTGGCGCTGGCAGATTAAAGAATTTAAAACAGGCCATTCCTGTTATTTGACGGCGCCGGGAAATACGCTTTCGGCGAGAGAATACCGGCCGCTGTGGGATGGTTCCAATTTGCAGGGAAAGACTGTTTTGCTGCACGCGGAACAAGGTTTAGGCGATTCGCTTCAGTTTATTCGCTACGTTGAGATTGTCAAAAATCGAGGCGGTAGGGTAATTGTTGATTGTTACCCGCAATTGCGCCGTTTGTTTGCCATGGTTGATGGCATTGATTTGCTGATAGTTAGAGGTGAACCGCTGCCGGAATTTGACGTGCAAGTGCCGATGTTGAGTTTACCCTATGTTCTCGGTACAAGGCTAGAAACAATTCCGGCAACTACTGCTTATTTGTCTCCCCCTGCGGATGCTGAATTTGCGCTTTTGCCCGATCGCAATTTGAAAGTTGGGATTGTCTGGGCGGGGAATCCCAAACACCGCAAAAATATGCAGCGTTCTTGCGGTTTAAGTCAGTTTCTGCCGCTTTTGGACGTTTCGGGGGTAACTTTTTACAGCTTGCAGAAGGAGGTTTTAGAGGCCGATCGCGCGCTGTTGAATGGAACGCCGATCGTCGATTTGAGCCCGCATTTTGGTGATTTGGCTGATACTGCTGCTGCGATCGCCAAACTGGATTTAGTAATTACTGTCGATACGGCTGTCGCCCATTTGGCGGGGGCTTTGGGCAAACCGGTGTGGGTTTTGCTGGCGTTTTCCCCGGATTGGCGGTGGTTGTTGGAGCGCGAAGACAGTCCTTGGTATCCCAGTGCAAGGCTGTTTCGGCAACGGGAAAGGGGAGGCTGGGAGGGTGTTTTCGCTAGGGTGGCGGAGGCTCTAGGCGCTGTTTCTGCTGGATTTGTGCCGTCGGAGGCGGCGGATGCAGAGTTGCGGTTGGGCCGAGATTTGCAACAGCAGGGCAATTTGGGCGGTGCGATCGAGTGTTACCAGCGGGCGATCGCGATCGATCCGAATTATGCAGCAGCCCACAGCAATTTAGGTGTTGTCAAACAGCAAAGCGGGCGGTTAACAGAGGCGATCGCGCATTACCGACAAGCCCTAGAAATAGACCCGAATTTGGCTGAAACTGCGAGCAATTTGGGCAGCGCGCTGGCGGAAGCAGGGGAGAATGAAGGTGCGATCGCCCAATACCAGCGGGCGCTGTCTTTGAACCCGAATTGCGCGGAAGCGCTGGTTAATTTGGGCCTGCTGCGGGAAGAGCAAGGGGATGTGGGGGAGGCTGTCAGGTTGTACGAGCAAGCGATTCAAGTCAATCCTGATTGTGCTGTGGCTTATTTGAATTTGGGCATTGCTTTGGAGGAACGAGGAGAGGAAACGGGCGCGAATTACGATCGCGCGATCGCAAATTACGAACGGGCGATCGCTCTCGAACCCAATTATGTAGACGCCTTGCACAACTTAGGATACGCCTCGATCCGACAGGGCAGAATTGCAGATGCGATCGCCTATTACGATCGCGCTATGGCGGTGCAACCAGATTTAGCCGAAACTCTGATCGGTTTGGGGAGTTCCCTGCAACAGCAAGATAAGTTAGATGAGGCTCTAGCCGTTTGCCAGCAAGCGATTCAGCAGTTACCAGCCAATGCTGAGGCTCGCTGCAATCTGGGAATTGTGCTGCACAAACAGGGCAAAATTGCAGGTGCGATCGCCTGTTACCAGCAAGCTTTGAGCCTGCAACCCGACTTTCCCGAAGCTTTGAACAATCTGGGTAAAGCTTTTGAGGAAGCCGGAAATATGGCAGAGGCGATCGATTGTTACCGTAGGGCGATCGAGTTGAAACCGGGTAATATGAATCCCCTCAACGGTTTGGGGAAAGTGTTGCACAATGGTGGCCAATTTGCGGATGCTGTCACCTGCTACAGTCAAGCAGTTCAATTCAATGCGACTAACCCGGAATCTCACCTAAATTTAGGTTTGGCTTTGCTGCTGTCTGGAGAGTTGCAGCGCGGTTTTTCCGAGTACGAATGGCGGCTCCTGATTAAGGAAAAAGAGTTTCCGTGCCAAAACTTTATTCAGCCGATTTGGGACGGTAAAGATTTGGAGGGAAAAACTATTTTGCTTTGCCCGGAACAGGGTTTGGGCGATGCAATTCAGTTTATCCGCTACGCCGATTTAGTCAAGCAAAAAGGCGGTAAGGTAATTGTTTGGTGTTTGCCGCACTTGCAGCGGTTGTTTGCCCAAGTTGCGGGAATCGATGAGTTAATAATTAATCCCGACGATGCGCCTGATTTTCAAGTTCATACGCGGTTAATGAGTTTGCCGCACATTCTGGGAACAACTTTAGATACTATACCAGCTAATGTTCCTTATTTAGCTCCACCACCCGGTTTGGAATGCGCTCTTCCGAACACTCCTAATTTGAAAGTAGGGATTGTGTGGTCTGGAAATACTCAACATTCACAAAATAAGGTACGATCGTTCCCGCTAGATTTGTTGGCAAAACTGTTAGAGATTCCCGGAGCAGATTTTTACAATTTGCAAAAGCAAATGACAGCAGACGAGCGTGCTTGGTTAGATCGAATGCCCGTCACAGATTTAAGCTCTAATTTGCACGATATGGCAGTTACTGCTGCGGTAATCTCGGCTCTGGATTTAGTCATTTCGGTAGATACTTCTGTAGCGCATTTGGCGGGTGCTTTGGGCAAACCCGTGTGGATTTTGCTGTGTTTTGTGCCGGATTGGCGGTGGATGTTGGAGCGCGAAGATACTCCTTGGTATCCCAGTGCAAGGCTGTTTCGTCAGTCAGCAGCGGGGGATTGGGATGGAGTTTTAGATCGGGCTACTTTGGCGCTTGAAGCAAAAATTCATGAGCATCAGGAAGCTCGACAACCAATAGAAATTCAGTCTAATATTGAGTTAGCTAAGAAACAATTCGATCGCGCAAATCTGCTGAAATCCCAAGGAAAGCTTGCCGAGGCGATCGCATATTTCAAGAATGCTTTAGTTTTGCAGCCAGATTCCATCGAGTCCGCTACTAATTTAGCCGTCACGCTGCACCAAACAGGCGATTTAGCCGAAGCTGCGACGTATTATCAGCGCGCGATCGAAATTGACCCGAACTGCGCTCAAGCGCAAAATAACTTGGGTATTTTGCTGCAAGATCGGGGAAATATCGCCGAGGCAGTAATTTGCTTTCAAAAGGCGATCGCCCTAAATCCCGTTTATGTCAAAGCCCTGAACAATCTCGGCGCGACTCTCCAGCAGCAGGGCGAGCTCCAAAGTGCGATCGTCTATTTTCAGCAAGCACTTTCCCTCAATGCCAATTACGTACCCGCCCTCGTAAATTTGGGCGTGGCGATGCAAGCAAAATGTCAGCCAGCGGAGGCCGGGCGGCTTTACCAGCGTGCAATTGAAGCAGAACCGAACAATTCTAAAGGACACTATCACCTGGGAAATTCATGTTTGGCTGCGGGCAAAATAGAGCAGGCAATTTCTAGCTTTGAGGTAGCAATATCTTTGCAGCCAAATTATGTAGAAGCCCTGACTAATTTAGGCAGTGCCGTGGAACTATTGGGAGACGTAAATCGGGCAATTTCATGTTACAATCAAGCTCTCGCAGTAGCTCCAGACTGTGTTAAAGCTCACTTCAATTTAGGCTTAGTCTTGCTGTTGACAGGTGACTTGCCGCGCGGCTTAGCAGAATACGAGTGGCGGTGGCACACAGATCAGGCGAAAAAATTGCCGCGGTTGAATTTTGACAAGCCAGTTTGGGACGGTTCAGATTTGAACGGACAAACTATTTTACTCCGCTGCGAACAAGGTTTGGGCGACGCAATTCAATTTGTCCGCTACGCCACAATTGTCCAGCAAAAGGGCGGCAAAGTCATTATATCTTGCTATCAAGAACTGAAGCGTTTATTTAAGCAGATTCCTGGTATCGAACAAGTGGCGGTGCGGGTGGAAGAATTGCCCGATTTTCAAGTGCAAGCACCGCTGATGAGTTTGCCGCACATTCTCGGAACAACTTTAGACAATATACCCGCCAATGTTCCTTATTTAGCGGCGCCGCCGAATTGGCAATTTTCGCTAAATTGCGATCGCAATTTCAAAGTAGGGATTGTCTGGGCGGGAAGTTCGGAACATTTGAAGGATTTTGTGCGATCGAGCGATTTCAGCTATTTCTTGAAATTCTTAGATATTCCCGGTGTCAGTTTTTACAGTCTGCAAAAAGAAGTGTCGGCGGATGACATGACTTTGTTAACTCAAACTTCTGTCATAGATTTGAGCGACAATTTGAACGATTTTGCCGATACTGCGGCGGTGATATCGCAACTAGATTTAGTTATTTGCGTCGATACCGCTGTGGCGCACTTAGCCGGTGCGTTGGGCAAACCTGTCTGGATTTTGCTCTCATTTATGCCCGATTGGCGGTGGCTGCTGACACGGGAAGACAGCCCTTGGTATCCCACTGCGCGGTTGTTTCGGCAGTCAAAACCTGGTGATTGGGATGGCGTGGGCGATCGCATAAAAGTCGCTTTACAAGAGTTAATTCCCACTCCCACTGAGGCTAAATCATCATCAAGTGCGATCGCAGAAATAGACGTACAGTTTCACATAGCAAAGGCATTACAAAAACAAGGTAACAAAGCAGCCGCAGCCGCGCGCTACCAACAAGTAATCGCCGCCTCGCCCAACCACGCCGAAGCCCACACTTATTTAGGTTATCTCAAACAGGAAAACGGACAAATAGCCGAGGCAGTTTCGCACTACCAGCAAGCACTAGCAACCAATCCCAACCTGGGCAAAACCAACTTATATTTAGGTTATGCCCTGGAAGAACAAGGAAGAGTTGCGGAGGCGATCGACTGCTATACTAAAGCAATTCAACTATCTCCAGAATCTCCAGATTTGCGTTTGAGACTAGCATTTGCTTTGCTGTTGACTGGCAATTTCCAGCATGGTTTTGCCGAGTACGAATCGCGCTGGCACACTCAAGAATTAGAACAACAATATACCAATTACCCGCTTTGGGATGGTTCAGATTTGCAGGGAAAAACAATTTTATTGCACCCAGAACAAGGTTTTGGCGATGCGATTCATTTTATCCGCTACGCACCTTTAGTCAAGCAAAAAGGCGGCAAAGTTATGGTTGCTTGTCATCAATCGCTGAAGCGTTTGTTTGAAAAAGTGGCAGGCGTAGATAATGTAGTCACAAATCCGCAGAATTTGCTAGATTTTCAAGTGCAAGCGCCGCTGCTAAGTTTGCCGCGAATTCTGGGGACGACTTTGGAAAACATACCTGCAAATATTCCTTATTTAGCTGCGCCCGATGATTGTAAAATTTCCCTAGGATCGAACAATAAACTAAAAGTAGGTATTGTGTGGGCGGGCGGGCCGCTGCACCGCAAAAATCACGAGCGATCCTGTAAGTTGAGTGAGTTTTTGAAGTTTTTAGATGTTCCGGGCGCGAGTTTTTACAGCCTTCAGAAAGATTTGTCGGCGGGCGATTTAACTTTATTGAATCAACAGCAAATCCCCAATTTAAGCGAACATTGCCTCGATTTTGCCGACACCGCAGCGATTATTTCGCAACTGGATTTAGTAATTTGTGTTGATACTGCGATCGCCCACTTAGCCGGTGCGTTGGGCAAACCTGTCTGGATTTTGCTCTCCTTTATGCCCGATTGGCGGTGGATGCTGACACGGGAAGACAGCCCTTGGTATCCCACTGCGCGGTTGTTTAGGCAGTCACAGGCGGGTGATTGGGATGCCGTGGGCGATCGTATAAAAGCAGCCCTAGAACAGCTAATTACCCGTTTCCAGGCTCTACCTACTAACGCATATCCAGAGGCTCAAACTGAAAATCCCCTCTCACAAACTCCGCTACAAATAATAGAAAATACTCATTCCCAGACTCTACCTGGTAATATATATCCAGAAGTTCTTCCTCAAAATATCCCCCCAGAAACCCCGCCACAAATAACAGGAATCGGCATCAGTTGGCCAGTCAGCATCACCAGCGGCTGGGGCATTTACGGCATGAATTTAACACTGCAACTGCTGCGAAATCCCGCCTGGGAAGTTGCACTTTTAGTACCGCCGTCCATCACCTCAGAATCCATCAATCCGCTGCACAAATCACTCTTGTCACCCGCAGTAGAAAAGCAGAAACAATTTCAGGAATTAGTAACAGCAAATTCCGACAAACAGATCAGTTGTAACTTTCCTGTACTTTACGCTTTGGGGAATAACTTAGCATCCTCGGGAGTTGAAAATCATCTAATCAGCCCTTGTCAAGTAGGAGTCATCTTTTTTGAAGACACCCGCATCACCCCAGCCGCCCTAGAAACAGCCAAAAAATATCGCGCTATTGTCGCCGGTTCCCACTGGAATGCCGATGTTTTGAGAAGCTGCGGCTTGACTAACGTCGCGATGGTAAATCAAGGAATTGACCCCGCAATTTTCCATCCTGCACCTAAATCTAACCTATTTGGCGATCGCTTCGTCATCTTCTCCGGCGGCAAACTCGAATATCGCAAAGGCCAAGACATTGTAATCGCCGCTTTCAAACGATTTCGCGCCAAACATCCAGAAGCTTTACTACTAACAACCTGGCACAATTTCTGGCCTCAATATATGCTAGGAATCGAACAAACCGGAAATGTTGCGGGACTTCCCAATATCAACCGCGACGGAAGTTTAGGAATTTCGCAATGGTTGGCGGCTAACGGCTTACCAGTTGACTCTTTTATCGACATCGGTTTAATTCCCAATCACCTCGCCGGACAAATATTGCGAGAAGCTGACTGCGCTGTTTTCACCAATCGCTGCGAAGGCGGCACTAATTTAGTCGCAATGGAAAGTATGGCCTGCGGAATTCCTACTATTTTATCAGCAAATACCGGACATTTAGACTTGATTTACAGCAATATTTGCTATCCTTTGTCGCATCAGGGACGAGTTAAACCGACTGCTCATTTTCCCGGTGTAGAAGGTTGGGGAGAGTCAGATGTTGAGGAAGTTGTCGAGGCTTTGGAGCAAGTTTATACTAATCGCGAAGAAGCGAAACGTCGGGGTTTAGCTGCGGCGAATTTTATGCTCGATTGGACTTGGGAAAAACAAGTTAAACGCTTTTTGAATATTATTGGCGGGCTATATACATAATTCCCGTAGGGGCGGGTTCACCAACAATAATCGCCCCAAAACTAACAATTTCAAAAACCCGCCCTC
>RDXX01000029.1 GCA_004292955.1 Oscillatoriales cyanobacterium | reverse complement strand
CCGGAGCGCTCAAGCGCAACTACGTACCTTTTTTGTCTGTCCTTTATGCTTTAGATTAGCAATTCCGGAGCGCTCAAGCGCAACTACGTACCTTTTTTGACTTTGAGTCGTTGCTAGGTAAGGAAGTTTTAGAACGGAGAGGGAGGGATTTGAACCCTCGAAGGATGTTAACACCCTTAACAGATTAGCAATCTGCCGCTTTCGACCACTCAGCCACCTCTCCAAGATGACAGTAACTTACTATAGCACACACATCCTATTCTTGCCAAGCCCTATTTTTAAAATTCCTCAAACCCTTAATCTGTATACGTTTTGTCGAAGGAGGAAGGGATATTTCCCCATTCTCCCCCTCTCCTATTCCCCAAAGCCCCTGGCCTTCAAGTGCTTTTCCCAGCTAAAATTGGAACTCAAAAAGAATCTCTTAGTAGACACATACCCCAATCGATATAGTTTAGCCTTGCGATCGCCATCAAGGTGAAAATCCGTCGTCGTTACCCCAGCTTCAGTCACATCAATATTAATAACTCGCCCTTTATCCATTTCCCGCTGGTGATAGCGGTCTCTTGCTTTCATCATCGTTCGGAACATCGCCGCCAGCATCGACAGCGGAGTGTTAATTTTAACTTGATTCTCAATGCCAGTATCGACCAATCGAAACCCAAAGGTAAACCAGCGGGGCATAGTGGGAGTCGAACCGACAGATTGTTTGTCATAAATCCACAGCGGGAAATTGCTCAGAATTCCGCCATCGACAATTAAGTCGTTGCCCAGTTTTCCCGGCTCAAAAAATAGCGGAATACTCATCGACAGCCGCACCGCTTCAGCTACGCTAAAGTCTTCGGGATTTTGGAGCCGCAACTGCTGGTACAAAGGATCGGAATCGGCAGAGTCTTGCCGCCGCAAGTCATCGGGAAGCACCAACATTTCACCGCGAGTTAGGTTGGATATTACTACTTTTAATTCCCGCTCTTTTACCAGTTGTTTGACATCGGCAAAAGTGTGCAAGTGACCTTTACCAAGTGTTGCTTCCAACCACTGCCGAAAAGGTTGTGCAGAATATTCTCCCATCTGGCGGCTAATTGTGAGGAAAAGTAGCGTCCAAGCTGGGGATTGCAAGTCGTCGGCGGGGTCGCCATTTAAAATTAGAGGACTGTTTTTTTGAGTTAAAAATAGGCTATAATCGAGCTGTCCTAACAACTCCTCCAAGTCGTCCATTGACAAGTCTGTTGCCAATACTGCCGCAGTAATTGCACCCGCAGAAGTACCGGCCAATTTTCGCCAGCGGATGCCCAAATCGTGGCAGCATCTGAGTGCGCCTAAAAATGCAAGTCCGCGCACGCCGCCGCCTTCAAAAATGGCGTCGGCATAGATTTGTTTTTTTTCGTCGGGAGGCGGAAATTTTTTGAGAATTGTTTCTTTCTCGGTGGCGGACATCCTGACACCGGGTTCTTGCAAAATTTGCTGGGGAGACCAATTACTCATTTTAGATTTGGGATTTTTAGATTTGGGATTTGGGATTTTTGATTAATACAGGAGATGCCAGCTTAATCAGCTATATATCAGAAACCTGGAAGTGCCAGCACGGGGGCAGTGCTCTACGAAAATCGTTTTTTTGTACTGCGTTTGTTTGAAAAGAGTTATTTATTGTTGTTGATTTTTGTGGGCATTCATGGCTTCTTTGACGTGTTCTTGAATTTGCGATCGCACTTGTTCGTAGGCCACCGACGCGCACCAGGGTCGCAGGGATAGAATAGTTGTATCAGGAGAGATCTCGATTACCAAACAAGTTGGGGGCGGATTTTCCAACACCAGCGGGTGAGAATGGGCAATTTCTAGTAACTCGGCCATCATCGGACGAATCGGCCGATCGCCAATATCAATTTTTAAGTCTACCCGCCTCGTACCCATCGCTGTGGTATTTTTCAGTGTACCGTTAAATAAATTATTATTCGGAACAATAATTTTTATGCGATCGTCCGTCACGACGGTTGTTGAAAAAATCCCGATGCTATCGACAACTCCCTTCACATCCGTAGCTTCGATCGCATCTCCGACCTCAAAAGGCCGTAAACTAATCAACATTACCCCAGCAGCAAAGTGCGATAGAGTATTTTGCCACGCCAAACCAATCGCCAAACCCGCCGCACCCACTACCGCCACCACGCTAGTAGTTTGAATTCCCAACTGACTCAAAGCCGCGACTGCGCCGACAATCAAAATCGCAATTTCGGCAGCTTGAACTAAGAATTTCCGCAGCGTGGGCTCGGTGCGGCCCAGAGCTCGACGAGTCACGTTACTCGCAAACCCGATCGCAAATCGCGTAATTAACAAAATGCCGATCGCCCACAGCACTTGAGGTACAATCTGAAACCCCAATTCTACGAATTTTTTGGAGAATTCTTGAGCTACTTGCATCGCCTGTATTCTCTCTGCATCTAGCTGCGCGGTGAAGGTTTGAGATATTAGTTTTACTGTGCGGAGCGTTGTCATATTAGTAATTGGTAATTGGTAATTGGTAATTGGTAATTGGTATAACTTATAATATAGTCCCGATCGCCATTGGGAGCATCTCAGTTGTGATGTTTTGATTTTATAGTGCTGTCCCCGCTCGCGATCTATAATCGCGAGCGGGGACAGCACTGTAAAGAAATTGCTTTTTTGCATTCATTGAGATGCTCCCTCGCCATCAACCTCTGCGATCGGTATTCCCGCTAGTTAACAGTTTACTGTAACGCGGGGCAATCGGTGTTTAAAACCGCACAAAATTTCCCAGGAAATAGTCCCTAAGATTTCTGCCCAATCGTCAGCAGTAATTTTATTTTCTCCATCATTCCCCAACAACGTCACCACTTCACCGACTTCTAAATCGGGAATATCGGTCACATCCAGCATTAATTGATCCATCGTCACGGCCCCGACTTGCGGCACAAATTTACCCCTAACTAAAACCTGCATTTTAGTAGAAAGATTGCGCGGAATCCCGTCTGCATAACCGATACCAACTACGGCAATCTGTGTCTCGCGCCCAGCAATAAATTTATAGCCATAACTGACGCCGGTGCCTGCTGCAATTGTTTTCACCTGCGTTACTCGGGCTTTGACCTGCATTGCGGGCTGCAAAGAAGCGATCGCCTGCAAGTGAGGAGCAGGATAAAGACCGTAGGTAGCCAAACCCGCTCGTACTAAATCGTAGTGCAAATCGGGGTCTGTGAGGGCGGCAGCAGAGTTTGCCAAGTGCAGGCGACAGGGGTTAATTCCTGCTGCTTGGATTTGGGCGATCGCCTTTTTGAACCGTTGCTGTTGCTCTCTCATCACGGCGCGATCGGGACTGTCGGCTGTCGCCAAGTGAGAGTAAATGCTGGCTAATTTTAAATTTGGCAAACCATTGACTAATTGCACAAATTCTGTTGCGTCTTGCCAAGAAGTACCCAAGCGAGACATTCCCGTATCTAACTTAGCGTGAACGGGCAAAGATTGGTTGAGACTGACGAGAACTTCCGAAAAAATTAGGGCTTGTTTGGCAGTACAAATAGTGGGTTGCAAGTGCCATTGGGCGATCGCCTTTACCTGTGCCGGTGTATTGGTTGCCCCCAACAGCAAAATCGGTGCTTCTATCCCAGCTTCCCGCAATTCTATGCCTTCGGGAATTGTCGCCACTCCCAGCCAACTAGCGCCTGCTTGCAATGCAGTTTGACTAACTGCGATCGCACCGTGTCCGTAAGCATCCGCTTTCACAACTGCCATCAGTTCTGTGTTGGGAGATAATAGATGCTTAAGCTGTTTTACATTGTGAGTTAAAGCTGCTAAATCTATTTCTACCCAAGCCCGCTGGCAAAGTCCGCCGTCACCGTCCCACAGCACCGTCTGGCGGGATTTTTGGGTTGTCGATCCTGCGGCCGTTTGTTCCTCACTCAACATTGTCGATCGCTCCTACTTGCTGGCACCATTAAAAACTGCTTGGAGATTGCACCCTCGGTGTAATTATAATTAAATTTTCGTTTTAATCAATGTGTTATACCGGTTAACAAAAATCCTGCAACACTAGACCAGAGCCAAACCGTTATATCATCAGTGATTGCCAAATCTCAAATCCAAAATCTCAAATCTAAAATCTAAAATGGTATTAGCTGGTGTATCATAGCATCAAAAATACCCGTAAAAACTATGGACGGATTGGCTTACCTGCATTTAGCTGAAACTTGGCAAACGCCCCCAGCTCAAACTCGATCGCCCAACTCCAAAACGCACCTAAATTTAGCTGCAACTCCTTTACTCTTCTTTACAATCTCTCTCGCAATTTTAAATTTAGTCTATCCCGCCCTCGCCATCAGAATGACAAAAGGCGATTCAGGCCCGGAAGTTGTCGAAATACAGAAAACTCTGCAAGCATCAGGACATTTTGGCGGTAGGGCTACAGGATTTTACGGTTCCGTAACCCAGGCTGCGGTGAAAAAGTTCCAAGCAGACAACAAGCTGAAAGTTGACGGAATAATCGGCCCTCAAACCTTGTCAGCCCTCAAAGGCAAGTCGCCAGCCGCCAGCGCTGACAAGGAATCTGCGGAAAAAACAGCGTCAAAAGTCGATCGACCTTCGCCATCTCCTACCCCCACAGAAAACAGCAACCAACTCGAAGATCCAACTAAAAATCAGCCCAAACAGCCTCTTTTTGAAGAACCATTTTTACCACCATTTAAAACAGAAACTGCTGCGCCAACCTCCGACAAAAAAGAAAATGAATTACCCGGCAAAAGGCTTGCAAACACCGAAGGAAAAATGACTTTGAAAAAAACTATTTACGGCAAAATATCGCCGAAATCAATAGTTTATTCGGGAGACGGTTTATTTTTTGCTCAAAACATGATGTACAGCCACAGCATCACCGTTTACAATAGGAAATTTAAATTAGTCAAGACTATTTCCGATACAGTAAACTTGTCAAAATTTGGCTTTTCTAAATTCAAAGGCAATTACAAAGGTTCTCCCGTAGAAGCCGCCTTTTCAACAGATGGTAAATATGGCTATGTATCGAACTATCAAATGTACGGTTCTGGGTTTGACAATCCCGGGAGCGATAGGTGTTCTCCATCAGCCAAACACGACCAAAGTTTCCTGTACCGCATCAACACCCAAACGTTGAAAATAGAAAAGATAATTCCTGTAGGTGCGGTTCCGAAATTTAATGCTGTTTCGCCTGACAATCGCTTCGTACTCGCGAGCAATTGGTGTACTTGGGATTTGAGCGTAGTTGATATCAATAAAAATCGCGAAGTCGAGCGGGTAAAACTGGGTGCATATCCTCGGGGTATTGTGGTTACTCCCGATTCAAAAAATGCCTATATTGCCGTCATGGGTTCTTCCGATATTGCGAAAGTAAATCTCCTAGACTTTTCGGTAGAATGGTTGAGAAATATTGGTAATGCGCCGCGTCATTTGACGATAGATCCCAATGGCAAGTATATGTATGCCACTTTGAACGGTGAAGGGAATGTGGCAAAGATCGATTTGGCAACTGGTGAAGTGATAGATAAGGTTTCGACTGGAAATGCACCTCGCAGCATGACGATTTCTGGTGACGGCAAACTGATTTATGTGGTTAACTATTCATCGAATACTGTTAGCAAAGTGAGGACTAGCGACCTGAAAGTGCTGCAAACAGTTAATGTTAATTCAAGTCCGATCGGGATTACTTACGATCCGGAAACTAATCAGGTTTGGGTTGCTTGTTATTCTGGCAGCATTATGGTGTTCCAAGATTAATCTACCAGGTTCGTAGTGAGGACTTCAGTCCGCAGAACAATCTGGAAAAAGGACTTGCATTCCCTACTACAAACCAGGTTCGTAGTGAGGACTTCAGTCCGCAGGAAATCGGGAGCATATCATTCTGGTAAAAAGCATTTTTTCTTTGAATGCGAGCTTAAGAGCTCGCGTATTGTACAATACGCGAGCTCTTAAGCTCGCACTACAAATGCAAAACTGAGATGCTCCCGGAAAATCTGGAAAAAGGACTTGCATTCCCTACTACAAACCAGTTTCGTAGTGAGGACTTCAGTCCTCGGGAAAGACAAAAAAAAGGACTGAAGTCCTTACTACAAACAATAACGATTAAATCCGATTCTGGGGCGTTGGTTCGACTGCACCCAAAAATCTTATTTCGATGGCTTTACAGGCTTCATAACATAGTCAGAAGGCTTAACAGGAACCTTACCTTGTTTCGCCATCGCTTCGTAAATCATGGCTGCTACTTCCGCACGAGTTGCTATTTTATTAGGCTGCAAAAGAGTGGGTTTCGGATTGTTGACAACAATGCCAGCTTCCGTGGCTGCTGCTACTTTGTTGACTGCCCATTTCGGCACTTTTTTCCTGTCTGTATAAACTTGTAATGTTCTGCTGGCTTTCGCTGACGGTTTCAGGTTTAAACCGCTAGCTAAAGCTGCGATGACTTCCACGCGCGGGACTTCTTTATCGGGACGGAAGGCATTGTCTGGGTATCCTTTAAGATATCCAGTTTTGACGCTGTGGTCGATCGCCCCAGCGATCGGACTGTTATTCTTCACGTCTTTAAAATTAATCGGTTTGCGGCGCGGTTCTTTGTCCGACATTCCCTGAATTAAGCGCGCTAGTTCCGATCGCGTAATCGGTTCGTCTGGCCGAAACTTGTTGTCCGTGAAATCAGCAAAAAATTGCCGATCGGCTAAAGCTACAATGAATGGACGCGCCCAATATTTGTCAGGAACATCGGAGAATTTAACGGGCCCGGCTTTTGGTTTAGCCACTTTCGGTTTGGTAATGACTGGAGGGACAGCCTCGCGCTCACTTGGCGTTTCGGGAACAACAACCGTCCCCATAGGAGGAACTACTGGAAAAAGTGGCCCTACAGGTGCCACAGGGACGACATCAGGTTGCGAGGGAAGGATCGTTCTAGCGGGCGATCGCACTTCGGGAATCGCCTCCGGTGGCGTTAATATTGTAGAGTTCCCAGGCTCAGCAGCAGGTTGAGAAAAAACGGCTGGAAATTGCCAACTTCTGGCATTCAATCGATCGGGATTTCTGCCTGTTACCCAAAAGAAAATTGCTCCCATCGTGCCGAAAGCAACGACTATCGCAATTAATTCATCAAATCCTAAAGGTTTTCTTTTCCCTGACGGGGGTTGTGAAGAAGACATACTTGTCACCTACATATCAATAAAGCAATTAAATCACATATTTTTTGAGTCTGCCAGAGGCAGAGATCGCTCCCATCAACTATTCCAAACAACTATTCCAAAGTTTTCACCGTCAACACCTGCGGTGGCGTAGCATCGGGAGGATAGATAAAAGTTGGCTACAAGCTAAACTAAAATTTGGCTACAGTCTCAATCTAAGTTATTCATATTTCTGGACGCAACTATCACAATAGTTAAAGATTTTTTAGGTATGTAGTTGCGCTTGGGCGCTCTTTCCGAGATTTAAAGAGCGCCCAAGCGCAACTACATACCTTTTTTAAGGTGCAGGAATGATTCAGCAATTGTGCGATCGCCAGCTATTTTGCAATCTCTTTGATCAGCGCCTTCTGCCACTTCCGAAAGAACGATTGCGACTCGGTTGGCGAGAACTCCTCCCGCTACCAAAACTAGGACTGCGCCTGTTTTGATTTTGACCGGGCTGCGATCGCCTCAAATCGCTGCCGCCGTAACCAGAACCAGTCGATCGATTGGCTCCTGGCTGTGCTGGGCGTCTTGCTGGTACGTTCGATGTGGGCGATCGCAAGCGGCCGGTCGTCCTTAAAACTTCACGGTTTCTCACCGCAGCAGGCGGGGCTTGGTAGCGAGTTTGATATTGGTTAACAGCTTGGACGTAAGTATTGCCATACCCGCCATATCCTGTCATAATCCCCGGCTGATACAGAGGCGGCATATAATATCGCGGTGTAAATAACAAACTGCCGATCGCCTGACCGGCGATCGCCCCAGCAAACGGCGCCCAGAAGCCTGATTGTTGTCTCACTACCACTGTTTGTGGCTGATTGGTTTGAGGGTTATTGACAGTTTCAGTCACGTTGTGAACGTACTCAATTTTAAAATCTTCTGTCAAATGCAAGCTCGCTTTATTGTTATCCAGACTTAGATAACTTTTCTTCCCTGCCGATATTTCTTCCTCCGTTAATCGAGCCATTTGCAAATCGGTAGTGCGGTAAACTGGGGTACTGCCGGGGGGAGTATTTAGCAACATCAAACTGTATTCGCCATCCGAATCGTCGTAGGTAGCTTGCTGTACGGGATATTGACCTTGAGCCAAGTTATTGTTTGGTGCAGGACGCACCGTGTTTACATTCCTATTTGCAGCAGGATTTGCAGGAGCATTTACAGGAGTTTCTGGCGTAGGAGAACCGCAGGCAGTTGCCGTCCACAAGAAAGTTAAAGTCATTAAATAAATTGTCAGTTTTCGCAGCATAAATAATATTTGGTAATTGGTAATTGGGCATGGGCATGGATTATTATAATAACCAACAAATAACCACTGACTAATAACTAATGACTAATGACTTCCTTAAAGGGGAATGAGTTCGGGGAAATTTACCAAAACTTGGTCGTTAGTAAGTTCGTCTCCCAACTGCGCGGGAGAAAAGTGAACTTGCACAGCTCGCAGCCTTTCTTGGTAATGTAAATTAATCAGTGCTTTTAAACCGACTTTCAGGGCGCCGATATCAGCGAGGTCAGTTTCGAGAGCCGGAACTTCGCCTTCATAGGCGACTGTCAGCATCACCACCACATTTCTAGTTACTGGCAAAGACAAGGGGGAATTTTTATCGGAAACAGAAGTGCTGTATTGAGGCTCGCTGAGATAGCGATCGGCTGAATCAGTGAAAATTTCATCCACATAATCGCCAGCTTCGCCTTCATCCCAAAAAACATCGCCTTCATTAGCGGCGGCTTGCCAGTAGTTATCGTACTGTAACAGGTGATTGCAAATTTCTACAAGACCTTCTCCTAAAATTGCTAAGTCACCATCGCCATTAATTCCTTCTCTGGCGGTGCGGTTGAGAACTCCTAACAGCGGTGCAACTTCTTCGCCTGTTAGCTGAACGAACACGCGGCAAACTGCCAGTCTAGTTTTACCTGTAAATTGATTGAATCGATCGCGCCAAGCATTCATAAAAACCTATAGTTGTCATCTGTAGGGCTATATTTTAAACCGTAGCAGGCGATTGGAACTTTTGCCGTCTACCCTCAGATTGATCTGAAGAGTATTTTTAGCGATCGCCAAAGGTAGCGTGCTGTCTTGCTTTGAGTCATCTAAATTTATAGCATTTTTGAATCCGACGATCGAATTGCGCGCTCTCGATCGATCTGCGATCGGAAAGCTGTGTTTCGATCGCAATCAAAGCAAATTGTAGCCGTCGATAATTTAAAATCAAAAAACCTCCAATCTGGCAAAATTGGAGGCTTGCTGAGCGAATACTTTGGTTGGAGATAACTATTAGACGATCGCACTTTCGACTGGTTCGATCGCACTTTCCGAACTCACCTCGGCAACTTGCGCTACGGGCAAATCCAGCTCGCCGCCCGGAGCTTCCGGGTGTTCGCGAACGCCTGCAACCGCATCTGCTGGCTCAGCTACACCTGTATCTGCGATCGGATCTAGCGACTCTTCAAAAACTTCAAAATTATCGCTCATCGCATCGCAAGCAGCAGAGGCGCGCTGACCGGCGCGGTAGCTCATGTAGGCCGCACCTCCACCCAAAATCCCAGCCAAGCCTAGGAAACCGAGAGCTACTGTTTTGTTGGATTTCCACGGATTCATTCGATCCGAGCCGCCGGAACCCACGATTGTTGGCCCAGAACCAGATTGAGCAGCCCCAGATTTTTTGTAGGAACAGGGGAAAGCAGATGCAGGGTCACCTATGGCGATGCTGCTCGCGATCGCAACGGTGGAAGCAATGCCAGCTAACACTTGAAACTTCTTCATGGTGCTCTGGAGATTGTAAAGGATAATTAAAAAATAAATGGTAACAGCTCTTTACAAATCTATCAACAGGCGATCGCCACCAAAATCACAGATCGATCGCAACTGCCAACATCTCCCCATCGCCATTGAAATTTAAAGTTGCCAGGTAAAAAAGCTGAAACCACTGTTTAGCAAGCGTTTTGACAAACAAACCGTTATAAATTAAAGTCAACCGAGTCAATATTGCGATCGCGCCCAAATTAGAAAATCTGAAGTGATATCGTTTCCGGTTGCATCGGAATTATTAACGGAAATTAGGACACGGCACTGCCGTCTCCCTACGATTAATCACGGTAGGGACACGGCACTGCCGTCTCCTCTATATCATAAGGAGTGCAACCGGAAATGATATGAGACCATAGAAATTTTAATCACAGGGCGACCCACACTTGATGAAAAACTACTTTTAAGGCTACTTTTGAAAAGGCTTAGTTATTGGAAAAACTTTTATTTTTATGACAAACAGCGGGAATCAAGGCATTGAGCGAGATCCTCATCGATTGTTGGTGACGGGCGGGGCTGGATTTATCGGCTCGAATTTTGTGCATCACTGGTGCAGCAGCTATCCGGGCGATCGAGTAGTCGTACTCGACGCTTTAACCTACGCCGGCAACAGACAAACCCTGGCAAGTTTGGAAGGCGGAGAAAATTTTCGGTTTGTGCAGGGAGATATTTGCGATCGTACCCTAGTCGATACCTTGCTGAAAGAAGAAAACATCAACACAGTCGCTCACTTTGCCGCAGAATCTCACGTTGACCGATCGATTATCGGGCCTGGCGCCTTCGTTCAAACCAACGTAGTCGGCACCTTCACACTCTTAGAAGCCTTCCGCAAGCATTGGGAAGCAATTGATGATTCGTCTGTGAAATCACAAATGCGCTTCCTCCACGTTTCTACCGACGAAGTTTACGGCAGTCTCGGCCCCGACGACCCAGCATTTACCGAAACAACCGCCTACTCCCCCAACAGTCCCTACTCAGCCTCCAAAGCTGGCAGCGACCACCTCGCCCGCGCCTATTTCCACACCTACGGGCTGCCGACAATTATCACCAACTGTTCCAACAATTACGGCCCCTATCACTTCCCCGAAAAGCTGATTCCATTAATGTGCATCAATATGCTATTGGGCAAACCGCTGCCAGTATACGGCGACGGTCAAAACGTGCGAGATTGGCTGTTCGTGCTCGACCACTGCCGCGCCTTAGATGCCGTTATCAACCGCGGCCAGCCCGGAGAAACCTACAATGTTGGTGGCAATAACGAGGTAAAAAATCTCGATTTAGTCAAAATGCTCTGCCAACTAATGGACGAATTAGCTGCTGATTTGCCCGCGCGTCCTTGCGAACAACTGATCTCATTTGTCAAAGATCGAGCTGGGCACGATCGGCGTTATGCTATTGATGCCAACAAAATTAAAACAGAGTTAGGTTGGACTCCCTCAGTCACAGTTGAAGAAGGTTTGCGGCAGACCGTGGAATGGTACTTAGCCCATCGCGAGTGGTGGGAACCCCTGCTTTCCGAGGAATATCAAACTTACTACAGCAAGATATACGCTAATTAGTTATTGGTTATTCGTTATTGGTTATTCGTTATTAGTTATTAAAACCAGTAATTAACACCTAATACTTAACAACTAACAAATAACGACAAACAATGACTTTTGCATTTATCACATACATTGACAATTGTCAATGTATGTGAAGATTTAGTTAAACTTCATCCATAGCCCATAAAAGCAACTGTTTGTAGCTGATAATTTCAAAAGAGCGATCGAATTAAGCATTTTAAAAGTTTTTAGTAAAAACAGAAAGCAGCAATGACCGAAATCAACTGGCTAAAACACATCCAAGAACCGAAATACTGGCTGTTAGGCATCGCCTCCGGTTTGATTGCCGTGCAACTGACTCTGACTTCCAGAACCAACGACACAGACCTATTTGGCACAATGTTACTGTTTTGGGGAGTTGTAGCATTTCTCATTTGGGAAAGGCACGAATCCTTAACCTTTGAAAGTGGAATTTTCGCCAGTTTCTTTGGGGCATCGTTAATTGCTTTCATCTTGCTCAAAAGTTCTTCGATATTTGGATACGACTTTTTTATCAGGGCTTCGCCTTTCTTGACAGGAATAAGTCTGGCCTTGCTAGCTTCCGGCACAAAAGGACTGAAACAATATTCGCAGGAACTGCTAATTCTTGCCTATACAGCTATTCCTCCCGGATTAATCGGAGTATTTGTTGATGTAGCTCTATACACAGCAAAAGTTTCAACTTTTATCCTGCACTATATAGGATTTGAAGTTCAACGCAAAGGAGTTTTTCTCATCCTAGAAAAGGGCAGCGTCGAAGTATATCACGGCTGTTCGGGGGTGAATGCAATTCTACAATTGTTAGGACTAGCCCTGGTTTTCTTGCTGATGTTTCCGACAACTGTGGGGCAGAAAATTCTAGTGCCGATCGTTGCAGTCCTGATTGCATTTGTAGTTAATGCCGCCCGAGTTTCTCTCATGGCAGTGCTAGTATCGTTATCTCAACCCCAAGCATTTAAATACTGGCACGAAGGAAATGGTTCGGTAGTCTTTTCGATGATTGCTGTATTAATTTTCGGGTTATTCTGCTGGTTTGCCATCTTAAAAAACGAACCACAAAATCAGGAGCAATAAAATTAATAATGGCTATTACCTATTGGAAACCAGTTAGGATTTCTCTTTTGGCTGTTACTCTTGCAGGGGTTTTATTAGTCGCAGGCAAATTGACATTCTATCCCTCGAAAGGCAATAATTCTGCAACCCAGTTTGACTTTCCCTCTACGGTGCCTCTAGCAGAGTGGAAACTACAAAACAGCGCGCCGCTGAAAATTAGCGATACTTCAGAAGTCAAGGCTGCCAGAAAGTATGAATATCAAAAAAGTAACATTGCTCTAGAAATAGAGATGCGCTATGTGGTAGGCACCATCGGGGATGTGGAAAGTATGATGAAGGGACATACTATTCTGAAGTCGTCTCCTGGTAAACTAACATTAGCAAACACTCAAGGCGCGGGGTTTCACGGAATTTTGCAACAGCAAAATCGATTGTATTTGAGTTCGTGTATCAATCCTCGCGGCAGTGCTACAGTCACTGCCGAACAGTTTAGATACAATCGCAACACTCGCGATTGGCAGCCAAACCGGGTTTTGTTTTGGCTGTTGGGTAGGGGAAATATTCAAGACAAGCGATGTTTGTGGACTCAGATGTCTGTGCCTTTGGATAAAACAACTCCAGAAAATGCCCAAAAACTGCTAGAAAATGCTTGGGTTTCTTGGTATGGGTGGTGGCAGCCGCGATTTCCCGAACCTTAAGTCAGTCGATTTTAGATTTTAGATTTTAGATTTTAGATTTACAATAGCAGATGAATCTAGGAACTCTAACTTTGGTCTAAAATGTGGAGACTCGACTACTTCAATCTGTAGCTTGTATCCGTTTTTTAGCGGATCGAGAGAGATTGTTTTTGTTAACAACAACTGTGATGATGTTATGAATGACGTACAAGGCGAGCAAGGTTTTTCTATCTACAGGTTGCGTTGGATTGGCTACGGTCTATTAATTCTATCTTTATTAGATACGATCGCAGTTTTGATACCAGCAAATTTTGGCAATCGCGTCTGGGAATTGCAGACAATTGGCGCTGTAGTGGAACGGGTGCCAGTTCCTCTATTGGCAATGGCGCTGATATTTTTTGGCGAAGGATATGACCGCAGAAGTTTGGAAAACATTCTTTTGAAAGTTTTGTCTTGGGTTTGTCTGCTGCTGGCGGTGATTTTTCTGTTGATGATGCCCTTGGGAATTTTTGGCACTATCTATGTCAACAACCAAAACGACAAGCAAATTACTACTCAAGCCGACCAACAATTAGCTCAATTGCAGCAAGTAGAAGAACGGCTGAATAAGGGTACTCCTGAAGATTTAAAGACTTTGGCTGGGGAACTTAGCCGTTTGGGAGTGCAAGCGAATACGCAAAACCCGCAGGAATTGAAAAGCCAAATTCTTTCGAGAATTACTCCGGCTAAGGAACGCTTGCAGGCGCAAAGGGCCACGGTGCAGTCAAATCAGCGCATGGGGTTATTTAAAAATGCTGTTAAGTGGCTGCTGGGCGCGTTGATTTCTAGCGTCTTGTTTTTCACGATATGGCGCGGTACTGACTGGGCTAGGTAGTAAGTATTGGTCTCAACTTAAGTCTGAAACGATTGAATCATCTCGCTTTTATCCGAGTCCACATTCCCCTCGCATCCCCCTTCTGAAGCAGGGTGGTTTTATTGTCCCAGACGCGAGCCACTCTTTGACCCTGCTAAATCCCGTTTAAGAAGGGGGACTTTGCTCGGATACTTGTCCCCACCTTTTTTAAGGGGGCTAGAAACTGTAACTTGATTCTTGGACAAATCTACCCATTGTTGCTCAATTGTGGGTAGCTTTTCACTCGCAAGTTCTGCTAAGGTTGGAATATGTCACAAGCCTGCGCGAGAAGGGATTAAAGGACTGCCATGTTACTCGGATTCAAAACCGAATTGAAACTAAATAGTCGGCAGCGCATACTTTTAGCTAAGCATTGCGGAGTGGCGCGTCATGCTTGGAATTGGGGTTTGTGGCTGACCAAAAATATTCTTGGTCACAACCAAGCCAATCCCAACGAAAAGCTCAAATTTCCCACAGCTATTGACTTGCATAAATTGTTAGTAGCTATGGTGAAGTCGGAGAATGCTTGGTATTACGAGTGCAGTAAATCTACACCACAACAGGCATTAATGGCATTGCGAGATGCATGGAAACGATGTTTTAAAAAGACTGCTGGTGTACCGAAGTTTAAGAAAAAAGGAAGGCGAGATTCTTTCACATTAGAAGGAACAGTCAAAATCTGCGGGGTTAACAAAATCCAAGTTCCCGTAATTGCCGTCCTCAAGACTTATGAAAGGCTACCACAAGTATCAACTAAGTCTTGCGCGATATCCCGTATTGCCGACAGGTGGTTTATCAGTTTCAGGTTTGATGTAGAACAGCAAGAATCATGCCAAACAAGCATTGTAGGCGTTGACCTCGGTATTAAAGCATTGGCTACTCTATCAACAGGTGAAGTAGTTATCGGTGCTAAATCCTACAAAAAATATCGCGACATACTCTCAAGGATGCAATGGTTGAGTCGCCATAAAGTCATCGGTTCGAGCAATGGTCAAAAAGCACAAGTCAAGATAGCTAGACTGCATAGAAAGATAGCTAACATCCGTCAAGATACGTTGCACAAACTAACGACATTACTTGCCAAAAACCACGGTGTAATTGTCATAGAAGACTTGAACGTAAGCGGAATGATGGCGTTGCACAAGCTAGCTGCATCTGTTGCCGATATGGGCTTCTTTGAGTTTCGCAGACAGTTAACCTACAAATGCGAGTTGTACGGTTCAAAGTTGGTAGTTGTTGACCGTTGGTTTCCCAGCTCAAAAACTTGTTCTAATTGTGGAACTAAAAAAGAAACACTCTCTCTTTCTGAACGAGTGTTTGAATGCAGTCATTGTGGTATTGTTGTTGACCGCGATTTGAACGCAGCGATTAATTTGTCAAAAACCGTCAGTTAGACGGGGTTAGCCTGCGGACTGGTGAGTGCCGACACTACCAGGATGAAGCAGGAAGTAAACGAAGCTCAAAGTCCAATATTGTCCAATCTTGAGTAACTTTGGGTAGGATTTATGTAACGGCTTAGGGGACTCTGTCTTAACCCAAGCGTATTGTATTATTTTAAGCAACTGGGTTTCTGTATTCAGAACTGTTGAAAGTACGATCGCCCTTACGCGATTGAATCAAGGTATTTTGCCATTCTTGGGTCATTACTGAGTTATGAGCGATCGCACTTCCTAATTTAAACCTAATTTTTGTCTAAAAACATATACCACATTTCGCTACAAAAAGTTGCAATTTGAACTCTGTTTTGGTCAAATAAGTAAGCTATCCCTATTTTTAATTATATCTGACGATTCATCAAGTTATTGATTTTTTATTCCTAAGTGTTGCGCCTTAACGACTAAAATTTTACTCGTTGATAAAACACTCGTTTCACATTCTCAGCCACCGTAACGTACAACAGGACGATCGCACCCAGCACCAGCACAAAACTCAACGACAACGGTTGAAATCCCAGCAGCGTTCCTAGAGGTGTCCAGGGAATGATGATTGTCACTCCTACGGTAGCCAGCGTCGCCATCAACAAGTATTTTCCCGGTTTACTGTCGAAAATAGATTTTCGAGTACGAACGACCAGCACAACCATCGAAGCAGAGATGACAGACTCCAAAAACCAGCCTGTTCTAAACTGTTGTGGTTGAGCGTGTAGCAGCAACAGCAGCGCCCCAAATGTCAGGTAATCAAAGATTGAGCTCAGCAAACCAAACACAATCATGAAGTTGCGGATAAACTTGATATCCATCCGGCGCGGTTTATTGACTAACTCCTTGTCTACGCGATCGGTGGCGATCGTCAATTCTGGGAAATCAGTTAATAAATTCGTTAGCAAAATTTGACTAGGTAAGAGCGGCAAAAAGGGTAGAAATAGAGAAATTCCCGCCATACTAAACATATTACCAAAATTAGCGCTAGTTGCCATAAAGACATATTTTAAAGTGTTGGCAAATGTAATCCGTCCTTCCTTAACACCTTCGATCAGGACATTCAAATCCTTTTCCATCAACACAATATCAGCGGCTTCCTTTGCCACATCAACTGCGCTCTCGACTGAGATACCAACATCAGCGGCATGAAGCGCAGAAGCATCGTTAATGCCATCTCCCAGATATCCCACGACATTCCCCGCTTTTTTAAGGGCGATGATAATCCGCTCTTTTTGATTTGGTTCTACCTCAGCGAAAACATTGGTATTTTGTACTAGGTGCATCAAGGCTTCATCACTGATTTTTTCTAGCTCAGATCCCGTCAAAGCTTTTGATTCAGGCAGTCCTACCTGCTGAATAATACTGATAGCAACTGCCTTGCTATCTCCAGTAATCATTTTCGGAGTGATTCCCAGTAATTGCAACTCTTTTAGAGTATCAGCGATGCCCGGTTTTGGCGGATCGAAGAGTGCAAGGTAGCCCAGAAATGTCATGTTTGTTTCATCATCTTTGGTGAAGGAATCTTGCTCACAATCCCGATAAGCCACACCCAAGGTTCTAAATCCCTTACTACCCAAATCTTCCGCTTGTTGGTGGAGTTTTTGGCGCTGATCTGCAATGTCGATCGTTTTCCCATCAGCAGTTTCAACGGTTGAGCAAACATCCAGAATATTTTTCAGTGCGCCTTTAGTAATAATTAAATGCGTACTGTCTTTTTTGAACAGAATGCTGAGACGTTTGCGGTTGAAATCATAGGGAACTTCATCGAGCTTTTGATAACCAGAAATGTCAAAGGTTTTGTATTCGCGAATCGCTTTGTCGATCGGATTCACATAACCAGACTCAGATGCGGCATTTAAATAAGCATAAAGTAAAACCCGATCGCTATTTTCCCCCTCCACATCAACCGCAGAGTGAATTTTCACCTCTCCTTCCGTCAGCGTACCCGTCTTATCGGTGCAAAACACATTCATACTGCCAAAATTCTCGATCGCGGGTAAGCGCTTCACAATCACCCGCTTTTTCGCCATTGTCTGGGCACCGCGCGCCAGGTTAACACTGACGATCGCAGGTAGCAATTGAGGGGTCAAACCCACAGCCAACGCCAGAGAAAACATAAAAGATTCGAGCACAGGGCGATGCAGGTAGACGTTGGCTGCAAAAATTAGAGCGACCAAAACTAGCGTTACTTCCATCAAAAAGTAGCCGAATTTGCTCAGCCCATGTTCAAATTCTGTTTCGGGAGGCCTCAGTTTCAGGCGTTCCGATACTTTGCCGAATTCAGTTTCTTTTCCAGTATGAACAACTACTGCTTTCCCCGTTCCACTAATCACATTGGCTCCCATATAAAGGGAATTGGTGCGTTGATTTAGTCCAGTTTCAGCGGGCAATACACCATTAAATTTGTCAACCGGATAGGTTTCTCCTGTGAGTGCTGCTTCATTCACCGATAAATCTTTTGACTCTAAAACTAGACAGTCGCCGGGAATATTTTTACCTGCACAAAGCACCACAATATCGCCGGGAACTACTTCTTCATTGGGGATTTCTTGAGATTGATTATCCCTCAACACAGTTGCTTTAACTTGCACTAAGGCTAATAGTTTTTCGACGGCGTTAGATGCTCCTCGCTCTTGCCAAAATCCTAATAGTCCGCTGATTAGGACGATCGCCAAAATGATGATGGCATCTAGCGCATCTTTCAGAAAAATCGAGAGCACTGCCGCGAAAATCAGAATCACGATAATCGGACTCTTGAACTGATTGAGCAACAGCACGAATGCGCTCGATTTGTGTGTTTGTTTGAGGCTGTTTGCGCCGTACTGGCTTAGGCGTTGTTTTGCATCAGCACGGCTTAATCCTGCGGCTGTAGAGTGCGTCTGCTGAAGCACCTGCTCTGTGGACAAGCTCCAAAATGTGGACTGTGGATTCATGATTTTATACCTGATTTGTTTAAAGGTTTTACTATAGCTTTGACAGCCCTAATTTCAGGTGTAGGGACACGGCAGTGGTCATTGGTGTCAACTTAACGCCAAACCCCTTCAGAGACTGTTCGCACCGCCCCTACGAATATATTTGAAAAGCACCAGATGCACCCGTTTTAAATTTGCCATCCCTCACGATGCAAACTCATACTCAATCTCTGTAATTCTTCCTTTAAAATAGAGCCGAATGCCTTCTGGATATTCCCATCCCACCTCGCCTTCTAAAGGAATCAGCATCCCATTGCGAACTGAATATTCCCCAAATCTTCCGCACCAAGGCATCGCAGTTAGCTTGTCGCGATAACGAGCCTCAGCCCGCATAGTGGCGATCGCACCTTCGGCATTAAACTGAAATACAAGGGAGACAGTTGTTGCACCATCCGTCAAAGTAGCGCGGGCGGAGGTGTCATTAATCGCCTCCCAGCGCACACCTTGACTGGGCAATAGTGCAGTCGGATACCAAGGAGTCTCAGCCAAGAACCGCAATAATTCACCTTGATTGTTTTCAGGCGCACCGTGCATATTTGCAACGGTAAAAAGACCGAGTAATGATGCGTGTAAACTGCCTTCTCCTAACAAATAGGTATCATGAACAAAGGCATTAACTCCTGGTGCCATCTGGATGCGTGCATCCCAATCAAAACCCGGACGTTGAGTCGTCACAAATTGAGTGGCTGTAAACGGACTCCACTTATCTTCAGTTTCACTCAGATTGAACAGTCCCTGCTGAGAGAGTTTGACCGCAGAGGCGATCGCTTGTCCGTCCTTAATTACTGTCCAAAAAAATCGCTGTACGGGTTCTGGCAAGCCTTCAATCTCTGTTTGGTCATAGATTTTGGGCTTAATTGTCCGTTGTCCATTGATTAATTTTGCTCGTAATTTATCAGTATCTGACTGCCACCGATATTTGCCGTAAATAGTTGCAATTCCCAAGCTGACAGCGATTAAAATACCAATAATTCCAATCCACTTAATCCACATGATACTTACCTATGTTTGTTGATTTAGAATTTGATAGATTGTGATGATTGTAGCGAAACTATTCCGATCGTTCCTGCGACGAGTAATCCGAAATCTTCTGCAATCCCGAAACTCAAAACGAATAATCAGCATTTATGCCGCCCTACTCACTCAGTCGCTATTTGAGGTTTTTCTCTACCAAATTGCCACAGCAAGATCGCACCTAAGCCGAAGAGATTGACTAGGGAAACTACTAACCCTCCGAAAAACGGAATGAGTGTCAGAACAGTCACGATCGCCAAACCCACCAAAAACTGCTGCTGCAAAGATCGATCGCCCTTACCAACCACACGTTGACCCACAAACAGCGCCACACCTAACGATCCGACTAAAGACGCGATCACCGCCGTCAGACTCAGGAGTGGAATCAGTGGAATCCCAATCAGCGTAATCGCTAGAAACACCGTGGCAAAAACAAAGGAAACAGTCGCCCCGATGCCCCATAGAGCAGTCAAACCGGGGCGTTGATGTAATTGTGTCGCCAAATTCGGCAGGAATTGTGGGCTGCTATGCAAAATAAGTAGTCCGAGAATAGCTGCTACTACGGCGGAACAAGTTCTAAAAAGGGCACTGAAGAAATACTGACCGAAGAAGCTACTTCTGCCGCGATTAGAGCCGTACATCATGCCATGTCGATCGCTAAATGTAGCGCGTTCACCAGTAATAATCGCACCCGGTTCCTGCACGATTTTGCCGCCAAAAGAGTAAGCATCACCCTCTACCCGCGCTCCTTTTTTCAGGATGACATCCCCGCCAAAAGCCATAGCAGTATCCAAAACTCTGGCATTAGAAGAAACAGTAACGCTTCCCCCAAAAGCATGGGCATTTTCGACAACTTGATTCTCTGCTACGATGATGTTTCGACCAAAGCGAATCAGGTTAGTATTGTTGATATTGATATCAGTCTGCGCCAAGGCATTGCCTGCAAATATTAAGCAAATTGTCGCTAGGAAAGCTAAAATTAATTCTTGCCATTTCATCAAGTTTATCCTCATCAATAAAAAGAATCTGGACTATATTTTATGATATTCAACAAAGGTGAGGAAACTGTGAAGAAAGCTTAGGCAGAATAGCAATAATTTATTTTTTTTTTTGCAGATTATGCTAGCTTACTATTTAAAATTGGCGAAGGTACTGTTCTTAAGGAATAGGTTTTATGAAAGCAGGGTTTAATTTATATAATTCTGAGCAATTCAACGGTTTAAATCTCGTCGTGATAAAGCTTGAATCTCTGTTCGCAGTGCGCTAATTTCTGTTTGTAGGGCTTGAATTGTGGTTTGTGCTTGGGTTGATTTTCCCTGAGCAATCACGATCGCAAGTGGTGTCTTTTCTAGTGTCATGGGAACTGATATCAGCTATCACATAGATGGTTCCACAGGCGGGTGTATTGTGGTGCTGCAAACGCTGTTGTTTGTGTTGGCGATGATTTGCTCCAAAACATGGTTTGTTGGTTAGAGTTCGGAATTCAGGGGCGATCGGTGAATAGAGTAGGAGTCGATCGTATGATATCCGGTAGCATCGTCATTACCACACGTATCTAGTATGTGCTAGGGAGTGCGGCACACGTTATTTTGAACTGGCGTTGCACATTTCCAATATGATTTGTCTGGTTTTGTGGGATGCGTGTCTCGTCTGTCGCTTGGGCTAGAGGCGCAAGATATCCAATGCCATTCACTACAACGGAGGGGATCTCTCTCTGGGTTCACAAGAGCATAGCGAGAGCGTGGAAGCCCCCATCTTTCAAGTGGGAGATGAAAAAATTGCCATGCTGCTGGTTAGATATGGGACAGTTTCTATGTAACGCCTTAGCCACTTATAAAGCGGTATGGTAAATTCATTGGCATTTTTCCTGATGGGAGCAATGCGTACTCGAATACACAAAAAAGCAAAAGTTATTTTAGAGGTAATTGCCATATGCCCGTGATGAATAATGCTCATGCTCTGGTTGTTGGTATCGCAAACTACCACAAAATCAATAAGCTTCCAGAAAGTGTTTTGAATGATGCTAAAGATATTTATAATTTGCTGATTAGCCCAGGGCACTGTGGTTATTTGCCTGAAAATGTGCAGTTGTTGCTAGATGATAAAGCAACCAAGGAAAACTTACATCAGGCATTGACTAATTTGGCTCAGGATTGCAACCAAGACTCTACCATTTTCATATATATATCTAGTCATGGTGGGCAGATAGAATCTGGTGAACATATGGGCGAGTATTTGTTGCCAGTACAAATAGACTATACCTCAGAAGAATCATTCGTTGAAACAGCAATTTCTGGCACTCAGTTTACCAAAGCTTTACAGGCGATTCCGGCTAAGAAAAAAGTAGTAATTTTTGACTGTTGTCATGCTGGTGGTATTAGTCAACTTAAAGACGCCAATGCACCTGTTATCAAAGCTGGTTTACCGGAAAGCTATTATAATGTCCTCAAACAAGGACAAGGTACAGTTATTTTAGCATCTTCACGTAGCACTGAAAAATCCTATATCCTCCCTGGTGCAGCTAATAGTCTGTTTACTCAACACTTGCTTGATGGTTTTAGAGGGGGAGCTATTGGCGCAGGTGGTGTAATCCGTATTTTTGACGTTTTTAATTATATGCAACCCAAGGTGACTAGAGATTGCAGCAGTCAGCATCCTGTCCTTATCGCTGAGGTTGAAGAAAACTTCCCCGTGGCACTTTACTTGGGAGGCAAGGTACCAGCACCACTTTCCACGGTATCACCCAACGATGCTTACGAGTATGATGTATTCATCAGCTATCATAGTCAGACACCAGATAAAACCTGGGTTCGTAAGGGTTTGTTACCATATTTAGAATCACAGGGATTACGGGTTTGCATTGATTCTCGCTTCCCGTTAGGTGTACCTATGATTACTAATATTGAACGCGCTATTGAGAAAAGTCGCTATACACTTGTGGTTTTGTCTCCTGCTTACTTAAGCAGCAGTTACGCCGAGTTTGAGAATTTGATCTCTCAGCACTTAGGACTAGAAGAGAGCAAGTATCGTTTAATAGCAGTTAGGCGAGAGCCATGCTTACCAAGACTAGGGCTACGCGCTCTCACCTTGCTGGACATGACTGATGAAGATGAGTTTAAAACTGAGGTAGAGCGATTAGTTTATCAACTGCACCAGCCAGTATCCAGAAGAAATGATTGATGTAGGTAAGTAAGCCTACCTAAAAAACAGAATACCAGATCCCCGACAACTTCGGCGAAGTCGGGGATTTAAAAGAAGAGCATTTTATAGCGTGTGTAAATAACAATACTCCAGATTATATACATGATAAAAACGACAAAATATCACCTGTTTATCTCCTATGCTAATGCTGACAGTGATTGGGTAAAAGGATACTTACTGGAAAAGTTAAAACAGGCTAATATACACTACCACTCGGAAGAAACATTTGGTCTTGGAAAACCGAAGATAGAAGAATTTGAAAATGCTATTAAGCACAGCGATCGCACTTTACTCGTAATTTCCCGTGCTTACTTAGCAGACTTAGAAAATGGTTATAACAGGTTCTTCAACTTGATGGATCAAGATCATGGGGTGCAAACTAGAACTTCGCGAATTATTCCCCTAATCTTAGAACAAGTTACGCTGCCACTCAGACTTAATTTTCTGACACCACTACTTGCGACCAATGTACAAGAGCGGCAGGAAGCTATTGAAAAGCTTCTTCGCGAATTATTGCAACAGGAACCTTCGTCTGATACCCCAGCGAAGCCACCTTGTCCGTATCCTGGGATTAGACCTTTCGACGAGGGCAATAGCCATCTGTTCTTTGGACGTGACCAACTAATCGAAGAATTAATTCAAAGCCTACGGAGTTATCAGTTTATAGCAGCTATTGGAGCCTCTGGTAGTGGGAAATCCTCACTGATTTTTGCAGGCTTAATCCCAAAACTTAAAAAGATCGGTCTTTTCGGTAAAGGTGAATGGCTGGTTTGTAAAGTACGCCCTAGTAATGTACCATTACAAATTTTGGGAACGGCTTTAAATACAGACTTAGCTGAACTTGATGGGGTCGTAGATCAGATGTTAAAAACCCAACCCAAAGCAGAACACCTTTTGTTAGTTATAGACCAATTTGAGGAATTATTTACCCTTGAGTCAAAAGATGATATATTACATTTTCAGAAAGGATTGCTGGGTTTAGTTAAAATTCCTAAATGCTATGTGATTATAACTATTCGAGCTGATTTTTATGGCAATTTGATGGCATCACCACTATGGGAAATAGCTGAAAATCATTTATTAAATATCAAGCCTCTGGATGAAAAAGGGCTGCGACAAGCAATTACCGAGCCAGCGAAAAAATCTAAACCTATGGTGTTTGTAGAGCCAGAATTATTGGAGTGCTTTGTATCAGAAGCAGCAGGAGAACCTGGGATTATGCCATTTGTTCAGGAAACTTTGGTGCAGTTATGGGAGAAACAGAAACAGTCATATTTGACATTAGAAGATTATAAAAGTTTAGATTTTCCTGACAATGATAACACTACTAAAGTTAAAGGCTTACAGGCAGCAATTTCTTATCATGCCAAAGCAACATTTAATCAACTGAGTCAATCAGAACAAGTAATTGCTCGTCGCATCTTTGTGCGCCTAGTGCAGTTTGGTGAGGGACGAATTGATACGCGGCGTCAACAGCCTGTTGATGCTTTACGAAATGCTAGTGAGAATTTTTCTGAATTTGAAAATACGTTACAGCACTTAGTAAAGCATCGTTTGCTTACTCTCACTGGCGAGAAGGAAGTGGCTACTGAAAGTGACCAGGAGAAAAGGGACAATAGAAAAGTGGATATTGCCCACGATGCATTAATTAACGGCTGGCCAACCCTTAAACGGTGGGTAGACAAGCAGCGCCAAGCAGAGGAAGAACGCCGACGTTTGGAGTCTAAAGCAGCAGAATGGATACGCCTTAAGCGTAGAGCTGGTTTATTGGATGCAGAAGAACTTTTGGAAGCTAAAAAGTGGCAATCTAGTAGCGATGCTGCTGAGCTAGGTTGGAGTGAAGACTTACAGAAATTCATCAATGTTAGTGACTTAGCTATTCAAAAAGCAGAAAAACAAAAGCAAACAACCAGACAGCGTATTTTTGGAGGACTAATAACAGTAGTATTAATCGTTTCTGGGTTTGGTGTATCAGCAGAATATCAACGAGGACAAGCAGAATTTCAACGAGGGCAAGCAGAATATAGAGAAAAAACTACTAAATCGCTTCAGTTAGCCACTGCTTCTGAAGCAAACTTAAATGTAGATACTACCCGCAGCGTTTTACTAGCGATACAAGCCAATATAATTCAGGAAACACCTCAAGCTGCTCAGGCTTTATGGAAGGCTTTTCAGCAAAATCACGAGCAATTACAACTAAAGCATGATGGCAAAGTTCTTTATGCTGAATTTAATCCTATAAATTCAAAACAAGTGCTAACGGTTAGCGATGATAGCACCGCAAAAATCTGGAATTTGGACAAGCCTAGTCAGAATCCTATAGTGTTAAAAGGACATACCAAGAGTGTTACTTATGGTAACTTTGATGCAAAAAATCCTCAACGAGTATTAACAGTCAGTAACGATGGTACTGCCCGCATTTGGGATATTAATAATGTTAAAAAACCGATAGTCCTTATTAGCGATAGCACGCAACCTATCAGCTACGGCCGGATTAATCCCAACAATTCTAATCAAGTCTTAACAGTTAGCCAACGTGCCGCTAAATTATGGGATATCAGTAATCCTCAAGCTCCTAAAATTTTAAACACCTTACAAGGAAGTGAAGGGGAAGTTTGGACTGGTATCTCTGACTCTAAAAATTTTAATCGGGTCATAATCATCAGTAGTAACGGTATAGCAAGGGCATGGGATTCAAGTAAATCTGATAAACCTGTAATCTTAACAGGCGATCAAGCAACTGTTTGGCGGGATGTTTTTGACCATAAAAATTCTAGTTTTTATGGTGCTGTTAATCCAGTAGACTCGAATCAGGTCTTAAAAGTTAGTGCAGATGGGAAAGTGAAAATATGGGATATTAAAAAATCTAGTGCTATCTCCACTCTTTACGGTCATACAGCACGAATTAGATGGGCAAGCTTTGATCCTAAAAACCCCAAGCGAATCTTAACAGCTAGTGAAGATAAAACAGCACGGATCTGGGATATTAGTGATAAATCATCTATAATGATATCTAATCGAAAAGGTCAGCAAGGCTCTAGTATTGTATCTGCGTCTTTCCGTCCCGACGCACCAAATAAATTATTAACTGTCGCTAGAGACGGTACTCTTACTAACTGGGATATTAACAACCTCAAAAACAACCAAATATTACCAAAAAAACTTGATTCTATGGAGGATGCTCGGATTGACCCCAATAATCTAAATCGCATTGCAACTGTTAACAGAGATGGTATTGCAAAATTAACAACAGATAAATCTGTAATTCCATTAATAGCTAATGGCAGAGTAGAAAGTATTACTTTTGATCCAAATAATTCCAATCGTATACTAACAGTAAGCAATATTACATCAATAGCAACAGTTTGGGATGTGAGTAGCAACCCTCCTAGAAAGTTGCAAGAGCTAAAAGCACCACCCAGCAGTCCGATGAACCAAGGCGAATTTGACCCCAAGGACTCAAATCGTGTAGCAACAGTTGGCGGTGATAGAATAGTCAGAATCTGGAATCTTAAGCGACATAATAAACCAGAAAAGGAATTGACTGTAAGCCAAGACCAATTATGGCACGTCAGCTTTGACCCAAAAGATTCTAACCGTATTTTAACAATGGGAAGTGATCCAGTAGTGCGTGTCTGGGATATTGCCAGGGATAAAGTAATAACGGAATTAGCTGGACACAAAGGTGTAGTAAGATACGGTAGCTTTGACCCTAAAAATTCTAATCGAGTGCTAACTGTTGGTGACGATGGTACTGCTCGTGTATGGGACTTAAGAAATCCAGATAATCCATTAATTCTCAAGGGAGATAATCAAAAGATATTTTATGGTAGTTTTGATCCCAATAATTCTAATCGAGTGATAACAGTAGATAGCGAAGGAGTAACAAGAATTTTTAAGATAGGTGGCAAGGAATTATTATCTCTTGCCTGGAAAAATGCTAGTCGTTGCTTTAATGAAAAGGAAACAAAAGATTATGACTTGAACAACCAAGATTTTTGGAGCCGATTGTCTGCATATCTTAACAATAAGCAATCAATATCTACTCAAAATCAGCGTCCACATTGTAAGTAACTAATTCTGGAGATTAAACATGAAAAACAAACTTGTCATCACTTTGCTGTTATTGTCCACCAGTCTGTCAGTTGCGCTGACAGGATGTAATCCGAGTAGTAACTCTCAAAACAACAGCTCTCAAAACAACAGCTCTCAAAATAATAGCTCTCCAATAAAAGCACCTGAATGGAATGAAGTAAAAGTAATAATGAAAAAACCAGTAATCAGCGTGGAGGATTTACAGAAAATTAGTAGATACGATTCTTATCAAAGCAGTGAAAATGAAATTGACGAAATAATAGATATTTATAATTCCAGTAAAAATCCAAAAATTAGGATGAAGCTACTAAATATACTGGATCGCAATTTATCTTACAATTTATCTAATCTCAAACAAAGTAATAATTTTTCAAAACTCTTAACTTTATATCAAAATATTGTTAAAAGTAATGATAAAGCTCTAGCTCCCATAGCTTTAAAGGGACTTGTATTTGTAGAAGGAGATTCTCAAAGTCCAAAATGGCAAGATTGGTCTTGGTCAAAAGAACTTATTATTTTACTAGAAGAAGCTGTCAATAAAAAACTTTATAATTTATCTGCGTTGGGATATTATGAGCAATTAGCTTTAGCTAATAAATACCCAAATTCACTTTTTACCAAAGGTTGTAAAGAATACGTGAAATTTTCTGGGGGTAAATATTTTGGTGGTGGTGATGAAGATGCAGATGCAGATGCAGATGCAGGTACAGTTTTTAGACAGCCATTTATTCCTGGCAAAGAAATAGCTCATTTGAAAGAGTTTGTAAAAAAATATCCTGGACACCCTGGTTCAAATGATTCACTATATCGTTTGGCGCGTGCTTATGAGGTACAAGGAGATTATGGAAATGCAATAGTATATTATTACGACTCATCTAAAGCGCCTGATGGTCTTTTGATATCTGAGGCAAAAGAAAGAATTCTTCTGATTATGGATTTATTGATGTCTAGCGAATTACTAGCTAAATTTCTCACTAACCACCCTAATCATCCTCTAACTGGATATATTAAATATAGTAGAGCAGTTCATTTAATACGGGAATATGAATATTCACTTGCTGAATCTGAACTTGAGGATTTTCTAAAAAATTACCAAGATGGTAAATATCCACTTCAAGCAGACTTTTTTAATGAAGAAGCATATGTTGGATCGACTTTTTTGACTAAGGTAAAAGAGCAATTAGACCAAGTAAAAAAATTGGCTAAAATTCGCAATCAACAACCTAGTGATAAAAATTTGTATGAGGAAGCTAAGTTATGGATTGATGAGCATCAAATAGATGATGGATTTACTGCATATAATTATCTGTGGAAACGAGGCTTAAGCACCACACATTACAATCTTGTTCCTCCAAAATGGGAAGGTATTATCACTTATAATGCAAAAACAGTAACTGCTGACTTTATAGATAAAACCAATAAGAATTATAAATTGCAAATTAGTTACTTGAGAAGCATAAAGTTATTTGAACAGCTCCTTGAACAGTATCCTAAGTCTGAGCTTGTTGAAAAAGCTAAATATTCTATTGCTCTGAACTACTACTATTTGTGGGGACGTGAATATCCGACATTTTTAGAAAATACAATTTCTTCGGAAAATCTTGCAGTTAATAGCTTTGAAGAATTTGTTACAGAATTTCCCAAGAGTTCTATGGCAGATGATGCCTTGTATACAATTGCGTATATCAGGATTAGAAATGAAAGTAATGATTCACAAAAAGCTGCTGAGGAAGCACTGCAAAAGTTATTAAATAATTATCCCAATTCAAAGATCAAAAAACAGGCTGAAGAATTGATTAAACAAATAGTTTACAAGCCTTAGCTGATTTAATCTCACTTGCCTAACCCTCTGCCACTTTGCGGCCTGCTAACAGAACTTGGGGCTCAGCAATCAAGAATGAGGACACGGCAATGCCGTTTCCCTACAATTAATCTGGGTAGGGACTAAGGCACTGCCGTCTCCTCCATTTCTATCTTTCTGCCTTCATCAACAAGATTATTAGAAATCAAAACAGGTAGAGCTTCAGAAGCTTTCAAAGACCAGGTGTTATCCGCAGTCAAATCCAAAATAGTCTGGTGATAGTTACTCAAACTTTCTCGATGTCCAATGCTCAAAAACGTCATACCAGAGGCTTCTAACAGTTGGTATAAATGCTTTTCATTACTAGGATCGAGGGCGCTAGTAGCTTCATCTAAAATTGCGTAGCTAGGTTTATTTAGCAGCAGACGTGCGAAAATTAGGCGCTGTTGTTCTCCCAAAGATAGAAGCTCTGCCCAGTTTTGTTCAGTATTAAATCCTCCATACATTTGCTCTAAGTTAGGTAAATTCACCTGCATCAAAATTTGCCTCAACTGCGAATCTTCAACTTCCGAATCCATATTTGGATACAGCATTTGATCTCGCAACGTCCCTAAAATCATGTAAGGCCGCTGCGACAAAAACAACATTTGATCCAGGGTAGGTCGCGAAATTGTGCCACTTCCTGCATCCCACAGTCCAACGATCGCCCTTAACAAAGAACTTTTCCCGCAACCGCTAGGCCCTCTCACCAGCAAACCCTCGCCAGTAGAGAGTTTCACCGATAGATCCTCCACCAAAGTCCGTTGACGGTTCGGTGTTTGGAGGGTCATATTTTCGATCGCCAGTCGATCGGCAATTTCAGTTTTGATACTTGTTTCCAGGGCGTCCTCAGACTCCTGGGAAGTTGAGCGATCAGTTTCCAAACACTCTAAAAAGGTGTATAAACGCTCGACACCCGCGCCAAAAGTAGCAAGGGATTGAAAGCGTGCCACAATTAGATTGAGCGAGAAAAAGACTCGAATGAAAGCTCCTTGCGCCTCAGTAACTTTACCAACTTCTAAGTCACCCGCAAAAATGCCGGGCGCGACTACAATTGCTGGCAAAATGAAGGGAATAAATTCATAGGCGTTAGTCAGGATATTCAGATTCAACTCCCAAAAAATTAAGCGCTTGAAGTTGTCGAAAGCTTCGACAAATCTGCCTTTGACTTGAGCGGACTCACGCGGTTCTCCCTGATAAAAGGCGATCGCCTCAGCATTTTCCCGCACCCGCACTAAACTAAACCGAAAATCGGCCTCTTTTTTAAGCTGCCCAAAATTGAGTCGCATCAAGGGCTTCCCAAATACCCCAACAGTCGCCAAGGTTCCCACCAGCGCGTAGAGCACCAAAAACAAGATTAACGGCTTAGAAATCCCCCAGAGTACCCCACTAAATGCCGCCACCGCTAACAAAGAATCAACTACCGCCAGCAGTATTTTTAACGATTCTTGGGTGAAACTTTTGACATCTTCAGCAATCCGCTGATCGGGGTTGTCGATGTCAGCATCGGCATGATTTAGATGATAAAATGCGCGATTTTGGAAATAGCGATCGACAAAATAGTTAGTCAGCCATCGCCGCCACTCCAAGCCCAGGCGATCGCGCAAATAATCATAGCCCGCATAAAGTGGTGCATAAATAACTAATGTTCCAGCAAAAATCAGAATCGTTTGCCAAAATCTAGCTTCATCTTGAGCCGATAACGCCGAGATTAGCTCGCCTCGCTTGTTGTTGAGCAGCACGCTTAGTCCCGTGTAGCCAAGGGACAACAGGATGACTAATAGCAATAGTCCGCGCGCGCGCCATTTTTCGTCGCTTGACCAGTAAGATTTGGCGATCGACCAGAACTGTTTGAGTATAGTTAGATTAAATCGTTGCATTACTTTTTTCATACAAAATTGCTCACCTATTTAATATAATAGGAAAACAGGATTGAAAGCGCAAAACTTCCAAATCTTGGCTTTGAAAAATAGCAGGTGTGTCAAACTGTGTCCAGGAAAGATGGCAGCGCGATCGGCAAGGAGTAGTAGCGGAACATCGCCCCTCGTTCCATAAATTGCTCCATCACTAGCAATCTTTACTGATTACTTTCAAGTATTGCCTTCGTCTACAAAAGTCCTTGAATATTCGTGCCGCGATCGCTGCTAGCTGTTAAGTAGATGGGTTCACCCTTGGAGTTAAAGGATACCCTCGCATCTTTGACATTAAAACCTTGCTGTGGTATAATACACACGAATAGAGCAAGATAGTGATTAGAATGCGGATAAATTATCAAACTAGGATAAATTTACTGGGTTTGAGCGATCGCCTAAAAATCACGACTCACAAGAATAGCGATAGCCTACAGCAAACCCTTTAACAGATAGATAATTGAGGCGATCGCCTAGAACTCACGACTCACAGGAATAGCGATCGCTCACCGCAAACCCTTTAGCAGATAGATAATTGAGGCAATCGCCTAGAACTCACGACTCACAGGAATAGCGATCGCATACAGCAAAACCTCTAGCAGATAGATAATTGAGGCGATCGTCCTTCATCGGAGAAAGCGATCGCAGTAACTTGACAGTTAGCCAAAAACACAGTTATAATGCCCCTAAAAGATCGGCGATCGCACTAAACTGCTATTTGGAGTAATTTTATTAAGCCGACCCAAAAGAGCGGTGATCTCGCTTCATCAAAAAAAGTGGGCATAGCAACCCATAATAATCGCACTTAACCCAAGCCGCTAGTTGTCGCGCACTCATTGATCTCATAATTAACAAGGAAGAATAAATATGATTACAAATAGCCATTTAATTTCAGGTGAAACATTTATTTCTCAAAATAGACCAGATACAACTCACAACTTTCCGCCAGATGATGAAATTAACGAAAAATACAAAAAGGGAGAGATAAGAATTGTAACAGAACAAGCTCGTTATCCACTTGATAGTATAAAAGCTATGCTTGACAGTGCAAAATATATCCTCAATCCTGAATACCAACGTAGAAAAAGGTGGGACAATGCTCGAAAATCTCGTTTGATAGAATCATTCATAATGAATGTACCAATTCCACCTATCTTTCTGTATGAAATAGAATACTCTATTTATGAAGTAATGGACGGACAACAAAGACTGACAGCTATATATGATTTTTATAAAGGAAAATTCGATCTAGAAGGATTAGAGTATTGGCAGGAACTTAATGGGCGAAATTATCAAAATTTACCTGAGCAAGTTAGAAGAGGTATAGATAGACGATATTTGTCTTCTATTATTTTATTGCAAGAAACAGCTAAAAGTAAAGAAGAAGCTGAATATCTCAAACAGATAGTTTTTGAAAGATTGAATAGTGGAGGAGAGAAGCTAACTGCACAAGAAACAAGAAATGCTTTACAAAATGGTAAATTCAACCAATTATGTATAAAACTTTCTCAAAATGAATATTTTCGTAAAATGTGGAATTTACCTTTAGAAAGTCAAGGAGAAAAAAAATTACTTGAAAGTGAGTCTTATCGCAAAATGGAGGATGTTGAATTAGTTTTGCGGTTCTTTGCTTATCGTCATATAGATAAGTTAAAATCCCCAGTAGATAAATTTTTAGATGAGTATTTAAAACAAGCAAATAGTTATCCTGATGAAACAATGAATAAACTTGAAAATATTTTTAATGAGACTATTTACTTAATTTATCAAATATTAGGAAATTCAGCTTTCATCCCTCCATATGAAGGGCGTAACAGAAAAACGCCATTAAAAACTATTTATGATCCAATAATGCAGGTATTTGCAAATAATATTTCTCACAAAGAAATTTTTCTTAAACACAAAGGGACTATAGAGAAGAGTTTATATTCCGGTAGAAAATCACCATTTATACAACAGGAAAAAAGTAAACATCTTTTTGATGGTAGCTATAATAACAAAAAAGATGTAGAAGCACGCATTCAGTATTTTCAAAAATTTCTACAAACCTATATTAAATAAACTTTAGTAGAAATTATGAATATACAATCATTGGAAAACTTCAAAAGAGAATTAAATCAAATTAAAGAATATTTAAAACACATTCAATATGTAAATGATTTAACAGCTTATGCCATTATAGACACTGACAATGGACAAATCAAGGAATTACTTAATAGACTAAAAGAGCATGATAGGGGTTTTAGAACAGATAAACGAATATTTGAATATAAAGCTTCTATTATTTCACTTTATGGACTGCTAGAAAAATATGTAGAAATCTGGATTAAAGAATATCTTGATTCCCTCTCTAAAGTAGTACCTGAATATAATCAAGTGGATGAAAAGATTAGAATTAATCATTTTGAACTGTCTTTAAAATTGATAAATACTATTGCAACCAGAGAAAGTGCTAAATATCAGCATCTTACAAAAGAGGAGGTATTAAAGAAGTTAAATGAATGTATTGTTAATCCTAGCAACTATCAAATTAACACAGAAGCGTTTGTTCTTTTATCAGGTAATTTAAAACATAATAAAATTGTAGAAATATTCAATAAGTTAAGTTTAGATTTAAACGATGAATTACTGAAGAATGAAGAACTTAATAATGAGATCGGTTTAACACCAGAAAGAATTTCCACAATAGGAAAAGATATTTTGTATAATAAAATCAATGATTTAGTTGAAAGACGAAACCAAATTGCTCACGGTTCAGAAAACGTAGAGGATATCAAAAGCATATCTGAATTAGAACCTTATATTCAATTTTTAGAAAAATATTGTCAAGCTATTTTTCAAGCATTATTTGAACAATTTATCAAACAAGAATCAATACATACTTTTCAAAAAATAGAAAAGGTGATTAAAATTTTTAATGATAAAATATTAGCATTTGAGATTGAAAATTATACGATAAAAGTTAAAGATATGCTAATTATTGAAACTAAAGAAGGAAGATTTTATAAAAAACCTATTTTGACCATTCGATTAGATGATCAATCATATCCAGAACTGGCAGTTATAGAAAAAACAAATATTGGTATTAGCGTTGAGCCTAAAATAAAGCCTAACCAAACATTTTACATAATCAAAAAATAGTGCGATCGCTCTTAGTTGAGATTGATCCTACAGGAATAATGGCGATCCTCATATTACCTTAAGCTAATTGGCGATCGCGTTGTCTCAGGCACAGTGCGATCGCCATCGCTGTAGGTGCGTTACTCAACGCGCCTTTTTACTTTTAAACATGATGAATTTGTAATTATCTGATTTTTGGGATGTTCATTAATGTGATCGGATGTCAGGCTTTTTGGACAAGAAATCCCGAATATCTTGATTGCCTTTGGCAAGGTTGCACCCACGACAGGCCAGGGTAAGATTGGAAACGCGATCGCTTCCCCCTTTTGATTTTGGCTGGATATGTTCTACCTCAAAAGGTACGTTTTCAATACCGCAATAGGCGCACTTTCTCCCCCACTTCTGGAGCAAGTATTCTCTGACTTCATAGCCGGCAAGTTCACCTTGCTGATACTCCTTGCCGGATATTTCAGGGTTTTGCATTGCAAGTAGGTCAAACTTAACTAACTCTTGGGATATGCCTGTAATTGGGACATATCGACGGATGCGGTTGACCCAAGTCACAATGTTTTTCACTCTGGATTCTAAGCTGGGTGGCAACCATCCGGGCGCTCTTGTGCGGTTAAGAAAACGCGCTTTGCGGTAACGAGTTTTGCGATTACGGCGATTGCGACGAAGGGCGCGACGTGATTCTAAGTCATTTTTTATTTGTTGTCCGCGATGGGTCAACTCAGCACCCCAGATCACTTGATCGCCACGATTTATCGCCAGCCCAGTAGTTTTAGAACCAGGGTCAATTTTTAATTGAGTGGGTTGCTTTTTTGGGTGAGAAACCGCATATTTCAAAATAATTGTGAATGGGTAACGGAGATACACAGCAGCTTGGGCGAGTTTTAACAATCGTCTTGCTTGTGCTGCTGCTACTAGCTCAAGTGGTTGTTTGTTGGTATCTAAAACGAATACAAAGTTAGACATGAAAGTCCTCTGATTACTCAGGTTATGTTTTCCTCGCCAATGTTTTGATGGCTTGTTGGGTTAGAGACACTGACTTAACCAAATACATCTGTTTAATCTCTAACGACAGAGCTACAAGCTGGAAAGCACCCGTAGGTGTCATCACCCTCAAAACGTAGTATTCAAGATACTTAGGCTGGCTATTTGTCCAGTGTATGAACTAGCTGTCTAGTTTTGTCCACTGTTTGGTGAATAGCTTTAGGGTGAGTTAATGAAATGTAACGCTCCTTATTTTTGTTTGAACGAAAGCATTCTGTTCAAAAATGTAGGGAGTGAGAGATTTTCCAAGCACATCAAGGTAAAAACTTCGCTACACAATCGATCGCACTACTCCACCCTCAACTCGTAGGGCAGCCCCATTAATCGCAGAAGCTAAGGGACTGGCAACAAACGCAACTAACGCAGCAACTTCAGACGTTGAAGCAAATCGCTGAATTAGGGAAGATGGACGCATCTTAGTAAAAAACTCTTTCTCAACTTGTTCGATCGAAATATTTTGATCCTTCGATAATCCCTGGATAAAGTCTTCCACCCCTTCAGAGCGAGTTGGCCCCGGCAATACCGTGTTTACAGTTACATGACTGCCCACGGTTGTTTCCGCCAAACCGCGACTCAACGCCAATTGTGCAGTTTTAGTCACGCCATAATGAATCATTTCGGCGGGAATATTCAAAGCAGATTCACTAGAGATGAAAATAATCCGTCCCCAATCTTGCTTCAGCATCAGCGGCAAATAATGGCGCGAGAGCCGCACACCGCTCATCACATTCACTTCCAGAATGTTCATCCACTCTTCATCGGAGATATCTTCAAAGGCCTTGGAGCCATAAATTCCTAAGTTATTCACCAAAATATTGACTTCTGGTACTTTTTGAAGTAGCAATTCAACTCCGGCTGGCGTTCCCAAATCGGCAGCAATTCCTTGAAGTTTGGCATTCGGCACACTTTGCTGAATGCGATCGATCGCATTATTTACGCGCTCTTGCGTTCTGCCATTGACAATGACCGTCGCTCCTTCTTCGGCAAGTGTGGTAACAATTGCCAGTCCAATTCCACCCGTTGAACCACTGACCAATGCAATCTTTCCTGATAGTTTGAGATCCATACTTTGTTAAACCAAATAACGTCAAACAATTCTCTACAACTTGGGTTAAATTAATCGATCGCACCCTAATCCAACTTTACCACCATTTTGCCAATCATATTAAACAGATTATTCGGGCCCGGCTGCGGCTTGTTGTAACCAGAAATACTACCGCAAGCGATAATCCGGCCGTGCACCCGCAGGGCTGAGAGCGCCGCTTGCAGGGTTTCGCCTCCTACATTATCGAAATAAACATCAATTCCGTCCGGTGCCGCTTGGTTCAATTGTTCGAGGACTGGGCCAGAATTGTAATTGAAAGCGCGATCGAATCCGCATTCTTCTAGCAGAAACTTGACTTTTTCCGCTGAACCTGCTGAGCCGATAACCTGACATCCGCGCAATTTTGCCAGTTGTCCCGCCACACTTCCCACCGCGCCCGCAGCACCCGAAATAAAAATCACATCGCCTGCTTTAACATCTACCAAATTCAATCCAGCCCAAGCCGTCATCCCCGTCATACCGATCGCACCGAGATAAACCGATAGCGGTTGAATTTCGCTGCTGACAGGATGCAACTCTTTGGGCGCTGCGGTGAAGTATTCCCGCCAGCCAAAGTTGGAAGTGACGGCATCACCAGGCTTGAATTCTGGGGCACGCGATTCGATGACTTCGCCGACTGCGCCGCCTTGTAGAACTTTACCTAACTCGAAGGACGGAACATAGGATTTGCTCTCGTTCATGCGTCCGCGCATATACGGATCGACTGATATATAGCGATTGCGAACGAGCACTTGTCCGTCTTGAAGTGGCTTTATTTCGGTTTGGGCGATCGCAAAATTAGCTGCGGTTGGCATCCCGTTGGGGCGGGAGACTAGGTGAATTTCGCGGCTCATGATATCTGTCATAATTTGCTCCTAACCTGTAAAAGTTGACTGTTTGGGTAAGTCCTGTTGAACTCAGAATTATCCAACCAGCTCAACTAACTTGTAATTCGATCAATGTTTGTGTCCCAGCAGCGTCACTAATCCGAAGCGCTACCATCACACCGAGTGAGTTTTGTCCCGTTAAAACTTCAGTTGGTGAATCGATCGTGTGAGCGTAAGTCACCTCATCTTTACCAACTTCAATCACCAAATCATCTCCTTTTCCAGGGCGATCGTAAACCATCGCATGAAGCGGTGAATTCTTAATCAGTTCTGCATCACCGACTTCTGAACCGATGATTTCGATCGAAATACGCCGTCCGCGATTGCCATCGGTAAACTGATCGAAAAATTCACCCCATCGCTCGCGGGGCACAGATTTGTTGATTTCAATCTTGTTGGTCATTTCCATTTTATTCACCATCATGATTCCTGTAAAAGAGTAGTAAAAAGCAATTGAGCATGAGAGGGCTGTTTTATTCTCAGGAAAACGAGGTTTTTGTAGGGTCGTGCCCCCGTGCCGACCCTCTCATCAACCTGACGGACTCTTGGGAGTGGAATACTCCCCTATTGTTGTTAGTTGAAAGCCTTAGACTGCGATCGACATACTCATTTCCTGACTAATTCTGTCTAGCATTTGCTTCGCCTGACTGACATCGTGATTGCTACCTGTCACCAGGATAATAAACTCGCCTGCTTGGATTTGAGTGTCATACTTCACCACCTCATGCTTCGGGATTCCTAAGCCTCCCAAGGCACCAGCCAATCCTCCTACAGCAGCGGTACCAACGCCACCAACAACCGTTCCTTCCAACCAACCCGCCAACACCCCCGCAATGGGGCCAGCAACGACTATAGGAGCCATTCCCGGAATAAACAGCACTCCAGCCCCGGCTAAAATGCCAAATAAACCTCCGACGAAGCTACCCCAATAACCACCACCTGCGGCTCCAGCTTTGGCTGTATCTTTCCAGGTGAGAAATCCGCGCACGTGTTCAGTTGTGTGGTAGTCTTTGCCAATTATCGAGAGCTTTTGCATATCGAAGCCTTTTTTTTGCAGATCCAATACAACTCTTTCAGCTTCTGAATGGGAGGGGAAATGACCAACAATTGTATGTGTGTATGACATGAGTTTGTTTCCTTTGTTATTTGTCCGCATGACGGACAAAATTTTTGATTTTTGATTTGCTTTTTATCTTTTAACGTTCGATTTCACCTCGTCGAGTTTCGATTGAATCTCAGCTTTGGTTTCTTTCGCCGTTCACTGAAACTTTAACAAGAATTTCCCAATATAATCTCTACCTTTTGATTGAATATTCACACAAATTTTCAAGCCTAATCTATACCTTTTGAATATTTTAAGAGGATTTTATGACAAACAAAAACAGCGGAATAATTGCCATTATTCCGCTCATAAGCATCCATTCTAAATTAGGTCAAATTTGGCGCATTTGAAAAGCGAAAGTCAGGACACGGCAGTGCCGTGTCCCTACAATTAATCTGCGTAGGGAAACGGCACTGCCGTCTCCTCTTCCTACAATTAATCAGCGTAGGGACACGGCATTGCCGTCTCCTCTTCCTACAATTAATCGGCGTAGGGAAACGGCACTGCCGTCTCCTCTTCCTACAATTAATCAGCGTAGGGAAACGGCACTGCCGTCTCCTCTTCCTACAATTAATCGGCGTAGGGAAACGGCATTGCCGTCTCCTCCTTACTTAGTAGTTCCCGCAGCAGTTGTGGCATCTAATCTGGTGCAAATCGCTTTCAAGGTAGCTGCTTCGGCTTCTTCCATCGTCGCCATTGCGAATAAAATCGCTGTATTCGCATAGTCTTCAGCTTTATCGGCTCGATGTTCGAGTTTCTTGACTTCGCGACTCGTCTTCCATTCCTCGACGTTCGACTTCACCTCAGATTCTGTTTCCTCGAATTGAGTTTGGAGCTTTGCCCGATACCGATCAAATTCTTGTTTCTTAGCTTCTAGATTTGTCTTCATTTCGTCGAGTTTCGATTGCAGCTCAGCCTCAGTATTTTTCGTTGCAGATTGAACGCTTTCCTTCAGCAATTTTGCCCGATCTTCAATCGCTTCTAAATTGTCGTGGAGTTGTTTGGTGAAGTTGTCAATTGTCGTACTCATGGTGATTCCTCTAGTTGAGTTTATCGGACTTGTCGATAGTGTTATTCAATTGCCATTGGGCCACAAAAGTCTTTGTTGTTAGTGACCTCATCTACTGGTGAAAGACTGAAACAACTCTTTAATGATTTGATGCTGCTGAGTTATTATTTTCAATACTAGCTTTAAAATGTGAAGGAAATCTGAGATTTTTGTAAAATAAATATATCGCTAATTTATCACTATAGAGATGTGTTTTGGCGCATCAGAACGGTTGTCAATTCCGGCTGCGCCGTCAGGTGACAAGCGAGGATACGGCAGTGCCGTTTCCCTACGCCAGATAATTGTAGGGAAACGGCACTGCCGTGTCCTGATTTCTCCCAAATACGGGCTGTGGATTGATTATTTGATACCTGATTTTTAAATTTTACACAAGCAACCTTTGCTGCTAGAACTAATGTTTTCCCGTCTCTGACTATGGCCTGACTTTTGTAGTTTGTTTCAACAGTTCAAACCAAAGCAAGCTAATCAATCCACCGCCCAAACAGATCGCTAGATCGATCGCACGTAGCAGAGAAAAGCTAAACAAATGACGCAAAAATGGGACATACAGCACCAGCCCAAGGAACAACAGTCCCCCACCAAGCACCCACCACAGCGCAGGATTTGGGGATTTCAGTATTTTAAAGCTGAGGTGCGAGGTTGAACCTTCGCTCAAAATTAGTCCTAAATTTGCCAAAATTAACGTCGTAAACGTTAACGCACGGGCATCAAATTCGCCTTGTCTGCGATATAGGGCGATCGCAAAAATCGCCAGCACGATCGCCAAAATTCCGCCCCCTTGCAACACAGCCAACGAGAGCGTTTTCTTGCCAAATAAAGGTTCTTTGGGGTTGCGGGGAGGGCGCTGCATCACCGTTGCTTCTGCGGGTTCGGCTTCTAAGACGATCGAGCAAGCTGGATCGATAATTAAATGTAAAAATGCCACATGAACCGGAAGCAATACTAACGGTAACTTAAACAATACTGGAATCAAAGACATTCCGGCGATCGGGATATGAATCGCAATCAGATATGACATGGCTTTGCGGAGATTGTCAAAAATTCTGCGCCCCAGTTTGACTGCTTGGACGATCGACGAAAAATCATCATCTAATAACACCAAAGCCGCAGATTCACGAGCCACATCCGTGCCTCGCTCACCCATCGCAATCCCAATTTGGGCAGCTTTGAGAGCAGGAGCATCATTCACGCCATCTCCCGTCATTGCCACAACTTCACCCTTGGATTTCAAAGCATTAACTAACCGCAACTTGTGTTCGGGAACGGCTCGTGCAAAGATATTTGTACTTTGAATCCGCTGCTCTAATTCAGCATCGCTCATGCCATCTAATTCTGCTCCGGTGACAATGGCTCCCATCTGCATCAATCCAACTTGACGGGCAATACTTTGAGCAGTTTCTGGATAATCACCGGTAATCATTACGACTCGAATTCCAGCGCTATAACATTCTTGAATCGCCGCCTTAACGGTTGGACGTACTGGATCGGACAGTCCCACTAATCCGATAAATTCAAACGGAAAGTCATGTTGTTTTTCCGGTAAACGATCGATATTCAGCGACGGGTGAGGTGGCAAAAATGGCGGCGGCGCACCAACAAGTGAGGCTTTGGCAACACCTAATACCCGCAATCCTTGACTTGCCATTTGACTAACTTGCGCTGCCATCATTTGCTGCTGTTGGGGCGTGAAATGGCAGAGATCCGCGATCGCCTCCGGTGCTCCTTTTGCCGCAACTTCATACAACTTGCGATCTGCTGACTCCCAAACGTGAGACATTGCCAATAAATGCGGTGACAGCGGATATTCTCGCAACAGTTTCCAATCGCCGTGCAAATGTTCGGTATCCGCCAAATAGCGATCGCCCAATTGCTTAAATGCTTTTTCCATTGGATCGAATGGATCTCTTTGGCTTGCCAGAATACAGAACTCAACTAATTGATGAACTGCTTCTGGGAGTGCTTCTGATGAATGTAATCCCAAATCGTAAGGCTGAGGGTTTTCTGCCTGGTTGTAGGCTAACAACTGCTGCACAGCCATCTGATTCTGAGTCAATGTCCCGGTTTTATCCACGCACAAAACAGTTGCGGAACCTACGGTTTCAACGGCCGAGGCGCGACGTGCTAAGACATGATTCTGAGAAATCCGCCAAGCTCCCAAGGCTAAGAAGATTGTCACAACTACCGGAAATTCATTCGGCAAAATTGCCATCGCTAAGGTAATGCCGGCGAGCACTCCTTTAAGCCAATCTCCTGTAGTGAATCCATAGATTACAACAATTGCCACACAAAGCGATAAAGCAATGCCAAACAAACGACTAACCAATCGATTCATTTCCTGTTGTAAAGGCGTCGTTTCTGGCTTGATTTTCTGCAAAGCCTTGCCAATCTTGCCCATTTCTGTTTGAGCGCCGATCGCCTTAACTTGAGCAATTCCCTGTCCCTGAACCACCAATGTGCCAGAATACACAAACGGCAATTCATCGCCTCCCGGACGCGCCATCTCCACGTTACCCACAGCGGTAACTTTGCGAACCGGTAGGGATTCCCCGGTTAATAACGACTCATCGGTTGAGAGATTTGAGCAAGATAGGACGATCGCATCCGCAGACACGCGATCGCCCTCCGCGAGCACTAAGAAATCGCCTCGAACCACTTCTCGCCCCGCAATTCGTTTTCGTTCCCCATCCCGAATCACCAAGGCGCGAGGGCTGGAAAGATCGCGCAGGGCTTCTAGGGCGTGTTCGGTTTTGCCTTCCTGGTAGAGACTAATTCCGGTGATAAACAAGACGAAACCTATCAGAATTAAGGCTTCTTGTAAGTCGCCTAAAATCCAATAAATGATACCACCGCCGACGAGTAAGAGAAAAATCGGATCTTGAATGGTGTTCCAGGCGATCGATAACAGATTGCGCGACTCAGCCGAGGGGAGTTCGTTGTAGCCGTCGTCTTTGAGTCTGGCGATCGCATTTAGCTCAGATAAGCCGATCGCAGTATTGGGATCGAAAGTCGCAACCATATTTCTTTTTCCTATGAAATATTAAAAATAGATCGATCTCAGTATTGTCAGCAACAGGCAAGATGCCTGTTCCACAAGAAATTCACTCTTTAGTGGAACAGGACAGGCATCTTGCCTGTTCCTAATTGTCAGCAACAGGCAAGATGCCTGTTCCACAAGAAATTCACTCTTTAGTGAAACAGGCATCTTGCCTGTTCCTAAACAAGTAATTGAGAATGGTGCAAAATGTGAGTTCAAACTGGCTTCTTCACAAGAACCTCAATCTTTTTAGCTGAACTGTAAACAATTTTCTTTCGTATTTCATCAGCGATTAGTATTAATGGTGGGCAGACGATTAGCAGCGACCATTGCCAGGTCGATAGCGGTGCAGTCGCAAAGACTTTTTGTAAAGGTGGGAAATAGATAATAGATAGAATCAGTACGCACTCAACCGCAATTCCTAACCAGATTAAAGGGTTGCTAAAGAAGCCCAAGCGAAAAATTGAAGTGCGCTCACTGCGGCAGGCGAAAACGTTTCCAATTTGGCAGGCTACGATCGCCGCCAGCGTCATAGTTGTGGCTTGATGTTGACACTCTCAGCGCTGAAGCGACTGAGATTCTTAAGACATTGCGGTCTTAATATCCTGATTGCTCAGGTTCCCAAACTCAGCACGTTTGCTCATAGAGGGTGCTGATATCTTTTGGGCGTTTAGGTGTTCAACACCAGGTTTCGCGTCCTGGCCCACGTACCATTCTCAAAGCTCGATCTCTGATAGTTTTTGCAGCACCAATATCGGCGTGTTCGTGATATCCACATTCCACACAGATAAACTTTTCTTCATCTCTATTTTCCTGGTCGATATGACCGCAATTTCTGCATTCTTGGCTAGAGTGCTTAGGATTAACTTTAATTACGATTTTTCCTTGCTTTGCAGCCAGATACTCAATCTTTAATCCTAAATCGCCCCAGCCTGCATCGGAGATAGCACGATTCAATCCCTTTTTCCTGGATTGCCCATTCTTCAGAAACCTCCCAGTTTTCTCATCACTTTTTACCTTGCATCGGCGCATCATCCCAGAGATATTCAAATCTTCTAAGGCGATTGCATCAATGCTTCTAGATACAATCTTATTCGCAGTTTTCCATTGATACGCTTGGCGTTTATCACCAATTTTTTGATGAAATCTGCTAACTTTGATAGCTGCTTTTTTGCGGTTTTTACTGCCTTTTGTTTTGCGGCTAACCCGTCTCTGTCTAATTTTCAGAGTACGTTTAGCTTTTTTGTTGGTTGAAAATCTAGGGTTCTCAATTTGGTAGCCATCAGAAAGATGAACCAGTTTAGTGAGTCCTAAGTCGCAACCGATTACTTTGGGATTGTTACCGAGAGCTTTGGGGCTGTATTCAGGTACAGACTTATCTTCTATTCTCACGGAAACATACCAATCATTCTGTCGTTTCCTAACTGTGCAAGCCTTGATGGTAAAACCACTTGGGATTGAGCGAGAGTTGTGAAACCGCATCCATCCCAGTTTAGGTAAGTAGATTTTATTGCCCTTAATTTTCACCCCCATCGCATAAGTAAAAGATGTAAAATTACTGCGGTTCTTGAATTTAGGAAAACCCCTACCTTCAAAGAAGTTTTTGTAGGCAATGTCTAAGCGTTTAACATTCTGTTGTAAAACTGTTGAGTCTATTCTACTATACCAAGGTCTAGCCATTTTTAACTCAGGTAATGCTGTAATCTGAATGTCACCAGCACTTCGACGAGGATTTCGACGCTTACCTTCAAAGTCAAACTTAGAATCTTTCCAAGGATTTCCGGTTGCGCCACTTTTACTTACGAAGCAGGTCAATGGTGAAGCTTCGCTTTTTGTTCTGATGTCACAGTAGTTACCCTGGATAAACTGCTGATTGTACTGACAGATTCTGTCATTCAAGCACCAATTATACTGGCTTCGCAGCATATCTATCCAATCCGACATTTTTGATGATTGTGTTTGATTGGGTCGCAACTTATAAACATAGTTTGTTAGCAATCTGGTTCACCTCCTTAGTTTGTATTTTAACGTCTTTCTCTGCTTTCAAGTGTTAAGAATTAAGAAAAATTCACGGCGGTTGAAACCACCCGTGCCGCTTACATCGAGCGGGCTGAAGCCTCTGAGTTTTCCGCTTGCCGAATGTTTTTTTATAAATGCCACAATAATCCCGATCGCAAAAATGAAGCTTTCCTTGAGTTCCATACCCACCAACAGGTTAGTCAGCAGAAACACCAAAACACCCATGCCCAGGGCGATCGCCGTGATGACGTGCACCACGCTGTTGATTTGAACTTCCAGGGTGCTGGGTTCTCGTTTCACCGTTGTAGTGAGATGGGCAACCTGACCAAACTCGGTCTGAGTTCCTGTAGCGTACACGACCGCTAATCCACGCCCTGCCGCAACGGTAGAACCCGCAAAAACCAGATTGCTTGATTCGGAGGCACGCATCTTTTCAGTGGCTACAGGTTCCGCCGATCGGGCAACCGGCAGCGATTCTCCAGTCAGCACCGAGACATCGACATAACAAGACTGAGCCGAAACCAGTCTGGCATCAGCAGAGATGCGATCGCCCTCTTCCAATTGCAAGACATCTCCCGGAACCATCTCCCTGACGGGAATCTCACCTAGCGTCCCATCTCGATAGACTTTGGCTCGCGCGGGCAACATTTTATTGAGTGCTGTTAACGCTTGTTCTGCCTGGAATTCTTGCCAAAAACTGAAACCGGCATTAATCCAGATCACAGCCCAGACTGCCCAGCCGAGTTCTGGTGTACCCGAGACAAAAGCCAGTCCACCTGCAACCCAGAGCAAGAGAGCCATGAAATGAGTCAACTGATCGGTGAAGCGGAGTAATAGCGATCGCTTCGCTGGTTCGGGCAGTTCATTAAACCCGTAATGCTTAATTCTGATTGCTGTTTCTGCTTCTGAAAGTCCCTTTTGGGAAGTTGAAAGAGTTTCGTAGACTTGCTGAGTTGATAGTGTCCAAATAGGCGAATGAGATGCCATAAAAAGTCAACAAGTTGCCTCATAAGTTTGCTGCACGGTTGACAAGAGTGCTCCTATGGCTTCTTACTGCTGACTCCATCAGTGGTGCGCCCGCTGATTTCAGTTTCGTGGACGCGGTAAATTGCGATCGCCTCGGAACGTCCCTGACTATCAATCCAAGTGCGATTGATCGCAGGTGATAGCATGGGATTGCGCTCTTTGACGAGGTGCATTACTCGATCGAGATCTGCTTGCTCAGTCACGCGCAAAGCTCGACCATTGACAATAACACTGCGCCAATGAAGAGGCTCGCGTATTTCTTCAACCTGCAAACAAATTTCGGGATTCGCATCAAGATCGTGAGTCTTCATGCCGATCGTGGTAAACAGGTAAATGTCATCTGCTTCGAGATAATAATTCATGGGTATCACGTAGGGCTTGCCTTCGTGGATGCAGCCCAGATGACCGTATCCTACTGTGTGTAGGAGTTCGTGTATTTCTTTTGAACTCATTTCATCAATATCTAACATTACTATTTTCCTAAAGTTTTAGTTAATTAGTAGTATTCAATAGAAATAGTCCACGGTTTACATCTGTCATTAGATATAGTCGAGATCCTCACAAATCTTCTGCCCGCTTAGGAACGCAAATTAAATAATTTACACTCTTGAAAGTGGGATAGGCCAGAAGAACCCGTCCTTTCTGTACGGGTTCTCCTGCCCATCCCACAAGAATCATTAAATTGTAAGTTATTTAATTCTCATTACTTAATTGCTGTTTTTTTACCCACAGCTACGCTCGCTACGACTAAACAAGCGGTGATTAGGGCGATCTGCTCCAGAGTCTCACCAAGCAAAATAGCCGAAGCCAGCAGCGTCAAAAATGGTTGCAACAACTGAATTTGACCTACCCCTGCAACTCCACCCATCGCCATCTCGTGATAGAATGTGCGTCAGAAAATAGCTTTTCCATGATTGAGACAATAACGTATTCTGACGCACCCTACGACTGTCTCTAGCCGAAGCTGCGGGCACCAAAACCCTACCAACTAAAATCTAAAATCTAAAATCTAAAATTGGTTGAGGGTATTTTCTAGTTTTTCGGCAATGCCTTCAACCCAATTTTCATCTTGCTTGGTATAGCTGCGCGGCGCGTTAGCACCTAATATTAATACGCCTTGAGTGCCGATCGGCTGACAGATCACTCCTTGGGTATTTTCTGGCAAATAGTCGAATTCGATTTTGCCGGGATAAATATCGAGCTTTACTAAATAAACTGGTTTGTTTTTGTCGAGCACTCGCTGCAATATTGGCCCTGGCTTGACTTCGGGATTGATGCCTAAGATGCCGCGCCTCAATAAGACTTTTCCTTGATATACAATGACGATCGCCCTTGTGGCCGTATTTGTCAACAGCAAACGCGACGCCCAGGCTAATTCTAGCTTGACGGCATCGGGCAAATCCGGCGCCAGCTCGAAGCCTTCAGAGCCGGTAAGCTGTACCGAATCGGGCGATCGCGCTTGCACCTGTTGCCACAGCAAACCTGTTAAAATCAGCAGGGCGCTGATAATTACTCCCAAAACGTCCGATCGAGTTTGAGAGTCTGTAATTTGCTCTGTCAGTAAGCGGTTGACCACCAGCAGCGTACCTGCTAACCCTCCCGCAACTAAGGGTAATTGCCGCAATACTTTATTTGGATCAGATTTTGTCATTGGTCAGTTGATAGTTGACAGTTGACAGTTGATAGTTGACAGTTGATGGTTGATAGTTGTCATTTAGGCTTTGATGCACTCGCTCACCAAGAAACCGGGTTTTTAACCGAGATTGAGGGTTTTAACCAGTATTTTGGTTGAAAAACCCGGTTTCTGGATACCTATGCTTAAGTTTTATAAGGAGTAGTTGATAATTTAACAACTGCCAATTGCCAACTGCCAATTGCCAACTGCCAACTGCCAACTGCCAACTGTCAACTGCCAACTGCCAACTGTCAACTGTCAACCGACTTCGCCAATTTCGACAATGCGCTGGAATAGATAGCCGGTGCCGCGGGCGGTGAGAATTAATTCAGGATTGCTGGGGTCGTCTTCCAACTTTGCCCTCAGCCGGGAGATGTGAACGTCCACAACGCGGGTGTCTACGTGGCGTTCTGGCGTGTATCCCCAAACTTCTTGCAAAATTTCCGATCGCGAAAAAGGCTCTCCAGAACGGCTGACAAGCAGTTCTAACAAGCTGAATTCCATGCCTGTGAGCCGAATTCGTTCGTCGCCTTTATAAACTTGGCGCTTGTTGGTGTCAATCCTAATATTAGTTACGTGGATGACTCCAGAACTGGGAATGCCTGAAGCGCCGTTTTTGTCAACCCGGCGCAGTACCGAACGGATGCGGGCTTCGAGCTCTTTGGGAGAGAAAGGTTTGACGACGTAATCGTCGGCGCCCAATTCTAAACCGGTGATGCGATCGGCTACGTCTCCCAAAGCGGTTAGCATGATGATGGGTACGTCTGATTCTTTGCGTAACTCCTGACACACGCCGTAACCGTCGAGCTTCGGCATCATCACGTCCAAAACTACTAAGTCGGGTTCGGTGTTGCGAAATGTTTCGAGAGCTTCTTCACCGTCAGCAGCGGTGACGACATCGTAGCCAATCATGGAAAGGCGAGTCTCCAGAATGCGCCGGATACTGGCTTCGTCATCGACTACCAGAATTTTTTCTTTATGATTTTCCAAGTTACCGAGCACTCCTTAAGTTACATTTCAGATAATCTTAATTTTTTGTACCCTATCATAGAATATACAGATTGAATCGTGTATGGCGATCGGTCTGAAAGCTTGATAATTGCTTTAACTCAGACTTTTCTAAATGTTAGGGTGACTATTTATCATAGTAAACAATGCCTAAGCCTCGAATACAATATATTTGTCGGGAATGTGGGTATGATTCACCACAATATTTTGGCAGGTGTCCTAGCTGTCACAAGTGGGATTCTTTTGACGAGCAGTTAGAACCACATACTGCTGGTGGGCCACGGGCTGGTTTGACTGGGGTGACAACTAAGTCAGTGGGCGGTTCGCCTCCTGATAAGTCGAAGGGTCAACCAAAGGTATCTTTTAGATTATCGCAGATTTCCGACCAAACTCAGTCTCGCTGGCCTTCTGGCTATGGGGAACTCGATCGAGTTTTGGGAGGTGGGATTGTTCCGGGTTCGCTGGTGTTGATTGGCGGGGAACCGGGAATCGGGAAATCGACGCTGCTATTACAGATGGCGAATATGTTGGCGCGCAAGGATAGAATACTCTATGTTAGTGCGGAGGAGTCTGGTCAGCAAGTAAAATTGCGATCGCAGCGTTTGGGCGTGGCTAATCCGGTTAATTTGTCAAGCAATGGCGGAAATATATCTGATAGCAATGGGGAGGCTAAAACGGATTCCCAGGACAATTCAGCGGAGAATTTCTACTTGCTTCCAGAGACGGATTTAGAAGTTGTTTTGCGGGAGTTGGAAGCGCTGAAACCGAATGTGGCGGTGATTGATAGCATCCAAACTATTTATTTTGCTAATTTAACATCGGCTCCGGGTTCGGTAGCTCAGGTACGGGAATGTACGTCTGCTTTGATGCAGGTTGCAAAAAGGGAAAATATTACTTTATTCTTGGTTGGTCACGTTACTAAGGATGGATCTTTGGCGGGGCCGAGGGTTTTGGAGCATTTGGTAGATACTGTACTGTATTTTGAGGGCGATCGCTTTGCTTCTCATCGCCTTTTGCGATCGATGAAAAACCGTTTTGGCGCGACTCACGAAATCGGTGTTTTTGAAATGGTAGCCAATGGTTTGCGAGAAGTAGATAATCCGTCGGAGTTGTTTTTAGGCAATAAAGATGAATTTTCTCCGGGTACTTCGACGACGGTTGCTTGCGAGGGAACTCGACCGATTTTAGTGGAGATTCAGGCGTTAGTCAGCCCTGCAAGTTTTGGTGCGCCACGCCGTTCTACTACTGGTGTGGATAGTAGTAGATTGCAGCAAATTTTGGCTGTTTTGGAGAAAAGGGTGGGGATTCCTTTGTCTAAATTGGATGTGATTGTGGCGTCGGTAGGCGGGTTGAAGGTGGAGGAACCGGCGGCGGATTTGGGGGTGGCGATCGCAGTTGTGGCCAGTTTTCGCGATCGGGTAATTGATGCACGCACAGTTTTGCTCGGAGAAGTCGGTTTGGGCGGACAAGTACGCCCGGTGTCGCAATTAGAGTTACGGCTAAGGGAAGCGGCGAAATTGGGTTTCAAAAGGGCGATTATTCCTAAGAATCAATCCGTGCCAGATTTGGGGATGGAAATTATTCCGGTGGCTAGAGTGATAGATGCAATTATTGCAGCGATTCCGGCTACTCCTGCTCAGTTGCAGTCGGATGATATGGAAGTACAATCTGTTGATTTGGAGGAAGAGGATTTATCGAATTGAGTTAGAATGGTGATGTTGTAAATTGATATTAAGGAGGCACAAGTTATGTATCAAGTAGACATTGTTGAGGCTAAAGAAAAACTTCTGGAATTAATCGAAGCGGCGATGAGAGGTGAAGAAGTTGCCATTAGTAAAGATAATCAGCCTGTTGTAAAATTGGTAGGAATTCCCAAACAAGCTAAACCGAATCGGCAAGCAGGGAGTGCTAAAGGAATGGTGTGGATGTCCGATGATTTTGACGAACCTCTAGAAGAATTTAAGGAGTATATGGAATGAGGCTGTTGTTGGACACTCATGCCTTTATTTGGTATACGACAGACAGTTCAAGACTGAGCATAACAGGGCGATCGCTAATTGACAACGGAGATAACGAGATTCTCCTGAGTACAGCTAGTGTCTGGGAAATGGCGATTAAGCATAGCATCGGCAGGCTAAACTTTAGTCTGCCTTTTATGGAGTTTGTCAAGCAGCAAATAGCAGTTAATAGAATTGAGATACTCGAAATAAGTTTTGACCATATTGAGGTTGTGGCTTCACTGCCTTTGCATCACCGCGATCCATTTGACAGGCTGATAATTGCCCAATCTATGGCAGAACAGATACCCGTTTTGAGCGTTGATGCTATTTTTGATGCTTATGCGATCGCGCGCCTGTGGTGAATTAAGTTAGTATAAAAATAAAGAGGCGAAGATGAAACAATTTAGAATAATCATTGAAAAACATCCCGACGGTTATGTAGCCTATCCCCTTGGCATCAAAGGTGCCATAGTTGGTGAAGGTGACACCTATGAGGAAGCATTAGCTGATGTCAAGTCAGCTATTCGCTGCTACATCGAGATATTTGGCAAATGAGCAGGAGGTTCCCGTGAAACTGACTTACGATGGGAGATACAACGTAGCTGATATATACCTGCCAGAAAAAACCGCACAGGTAGAAACTATCCAGGTTAGCGATCGAATGAATGTGGACATTGCCCCCGACGGTACTATTTATGGAATTGAATTACTCAATCCCAATCAACAATTAGGGGCAGATAGTCAAGGAAAACTGATTGTTATCAACGAAGCTTTGGGAGAATCTGTCGAGATTAAACTGGCACTATAACTGCCTTCACAAATTCATGTAAAATACTGATTCAAACATACCATGAAAGCCTACGAGTTTCCAGCAAGAGTCACAGATGAAGGGAAAATCGAATTTCCCGATACTTTCTTAAAATACTTGGCAGCTAACCAAGAAGTCAGAGTTATTGTTCTGGTGAAAGAAACAACTGATACAGAAGAGGAAAATTCTGCTTGGCATCGTCTTGCTGCTGAGCAATTATTGGCGGGCTACAGCGAAGAAGATGCTATTTACGACAATATTTAAAATATCCAAACTTATCAATCATATCATGTATATTGGTTTGTAGTGAGGACTTTAGTCCTTCTATGGATGCGGACTAAAGTCCTCACTACAAACCGTTTTTATTGCCGATAATCGGATATGATATAATATCAAATCTCCGTCCCAAGTTAGAGAAAGAATACCAGCAATATTGTATTATAGAGAATGTTTAAAAAATAGTTAATTTTCCAATTTTTAGAGGCGCGTTTTCACTCAAACATGAACAAGTCAAAAAGACGCAAAAATCAGTGGTCAAATGAATTAAACGACATCATTCGAGGTGCATCTGGCGGATTTTTGTTCGGGATTCCGCTGCTGTATACGATGGAGGTTTGGTGGATCGGTTCCTCTACTAAACCAGCGCAAATGTCGATCGCCATTATAACTACTTTTATCGTCGTTTTCTTGCTGACTCGCACTGAAGGCTTTCGCAAAACTAAGGACATCCGGTGGCGGGATGCTGCAATCGATACCGTAGAAGCGATCGCCATTGGCATTGTCTGCGCGGCTGTTATCCTGTTTTTGCTCCGGGAAATTACGCCGGATACTCCGCTGCAACAAGCTTTGGGGAAAATCATCTTTGAAGGCTTGCCCTTTGCCTTGGGAGTGGCCCTGGCAAGCGGTTTCTTGAGTGGCGATCGCTATCAAAGCTCAGATAGCGACAGCGAACCGATGATTAATCCCACTTTAGCAGATATCGGTGCTACTTTAATTGGCGCGATGATAATTGCTTTCAACATCGCCCCAACTGACGAAATTCCCATGCTAGCGGCAGCTATTTCGCCACCTTGGCAATTAGCAATTATCGCCGCTTCGCTGCTAATTTCCTACGGTATTGTATTCGCAGCCGACTTTACTTCTCAAGCAAAACGCCAGCAGCAGCGAGGAATTTTTCAGCGTCCCCTCAGCGAAACTGTGATGGCGTATTTAGTATCGCTGGTGGCTTCTGCATTTATGTTGTTTTTCTTCCACAAACTCAGCTTTGACGACCCTTGGTCTGTTTGGTTGGGCTATACGTTAGTATTGGGATTGCCGGCGACTGTTGGCGGCGCGGCGGGGAGGTTGGCGGTATGAGTGACAGTAATGCCGAAAGTAAAATGGAACAACCGGAAAAAAGAACTTTTGCTGAATGGGTAACATTTGCGATCGCCTGTTCGATCCTGTCTACCATCACCGGACTCGTACTTTACAACTGGGTGACTAAAAAACAGGAACCTCCTGTGATTTCTGTGACTCGCAACGAGCCAATTCGCGCCACCAAAGGGCAATTTTACGTACCGTTTAAAGTTACTAACACGGGCGGCGAAACGGCAGAATCAGTGCAAGTTGTAGCGGAACTGCGCGTCAAGGGCGAAGTCTTGGAATCTGGAGATCAGCAAATTGATTTTTTGTCAAGCGGTGAAACTAAAGAAGGAGCTTTTATCTTCAGCCGCAACCCCAGTCAAGGTGAATTGATTGTGCGATCGAGCAGTTATCAATTGCCTTAAAAAAGCTCAGATTCGGGAGTCTCAGAAAGATTCGCGGACGTTGTTGGGCTTGGGCCCTCTTGGTTTCAGTGGTTATATAACCTGTCAGTCATACCTCACCTTTTTGAGAAAGGCTATATCATGTCTCGTAAATTACACCATAAAAAAAGTTCGTAGTAAGGACTTTAATCCTTTAATTTCTGCGGACTGAAGTCCTCACTACAAACAAATACCAAAGGTTCGTAGTAAGGACTTTAATCACTACAAACAAATACCAAAGGTTCGTAGTGAGGACTTTAGTCCTTTAATTTCTGCGGACTGAAGTCCTCACTACAAACAAATACCAAAGGTTCGTAGTAAGGACTTTAGTCCTTGGATTGATGCGGACTGAAGTCCTCACTACTAACCAATCTGTGCGATCGCCCTACCGTTTCACCATATTGTGTTCCCACTTCCAAACACAGCTAGAAATCAAATTCGTGCAGACATGAGCTGTAATTGGTACTAACAAATTGCCAGTAGCTAAAACACTGTAACCCAGCAGGAAACCCACAGCCGTCGCCCAAACAGCATAAGGCCACTGATCCATTCCTCCCAAGTGCAGAATGCCGAAACAAAAACTCGATAAAACTAAACCGGTCACATTCAATCCCAAACCAGACAGCATCACGCCTCGAAATAGCAATTCTTCGCTAAGTCCGGGTAGCAGTCCCAGCCAAATTAAATCCGGCCAAAACAAAGGTTTGAGCACTACTTCCAAGTAAATGTCTGCACTCCGGCGATAACCGGGCCAGAGTTGATATACGATCGCACTACCGCCTGTAATTGCCAGTCCGATCGCCAATCCTTTGAACAAATCCATGACGATCAATTTCACGGGTAAAAGCGATACCGATCCAAATATCAACCACAATTTAGCTACCGCCAGCAACATAATTGCTGTCACGCCCATTGCTACTAAAACCTGAGTGCGCGTCAACGGTTCAATTTCGGGATTTTCGGGAAGTTTTTCTGGCACTTAATCAATTTTAGATTTTAGGTTTTAGATTTTAGATTTGTTGAGTTGAGTCAGACAAACACCGCAGGGAGGAGATGTCTGCACCCAAAGAAGCTGGACTAATGCCGGCTCGTAAAGCGACCAATACGCCGATCGCCTCTAAATATGAGTTTACCTGCAAAGCTTTGATTCCGAGTTTTTCTGGGGAAGCTTGCATCTGGGTTTTGTTGTCACCCACAGCAATAATTTGTACTGTCGATCGCCCGCTCAAACTCAGAATAGCACTACCGCCGCACGCTGTGGCCGGTATTACCACCGCATCGACTCGATCCGCCCACAAATCCTGGGATACCGAATCGAAATTTCGCCTGTTTGCATGGAAGTTCTCTCTTGTGGGGCGGGCATCTTGTCCGCCCAATACCTGTGGTAAGCAAGATGCCTGTCCCACACCAGGAGTGACAAATTGCGGTGCTTTGCTAAGCCCTGCAAGCACGCAAGGTAAGAAAGTATAACCGATTTCCTCCGCAGCCGATCGTGGCGAAAGATGTGGATCGAGGGGAAGTGGCGACAGGGCGGGGGCGTGGGCGCAGGGAATTTTAAATGTTCTGACAATGAGGTGACTGATGACTGCTTCCGCGCCTGCGAGGGGATCGACTCCTTTCCCGCGGCGGTAGTTTTCGAGGGCGACGCTACCTTCATCGTCGGGAAATCTGGCCACAACTGCGATCGCCTGGACTTTTGCTTGTGCGATCAATTTGTCGGCGGCGCGCAGTAAACTGTCGGGATTGCCGATCGTCCCCCAGGATGCCCCTGATTCTGAAATGCGTAATTCTACTTGCAGGGGGCGATCGGTCAAAATACAATCAGTTATGTTTAAACCCAATGTAGCTCTAGCAGCATCAACGGCTTGCAAGTGGCGCAATTGTAACTCAGGTTCGATCGCGCAGTCCATGATTAAGCCGATGCGATTTTGATGTACCGGTTGCAGGCCCCAGCATCCGGCTGCAAATTTGTCAAGGGCGTAACCTTCGACGTAAAGTGCATTAGGTATCGGCCAATAAAGTTGAGCACCGTTGAGGACGTTGGGGTGAGTAATTAGCGTATCAGAAATTTGGGCGATCGCCCTAGCAACGGGCAGCGCATCGCCTGCAAAGCCCCCAATCGAGGCTCCAACGCCTGTGGGGACTATCAAAACCACTGTTAAAGGGCGGGGCTTCACGCTGCTACGGGGGATGCTTCCACGAGCACGTAGCCTTCTACCAGAGCCTTTTGGCGATCGACATCCACGTCTGTAACGGCCCAGCGCAGGGGTTCGCCGTGTTTTTGCAGTTCAATTTCAATAGCTGAGTGCAGTTCTTCGGCCGTATCGCGGAGGTCTACTTCTGCGGAAATGAAATGGGTGGTCATGGGGCGATCCATAGTGGTTTTACCGCGATCGGTACTTGGGTACTTACGTAAATTTTAGCTTAGTCCTAGGATTTACCGAACTGGCGATCGTAAACAATGTCTTCTTTTTCAGTTTCTATCTTCAAGTGCGATCGGGGAAAAGAAACGCAAAGTAACACATAACCTTCAGCCTGAAGTTCCGGACTAACACCCATGCAATCAACCTGCTTAAGTTGACCCTCAACCACCTTAGCAGCGCAAGTAGTACAAACCCCCGAATTGCAAGAGTTGGGCAAATCAATCCCCGCGGCGATCGCAGTTTGCAGAATTGGTTGATCTTCGGGCACTTCTACGGTATAAGTGCTGCCTTGGTGGAGTAATTCAACAGTGTAAGTTTGAGACATATTTCAATTATTGGTTTTAATTCCCAATTGGAATCTACGGTAGATTTGCAAACAAAGCAATGAGTATTTTACCGCTATTGGTGACTTTGTGCAAATTTACAATTTTTTTTATGTTGCTTGTGATTTTTATTAAAAAAATACTGCAAAAACTTGCCATCTTGTCAAGCCGCTACCTGCGAAATATTAGAATTTTTTAATAATTTATTGCCCAAACTGTCGAGGTGGCTTGAAAAATCAAACTAGAGTCTTTGCCTAATAGCCCTGAAGGCAGTAATTGTAGAATGTGTCGCTAAGAGAAAATCCCTAAATAATCTCGATAATCTCATAGCGACGCACCTTTATATAACTCGTATGGTGCGGATCCATCAACAATCTCTAACTAAAAAATCGACCATTTCATAGCCACGTACCTGGGTTATTCAATAGACTTGCATTCCCAAACTTGGCTATGAATGAAAATATCTAGACCTGCCTTTTATCTACGGTATTTCTATCAATCAAAGTTCAGAAAATCAACCTAAAATTGCTTTGTAGCAAATTTTTGTAAAATTGGTATTATAAATAAGTAACTAATATTTGCTATCAACCCAACAACTCATCAACAGCAACACTAAAACCAGACAGCACAAGCTGAGTGCTGATTGTAGAATCCAGATTAAAAGTCAACTTTTGAGATTGAGTCACAATCATTATCCAGCGACTTTCGGGAAAAACAATCCAAACTTCCAGACAACCAGAATCTAAATACTCTTGTGCTTTCAAAAAAATCTCTTCCGCAATATCAGTAGGAGAAACAATTTCAGCAATTAACAGCGGACTTTGAGGAAAAGTAGGAACATCGCCATATTCAGCAACAAGTTCAGCAGTCAGATAAGCAACATCAGGGCGACGCACTCGCCTGTCAGTACGACAAGGAACTTCCGTATAAACTTCGCCCCCTTGTCCGCTAGATATCTTGTAATTTCCCCAAGCACGATCTAGTCTAGATTGGATTCTACTGTGTTTTACTGTCATGCCATTTTTCTCCGCGATTTGTCCGTCCACCCATTCCATATCGTCGGGGGGACTAGCGATGAAGTCTTCTAGAGAAACATTTTCTGATAAAACGGCTGTCATTACCATAGCCATTGACTCCCTTTTGCAGAATTCACTGATATTATATCAATCTTTGGTAATTGGGAATTGGAAATGCGTAATTGGTAATGGATAATTTGGAATTGGAACTAACAAATAATTTATGCCCTATGCCCCATTACCAATTCCCAATCTACTCAATATTAATTTGATTCGGTGGCTTCGGTTGATTTTGTTTGTCATCCTTCAAAGTTTTACGGCCCGACGAGGCATAATCCTTGTACAAATCCACAAACATCTTAGTCAACTGCTGTAAAGAAAGTTGTTCACCATTAATTTGAGCTTTCATATAAGCTTTAAGCACTTCAATGTAAGCCAAACCGAGGGCAAGCGTGAGAGTTGCCGCCGTTGCACCGGAGATAGCACCGCCGACAACAGTACCAGCACCCGGAATCATTTTAATCAAATTAGTAACAATACTTCTGCCAACAGCAGTCACCCCACCAGCACCGCTAATAGCAGACAGCATCGCCGAAACAAACCCCTTATCAAAGGGCATTCCAAAAATCACAGTAATATTAGCAATCATTGCCGTTTGCATCGCCATTAAAATCGGCGCATCAGCAAAAGGTACAGGAGTCGCACCGACAATTGCAGAACCAGCAACATAACCAGTCACATACTTAAATGCCATATCGGATTTGAGCGCAACATTAGCAATTTGTTCTTTAACAAAAGCTTTTTTAGCTACTTCCGGCAGCAGTTGAAAAGTTGCATCTACCAACTTGTCTAAACCGTGAGATTTTACTGTATAATCATCATCAATTTCTTCCGGTTCAGCCATCACGGGGATAATTTGACTTACTGGCAAATTCATGTGTTCCAGTTGCTTAAAAAACTCGCTCGGCTTTTTCGATGCAGTCTGAGTCAGCACTAAAATAACTGGTACATCTTTAACTTCCATTTCCTTGAGCCAGCTTTCTTCGACAGATTCAATTCTATTAGCGCCGTGATTTATGCAGTACCAGATGACGTGAATGTGTTCTTTGGGGTGCAGGAGTCTTTGGTCTTCAATTAGTTTAGCAACGTTTAATTGAATAACTTTAATTTGTTCGGCATTGAGTTCGAGTCCGGGAGTATCGTAGACTGTAATCGGACAACTCGGTTTTGTATATTGGCGGATGCCGTGAGTTACCGGGCGGCCGACTCCGGTTTCTGCTAAGCGCTGGCGAAAAACCGAGTTGATCAGGGTACTTTTGCCGACTCCGGTTTTGCCGATGACTAAAACATTGCACTGTCCCACTTGGTTTTCTGCGTCTTTAAAGGCATCGTAACTTTTGATTAACACGTCGTCTAAGGAAAAGTCGTCTGACATGGCGATTTGCTCCGAATTATTACTAAATAGGACTTACGGAGGGGTAGTGAGAAACCGGGTTTTTTACGAAAATCCTTCGTTGGATTCCACAAATTGGGCAAAAAACCCGGTTTCTTGGGCCTTCGGGTAGTGAGAAACCGGGTTTTTTTACGAAAATCCTGGATTGTAATCGACAGATTAGGTAAAAAACCCGGTTTTTTTGGCCTTAATGAGTAAGTCCTGTTAAAAATATTGTAGCAATTTGATTTGAGAATGCGCGCAGAATAATAATTGTCGCAGAATATAATTCCGATGCTCGACAAACAAAGTCCGGATGGTGCACGGACTCAAAGAATCATTTATCTAATAATTTAATATTTTAAGCTAACAATTCATCGACGGCAATGGTAAAACCTGTGAGAACTTGTTGCGTGCTGACTGTTTCGCCCGCTCGAAATCCCAATATTTGATTTTGTGTTACCACGAATACTAAATGACTTTCAGGGAAAACTAGCCACACTTCCTGACAGCTAGATGCCAAATATTCCTGTGCTTTGAGAAAGACATCTTCAGCAATATCTGTGGGTGAAACTATCTCGGCAACTAAAGAGAAACTCTGCGGAAAAGTAGGAACATCGCCGAATTGTGCAACTAATTCTGGTGTGAGATAAGCTACATCGGGACGGCGAACTTGTCGGTTGGTGCGGCAAGGTGGTGAAATATAAACTTCACCTCCCTGTTGGCGAAAAATCATGTAATTTGCCCAAGAAAAACTCAAGCTTGATTGAATTTTACTATGCTTGAGTGTGGCTCCATGTTTCTCTACGATTTGACCGTCCACCCATTCCATATTCTTGGGCGGATGAGCCATGAAGTCTTCTATGGTAAGATTGTCTGGTACAGTGGCAGTCGCGAGCAGAGCTGTTTCCTCGATTGTGGATAATTCGCTGGCAGTCGCGAGCATAGATTTTTCCTCGATTTTGGATAGTTCGCTGATACTATTATCGCTGATGCTGCGGAAATTGTCGGGATGATGGGTGCGGCGCGAGAAACCGGGTTTCTAACCTACTCAATACTTTGAATTAATTTAATGTTGTTTCTCAGCCATTCATTGACCAAAACTTGAACGTCAATATTTTTAGTTTCGGCAATTTTAGTCACGAACTGCTCGACATCAGCTTCTAGATAAATTGGATAATGAAAGGTAGCATCAGGATGGTAAAATTTGCCTTGCTCTGACGCAGAAAAATCATATTCTGATTTCATAATTTCCTCTCTTGATAAGATTGTGTTTCAATGAAAGTAGCTTTACGTGCTGAAATAATCCGAATCATGCAGGAGGAGCGCTCTGTTTGTTCAAAGGTATGGACAACAACCCTGAAAATTCCTGTTTCATCTACGCCTATGGTAATCCATCTATCTTCATCTTGACTGTGTTCTTCATCATAGAGTGTTAATTGATACGGATCGCGAAAAACAGTTGATGCCAAACGAAAATTTAATTGGTGCTTGCGAATATTTTGCTTTTCTTTGGCTGGATTCCAATCAAAGTTATAATCCAAAGCGATTTACGAGCGTGATTCAGGTACAACTCAATCATAACATAAATTATGAGTTGATGCACTACTGTAACTTGTGTAACAATTCGTGGTGAAATAAACCCGGTTGATTCGCAATCTGATTGTCTCCCAAATATTGCTAACAATACTTATGGATTAATACTTTTAGTAAGGGCGTTTATACACATCATGAAAAAAAGTATCTTTCATTGATTATCTCCCAGTTTTCTGATTAAAAATCTGACTTCTTCAAGCAGAGTATTAAATCTTTGGTCGTTTTCTAATTTGTACTGTTGAAAATCCTCATCCCGCCGCCGCATTTCTTCATCCCGTTGACTGTCTCTTTCTAAAAGAGCATTGACGGCACCTACAAGCATATCGACATTGCGGTTAGTTTGTTCGATATTCCGAGTTGTTTGCTCTACAGTGGAAGACAAATCCTCAACGGTAGAAGCCAAATCATCCATCATTGCGTCTGTCCAGCGTTCTGTTGTCATTGTTTTTTTCCTTTGCTTGTTTTCGAGGGATATTTTAGGTAGTCCAATTATATTTTAGCGATCGCCCTTTCTGAAGTGTTGTGCTACAAATTAGAAATGTTCCAGCACGTATTTTTCCTGTGCATAAACATTCCGCAGCGATTCAACTGCTATTTTCGGCAACATAAATTTAATCACTCCCACCAATCGCCCCCAGTCGAACAATTCAGGAACCGATACAGCTTGATTAAATTTCTGTGCATAGAAATCTACCCAAAAATCCGGTGCATTTCTCTGTTTGTTGCTGGCCATGCGCCGCTTCCAGTAACCAAAATCTAAACTTTTGGGCGATTCCACTCCCAAAATTGGCGGTAAGTCGGCGTAGCTGACAAAGCGACTCATTCCTTGGGCGTGCACGTAAAGGATATGCCGCCAGCGTTCGATGCGATATATTTGTTCTACCTTGATTTTGAGGAGACGCGCGATCGACTCTTTAGTCGCAAACCGGCTCAAGGGATGAACGGGGGTTGATTTCCGCGAAAAGTTTGCTACCATAGTCTGTAATTGTTTGAGATGAGTAGTTGACGTGTCGTTTACGGGTGTTTGAACTCTCGGAAAGCGGGTAGTTGACCTCTGTGAAAGCAAGAGTTTGATTTGAACAGGCGATCGCCCTTTAGTTTTCCAGGCGTTGGGGCGATCGCTTTTTAGGATAAAACCATCTTATGACGGTATACCATCATTTGTCAAGTATGGGTTTAGTCAGGTTAAAAGTCAGAGAATTCGCTGCTGAGAAAGGCTGGACGCTGAAAGAGGTTTCAGAGCGATCGGGAGTCATCTACAGCACCGTCAGACACTACGCCCGCTGTCCGGGGGTGTCAACTATTGACTTCATTTCCATACACAAATTGGCCCGCACATTTGATGTGATGATTGAAGAGTTGGTGGAAATTGTGCAGGAATAAAAGGCATATTTACATTCAAACAAAGCGTCTGAATTACTCCAGACGCGATCGAACTTTCATCAACTCAATATTGCTCGACAGTTGCCAATATCTGATTCACAGACTCACCCGGTTGAAGCGCTTCCCAATCAGAAGTAATCGGTTGGAAAGAACAGTAGCACAGCACAATTCGCAAGTCAGTATCAAAGGAAGAAAACTGGTGAACGCTAGTAACTATCCAATCTCCATCTTTCCCGTGAGTTACTCCATTACCGGAATCAGAGAGATTGTCGTAGTCGCGGGTTCTGTCTCCAGGCTGGGGAAGAATTGGGTTTTCCTCCCAACTCCAGTTTTCCCACAGAATATCAGTTAAACCGCCCCTCGGCATAAGCTGGCGTTCTTCCCAACCGGGAGCACTCATGGTTTCGGCTTTATAGACAATCCAGATTTTTTTTGCCATCTTTACCTCTGTCTTTTACCAATGAGACTATTTTGATAAAGTGATTAGTTCAGCCAATTGTTCGCGACTGGCCCACCAATCATCTAACGATATAGACACAAGTTGTACGTCATCGGAATTGCTCAGCGATACTGGGGGTGAATCTGACCAAATTGTTCTGTATATAAAATCAATTATTTCTATGAGATCATCGCTATCGTAAGGGTAACGACCGCCAGAAAAATCTTCATAATTCACATCAGGATGTGTCAGCAAATATTCAAATGCCAGTTTCAAATACTCCAAATCATCGTGATTCCTGGCGTTTTGTTTCATCCACTGAACTAATGGCAAATATTCTTGCATTTCATCCGGCGGTAGTTCGTGATGATTGAACCACGCAACTGTTATGTCAGATAAATAGTGATTGACCATTGCTGCACTAATTTTCATAATTATTCCTTCTCAAGGAGTTACTTGCACTTTTAGCATCTCCCACGTTTCCTTTTCCATGTTCAAGGTATTGCCCACTTCTTGCAAAAGTTCATAACCCCTTGAATCTATCGGTATTTCTTCCTCAATGAGAATATCGCACAAAATCTCTAACGCTAAATTCCATTCACCTGCATTGATGTAGGATTGAAGAAATTCTATTTGAGTGTCTGAGAGAGATTCCTTAAGTCTGGCAAGGACTTCATTTAATTTTTTAACCACGATTTTATAGTCAAACATGAGTCTATCTCCTTAATTATTATCTACGGGTTGGGCGATATATTAGTCGGAAAAGCTGTGATGACACCTCTGCCATCTGGTTCTGCAATTACTCTTATGTTAACACCGTCTCTAGTTCCATCAATCTGCCATTTTACAGGGTTTCCGGTCTTGGTGTATTTAGCACCCGCCTTTCCATTTTGCTGGAACCAGATAGAATTAGGGTCTTGAATCACCTCTGAAATATAATTGATAGTCTGCTCGTCGCTCCAGCTTGCGGGAAATTCACTTTTACCAGAAATTCCTCTACCAGGGCCGTGACCACCTCCTGTGGTGTCACTATCGAGAATATGAGTGCGTTGCTGAGAGTTGATTTGAGATAGATTATTGACATCAACTCCACTGGGAATATTGCCTGAAGAATTATTGCTCATAGAAGGAGTTACTTAAACTTTAGCAAAGACTTAAGATAAGTATAAACTAATTCTTTTTTCCAAAGTATATGTTCATAATCAATGGTCATAGGATGGATGGTAACATTGACGCCGTTTTCTTGAGATTGAAGTCGATTGAGTTTGTGCTGACATTTGATATAAGTATCTCTAGGTACATAAAATCTGACTTCACCTCCTCCATTTTCCTGAAGATAGTTAACATATTTCTTAGATGCTGTCTTAATAGAGCTAATCGAACTAGGTTTATAAGCTTTGGCATCACAAATTAAACGGTGAGATGTTAGATAAAAATCTGGTTTACAGTAACCTTTGCCATTTTCAAAATTAAGTTTAGGTTTGATTCGTAAACTTGACAGAAGATTTTCTGTATCATCAGAGTCTAACAGCATTTTTAATAAGGCTAATTCCCCTTGATCGCCTTGTAGTTGCGTACTCGGTTTTTTTTGATAATAGTCACTGGCGGGATTTTGGGTTAAATCAGTGAGTCTTTCTGTCGCGTTGGGATTTTCATATAACATCCAAGAATCACCCGGAAGGTTAGCGAGTTCGAGGGCTAGCCATGTGGGTACACCTGATGCAATAGCGGTTGTCAAAAAAATCTCGCTTTTGGCGATCGTATCTTGAATAGAAGTATCATTAACAGTCGTATTAGCCAATTTAGTTGTTGGATGAGTGATTGAAGACAAAAAACTTTGATTCCTCATCGTACCAAAACCCCACCGGTTTTGTATCTCTTCCAATTCCTCTCTTAAACGTTCAACTTGACTTAAGCTTTCCTCACACATTTCTAGCAGCGTCGAAAACTGCCAGCCTAACTCAGAAGCAGGACACTCAGAAAGTCGATCGGCGCAAGCATGAATTTCATCCATCGCTTCTAGTAGTTGGGCGATTTTAGTCCGCCATTGTTCGATGTCGTCTCTGAGTGTCATATTTTACTCCTTAACCCCAACGGGATTTAATTCCTTCAAGCATTTCAATGGCTGTTCTGAGTTCGCTAGATACCTCATCACAGCCCTCTGATAAACTTGAAAATTTTCTGCTTAGTTCAGATTGAACAGTCTCAGGAACTTTTCTTGAGGACGCATTTACGTCTTCCAGTGACTCAACTATTCGGCTAATCATGCCCCGGAATTCTTCGATTTCAGATGATAAGCTCATAGACTAACCTCCTTTGATAAATACATACAAACATCTCCACTTAAGGTTCAGATACTAGATGACGCCAGAGCGTATCTTGTAGTGACACTGTTTTCCCTACAGGAATGCTAATAAAGGGAGTATTCACGAATATATTATCACCTTCAGATCCTTTTAGAACAGCCCTACCAAGCGCTTTTTTTGGTATTGTCCCAGCTAAACTGTTTTCTAGAATCAGTCCACTGGCTTCTTCTGTCACCCGGAAAACAATTTTTTCTTCACAGGAATCAAGCACCTGGTTTGAAACTATCGCACTTGTAGGTCTTTGGGTGCAAAAAACAACATGAAAACCGCATTTTCTCCCTTGATTAGCATACTGAATTAATCGGTTTTCAATAATTCGTTGCAGTTTATCAGAAGCACGAGCAATAGCAGCGGCTTCATCAATTATCCAAAGGGTGCGTGGGATATCAACCCCCTGTTTCTTTAATTGCTGTATATTCTGCACTTCATACTGTTTGAGTAATTCAATTCGTCTTTGGTACTCATCGGTGTGGAGTTTTTCAACGAATAACTGACATTCTTCTATGGTTGTGACAATTTCAACATTATCTTTGAGATACTTGACCAAAAAATTAAAGTCAACTCCAGCAAAATCGGCAATATAAATTTTTCCTGTGGGATTAGCATAGATAAACTGAAAAATCACCCAATTCAGAAAGTTACTTTTACCGGCACCTGGTACACCAGCCACTAAACGATGAGCAATTTCTGACCAGCTTGATGTTACGGGATTTCCCTCGTCATCAATGCCGACGATGTAAGTATCTGCATCGATTAGGTTTCGATGATGATTGAATAAGTCTTCAGCATTAGCAACCGGTAAGGATTTTTCTGTCCTACTTGAAATAGAGGTTTCTTGGGAAATAGCTATGCGGAAAAAGCCGCTAATTTCTTGGGCTGTCGCCAGCCGGTGCAATGGTTTTAAATCAACCATCCGAGATGGTGGTGGAGTTGATGAAGACTTCGCTAAACCAGAACCATCTGAAACAGCATTATATAGTTGCGGTAGATTTGGATTTTGCTCTGAGTTGACACCGCCTATCATTGGTGGTTGATTTTGATGGTAGAATGATGGTTTGTCGGGAAAACTCCCAGAATCGCCGCCGAATTTTCCTAATCCTTTTTTTTGTGGCTGAATTGCATTGGCAATTGACATTTCACTATTGTTTTTATGCCAGCCTTCCCATTCAATAGCACTTGAAATATTTACGTTTTTTGTGGCTTCCAAGCTTTCGGAAAAACCGGGTTTATCTTTGCTAACTTGGATGATTCGGCATCGTTTCCCGTGAGGTGTTTCTTTGATGGCTTCATGGATGAGAGCGTCGAGGACGGGAAAAGCATCGGCACGATTTTCGGCTAGGGCTTTGATGCTATATTGGAATAGGTCGCTGTTGGGATATGACTGTTGGTATTTTTGGTAAAGTGCCGATGTCACTGAGAGAATGTTGTCTTTGATTCCGCTGGTGTTGGCGTTGACTTTATCTAATTGAGCGAGCATTTGGTTGATGGCATTTACCCACAAGGATTTTTGATTGGGGTTGTCATAGGTTTGCAGGGTGATTTCTAAAATGAGTTTGCTGTCTAAGCGGTGGATGACATCGCAGACTGCTGACATATCATTGGTTTGATTTGCCTCGAAAAGGTGAGGTAGGTAGTAATTTTGGGGTGGGATGAATTCTTCATGTTTGAGAATTTCGCCAATTGTTTGCACCCAGTCTAAGTTTTGGAATGGGGTAAGGTTTGGTTGAGGGGTGAGGGTGAAGAATTGGCTTAATTTGCCTTTGGTGAGGAGGCTGAGGATTTGTTCGGAATGTTCTGCGGTTTGGGTGTTGTGGGGGTGATTGATTAGGAGGTAGGTTTTGAGTTTGGGGGATTGATTGGGGTCATAGATGTAGCGGAGGGAAATTGTTAGTTTGGTAGCGAGATGGCTAATTGAGCGCAGTGTATGATCCTGAGTTTGTAGTAGCTCTCGACGGATAGTACGTTGGTAAGTGCTATCCTGCAAAGATTTATGAGAGTGAATTTCTAATAGTAGGGGGAATTTATGAATTATCATTTCTAATTACCATCGTTTAGATAACTTGCTATAGCCTTTCTCCAAAAAATGAGGCACGAATTTTAACCGGCAAGCTTGATAATACAGGATTTCAGCATAACTCATTTACCTAAAAATGCTATCGTCGGCTCTCCTGAGTTTGTGGTGATATAAAAAATATAAATTCTCGTGATGCAGACAATATCCCTGCATGAGAAAGATGCTTACACTACTTTTCCCACCAGCGCGGCAGGTCACACAAATCATCTGTTAAAGCTTCTATCAACTTCTGTTTATTATTCAGATGTGATATTAGCAATTTGTAACCAAGCACTATCAAGCCTATCATTATAAATAATATTATTAGTATATCTCTAAAAATCAACATAAAAATCAACAACATAAATATTAATGCAATAATCACTAAACAGCCATTGTTAACTAATTTATTCAGTGCATCTTCCTGTTCGGATTGCTGCGACCATACTTCACTGCGCTTGTCCAATGATTCAAAGAACACCTGATCGCGAAGAGAATCTAATTCATCAAACGTCTGAAAACAATCATTATATGTGTCAATTTTTTTAGGATGTTCTAACGAGGCAAAGCCCGAAAAATTCTTTATTTTACGATACAAATTAGAGTCTATAGACTTAATCCGATATGGTATTCTTTTTAAGAAAGATTGGTATTTTTTGATTGAGTTTTGAATATGAACTAATTCCTTGATTTGCTCTCTTAAAGGATGAGTCGATTTTTCATCTGTAGCTTTTATAACATCCTCATGTTTATTTTGCAAACATCCTGTCAGCAATGATGCTGATTTCCTATACTTTTCCCCTAGTGATTCAGCAGCACCTATAGCACTTGTAAATATTGCTGAAATTTCCCTTTGATACTGAATTGCTGATGAAAGATTAGTTTCTAGTTGCGAAATAGTCAAGTCTTTATAAACTAATTTCTTGATTTCCATTCTTAAAGGATTATCTGATTTTTCATTATCTTCAATAGCACTCTCCTGCATCCATTGCAAATATTCTGCCCATACTACTGATTTGCTATACTTTACCGCCGATTCATAGTTCCAATCACCGGAATTGGTTCTAGGCATGGAAATTATTGGAAAAATTTCTTTGTATTGACGCTGACTTGCTGATGAAAGATAAGTTGCTAGTTGTGAAATCTTTGATTCTTGTAGTTCAGGCTTTTGCCAAGTTTTCAAAGTGTAATTAAAAACCAGAGCATCTAATACGGTATAGGCATCAGCATTTACTCTAGCTAACTCCTGCTTGTAGGGAGTCAACAGCCTCACCGCTAGATTCCGCAATTCTGTGTCTTCCAGCAGCAACTTACTCACAGTCGTCAGTTTTTTGTTTAAATTTCTTGCTGTATAAACGAGTTCCGCCGCGTCAATCTTCAAAGATACTTCATAGTTATAGTTCAAGAACTGATCCAAAGTTTCAAACAGCAATTCTTCAATTTGAGAAGATTCTTTAAATATCAATCTTATCTGACGCAGAGCCACATTCTGCAACGGTATATCTTCTAGCAGCAGCTTACTCAATGTCTCTACTTTCTTTAAGCCACTTGCTTTGGTGATAATCTCTATCGCCATTATTCTTACAGAGACTTCATGGGTGCGATCGATCAAAAATTGCTCTAAATACCCATAGATAAATTTCTGATTATCAACAGATTCCATAAAAAGTGACTGAGCATGGTGCAGCACAACTTCCAGCAATTTGGCATCTTTTTCTTGGCTCAGCAACTTGCTCAAGGTTTTTAGCTTTTTGCTTAAATCCGTTGCTGTATGAATGATTTTTGTCGCAGTTATTCTCAAACTCACTTCATGGTTGGAGTTATACAAAAACTCTTCCAAAAGCCCATAGATGAATTTCTCAATCTGAGCAGATTCTTTGAAAATTAACCCAGCTTGCCGCAGCGCCGCCCCTTGTACAATGCTATTGGGTGAAATCAATCCCAAATACACCCCTCGCCCGTGTAACTTGGAAATGACATCCCCGACTAAATCCTGATAATTCAGAGATCGATCGCGATCGTTTAATAATTCATCAGCGGGCCCGTAGATCCAAAATTCTAGATGCCTTTCATATTCTGCGGTTGTTTCTCCTCTGCTGTTTAGGCGCGGAATTCTGTTGATTTCTATGAACTTACGATCGCGAATTTCCCTCCGAATGCGATCGAGAGGTTCAGTGAAACCGCCCCCTTGTAAATTTTCTAAACTCTGTCGAGAATATCCGATCGCCTCCAACGCCGAAGCCGCCGCCCACCGAGTCAAATCGTTGCTAACTTCCCCCTTCCCCTTCACTTCCTTCGCGATATCTTTCAGCACATCCCAGTCTGCAAAAGCCTCTTTAACGCGATAGTGTTTTGCAGCCACACCTAAGCCTTGTAGCGCCAAAGCCCGCGTGGTTAGCGATGCTTGAGTTTCCCAGATGTTGACGAAAAAAGGAACAGCGCGATCGGGATCTGTTTCCGCAAAATCGAAGAATGCCTGGATTTGTTCTCCCACATTTCTGTAACGATCTGGGAGACCGCCTCCACCTGGAATGTTTGAAAGGTTACTCATGGTGATATGGCTGGCGATCGACTCAAAGCACTTTTGAGTATGATACATTACAAGCTCAGCTTTTTGCAATCGAAACTATAAATGTATATTTAGCTACAAAGCCGAGATGGTGGCGATCGCCCCAGCCCGCAACATCATTGAAGAAATCTTCACAGACTCCCCACTACCCGGTTTTTTCTGTTCCGCCACTTCCGCTAGTCGATCGTAAATTGCGGTTGCTACTTCGGCCCAAGTGCGATCGAATAAACCCGCATTATTTTCACCTTTTCGAGCCTTCGCAGACGAAACATCGGCTAATAAAAGCCAGTTAAAGTCTTGCGGTGCGGTGGTTTGAGCCGAAAATGTATTTTTGACCCAAGCCAGTGCGGATTCAGGATTTTGTTCGAGGATGCGATCGATCGATATTTTCGGGGGAAATTGAGTCATAATCAAATGGGCGATCGGCATGAACTAGCAGTTTATATTTGCATTCACAATCTGACTGGCAATTTTTTTAGCAGTTCATTAACAATAATTTGAGCGATCGGACTGTTTTGAGAAAGAGTTTGCAAGCGTTTTAAAACATCAAGACTCAGATCTAAATTTTCTTTGGCTGCATCTATCGACCTTAAAGAATCTGCCGCCGTGAGAGTAAGCTCATCATCCGGTATCTCAAGCATTTCTAGCAACAACGGAATTGCTTGTTGAGAGTCAGCATCGGAAATAATTTCGGCACAGCGCAATTGCCATTCTTGGGAACGATTACACCAACAAGATTTCAGTTCTTCCCAATCAGCAGGTGTAAGTTTTTGCACTTGTTCAATAGCATATATAACAGCATGATCTGACCAATTATCCGGCGAAAATTCTTGATTTAAATATTCATCTAGCTGTGCGAAACTCATCTGAGTAATATTGTGGAAGCTGGCATCGGAATCATAATTTTTACCAGTGCAGTGCTGTCCCCGCTCGCGATCGTCGTCGTGACTTCCGGGAGATTATCCCGGTGCGTCGCTATTGAATCGTTGTCAATAGCCAAAATAGTCACAGCGACGCACCCTACTTTAATTATAAAGCATTATATTATAGAGGCTGTGTAAGTCCCGATCGTCCAATTTGTTCCTATATTTACTAAAAAAATAGCGCCTGAGTTCCCCCAGACGCATACCATAAAATCTACAAATTGTCAACCCTAACTTAACCGTTTAAGGCTTCAGCACCGCCGGAAACTTCCAGAATTTCCTGGGTAATTGCCGCTTGCCGCGCCTTGTTATAAGTCAACGTCAAACTACGGATCAAATCGCTAGCATTCTCACTAGCATTATTCATCGCCGTCATCCGTGCAGCCAACTCGCTAGCAGCAGATTCTTGCAAAGCCCGCAGCAATTGGTTGTTCAAATACAAAGGCAAAAGTGCCTCCAGAATTTGCGCCGGATCTTGCTCGAAAATCATGTCGCGTGGCAAACTCTTCATAGGTGTACCAATCTTCTCCCGCGATACTTGAAACTGTCCGCCTTGCGATGTCAAGCGGAAGATTTCATCATCTGGAGTTTCCAAACCTTGAGGATCGAGGGGTAACAAGGTTTGAATTACTGGACGCGAACTAATTAGTGACACAAACTTGGTGTAAATTAGCTCAACTCTGTCCACAGTTCCCGACAGGAACAAAGACAGCAATTCGTCAGCAATTAGCGCTGCTTCCGGTGCTGTTGGGATTTGTTCTAAGTTAGTGTAAGTAGCATCGATCGGCTGTTCGCGACGTTGGAAATACTGAGTAGCTTTGCGTCCTACTAACACGAATTTGTAGTTTAAGCCTTCAGCTTTGATTTCCTTGGCGCGATTTTCGGCGTATCTAATGATGTTACCGTTGTAGCCACCGCACAAACCCCGATCGCCCGAAACAACCAAAATTCCCACTGTTCTGACTTCGCGTTTTTTCAGCAGCGGTAAATCCTGGCTTTCAAACTTCAAGCGTTCTGCCAAACCGTATAATACTTCTGCCAAGCGATCGGCAAAAGGACGAGTAGCAGTCACCTGTTCTTGAGCGCGGCGCACCTTAGCAGCAGCCACCAAGCGCATTGCTTCTGTAATCTTTTTAGTGTTCTTGACCGACTTAATGCGATCGCGAATAGTTTTCAGATTTGCCATAACTTTCTCCTTTTTCCTTAGCTTTTATTTCTGAGTTCTTAGTTCCCAGCCATCAGTTTTTAAGTTTAGCTACGGTAGAGACACGGCATTTTCTATTGGTATCAATTTTCAGACTGAAACCAGATGTCTCTATCGTTTTTCTCAAAGTCTCGATCCCCCTAAATCCCCCTTAAGAAGGGGGACTTTGAACGATCTTGTCCCCCCCTTATTAAGGGGGGCTAGGGGGGATCTCCGGGTTTAAAACACGCCTAAGGGGGATCTGCGACTTAACTAATGACTAATCACTGATGACGGCAGGACTAATTACGCAGAAACCAAGAAAGTTTGCTTGTATTCTGTGATGCCTTCTTTCAGCAGCTTCTCAGCTTCATCAGTCAAAGCCTTACCGCCTTGAACGATTTCGCCGTACTTCGGCTTGCTAGTCCGCAAATAGTCGCGCAAACCAAGAGTAAACTTGGTTACTTTGTCTACATCGATGTCATCCATGTAGCCGTTAATACCGGCATAGATTACAGCAACTTGTTCGTTCATCGGCAGAGGAGAACTTTGCGCCTGTTTCAACAGTTCGCGCAAGCGTTGACCGCGGGCCAATTGATTTTGAGTAGCCTTATCCAAGTCAGAAGCAAACTGAGAAAATGCTGCCAGTTCTTCAAACTGCGCCAATTCCAATTTCACCTTACCGGCTACTTTTTTCATTGCCTTAGTTTGAGCCGCAGAACCTACCCGCGATACCGAAATACCGGGGTTTACAGCCGGACGCAAACCAGAGTTGAACAAGTCAGAAGAAAGGAAGATTTGACCGTCGGTAATCGAAATTACGTTGGTAGGAATGTAAGCAGAAACGTCGCCTGCTTGGGTTTCAATGATTGGCAAAGCTGTCATGCTGCCTTCGCCCAATTCATCGCTTAATTTAGCAGCGCGTTCTAGCAAGCGAGAGTGCAGATAGAAAACGTCTCCAGGATATGCTTCGCGACCGGGAGGACGGCGTAGCAACAAGGACATTTGGCGGTAGGCCTGTGCTTGCTTGGAAAGGTCATCATAAATGACCAAAGTGTGCTTGCCTTTGTACATGAAATACTCAGCTAAGCTGGCGCCTGTGTAAGGTGCCAAATATTGCAGGGTTGCGGGGTCGCTAGCGTTGGCTGCTACGACGATTGTGTAGGCCATCGCGCCCTTTTCTTGCAGGACGTTGACGATGTTAGCTACGGTAGAAGCTTTTTGACCGATCGCCACATACACGCAAATTACATCTTCCGATTTTTGGTTGATGATTGTGTCGATCGCGATCGCAGTTTTACCAGTTTGGCGGTCTCCAATAATCAATTCCCGCTGTCCTCTTCCCACAGGAATCATCGCATCAATAGCGGTAATCCCTGTTTGCATCGGTTCGTAAACAGAACGGCGAGAAACGATACCAGGTGCCGGAGATTCAATCAAGCGAGACTCAGTAGTTTTGATTTCGCCTTTACCGTCGATTGGACGGGCCAAAGCATCAACTACGCGGCCCAACATTGCTTCACCAACGGGGACTTCAGCAATTCTGCCAGTAGCAGTAACTGCCGAACCTTCTTGAATGCCTAGGCCTTGGCCCATCAACACTGCACCGACGTTATCTTGTTCGAGGTTCAGTGCAATACCCACAGTGCCGTCGGCAAATTCTAGCAATTCGCCGGACATAGCTTTATCCAAGCCATAAATCCGGGCAATGCCGTCGCCTACTTGCAAAACAGTACCGACGTTAGAGACTTTTACATCTTGGTCGTACTGTTCAATTTGCTGGCGAATAATGCTGCTAATTTCGTCAGGTCTGATTGCTGCCATGTCAGTTATTATTTGTCAGTTGTCAGTTGTCGGTCAGTCGATTTTAGATTTTAGATTTTAGATTTTAGATTTACTCGCAGCATTGAATCTGGGAGTTTGAACTCTTAGTCTAAAATTTTGATCTTTCCACGACTTTAAGTCTAGTGCTTGTACCCATTTTTGGGCGGGTGGATGTTTTTGGCAAGAAAGAATTGAGATTTGGCAGTAAGTATTTGGGACTAACAACTCAAAAACAGAAATTCATTGATTTCTGCCTCCTGTTTAATTCTTCCCTTATTCTTTCTTCCTTCTTCCTTCTTCCTTCTTCCTTAAATCAGGAACTCAAGCGAATTCCGAGACGGCGCAATTGTCCCCGCAGGCTAGCATCAATTACTTGAGAGCCTACTTTAATTACCACACCGCCGATTAAATCTGCGTCTATTTTTGTTTCAATTTCTACGCTACGAGCGCTGGTCATCGCCTGCACTTTCTCGCGAACAGTCTGCTGTTGAGCGTCTGAAAGTGGGACTGCCGATGTAACTTCAGCCAATACTGTTTGGTTGAGTTCTCGGAGCTTTGCCAAGTATTGTTGGCCAATCCCTTCTAAAAAAAGAATTCTTCCTTTGTCTACTAAAAGCTTCAGAAAGTTGTGCATCAAGGGGCTCATTTCTTCACCCGCTATTTGCTTAATTACAGCTTTTTTAGTATCCGCTTTGATCAGCGGATTGGCTAAAAATTGACGTAATTCTTCCGAACCTTCTAGCAGGCTAAGCAAAGAACGAATGTCTTCGCCGAACTTTTCTGAGAGATTGCTGGACTGAGCCAGTGACATCAAGGCAGATGAGTAAGGCTGTAAGACTGCTGTGCTAACGATACTCACTTTTTAGCCTCCCAGTAACGCAATGCTGCGATCGATTAAGTGGTTTTGGGCGTTGTCGTCCAAGCGAGTTTTCAACTCACCTTCCACTTTTGCTAATGCCAAAGATACAACCGTCGATCTCAGTTGGGCGATCGCTCTTTCCCGCTCCGCTTCCAACTCTTGACCTGCTGTTGCTTTCATGCGTTCAACTTCCTGCGCCGCTTGAGCTAGAATTGCTTCTTTTGCTACGATCGCATTTGCTTCAGCAGCGGAGCGAATTCGTTCCGCTTCTGCTTGAGCCTGAGTCAATTTTTGCTGTTGTTCTGCTAAAGCTGCCGCTGCATCTTTTTGGCGAGTTTCTGCATCTTTAATCGCCTCTTCAATGGCGGAGCGTCTTTCGCCTAGGATATTTCCTAAGAAGCCGCGCCCGAAGTAAAACAGCAATCCAATAACAATGCTCAGGTTAATCAGGTTGGTTTCTAAAATATCGAAATTTAAACCGAAACCACCTTCCCCGCTAGCTTCTGTGGCTAGCAATAAAACAGTCCCCATGATTCTCTTCCATAATTGCGCGTGCAGGTTGGATGAACCGATTTAAGATTTGAGAATTCACCCAAAATCTAAAACTGTTCGATCGAGCTATTTGGCCAGTGCTGTGCCCAATAGCTTTTCAAGAATTTGTCGGCTCAGAGTATCTACCTCTAGTTCTAGCGAGCGCATTGCCTCTTGTTTTTGCTGCTCAATTTCTTGGCCTGCCTTTTCTCGCGAAACTTGAGCTTCTTTTTGAGCCTCAGCTACTTTTGCCGACGCGATTTTTTTGGCATCCGCTTGAGCCGTAGCAATTACTGCCTGAGACTGTTTGCGAGTTTCTCCCAGTTTTTGGTCGTATTCCTGCGCTAATTTCTGGGCTTTTGCCAAGCGTTCCTGAGCTGACACTTGAGTGGTACGAATGTATTCGTCCCGATCGTCCAGAACCTTAGTCATGGGCTTATAGAAAACCGCATTGAGGACTACCGTCAAAACTAGGAACTGCAATGCCATAAATGGCAAAGTTGCATCAAAATCAAACACTTTTAGTTCCTCCTTGTTTTTGGGGCGGAAAGACATCCGCCCCTTTTTTGCAATCCTTCAATATTAAGCGAAGGGATTAGCAAACAGCAGCACCAATGCAATAACGAGACCGTAGATGGTCAAGGATTCCATGAATGCTAAGCTCAGCAGGAGAGTGCCGCGAATTTTGCCTTCTGCTTCCGGCTGACGCGCAATACCTTCTACTGCTTGACCTGCGGCATTACCTTGACCGATACCAGGTCCAATCGCGCCTAAACCAATAGCTAGACCGGCGGCGATAACAGAAGCAGCAGCAATTGTCGGATTCATGATAAATTTCCTTAATCTTTGTGTACAGAGTTCAAGAGAGATGTTGGGTAATTGGTCATTAGTCATTAGTCATTAGACCGCTGGCTTTTGACTGTTCGCTATTCGCCTTTACCCAATTTTAGAGAGTTAATCGTGATGTTCGTCGCCGTGTCCTTCCAATGCTTCGTGAATGTAAGCTCCTGCCAAGGTGGCAAATACCAAAGCTTGAATCGCACTGGTAAACAGACCCAACATCATTACGGGCAAAGGTACGAACAGGGGAACTAATAACACCAACACCGCCACCACTAATTCATCCGCTAAGATGTTACCAAATAAACGGAAGCTCAGGGAAAGAGGTTTGGTGAAATCTTCTAAAATCGCGATCGGTAACAAAATTGGGGTCGGTTCGATGTACTTACTAAAGTAACCCAAACCCCGCTTACTGAAACCTGCATAAAAATATGCCAAAGAAGTCAGCAATGCGAGTGCTACCGTCGTGTTGATGTCATTAGTCGGAGCAGCTAGTTCGCCCGCTGGCAACTTAATTAGCTTCCAAGGAACTAAAGCGCCCGACCAATTCGATACAAAAATAAACAGGAACAATGTGCCAATAAATGGCAGCCAAGGACGGTACTCTTTCTCGCCGAGTTGATTTCTAGCCAAGTCTCGAACGAATTCTAAGGCGTACTCCATGAAATTTTGCATTCCGCTCGGAATTCTCTGCACATTGCGAGTTGCCGCGAGGGAAGCTATCAGGAGGAGAGCAATCACAATCCAGGAGGTAATAAATACCTGTCCGTGAACTTTGAGACTGCCTATGTGCCAGTAGAAATGCTTTCCTACTTCCAACTCAGCGAGGGGAAAAGCATTAAAGGCATTTAAGACATTTAGCATTTCCATTCACAAGAAGTTCACACAGTGGAGGGTTCACCGACTGCCTGACCCATTGGCAGGGTCGGTAACAAACAGGCTTTGCAGCATATAAAAGACGATCGCGCCCTTATACGTCAGAAATCCCAAAAATATGGGCAAAATCTGTAGCTCTTTCAACTGAGTTGATACTACAATCAACCCAATAAATACAGCTAACCTATTTTTGCTCAGACTCGTTTTTTGCGGGCCGATGCGTTCAACGTCTTTAGCCAACATTCTCAAGTAAACCACACCGGCGATCGCCCCAAGCATATAATTTAGGGCAATGTTGAGTGAATAAAAAATCCACACCGAGATAAAAATTATTCCCGTGAAAGCGAGAGTGACCACAAACAACTGTTGTTGAAGTTTGTAGAAATCTTGCATAGTGTCGGTGGACTCCGGTTCGGACGAACCTGTCTGAGAGATGTCCCCCGTTTCAGCGATGGATGCGCGAGATTGATCTGACAAGGTTACTTGACTTTTAAAGCAGTCGGTGTTAGTTGACTCCCACTACAATTAATTCGGTTGAAACCGTCTTGTAGCGACAAGTGTGACAAAAGCTACAGCTCGTACACTTCAGATCGAATAATACCACGCGCAGGTAACATAACTTAAAAAAAAATGAATTTTTTGATTGGTTTCTGAGAAAAGTCTGGCTGAGTTACCGAACCCAGGTAAGCGTGCCGAACCTTTCCGAAACCAGAAGCTAGAAGGGTTTTATGCAGACAGCCGGAGATTCTCTGAATATTTATCATGTTGTCGTTGTCGAGCGACTCGGAAATCTTTTTGGTCGATCGACATAATTCTACATCTCCCACCGCCCGATCGCACCAACTCACACTTTATATCGCCTGAAGCGCACAAAATCTTTCTTACTTAGTATAAAAAAACGGGAGCTTTTTGGCGAATATAAAGATTTGTAACAAAGCCCAACATTTTGCATAAAAATCGAGTTTTGCACCAGATAGGTCAATAGAACAACAAATTTAACATCGATCTCGGTGCTTACTGTGAAAACTCAAAACCTAATTACATCAACGCTAACAGCCTTTGTGGCAGCAGCAGGTTTCAGTGGCAGCGCGATCGCCGGTACGATTCGGCACGATCGATCCGACGCCAAGTACACAAACTTCGCCAACCAAAACCAATTTGCCAGCGTCGGCCGCCTCGACATGAGATTTGCTAACAACACGTTCACCCTTTGTTCGGGAACCCTGATCAGTGCCAACTGGGTACTAACCGCAGCGCACTGTTTTGAAAACGGTCAACAAAGTCTTGCTGGTGCAGGTTTTTCAATTGGCGGGCGCAGCTATTCAATCAATTTGGGACTTCAGAACGGAGGATGGGCCAGTAGCAACCGGAACGCGAGTGCAGGCGCTGACATAGGCTTGTATCGGCTCAGCAGTTCAATCTCGAACATTAATCCGGCCACCCTGTACTCCGGTACTAACGAAGATTTGCAAGTCGGCAGCTACGTCGGGTTCGGAAATACAGGCAATGGCTTAAGTGGCGAAAATGTAGGAACATACAAAACAAAACGAGCTGGTCAGAATACGATCGGCCTGGGTAGTCGATTAGGTTATTCCAACGGAATACTCGTGTCAGATTTCGACGATCCTCGATCGGTCGATCCCTCACAGCCATTGACTCGCCCTCTCAACCTAGAATACCAATTAGCCCGGGGCGATAGCGGTGGAGCACTGTTCATCGGCGGACTCCTGGCCGGTGTCAACTCTTTTATTACCAGCCAGAACAACCAGAGGTTGGCTGACTACGGCGATATTTCTGCTACTACTCGCGTCTCGTCGCAATACAACTGGATTCGGAATGCCATCAGCGGATTAGCTGGAACAGGAGTGCTCAATAGCTTACCCAGAACTAGCTCGACCTTTGGCCCAACTACTCTCGCCGAGGTGTTACTTGATGAATCAGAGATTATCGGTGACTTGTCGCAACCACTGGAAATAGTACAGGATACTTGGGACAACTCCGAACCCGTACCGGAACCGACAACTATAGTGGGTGGATTGCTTTCCTTGGGGGGTTTTATTTTAGCCCGCCGCCGCCAAAAGTTAGCTCAAAAACAAGCTTGAAGCTAGGAGTAGGTGGACGCAGTTAAACGTAAAATCCGCGGCTAGAACCTGCTAGAAGCCGGACTTATTCAATAATTCCGGCTTCTCATGCAACGAGGTGAAATTCTCGAACAGCGGGGAGAAAGTTTTTATTCTCGTGGCTCGATCGACTAAGTTTGATTAAAGCAAACCGCTGTAGCGGCTGCAAACCGCTCCACTGGGCATCGGTAACAGTCAATCCGAGCTCTTGCGCTTTTGCTGTGACGGATTCTGGTATGGTTGCAGCATCCATCCACGGGGGATTTTGGTCGATCGCCAAATCAGTTCCAGATTTCCCAGTATGTTTGATTAATACTTGGTTTAGCTGTTCTCGATATTGGAGAATTTCTGGACTTGTCAAACAAGGAAGCTCTACAAGTGTTTGGCGTTCTGCTTGAGTAAAATGATTCCAATCTTGCAACTTGAGTTTGATGCCGCAAGTATCTAACTTGAGGCGTACTTGCATTGGGATGCAGCGCAGGGCTTCTACAAAGTCAGCTTCAAATTTAAAGAATGTCATAGATATATGGATTTGCAAATTAGATTTTTTTTATTAACCGCAGAGGGCGCAGAGAGCGCAGAGTAAGAGATGAGGGAGAAATCGATGTCGTTTTTTTGCTTCTTGGGTGCATCTCATTTTTGCAAATATCTTCGTAGGGGCGAAGCATTCCGGCAGACGATTTATTAGCTATCGCCAGAGATTGACTACCGGAATGCTTCGCCCTTCCCAAATTGAGATGCACCCTTTTGCTTTCTATCAATAATTGCAGAAAATCGAGTCCGCATTTATAATTAAATAATATTACAAATCATTGACATGAATCCCGTAGACTACCTTCGGATTAGTTTGATAGACCGCTGCAATTTCCGCTGTCTCTATTGTATGCCGGAAGGTAGCGAGTTGGACTATGTGTTGCAGCAGCAGTTGCTAACTCACTCGGAATTGCTAACTTTGCTGCGGGAAGTTTTCATACCTGTGGGATTTACTAAGTTTCGGTTGACTGGTGGGGAACCGCTGCTGCGCCCTGGGGTGGTGGAGTTGGTTGGGTCGATCGCATCTTTGCCCGAAACACGAGATTTGTCAATGACAACTAACGGCTTTTTGTTGGCGGGAATGGCGGAAAATCTCTACAGTGCTGGTTTGCGCCGGATTAATATTAGTTTGGATTCCCTGGAACCGGAGACTTTTGATCGGATAATTGGTAGTCGGGGACGATCGCGCTGGATGCAAGTTTGGCAGGGAATTCAAGCGGCTTATGAAGCTGGATTCGATCCGCTGAAACTGAATGTGGTGGTGATTCCCGGTGTGAATGATGGCGAAATATTGGAGTTGGCAGAATTAACTATTAACCGGAATTGGCACGTTCGATTTATTGAGTTTATGCCGATCGGCAATGGCGATTTATTTGGCGATAAAGGTTGGGTAGCATCGGCAGAATTGCGGCAACAAATTAGCGATAAATATGGTTTAGCCGAGTCGGGAGTGCGGGGAAATGGGCCGGCGGATGTGTTTCAAATTCCGGGGGCGAAGGGGACTTTAGGATTTATCAGTCAGATGTCGGAGTGTTTTTGCGATCGGTGCAATCGGATGCGTTTGTCGGCTGACGGGTGGCTGCGGCCTTGTCTGCTGAACGAAACGGGGCAAATTGACTTAAAAACTGCTCTGCGGAATGGGGTGTCTACGGGCGAATTGCGCGATCGAGTGCAGCAGATATTGGAGATTAAACCGGAGATTAATTTCAAGCAGCGGGATTCGGGAACTACTCAAGGAAATTATAGCCGCACAATGTCTCAAATCGGCGGCTGAACTAACCGACATAGAGCGCTGAAGACATAAAATACTTAAGGCAATACTTGAGTATAATTGTCACAGTATTCGATTCTCAACAAACTCGATGACCATCAAGCCGATTCGGTGGGTTGGCCCTGCCCGCGAAGAAATCCAATCTCTTCCTGAAGAGGCCCGAAAAGAAGCCGGTTTTTCACTTTGGACTCTCCAGCAGGGCATACAACCACCAGACTTTAAACCGATGTCGATCGTAGGTAAAGGCGTTGAAGAAATTCGGATTCGGACAGAAAATGCCTATCGGGTTTTCTATATTGCTAGATTTGAAGAAGCTATTTATGTACTCCACGCCTTCCAAAAGAAAACTCAGAAAACAGCCCAGAAAAATATCGAAGTTGGGCAGAAACGCTACCAAGAGTTGTTACAAAATCGTTTAAACTCAAGAGAACCGGAACAATGAGCGAAAATACTATTACCCAAGCAGCCGATAATATTTTTCTAGATCTCGGATTCTCATCTGAAGAAGCTGATAACTTACTAATCCGATCGCAACTAATTCTCGCCCTGACTCATCAGATTAAAGAGCGCGGTTGGACTCTCGATCAAACGGCTCAACATCTCCAACAGTCCAACGATCGAATCAAAGCTCTAACTCAAGGTAAAATAGGGCAGTTTTCCGTTGACAGTCTGATTGCAATGCTCAATAAAGTAGGTATGACTGTCAAAGTCGAAATTTGCCCCAAGGTAGCTTAGGTGAAAATTATGCAATTTGGCGCATTCTACAACTAAAACTCTCCTCCCAAAACTTGTCCAGCCGTCAAGTTCAACTGCGGAAAAGCCGGCGATATCAGCGCTTGTTCCCCTTGAAAAACCCCAACTTCGACATACTCACCTGATTCTAGTCGTAGTACCGCTACTATCTCCTCTTGAGGGTCAACAATCCAATATTCAGGGATACCCCGCGCTGCATATTGAGCTCGTTTACTAATGTAATCGCGATCGCGCCCAACTCTACCTGGACTAACAACCTCGACAACCAACTGAGGAGGCGGCATAGTTTGGGTGATGGTTAGCCTGGTTGCTGTCAGCAAGATGTGTTCGGGGCGCAAAACCACTAAGTCGGGGTAGCGGTTAGCTGCGTCGCCCTCCCGCAGGATCGGAACTTGGATTTCGCACAGGTGAAGTTTGATACACCGCCAAGGGATGCCAGTATTAACAAGCACTAAAAACAGATAGCTGACAATGGCGTTGTTGGGTTCGGATTCTGGCGGCAATGTTACTAAGTCTCCGTTAATTAGTTCATAGCGGTTGTCGGTGTCGTCCTCGTAGGCGAGGTATTCTTCAAAGGTAAGTTTTGACTGGTGGACTTGTATCATCTTTTGCCTTCCAGGATTGCTAAAGTTTTTAAGGCCATGCTTAAGTATAATTGTGACATTATTCGATTCTAACTCAAGGTAAAATTGAGCTATTTTCCGTATCTTCATTTCCTGTCAAATTAATCGGGCCAAAATCATCAGGAACCTCATCAAAAGATTGAATCTGCAATAGGCGCATCATCAGTTTCCACTGACGGGGTGTTGGTTTTGCTTCCGTTTCACCCGAAATCCAACGCTGGTAAGTACGCAGCGGAATCCCGCAATGCACGGCAAATTCAGCCTGAGATAGCTTTGTTCGCTCAATTCTCAAAGCCTCGATCGGCGATGCGCTCTCTTGTGGTCTTGTATCTTTTTTCGTCAAATATTGGCGCGTCATATTGACGTATTCTCCGAAATAACTCTATCATATCGGGTACGCCTTGGCGCAGTGCTCGAATCACTACACCAAAGCGATTCCCCCAATGTTGTCAACTCAACACTCGGAGTAATATCAATAATGCCAAAAAAACCAACTTGGTTGCGTTATGACCCAGATGAGGATATTTCCCGTCACGCAGCCGCCGATGATGAATGCTGCTACGAAATGGAGGCTAAATCTGGATGGACACTCAAGAGGATAGAAAAACTTCAGGGTGACACCTTGAGGGCCGATTGCGTGTTCGAGGGTAAGACAGAATTTCCTCAGCCGTTTCACGAACAGGAAGATGACGACGATGCGTAAATACATTGTTTTTAGAGCCGAAGGGCGGCAACCGGGATGGGAAGATAGAATGCTATCTCACACTCATTCTCTGACTCGCATTCTTGCTGAATACTTTGATTCGTCCGATCGCCCGATCCCGCAACCAGGATACAGGCCAACTGAGTTTGTCAGGGTTGAAGCCGAACACGAACCAAATTTCCACGGTTGGAGTACCCATTACAAAACCGGAGATTGGGAAGTTGCGAGAGTGGAAACCTACACCTCTGATACTGAAGGTAGTTCGAGCGAATTCGGCACTGAAGGTAGTTCGAGCGAATTCGGCATGGTAGTTATCTGCTATTGTCGCTACAATCCGATCGGCTCACAGCTCAAACCAATGCCCGATCGCGAGGTGTCGATAGATAGTTTCGGTGGAGACAGGGTAGCCTACGAAACTTGGTTAGAATCTCAAAAAGATCGGCAACCTGCTGAAGTATAGTTAGGTAAATAGAAGAGCGATCGCTCACTCTTTGATTGACCAATTTCAGTCAAGGAATCTCGCCCTTCCACCAACCAATCTAACTGAAGGGCGATGATTGATTTTCAATTTGGGATTGGCGATTCGGTATGTCGGGCGATCGCTACGCACCTGATGGTGCTAACTAACAGTAGATACATTATTTCTGCGCTACAGCATACAAAACATTTACATCTAGTGCAGAAACTTCATTTGTCCGCAGAAATTGCAGATTTACTTGTCGCACGCGTTCCCTGGTAGCTGGATCGAGTTGGTCGATCGTACCCCGGAATCCTGCACCTAAAACTATTGTCCACCAATCCTCTGGAGAAGTCAGTTGGTGAGTGCCAACTTCTTCAAAAACTTTTACGTTTGTTGCACCACCTGATTCTAGTAGTGCTTGCAGCGAAGCAGAATTATTAATCCGATCCCACGGCGTAAATTTCCGATATAAATCTGGTCGTTCAGCCTCAATTGTACTCCAAAACATTTGATTGGCAGGTTCAAATACCTTTTCCCCCCAAGAGGTAATTGCGAGTTTCCCGCCTGGGCGAAGCATACGCCAAAGTTCTTGAACTGCTGCTAGCATATCTGGAACAAAGAAAATCCCGAAAACACAAACAATTGCATCAAAACTGGCCCTGGGGAAACCTAGATTTTCAAAATCGCCATATCGAAACTCAATATTTTCAAGCCCTTGTTGTTGTGACTTGTGACGTGCCAGTGCTAGAAGTGATTCGGCCAAATCTATTCCCAACACTTGTCCGTTAGCGCCTGCACATATGCCTGCTGGAATCGCAGAAGCGCCACTTCCGCAACAAACATCCAAAATGCGATCGCCCGGACGCAGCGAGAGTCGATCGATTGTTTGCTGTCCAAAGCGATTCCAGAAAGATAAAGCTGGAGCGTCAAAGCGATCGGATGCTGCATTAAAAACATTTTCTATTTTGGCGATCGTCTCTTGTTTGTTAAGCATTGATTAAACTGCTCCTTATTTTCAAGACTTGATTCTGTTTTCAGGATTTAATATATGTTGTCACATTCTGATAAGCTGTCGCGCATTTAAATTGCATATTCGGGACGCTGCTCAGAGCAACGTCCCACAATACTTTGATTATTTCTTGACATACATTTTAAATACAGAACAGCTTAGTAAACCAATTCTAGCATAACTTATTTTAGGAATGAGAATTAAATAACTTACAATTTTAATTATTGTGGGATGGGCGTCCCGCCCATCCCACTTTTAAGAGTGTAAGTTATTTAATTTTCGTTTCTTAGTAGCTGTAGGGTGCGTCGCCGTCGAAAATTTCTAAGAAAATAGCGACCATCTCTGAGTGACATACCTCACATAATCGTTAAAAACGATAACATTTTTTGGACGACAATATATTTGAGAAATTGTACTATTTTATCTTGGATATTACCTGAAGTTAATAACTGAAATTAGTGAGGTGCGTCAGTTCGGAAATTGTCGATTTTTAGCGGAAATTATCCAAGCTGACGCACCCTACGACTTAACGGTGTGTCAGTTCGGAAATTGTCAATTTTTAGCGGAAATTATCCAAGCTGACGCACCCTACGACTTAACTGGATTCTTTAATGGAGTAAGATGAAATGAACCGCGAAGACACGAAGGACACGAAGGAAGAGAAAGAAGAAGATGCAGTTCTTGCTTCGCGCTCTTCGCGTCTTCGCGGTTCGTTCAAATAATTAAAAAGCGCTATTAATTCGGTGTTAGCAAAATAAGCTGTTTTGATAAGATCGATCGCACTTCATCCAATCCCACCTCAACATCCGCCAAAATCTCCCCTATGCTTTTGCCAGACGGGCTTCCCTCTTTCTCCCCCCCTTGGTAAGGGCTTCCCTCTTTCTCCCCCCCTTGGCAAGGGGGGGCTGGGGGGGGTAAACAACCTTGCAAAAACTCAAATTCAGCACTTGACAAATTGAGCAATTGGTAGTTGCAATCAAACACTTGTTGACTCGGCCAACCGTGCATACAAACGCTCAACTCTGGAATTGCCGCCAAAAGTGCTTTATCATCCGACCAATCAATTTTATTAACAGGCTTTTTGCCCAAGAAAAACTCGTAATGAGTGATTTCCGTATCCAACAATTCAATTAATCGATAAAGCTCCCGTTCCGTCAAACCCTGAGCTCTTTCTATCAATTCCGGTGCTTTGCCCAAAAGTCTTTCTAACTGCCAATATCCCGGATTTGAGAAACCGATAAATTCTAATCCAGAAGCGTCAATTAACTCGAACAAAGTCTCGATGTTGTAGTCAATTTCCTGCGGGTGAACGTACATATCGGCAAAACATTCGTCTCGCAGATTTTCTCCCGCCCAACGCTGTTTTTCGTACTTGACAAGGCGGTTGGTTTCTGGTAGCGAAGCAAAGATTTCACGGCCGACTTTCACACCATCGGGATAGTCGCCTTTTTGAGTTCCTTGGAGAAGTGCGATCGCCCTTTGCATCAATTGAATTTCCCAGCGGCCCAATTCAGCATACACAAAAATGTGCATCAAGCCACCAGGAGCTAACTTCGCCGCCAGTGCTTGAATGCCACGAATCGGATCGGGCAAATGATGCAACACGCCCACGCAATTGATCAAATCGAACTCGCCTTCGAGTCGATCGGCATCGTACAGGCTGAGGTGGCGAAAATCAGCTTCGCGCGCGCCCGATCGCCTACAACGTTCTTGTGCTACCTTCAAAGCACCGGAACTAAGGTCGATCGCTGTTACCGACGCTTCAGGATTCAAGTGAATCAGATAATCCGTACTCGAACCCGTGCCGCAGCCAGCATCCAAAATCCGAACATCCAGTTTTGGCGGCTTTTGGCCAGTGCAAAAATTGTAAGCATCCGGCCAACTCCAGCGCCAGTTGTATCCCGGTGGTGGTTCGTCCGACAAAGGATCGGGCGGGAAAGGAAAAGTATCGTAAAGCCGACGCACGGCAGCACTGATATCAGGCGAAGTTTCCATAGATTAGGGAAGAGTTTTAAGTGTTGAGTTGGGCTTCGGGATGGGATTGGACTGACGGCTGACAACTGCCTACTGACAACTGAGGGCGGGCACTCTTGGCACCGCCCCTACCAACTGCCTACTGACAGCTTCCGCGTAATAAAACTTATCATTTTTTCTCATATAAGCTCTCTTAAATCTATACAATAAATCTCGGCAGGCTTTTTAACAAACGAGGACTGTCCATCACCCAATGCTGAGCTTTCGGGTAAGGCAGCGGCGTCTTTCGGCAGAAAGTAAAAAGCCCAGAAAAAGGCAGAAGAAAATTTTGGATTTTCTTTTTCCTGAATTCACGGCTCTTGCTGCGATCGTCGCAGGAGTCAGCTATCCTGCCTTTGTATTTTTTCCAGGAATGTACGGGCGAAGCAAGCGCGGAGGGAGTGCCCCGTCGGTGTCTTCGGGTCGGACATTTCCCGGCAGGACGAAAGATGAAACCAAAACATTTTAATCTAAGAAAGTAAGCGCCCTAACCTCGTGATAGGTCAAGGCAAAAAGTAAACAAAGCAAAAATACCTAATTTTACCTGCATGAGAAGGCAAGGTTAGTCTGGGTAAATGCTGCAACGATTTAGATAGGGAGCGAAGGAGTCTAATGACTGTAAAAGCAAGTGGTGGAAGCTCAGTTGCCCGTCCGCAACTATATCAAACTGTACCAGTCGCAACGATTTCGCAAGCTGAACAGCAAGACCGCTTCCTACAGCGGGGCGAACTGAGCGAACTGGCAAGTTATTTCAGTTCCGGTGCTCTTCGGATCGCGATTTCTGAGACGCTGACCAGAAACTCGGAACTCATAGTATCCCGCGCAGCCAACCGGATTTTTGTCGGCGGTTCCCCGCTGGCATTTTTGGAAAGACCAGCAGAACCTGTGATGGCTATGGCTGGCGCAACTCGCGGCGGCTCGGTAAATGTCTCTGAAGGCATGAAACTGGGAACTGTTACTTACGTTGAAGGTCGCGCAGGTGGCGGCGGCGGTAACGGCAAAGGCTCAGGTGGCGGCGGATTCTTGGGCTTGGGAAATCTGTTTTCGACTAACGGCGGCGGTGGCGGCCCAATTCCAGCAGGATTCCAGCCGATTAATGTCTCGCGCTACGGCCCGAGCAACATGACCAAATCTCTGCGGGATTTGAGCTGGTTTTTGCGTTACATTACCTACGCGATCGTTGCTGGCGACCCGAACATTATTTCGGTGAATGTCCGCGGATTGCGGGAAATTATCGAAAATGCTTGCTCGTCGGCGGCGACAATTGTGGCAATGCAGGAAATGAAGGCTGCATCCTTGAACTATTTCAAGAATGATGAGGCCGCACGCACGATCGTCGCACAGTATTTTGACGTAGCAATTACCGAATTTAAAGCTCCTACACCTTCACCGAAGGTGCGTCAGCGCGAAACCAATGACCAGCAAGGGCTGCAACTTCCTCAAATCTACTTCAACGCAGCGGAAAATCGGGCGAAATTCGTCATGAAGACGGGTCTGTCGTCGGCTGAAAAGATTGAAGTAATCAAAGCAGCTTACCGCCAAGTTTTTGAGCGCGACATTACCCGCGCCTACAGCCAAAGCATTTCTGACCTGGAATCTAAGGTCAAAAACGGCGAAATCTCCATGAAAGAGTTTATTCGCCGCCTTGGCAAATCTCCTCTGTACCGCCAGCAATTCTACGAGCCGTTTGTCAACAGTCGCGCTGTAGAACTGGCGGCCCGCCACTTCCTCGGCCGTGGTTTGAGCTCGCGGGAAGAATTTAGCAAGTATTTTGCGATCGTCACCAAAGGCGGCCTGGCAGCCCTCGTAGACGCGATGGTTTATTCTCAGGAATATTCCGACTACTTCGGCGAAGAAACAGTCCCTTACCTGCGCGGTTTGGGCCAGGAAGCTCAGGAATGTCGCAACTGGGGCCCGCAAATTGATTTGTTCAATTTCAGCGCTCCTTTCCGCAAGGTTCCTCAGTTCATCACCTTGTTCGCAGGCTACACTCAGCCTCTACCAGATCAGCACGTTTACGGTATTGGTAACGATCCGCTGGAAATTCAGTTCGGTGCGATTTTCCCGAAAGAAACTCGTAACCCTAAGAACCGTCCAGCTCCCTTTGGCAAAGACACTCGCCGGATCTTGATCCGTCAAGGTGCGGGGATTGACAATCAATTGAGTAACCCAGCGGCTCGCGGTGCGGCTCCTGGTTCTCTGGGCCCCAAGGTCTTTAAACTAGACCAGTTACCCAGCAACTATGTGGCTTCCAAGAAAACCGCTCGCGGTGCCTCCAGCAGCTACAGCAATGCTTCCAGTGTCAAATATACCGAAAGTTCGACTCAAGCGGTGATTCGGGCTGCTTACCTGCAAGTGTTTGGGCGCGATGTGTTCGACGGCCAGCGCCAAAAGGTGGCGGAAATTAAGCTGGAAAACGGCGACATTCCGATGCGCGAGTTTATTCGGATGTTGGCGAAATCCGATGTGTTCCGCAATATGTACTGGAGCAAGCTTTATGTTTGTAAGGCGATCGAGTACATCCACCGCCGACTCCTGGGACGCCCTACCTACGGCCGCCAGGAAATGAATGCTTACTTTGACATTTGCGCTAAGAAGGGTTTCTACGCGCTGGTCGATAGCATCATGGACAGCATGGAGTACAACGAAGCTTTCGGGGAAGATACAGTCCCCTACGAGCGCTATGTGACTCCGGCTGGTTTGTCGATGCGGACGATGCGATCGGGTTCCTTTGGTGAGAAAAAGGCCAACGTTGAGCCGACTCCTGAAACACCTCGGTTTATCGAATTGGGTACTGCGATCGATGGCGGAGATCTTCAGTTGCAAACTCGGATTGCTCAAGGTGTGAGCAAGCGCCGTGAACAAACTAAGGTGTTCAAGCTAACAACTACTTCGGATAAGGTAGCTTTGAAAACTTTAATTCAAGCTGTTTACCGTCAAATTTTTGAGCGTGACATCAACTCGTATGTTGTGAAGAATGAATTCACGGCGTTGGAAAGCAAACTTGGCAACAATGAAATCAATCTCAAGGAGTTCATTGAGTGTTTAGGTTGTTCGCCGCTGTACGTGAAACAGTTCTATGCACCTTATCCAAATACTAAGGTGATTGAGTTGGGTACGAAGCACTTCTTGGGCCGTGCTCCTCTGAATCAAGCGGAGATTCGGACTTATAACCAAATCTTGGCAAGTAAAGGGATTAAGGGCTTTATCAATGCGATGTTGCTGACTGTTGAATATGCTGAGGCTTTTGGTGAGGATACTGTTCCTTATCGTCGCTTCCCAACTCTACCTGCTGCTAATTTCCCGAATACTGAAAGGCTGTACAACCAGTTGACTAAGCAGAATTCTGATGTTGTGGTTCCGAGTTTTGAGCCTGCGACTGTTACTGACAGAAGTTAGATTAATTTGAGTTTTTGGATGTTAAATTACTGGTAATTTAACATCTAAAATTAGTTGAAGGGCTGGTAACTATACCAGCCCTTTTTTGGGATAATTTGGAGTTTTTTTACCGCAGAGGGCGCAGAGAGCGCAGAGTGAGGAAAGGAAGAGTGTGCTGCGAGTTGTTTGCTTCATCAAGTGTTCCTCGACGTGAAAGTGTCAATTATAATGGATAGAATAAATTGGTATAAAAATTGGGTTCTATAATATAAATTATGTGAATGCGCCCCGGTGAGTGAGGACACACTCAACCGAGACGACTTCTCCAAAGTCCGACTATCCGAACTAGGAGTAACTTAATTATGCCAAAACCCAGATACGACGAGGAAAAAGATGAAACCCGCCATGCGGCAGCGAATGAAGAATGCTGCGAGGATATGGCAGATAATTACGGGTGGACGCTGAAGCAAGCAGAGCTAGTCGCAACTGATGTTTTACCTGTTGATTGCGTTTTCGATGGCTACTGCGAGTTTCCACCCTCTCGCATGGATTTAACGCAAGGCGATTACTTCAAGGAGGACAAAGAAGATGCGTAAACTGATTCTGTTCAAAGCGGATAAAGGTGAAATTGAAAAGTATCGTCAGAAGACTGAGACACAAATCGGAAAGTCATTTTACCGCATTGCAAATGTGGATTCAGTACCCTCTTTAATCAACACTATTGCCGAACATTACGACTCTAGTGGCAAACCTGCTCCTGCGATCGGACACCGACTGACGGAAACTATCCCAGAAAACCGAGACTCCTTTCGAGATAGTGGCTGGGAAGTTGTGCGAGTGGAAGAATACACTCCAGAAATCCCGCCTCCTTATGGTGCAGGATTTGATACAATTTGCATTTGCTACTGCGCCTATAAGCCTTTAGCACCTGAAAATGTCTGGATGAAAAAGGCTCATCGCTTTGCTCCATCCCTAGCTTCTTTTGGTGGTGATGAAAAGGCTTATCAGGAGTGGCTAGCTACTCAGTCGGAGGACGTGCAGGCTGAATCGAAATCGGCAATGGAGTGGCTCAAGACTCAAGAAAAACAGCATTAAAACCAAGCTCGCAGGTCGCGTATTGCCGCAATTTCATCTTCTTTTGCCTGTTCTAGAAAAGCAATTAGCCTTTCTTTCGGCACTTGAGGAAAGGTAGGACTCGATTCAACCTCCATATACTCGCCCTCGTGCAATTGATAAATTCGCCACACTTTGCCATTGAACCGCCAAAACTCCGGTACACCAATAGCAGCGTAGAATTTGTTTTTCTCAATATCAGTATGAGTAATATCTACTTCTACCACTAAATCAGGCGGAGGATCTTTGGTAAAATCAACATTTCGGCCTTTGACGAGGGGTTGATTTTGAATATAGTAGGCATTATCTGGTTCGGCTCCCTTTTTCAGAAAAGGATAGTTCATAGTTGTTGAACCCATCGTTTTCATCCGCATCCCCATGAGTTCAATCAGCGTCCGAATAAAACACTCGATTAATCGACTTGAAAATTCGTGTTCTTCTAAGGGCATGGTGATTTCTAGAATCCCGTTGTCATAGATCAAATGACAGCCTCGTGACTGGGGTAAGGCATTGAGAATTTGTAGATAACCGTCCCAAGATAACCCCCAAATTACGACGCGCTGTTCGCCAATAGGTTTTTGCAGTTCTGCTGTAGCTTCTGGTGCAGATGTTACCACAAGTGACCTCCAAGTGGAATTGATATTGATGGTTTACTCTAAGGCTAACTTAGTTTACATTGATTTGGCAAATTTCTAACATCCGTTTGACTTTTGGCAACTGTCTTTCCGATTTCCGAAAAGCCAGCCAAATCCGATTGGTAACAGCCTGTGTAGGTTTTAGGACAAGTGTCAAGCGATTTTCTGTCACCGAATCTACACACAAGTAATCGGGAAGCACGCTAAACCCAAATCCGCATTCTACAGCTTGTCTAATTGCTCTTAAATCGGGGATAATTAGTTTGGGTTGAACGTCGATTCTTCTGCCAAACACGACGCGCCAAAAGCGGCGGGCGATCGGCAATTCTTCACTATAAGCAATCCAATCTTGGGTTAACAGCCATTGAGAAAGTGGGTTTAAATCTGCTTGACTGATTCCTTCAGCAATCGGAATCGCTATATTTGGTGGCCCGACTAGCCAGAAATTTTCCTCGAATAGTAGTTCATATTCAATGTCAGACAAGGTGATTTTTTGGGTGGCAATTACAATGTCTAGCTTTCCGGCTTTGAGTTGTTGGATCAACTCCGATGTTAATCCAAATTGGATTGTGTAAAAAGTGTGATCGTCTTGGGGTAATTGACTGAGGATGCGATCGGTAAAAAATTCTTGAGGGGTACCAATTCTGATGGTTTGTGGTGTTTCGGCGCTGGAGTTTTTGTGGGGAATTGATTCGAGTTTCTCGATCGCACTTGCAACTTGACTATACAGTCTTTTTCCCGCATCCGTCGGCACCATCCGTCTCGGAGTTCTTTGAAACAACGGATTTCCCAAAGCTGACTCTAGGGCTGCGACGTGTTGGCTGACAGCCGGTTGTGTTAGGTGCAAAACTTGGGCTGCCCCGGATACGGTTCCGACGCGGTAAACCTCGATAAAGCTGCGATACCACTCAAAGCTAATCATAAATAAGGCAGTTCGGCAATGGATTTTAGGAACGGGCAAGATGCCCATTCCACAAGAAATGCACTTTTTGTGGAACAGGCCGGAAAGCCTGTTGCTAAGCCCCCACAAGAAATGCACTCTTTGTGGAACAGGCCGGAAAGCCTGTTGCTGACAATGGTGAAATATCTCAGATTTAACGGATGTTAGGAAGTTCGGCATTGGGATTTGGTATAACTAGATTTATAGTTACACGAAACTTTCATAATTTGTATTTTAGATGAATTCGACCTAGGATAAAAACAACGAGCACAAAGACACCCACAACAGGAATCGAATATGACTAGCCAAAAAGTTCTGATTGTTTTAACCAGCCACGATACTCTTGGTGACACTGGTAAAGAAACTGGTTTCTATCTCCCAGAAGTAACCCATCCCTTGGACGCATTTACTAAAGCCGGATTAATGGTAGATTTTGTCAGTCCAAAAGGCGGCAAAGCTCCAATGGTTGGGATTGATTTGGAAGACCCGCTAAATAAGGCTTTTTTAGACGATTCCGAGCAGGTTTTGCGAGTCGAAAATACTCTGAATCCTGCACAAATTAAACCCGCAGAATATGCTGCTATTTTCTATGCTGGCGGACATGGAACCATGTGGGATTTTGCTGATAACCAGGAACTCGCTGAGATTGCGGCTGCTATTTATGAAGCAGGCGGAATTGTCGGTGCTGTCTGTCACGGGCCTGCGGCGTTAGTCAATATTAAGCTGTCTGACGGTACATACCTGGTTGCTGACAAGACTGTGGCTGCTTTTACGAATGAAGAGGAAGCCGCTGTGGGATTGACTGATATCGTGCCGTTTTTGCTGGAGTCAACATTAATCGAACGCGGGGCGAAGTTTACCAAGGTTGCTAATTTTCAAGTCTGTGTGGTGGCGAGCGATCGACTCGTCACAGGGCAAAATCCCGCTTCCGCCGCAGGTGTAGGCGAACGAATGGTAGAATTAATTAATGCAACATAGCACTTTGAAATCTGGTGAATCGGTACACCCAACAGTTTCGGCAAATTAATCTGGCTCGGTGAGAAATCTGTTATGCGATTCGCTGATGCAATTAGATTTGAGGTTGGAGATTCCCGCCAATCTTAACTGGATAATCCATCGGGGCGAGTGCAAGTGCTCGCCCTTTCTGCATTCGGTTAACCCTACTCAAATACCCAATTTTACTGGAGAACATTACCGCCCACAGTTCGTCTTTGATTTTAGCAGACAAATTCGCGATCGCCTGTGTCAGATGCTGTTCGGCAAATTCTCCGCAATCAATCTGTTAGTTGTGATGACTTGAGTCCTCTGATTTTGGAGAGAACTCAAGTCCTCACGCTCGATCCAATCAAGTTATTACTGACTTTTGTTCATTCTGTGAATGCAAAAAATAAGTGGGATTTGTAATTGCGGATTCCGATATACATTTAGATATTGAAAGACCAATAAAACATCAAAACAACTAGCAATTTGTGCGGAGCGGTCAAATTGCTCAATGAAGAAGCTCTTAGGGCATAATATTATAAAACAGAGAACAGGGTATGGAACTAAATTTACAGAAATTTTATACGGCCTGCAATCCCAGCTACACCCTGGCAGTAGCAAATCAAGAAGACCGACAATACTATATCGATTTTTCGTCAGTGCGGGGCGGCACAATCGTAGAACAATTGGAGCGCACCATCAGCCGTCTCTCGCCCGATGTACCTACCTGTCAATTATTTACCGGTCACATCGGCTCGGGGAAATCCACAGAATTGCTGCGGCTGCAAGCTCAATTGCAGGAGCAAGGTTTTCATGTGGTTTATTTTGAGTCGAGTAAAGATTTAGACATGGCTGATGTCGATATCACTGACATTTTGTTGAGCGTGGCGCGTCAGGTGAGCGAAAGCATTGAGAAAATGAAAATCAAGCTGCAACCGACGGGTTTTAAAGCTTTGCTCAAGGGCGTTGCTGATGTTTTTCAAACTCAAATAGATCTGAAAGCGGGAGCTTCTGTCCCCGGTTTGGGTGAGGTAAATGCTAGCACGGATGGAGAGTTTTCTTTGTCTTTGGGTATTGGCAAAATTACTGCTAAGGCGAAGGATGCTCCGAATTTGCGATCGGAGTTGAGGCAATATTTGGAGCCGCGGACTAATGTAATTTTAGATGCGCTCAATAAGGAGTTGCTGGAACCGGCTAATCAAGAACTCAAGCGCCAAGGTAAACAGGGACTTGTGGTAATTATCGACAATCTCGATCGCATACACCTGTGCGCGAAACCAACGGGGCGGATGCAGCCGGAATATCTGTTTGTCGATCGCGGGGAGCAGTTGGCAAGACTGAACTGTCATGTCGTGTATACAATTCCTTTGGTGCTGATTTTCTCTAACGACTTGGGTCAGCTTAGCAATCGCTTCGGGGTAGATCCAAAGGTTTTGCCGATGGTGCCGGTGCAATTGAATGACGCTTCTGAGTGTGCAGAGGGTGTCGAATTGCTGCGACAGATGGTTCTGGCGCGCGCTTTTCCAACAGTGGAGGCGTCGCAGCGCTATGCTTTGGTTGGCAAAATTTTCGATTCTGCCGAAACTCTCGATCGCCTCTGTCGAGTTAGCGGGGGTCATGTTCGCAATTTGTTACAACTACTCTATAGCTGTCTGCAAAAACAAGACCCTCCTGTGTCGCGGGAAACTTTGGAAAATGTGATTGTCCAACGCCGTCACCAGCTTACTTTGGCGATCGAACCTGATGAGTGGCAATTACTCCGCCAAGTATCTGCTACCAAAACAGTGAATGGTGAAACTAAATACCAAATTTTGCTCCGCAGTCTTTGGGTATTTGAGTACCGTTACGGCGAGGATTACTGGTTTGATGTCAATCCGATTTTGGCTGACGCAAAGGAGTTTTTGATTGATAGTTGATTAATGTTATTGGTTATTTGTTATTGGTTATTCGTTATTAGCGTCCCTAAGCGTAGTAACCCTTCGACCCTTCGACTCCGCTCAGAGCGCCGCAAGTAACAAGTAACAAATAACAAATAACAAATAACAAATAACAAGTAACAAATAACAAATAACAAATAACAAAAATGATTAAAGGCACTACTAAACTGCTCGGAGTAATTGGTCATCCGATCGCACATTCTCTGTCCCCGGTGATGCACAATGCTGCCATTTCTCACTTGGGTGTCGATTTTGTTTACCTGCCGTTTCCGGTAAAACCAGAGGATTTAAAGGCTGCGCTGGCAGGATTTGCCGCGATCGACCTTCGGGGATTTAGCATCACGATTCCTCACAAACAGGCAATCTTACCGCTGCTGGCGGAGGTTTCTCCCATTGCTAGGGCGATCGGCGCAGTCAACACCGTCTACCGCACTGACAAAGGTTGGTGCGGCACAAATACCGACGTAGAAGGCTTTCTCGCGCCGTTGCTAACCCTTCCAACCCCCCCTTGCCAAGAGCCAAATTCACCCCCCCCAACCCCCCCTTGCCAAGGGGGGGAGCAAGAGGCAAGCTATATCTTAGAAATTAGCAATAGGGTTGTCGAATCCTGTCCGCCCCCTTACCAAGAGGGAGCTTTGGAATCCTGTCCCCCCCCTTACCAAGGGGGGGCTAGGGGGGGTTCCGATTGGAGTCAGAAAGTAGCGGTAATTTTGGGGAATGGCGGGGCGGCGAGGGCTGTTGTGGCTGGATGCGCTCAATTGGGATTTGCAGAGATTCACGTTGTCGGCCGCAACGCCCCCAATTTAGCGGAATTTCAACAGAGTTGGGTGAATTCTCCGATGCCGATGCAGAATTTGCAGGTGCATACTTGGGATAATTTGTCAATGTTGATTTCGCAGGCCGATTTGCTGGTGAATACAACTCCTGTGGGAATGCACCCGCACGGGGAAAAGTCGCCGGTTGCTGCTGCTGCGCTCGATCGAATTTCCGCAGGTGCGATCGTTTACGATCTGATTTACACCCCGAATCCTACTCAGTTGCTCAAAGATGCACAGCTTCGCGGTGCAATACCGATTGACGGACTAGAAATGCTAGTTCAACAAGGAGCAGCAGCCTTGAAAATTTGGCTGGACACAGAATATGTCCCTGTGGATGTAATGCGCCAAGCCTTGCGCCAGCATTTAGGTTTAGACTAATGCCGTCTCCTCCTGGAGCCGGACACGGCAGTGCCGTTTCCCGGAGGAGGTTAAGAATTTGACCTTGAATTCGCGCTAAGCTGAGTAAAATATATTTACGCTGCAATTGTTATGAAATTTCGAGCTATCAGTCTTCTTTTTGCCACTTGGGCGATCGCAATTTTGAGTTTGGTATTCACTCCACCAGCTTGGGCTACCACACAGATTAAACTTTCCGATCTTTCCTATCACGAATGTCCCGCAGAAATGGCAGAAGGAACAGTCACCAGCGGCAGTTCTATGGAAGCTAATTGCTTTTTGATTACTGGGAAAGCTGAAAATACTAGCGGCAAACCTGTTTTTGATGCTGATATTTTCGGTCGTATTTATGATGCAGATGAAAATCCAGTGATGCAAAACCGGACTCGCTTAGGTTCTATCGAAGAAGTTCCTCCCGGAATTAGCGATTTTCAGCTCAGAATTTCGGTTGCAGCCAATCAACGAACACCTTTGCAGCTCAAGCAGTTTAAAGCTACAGGTTTTACTGGCGTGGTTCGCCGTTAGTGAAACTATAGCCTTTCGAGCGAAATATGAGGTGCTCATGGGCATAGGGCATAGGGCATAGGGCATAGGGCATACCTCACTTTTTCGAGAACGGCTATAAATGTAAATTCCCCCTATAAGGGGGAAGTTTTAAACCCTATTTTTCTGATAACTAAAAAGCGGTTTGCAAGCTGCCCAAAAGACCGATCAGAAATTGCGAGCCAAACTGAAGTACAAAAAACGCAATCATTGGAGAAAAGTCAATACCTCCCAAGGGGGGAATAATTGAGCGGAAGAGATTGAGGTAAGGATCTGTTAACTGACTCAAAATCGAAAACGGGGGGTCGTACCAATTGATGTTGGGGAACCAGCTTAACAGTACCCTAATAATCATCAGGACTAGATAGATTTGCAGAAATGTCGCTAGCGTGTTTGCCAAAAGGCCTATTGAATAACTCATAAATTTTGGTTGTCGTTTGAGTAAAGTTTACAGACACTTTAACTTTGAGTTTAGCATAGCTGCGGAAGAGGGAAGGCACTGAGGGTAGAGGCTGAGCAATTTTGTGGTTCCTTTTTACTTTTGCCTTGGTTTTTAATGGGAAAGTTGAACAGAGAAATGTGCGACAGTTGGTCGATCGCCCGCATTCTACTCCCCGACTGCTCTAAAATCTTCAATCTTATTCAGGAGTCAGGGGCGATCGAGCCTTCGCTGTTGTGGGCTGTCGCGTTCCCGTTGACATCGCCGAGTTGCAGCCGCACGTCATCGATTGCTTGATTTAGCTGGGCAATTTTATCTTCCAAACTCAGCCTTGCTACTTCCATCCCTTCCGCTTCGAGTTGGCTGGCTTTCCTCTGGCGCATCTTTCTGATCTTGGCATCGGAAGGATCGCTCAGCAAAGCTTCAGCAGCGCGCCTCGACAGCACCGCACCCAAAACTGCCCCTACCAAGCCCCCAACTGCGGCTCCGGCAATAAATCCGCCTGTAAAACCCTCTCGATTGCTCATGGCTCAACTCAACTGCGCGATATTTCCTTGATTTGTTTATTTTGGCACTCTCTGGAGCGATCGACCTGGAGAGGATTTTAGATTTTAGGTTTGAGATTTTAGGTTTGAGATTGAAATACGATCTCGAAAAATGCTTCGGAAGCACAAAGCCCACAGGGACATCAAGTCGGTTAATTGTCGGGTAAGGCGATCGTTCCAACTTCAGAGTTGAAGCGAATCATCTCCAAAGATCGATCGCCATACATATCTTCAATGTGCTCCAAACAGCAGTCGATCGCAAAATCGTTCAACTCAGCAGGCTCAATCCCGTACATATCCTGAAACACTTCCTCGTCTACCCGACAAAAGCGCGGGCGATCGGCATAAATTCCGCATTCCCTCGTTTCTTTGTCAAAGTTTATACACCAACCGTCATCTCCCACTAAGCTCAAGTAGAGCGCCAATTGCTCGGTAGATAAATACTCGTCCAGGTCAGGGCGCTCTGTTGGTTCTAGGTAACAACAAGCACCGCACTGCTTTACGCAACGCCAAGTAGCCATAATTTGATTTTAGATTTTAGATTTTAGATTTTAGATTTGGAGCATTATCTGGAAAATGTCCAACTTTAAGAGAGATTAAAGCCTTTCAAGTATACCAAGTGCCAGCGCCGCAGAAGGAGTTCGCGAAAAGACGGTTCGATTTTTGATTGCGAACACTCTCCGGTAAAGGCATCCAGCCCTGGTTCCTGTACGGATGACTGTTTTATGCTTGGGGCTGGCTCTTTTTTGGCTGTGAGCTTTATCAAAATCTACAAGTACATCACTTGTCAAGTATGATGTACCTGATGGTAAATTGAAGCCTCGGTAGACAGTCGCGGATAATGTTGATATGTATAGACAACCGCGCGATATGGCTACCAAGCGACCAAGAACTACCATCAGCTTTGACTTTGACGAGTACAAGGAGTTAAAAATTTGGGCTGATTCTGAATTTCGTTCCATTCCTCAACTGGTTCTTGTCTTGGTCAAGAAAGCCTTGATAGAGAGGAATAAACGATCGTCAGATCCAGCCAGCGCACCTCCGAGTGAACCTGATAGCTCCGGACTCACATAAACCAAACCCCCGCCAACTACCAAAGCTAAGCGGGGCAAGGAAAGTAAGGAAGCTGGCTAATATCTAGTATAAATCTAGCAAAGGAGGAACAACACCATGATCCAAGCCCAAACAATCCCCAAAACAGTCACTTTTGATGAGTTCGCAGCCTGGTATCCAGAGAACTCAGTTCACCGCTACGAACTACACAATGGAGTAATTGTCGAAATGCCTCTAGGAAGTGGCCGCCATTCCGGTGTTACAGGTTTTATCAGCTTAAAAGTAGGAGTTGAAATTGACCGACGCGAATTACCTTACTGCATCCCTGGTGACTGCCTGCTTAAACCCACTCGCGATGAGGCTGGTTATCAGCCCGATGTAATTGTCCTAGATCAAGCATCTCTGGCAAAGGAACCGCGCTGGGAAAGGGAGTCCATCATCACGATGGGGTCTTCGATCCGACTGGCTGTAGAGGTCGTCAGCACGAACTGGCGAGATGATTACCATTTCAAATTTGCTGATTACGAAGAAATTGGCATCCCTGAATACTGGATTGTGGACTATTTGGGTTTAGGCGGCCGCAAGTTCATTGGGAATCCCAAACAACCGACCCTTTCAGTTTGCCAGTTAGTAGATGGGGAGTACCAGGTAAAGCAGTTTCGGGGCGATGACACTGTTGAATCGCTGGCTTTCCCAGAATTGAGGTTGACTGCTGAGTTGATTTTTCGGGCAGGTTTGCCTCCAAGCAGCCCGATCGACGAACCGGACTAATTACGATCGCCCAAACTCAGGGTTTTTTAGCCGAATTTGCGATCGCCCGCAGGTCGATCGTTCTTTACATTTTGTTGAATTTTGTAAACTTCCTTAAAAAAGAGGGTCGATCGCCCGGTAAAATCAGAAGCGGATTTTCTCATTCAACAATCTAGACTTACTAACTACAGTCAGGAGGACACATGGACTTTTTAACGGATCTTTTTAACGGCGGAGGCCCTGTAAACTTGCAACTTATTGTTCAGGTAGCTTTACTGGCAGCAGTCGTGCTTTCTGGCCCGATCGTGATTTTTCTGTTGGCAGCTAAAGGCGGCGACCTGTAATTATACCACGGCTGGCGATCGATACTTGGAAGTTTTGGATAATTTAAAATTCAAAATTCCCAAAGATCGATCGCCACTATAGTTAGGACGGGCTAGAAGCCCATCCCACAAAAATCTTTTTTCTTGTGGGATGGGCTTCTAGCCCGTCCCAAAATTTGATTAAAAGGACTTTTGCAATCTTGTCTATTGACTTGCAGCGCAGTAAATCTGCGAGGTTGAATTTTGGTCTCAAATTGTCGATTCGATCCTAACCTTCGTGTTGGGGGCTTGTACCTGTTTTTGTGCGGGCGAATTTTCCCTAAATTTCACCCCGATGAATTAGGTTTACCAGAAAGAATTGGTTGAAAGCCGGAACACGAGTGAGGGAGAAATTAAAATAAGACTATTCATTGCTTCAATCCTCGGACTTCCAGGTAGAGGTAGCTGTCAACTGTCAACTGTCAACTGTCAACTGAAGATCAAATACCGAGGGCGTGTTTAGCCGTTTGAATCAAATTCTCGAAAAAAGGTAGAGATACATCGACTTCCCTAGCATCCTGGCGGGAGTTACCCAACAAACCCATGCTTTGTCCAGGTTCAACAACCAAAACTTGCCCTTGAGAATTGCGAATTCTCAATTCCTCTTGAGAACCGGCGGGAGACAGACTACAAGAATAAGTGCGATCGCAATAATCAAACTCAACTTTTCCAAACACCGACGGCCTCGAACTAGCAGCACTGGCCACTAAGCGGACACCCAACAATTCCAACTCAACCGAAGTCTTGCCATTAAAACTATTTTCCCGCAAGCGGTACGCAATATCAACCCGCCGAGGCAACGGAAAATATTCACCCCAACGCCACGCAATCCCCTTCAAACTAGCCGAACCTTTTTCATCTTGAGTTGCAGTTAGTTTAACATGACCTCCCTTACCAACAATTTTTTGTTCAGTAATACAAACATTAGGCGTCCAAAATACAGGAGCCTTATTTTCAATCCCGCAAGGTTCTAGAGCATCAATTTGTCGGTAAAGGTCAAGATTAATCTCAGCCAAATCCGCTCGCACATCTACTGAAACCAACGGCTTGAGGTGTTCCGGCTGCAAACATTGATTCGCAAAAATTGACAGTTGCTTGCGGAATTGTTCAAGATTCTTGGCAGGCATCGAAAAACCCCCAGCCGCCTTATGTCCGCCAAATTTAGTTAATAAATCCGCGCAAAAATTCAGCCCGTCAAATACATTAAATTCAGGAATTCCCCTCGCCGAACCCCGGATGATATTACCCGTTTCGCCACCCTCATCCTCAAAAGTACCGATAAAAACGGGTACGCCGTAACGTTCGAGCAACCGAGATGCTACAATCCCAATCACCCCGTGGTGCCAACCGGGCTGCACGACAACTAAAACTCGTTCCTGCTGTAAATTGAGCGCACTTTTCTCGCACCAAGCAATCGCTTCCTGCTCAATTTCCTGACACAACTCCTGACGGCGCTGATTTATTTGTTCGCACTGCATCGCGTTTTTGAGTGCCAATTCGCGATCGTCCGTTGTGAGCAACTCTATCACAATTTGAGGGTCAGCCAGCCGCCCCACAGCATTAATCCGCGGGCCCAGCCGAAAACCAATATCTTCAGGCTTTAAGGTATTGTTAGCTTGAGTTTTTGAATTAAAAAGAGGTAAATTTTCCGCACTTGCAGGCTGCACTCCCGCCACCTGAATCAAAGCTTGAACTCCGGCTAATTGCGAGTGAGGCAAAAGTCGCAAACCCCGCTTTACCCAGCGGCGGTTAACTCCTGTCAGAGGCGCCAAATCTGCAATAGTTCCCAAGGTAAATAATTCCAGCAGCGGATTCACCAACCCGCCAACTTTCTTCAAATCTTGAGCCAAAGTAATCGCCAAAACATAGGCAACGCCTACTCCAGCCAAACCGCGATAGGGCGAAGATTCCGCAATTAATTTTGGGTTGAGAATAGCATCAGCCGGGGGCAGTTTTGGCGGCAAATCGTGGTGGTCTGTAATAATAACTTTTACACCGAGTTCTCGCGCTCTGGCAACTGGGCCATAGGCTGCAATCCCGTTGTCTACCGTCAGAATCAGAGCCACACCTTCGGCATGAAATTCTTCTACAATGCGATCGTTAATCCCGTAACCTTCGTGCATCCGGCTGGGAATCGCATAATCAACATTCGCGCCCAAAGCCCTCAGAGCTCGCAGCAACAAAGCCGTGCTCGTCATCCCGTCAGCATCGTAGTCGCCGCAAATCGCAATTTTCTGACCTGTTGAAATCGCCTCCCGCAACAATTTGACACTCGCAGCCAAATCGGGAAATTCATCCAGTGGCGCCGGCAAAACCAGAGATTCCGGTTCGATAAACCCTTGCACTTCTTCGAGAGAATCGATACCGCGATTAATAAGTACCTGTGCTAGCAAGCATGACAAACCGATTTCATTGGCAAACTGTTCGGCTTGCTGTGGTTGAGGCGAATAAATTTGCCACCGTTGGTTCGGCAATCGGGGAGAATGCGGGGGTACAGATGTCGGTAGCTCTGGCACGGAAGCTGAGGTCTAAAGATACATAACCAATCTTACCTAATTAAGTGTCTAATGAAATCAATATTAGATTGGCGATCGATCGCAAAGATGAGTTTTTTCGGTAAAATCCGAAGGTTGTGCGGATAAAAGCAGCGTGGTGAACAGTTGACAGTTGACAGTTGACAGTTGACAGCGAAGTGATAATAACGGAGATTTAAACTCGGTTCTTATCACAATCTGCCGACCTGAGTAAGGGCTTCAAACCCTTGCTATTCGGTGAAAGTGCGATCGCATCTGAAAACAATGTCTAGCAGGCATTTGTCACGCCCATACAGTCCCCAGTGCTGGATTTTATTTTAACAGGAGATTGTGATGATTACAGAAAAGCGGCCCTGGTTTAAAGTTGCCTTCCAGTTTCAAGGGTCGATCATTTTTTTCATTTGGCGCCGCGTCATGCTGTGCGCTAGTTTTGGGTTGTTGATTTCGGTACTGTACTTTTTTAACTTCCCAGTATCCTTGCCCATCCTATCAAGCATTGTTCCCAGTATAGTCCTCGGCTTATTGTTAGTGTTTCGGACAAATACAGCTTACGATCGATTTTGGGAAGGCCGGAGGTGCTGGGGAACCTTAATTATTGCAGTCAGAAATTTGGCACGTCAAATCTGGGTATCTATTAGCGATCGAGAACCGGATGATTTAGCGAAAAAAAAGTCTACTTTGCGATTATTAGTGGCTTTTGCCATAGCAATGAAATTGCACTTGCGCCAAGAACCAATTAGCTCAGAAATAGAGCCTTACGTACTACCCCAACAGTATGAGAATCTCAAAAAGATGAACAATCCTCCCCTCGAAATTGCTTTTTGGATTGGGGATTATTTGACGATACAGTACGAGGCAAATAACCTCGATGTCTATCGGCTAACTGCGATGAATCAGTTAGTAAATAACATGATTGAGGCCTTGAGCGGTTGCGAGCGGATTTTGAGAACTCCGATGCCTCTTGCTTACGCGATTCATCTCAAACAGCTACTCTTGCTTTACTGCTTGGCACTGCCTTTTCAAATGGTGAAGGAGTTAACTTGGGGGACAGGCCCTGTGGTAGCTTTAATTAGTTTTGCTTTGTTCGGTATCGAAGAAATCGGCATTGAAATTGAAAATCCTTTTGGACACGATGCCAATGATTTGCCTTTGGATAATATTTGTGCTACTATGCAGCGCAATATCAACGATTTAATTACTTTATCTCCTAGCGTTCATGCTCGGGCAAAAGAGCATTAAAGTCATTAGTGATTAGTCATTGGTTATTGGTTATTGGTTATTAGTTATTGGTTATTGGTCATTGGTTGTCGAGCGTTAGTCATTGGTGATTGGTTACGCTTTTGTGCATTTAAATTGTATTTTTACGGCGGGCAGGATTCCCGCCCCACAAAAGTTTAACTTTATTCGGACGTGCAATTTAAATGCCTCGGAGCTTATTTGTCTTATGTTTCTTGTTCGTTCTAATAACCAATAACCAGTAACTCATGCCCTATGCCCTATGCCCATGAGTACCTCATATGGAGATCGAAATGCTATAGCTTCCGCCTAACGTTAATTTCTAGCAATTAACCACATTAACCCAGCTAAAACCAACAATAAAGGCGTCAGCCAATCTCCCCACCGCACGTACAAAGTCCGAGTTTGCCGCCGATAAATAGTAGCATCTCGGACTTCATAGGTATTAATTCCAGACTTCCAAATCGTCTCGCCGCGAGGATTTACAAAAGCAGAATAACCTGTATTAGTTGCGATCGCAGCCCATCTATCAGTTTCAATGGCCCGCATCACATCCAAAGCGTGATGCTGAGCCAGCATTGGCGGTTTGTAATGGGCATTGTTGGAAGCTGTGAGTATAAATTCACCTCCATTTGCCGCCTGATATCGGAAAACTTCAGCAAACGCTGAATCGTAACAAATTCCGACAATAGCGTGGCCAAACGGCGTATTAAACCATTGTTTTGAGTTCCCTGGTACTAAATGAGTATCTAAGGGAGACAGCCGATTAATAATGCCGCCTAAGATTTCGTAAAAAGGGATGTATTCGCCTAAGGGCACTAGCTTGAGTTTATCATACCGGCTGACAATTTCTCCTGTTTTGTCGATCGCCAATAAGCTATTAGTCATGCTATCTCCTTCCTGTCCGAATCCTCCAACCCAAGCCAGAACACCGCGTTGGAGAATCGCTTGGTAAAAAGAAAGAGTAGAACGTTGATACTCGTTTGTCCAGATAAAAGGCAAAGCCGTCTCTGGAAGCAACACAGCATCTACTCCTCTGTCAGCTAACTCCTTATATCCAGCCGTGTAACCTTCCAAAGCGCGCCGCCAACCACCTGAGTCAAACTTAATCTCGTTAGGAATATTGCCTTGAATAATCCCAATTTTTAATCCTGTTCCCGCCTCTTGAATTAACGGGCGATTGTACAAACTCCAGCCGACAATATGCAAAACTAAAAATAAACCCGCAGGCAAAATATAAGCAACCCACTTCTTCCATCTTCCTTCTCCCTTCTTCTTTCTTCCCTCCTCCTTCCTCCCATCCGTTACATCCCGTACATTGCTCGTTGCCGAACTTCCCTCTTCCTTCTTCCTTCTTCCTGCGATAAAAGCTTCAGCAATTAAGCCATTTACTGCTACAATTGCCGCTGTTACTGCGCTGGGCCCGGAGAGTTGACCGAGGTGCAATATGGCTAAGTTGTGCGGGCTTTGGGTGTATGATAGTGATGTCCACCACAGCGAACCCATACTCCAAATACTTTCTAAGGCGCACCACAAAGCTGTACCAATTAACACGCGGGCCAACCCTGATAATTTAGATCTACCCCCCCCTGCCCCCCCTTGTAAAGGGGGGGAGTTAAGAATAAGAAGAGGATTTTTGCGTGGTAAAGTGAGGGAGTTGAGAATTATAAATAGCCACGCCCAAACAGTGACTAATCCGGCTCCCCAGAGGGTGATGAATGCCCAGCAAAAAAGTGCGATCGCCAAACTGGGCCACCAAGGAACTCCCAACCAAGTCATTGGGTGTATTCCCATAATCCAAGATATGGCTAATCCGTGATAGCCGATTCCCCAGAGAGCAGGAAGAAGGAAGAAGGAAGGAGGAAGAATGAATAGGAAAGAAGGAAGAACTTTTTGTTTTTTTTCTGTGATTATTGCTCGTTCATAACTGACAACCAAAACCCACAGGGGTGCTAATGCTACCCAAGCCAATAGCCAAGCATTGAATGGTGCTGTTGTCAATGCCATCAAAATGCCGCTGAAAAATGCGTTAGCGAAGCCCTCGAAGAGGATCGCCCCGCCTAATATTTGAGATTTCTCAACCGCGAGTTTTTCAAATTTAAGTCTTTTAAATATCGCCACTTTGATGATTACCAATTAAATATATAGCGGTTCTCAGAAAGATTCGCGGACGTTGTTGGGCTTCAGCCCTCTTGGTTTCAGTGGTTATATAACCTGTCAGTCATACCTCACCTTTTTGAGAAAGGCTATAATAATTCTTAATCAATATATCATATCATAAAGGTTTGTAGTGAGGACTTTAGTCCTTTCTTGGATGCGGACTAAAGTCCTCACTACAAACCAATTTGATTCTGGTCAGTGTAGCGGAAACAATATCAAAAATAAATCTCTTAATTTATGCTTTCCAAAACAAAAAGCGCCCTCATTTGGAGAGAGCGCTTTTTATTAATCAACAGCTAAATTTAGCCGTTGATGGAAGGAGCAACCAATGCTACTGGGGTGACAGCACCGGCGGCCAAGTCGAGGGGGAAGTTGTGAGCGTTGCGCTCGTGCATAACTTCCATACCCAAGTTGGCGCGGTTGATGACATCAGCCCAAGTATTGATGACGCGACCTTGGGAGTCGATAATCGATTGATTGAAGTTGAAACCGTTGAGGTTAAACGCCATCGTGGAAATACCTAAAGCGGTAAACCAGATGCCGACAACTGGCCACGCACCTAATAAGAAGTGCAAGGAACGGCTGTTGTTAAAACTTGCATATTGGAAGATCAAACGACCGAAGTAGCCGTGGGCTGCAACGATGTTGTAGGTTTCTTCTTCTTGACCAAATTTGTAACCGTAGTTTAGCGATTCGCTTTCACTTGTCTCGCGAACCAAAGAAGATGTTACTAAAGAACCGTGCATGGCAGAAAACAAAGCACCGCCGAAGACACCAGCAACTCCCAACATATGGAAGGGGTGCATTAGGATGTTGTGCTCGGCTTGGAACACGATCATGAAGTTGAATGTGCCGCTGATACCCAGGGGCATTCCGTCAGAAAAGCTGCCTTGCCCGATCGGGTAAATCAAAAATACTGCGGTAGCAGATGCCACAGGTGCAGAGTAGGCTACGCAGATCCAAGGACGCATTCCTAAGCGATAGCTCAGTTCCCACTGGCGGCCCATGTAGCAAAAAATGCCGATGAGGAAGTGGAAAATGACGAGCTGGTAAGGGCCGCCGTTGTACAACCATTCGTCTAAAGAGGCTGCTTCCCAGATGGGATAGAAGTGAAGCCCGATCGCATTAGACGAAGGAACAACAGCACCACTGATCAGGTTATTGCCGAACATCAAGGAACCAGCAACTGGTTCGCGGATGCCGTCAATATCCACAGGAGGAGCTGCTACAAAGGCAATGATGTAGCAGGTGGTTGCGGTCAGCAGAGTTGGGATCATGATTGTCCCAAACCAACCAACATAAATCCGGTTATCGGTGCTAGTTACCCACTCGCAGAACCGTTCCCAAACGTTGCCGCTTTCGCGACGCTGTACGGTTGTTGTCATTTGTTTTATGATTGCTTAATTGAATTTTCAACGTTCTGTTGTGGAAATCTCCACGCTTATATTAGTAACACTATTCACAACAGTTTGCAAAGGGATTAGTGCTTATATTTGAATAAATTTATAATCCTTTACATAACTTGATTCTTGATGAATTTTTGTGGCTGTTTGCAAAGTAATATTACAGAATAAATACGGTTAAAATAAAGCGGGCAGAAGAGCTGAATCTTTATTCTGTAGGTTGGTTCAGCAGTTAAGTCAAATTATTTTTGTTGAGGTCAAACTTCTTTATAGTTAAACATATCTTAATTGGCGATTGAGCAGATGAATTTTAATATTTGTTTACATATCCTAGGTGGATTGACTGTTGACAGTTGACTGTTGACGGTTGACTGTTGACGGTTGTAGAACGAGAATCAAATCATTGATGCTTGAGGAGTATCGGCTCTATTCAAGAAGTTATTTATGTTCTCACGGATGTGGCGATCGCACTAAATTCTCCAGAATCCGCAATCAACCGGATTCATCAACTAAAAACCCGGTTCATAAGGCGCTTTGCAATTGCCATAAACCGGGTTTCTGAGGATGAGTTCGTAAATTGTGCCTAAAAATTAGCCTTTAGCCTGGGGGCCACTTCATGTGCCGTCCGCCGAGAATGTGAAGGTGCAGGTGATCTACGGTTTGGCCACCGTCATTGCCGGTATTAATCACGACGCGATAGCCGTTACTGAGTCCGAGTTGTTCGGCTACCCGTTTTACAGTCAGCAGCAGGTGTCCCATGAGGGCATGATCTCCCGATTCGGCATCGGCTAATTTGGGAATAGGTTTTTTGGGAATGACGAGGATGTGGACTGGCGCTTGCGGATTGATATCTCTGAAGGCGAGGGCTAAGTCGTCCTCATAAACGATGTCTGCGGGAATCTCTTTGCGGATGATTTTGCTGAAAAGCGTTTCTTGGGTTGTCATGGGTGTTAACGAAGTTCGGCAACGGGCAATGTACGGGATGTAACGGATAAATTTTCAGGGAAGGGGGAAGGCGGAGGGGACAAGGGGAGGGAGGAAGGGGGAAGAGGCAGGAGGAGAGAAGGAAGAGAAGAGGAGAAAAGGAAGAGGCAACGAAAAGTTTTTCTTGCCTCTTCTGATATTCATTAGTCATTGTTAATCATAATAGATGATGGATCGAAGACAGGCAAATTGAGGATAAAAAATAATGCTTGCGAGGGTTTGGAGTGCATCTATCGTAGGAATTGACGCGGTAAAGGTGGGTGTGGAGGCTGATGTATCGGGGGGACTGCCGAAAATTGTGGTTGTGGGGTTGCCGGATTCGGCGGTGCAAGAGGCTAAAGAAAGGGTTAAGGCTACGCTCAAAAATTCGGGATATGGTTTTCCGATGCGGAGTATTGTGATTAATTTGACTCCGGCGGATTTGCGTAAGGAAGGCCCGAGTTTTGATTTGCCGATCGCCATTGGCATTTTAGCAGCATCCGAACAGGTCAGCGCCGAGCTGTTGGGAGATTATTTGTTTTTGGGGGAACTCTCTTTGGACGGGAGTTTGCGGCCTGTGGCGGGGGTTTTGCCGATCGCCGCTGCTGCTGCCAAAATGGGTATTTCGGGGTTAATTGTACCAGCAGCCAATGCAAAGGAAGCGGCTTTAGTAAAAGGAATATCTGTTTACGGTTTTGAAAATATATTTGCAGTTACTGATTTTTTGAACAATCCTCAAGTTTATTCACCGATACAAGTAAACGGTAGAGAAGAGTTAGGAAAAACTAGGTTTCAGGGTCTAGATTTAAAAGACGTAAAGGGGCAAATTCACGCGCGGCGGGCTTTGGAAATTGCGGCTGCCGGTGGACACAATTTGATTTTTGTGGGGCCGCCAGGAAGCGGCAAGACGATGCTGGCGAGACGTTTGCCGGGTATTTTGCCACCGCTGACTTTTGATGAAGCTTTGGATGTGACTCAAATTCATTCGGTGGCTGGTTTGTTGAAGGATAAGGGTATGCTGGTGAGCGATCGACCTTTTCGCAGTCCTCACCATTCAGCATCCGGGCCTTCTCTAGTTGGCGGGGGCAGTTTTCCGCGTCCGGGTGAAATTTCCTTAGCACATCGCGGCATACTTTTTCTCGATGAATTAACTGAGTTTAAAAGAGATGTTTTGGAGTTTTTGCGACAGCCTTTAGAAGACGGTTATGTGACGATTTCTAGAACCAGACAATCGGTGATGTTTCCGGCACAATTTACATTAGTTGCTAGTACAAATCCTTGCGCTTGCGGTTATTACGGCGATTCGATTCAACAATGTACTTGTTCGCCACAAAAGAGGGAGCAATATTGGGCAAAACTTTCGGGGCCTTTGATGGATCGGATCGATTTGCAAGTGGCGGTTAATCGTTTGAAACCTGAGGAAATTACCAGACAGGCGACGGGGGAGGAGTCGGAACCGGTGCGGGTGAGGGTGCAGCGGGCGCGAGAGATGGCGACTCGCCGTTTTCAGTCGGAAGCTGGCTTGCGGTGTAACGCGCAGATGCTAAGCAGCCACATTAACCAATGGTGTCAGTTGGATGATGCTTCGCGGAATTTGTTGGAGATGGCGATTCGGAAATTGGGGCTTTCGGCGCGGGCTAGCGATCGCATTTTGAAGGTGGCGAGAACTATTGCGGATTTGTCGGGGGATGACAGCTTGAAAACTAATCATGTGGGGGAGGCGGTGCAGTATCGGACGATCGATCGGATGCAGTAAGGAGGATTTGTGCGATCGGGCGTAGGGAAAATGAGACATTAATTCATCTAAAATAACAGAATGAACGTCGATATAACCCTTCTCAGATAAGTGAGGTATGTTGTTGGGCTTCAGCCCTCTTATAGTGATTATATACTTAGCGAGTTCGCATCAAAAAATCCATTTCATTCATACCTCATCTTTCGCTCGAAATGCTATATTATATCATTTACGGCTGCATCGGAATAATATATTTGGATGATATCAGTGCGAGCGTCTCGCTCGTGGCATAGATCGCGAGCGAGACGCTCGCACTCTCATAATTCCGATGCTGCCGGATTTGATATTACTCAACTAAATTGGATATATAAAAATAAGCTTGAGTTAACACAGTCCGGTTTAGAAAACTCTGTGAAAAATAGACACACTTGATTGCTTGGCTTTTCGCTCGCAATCATAAAAAAATCTTAACTCAACCTTATTGGAATATGCGTGGGTCTTGGCATTATAGCCTTTCTCAAAAAGATGAGGTATGACTGACAGCTTATATAACAACTAAACTAAGGATCGCAAATTGAATAATTTACACTCTTGAAAGTGGGATGGGCGTCCCGCCCGTCCAGAAAGGACGGGCGGGACGCCCATCCCACAAGAATAATAAAGATTGTAAGTTATTTAATTCTCATTCCTAAGAGGGCCCAAGCCCAACAACATACCTCATTTATCTGAAAAAGGCTATATACCAAGCACAAACAAATATTGCTACAACACAATTATTTAGTGGAATGAACGTCCGAGTTGTTTCTTCAAATATTCTCGCCTGTGCGTCGCTAGCTCGATTTTAGATTTTTTTGGGTACGAATGATAGCGACACACCCTACAAAATAAATTTGGAAAATTGCTATTATTTACGACCAGTCAACAAATAAGTAACCATGTATCCCTTGCCCTTAACTTGAATCGCCCCTCGCTTCTGAAAAGTGTATTTATCCTTTAATATTTCGTAGGTTTCGGCGGTGACTTGAATGCAGCCGGTAATCCCGTGGGATTCCATGCGCGAAGCAATATTTACTGTGTCGCCCCAAAGGTCGTAAATAAACTTTTTTAAGCCGATGACGCCGGCAACTACAGGGCCACTGCTAATTCCGATCCGAATGCTGAATGGTTCGGAATGATTTAAGCTCAGAAAACGGATTTCTTGTAGCATATCGATCGCCATATTCGCCACCGCCTCGGCATGATCCTCTCGCGGAGTAGGTAAACCGCCGACAACCATGTAAGCATCACCAATAGTCTTAATTTTCTCCAAACCGTGGCGATCGGCTAAATGATCAAAAGCTGAAAAAATATCATTGAGCACGGACACTACCGCAGTCGCTGAAATTCTCGACGAAAGCTCTGTAAAGCCCACAATGTCGGCAAACATCACCGTTACTTCCCCAAAACTTTCGGCGATATTATGTTCATTGTCTTTCAAACGCAGGACGATCGCCGCCGGCAAAACATTCAGCAACAGTTGCTCGGATTTCGCTTGTTCCACTTCCAACTGTTGGTAAGCAGCCTGCAACTGTTCGGTTTGGAGAATTCTTTCTCGGGCTAGCTTTTCGATTTGGGCGGTGCGACTCAACGCTGTCAGCATATATGTCACCGGCAGCAGAGTCCACAACATCCCCATACTCAGAGTTCCCCAAGAACGCCAGTGCTTGCGAGTCTTCCGAATTTCCGGCGTTGCAGACACGTATAAAGACCACTGGCTGCCGCTAATTTTCAGCACCCTTTGGCAAGCCGCATACTGCGGGCCTGGATTGTCCAGAATCGGGCAGTTTGACCTTTGAGTTACTTTCGCAGCGGCCGATGCGGTGAACACTTGTTGGGTGGAGGATTGGAACAAAGCCGCAAATTGCGGAATTTGCCCGTCAGCAGCCCGATTTTGCAGAACGGGGTCGGGCGTTGGCGGTAACAACGGCAGTGCTTCTGGCTTGTCTGGAGGCTCGCTGGCGAGATAAATGGTGAGGTAGTCGGTATTGCGTCCTTTTAAAGAGGTTTGGAAAATATCTTTGCCTTGAAATACGCCCAGAACAAATCCTTGCAGCAGTTGGCGGCGGGATTCCAGGGTAGTCGGTTTAGTGCTGTTTTCGTAAATCGGAACTATTACCAAAAGACCCACTTCCGGCGAATTGCGCTGAATTAGACCGTCGTAGCTGGTGACAATCATTTCTCCAGTATCCCGCGCGCGATCGATCGCAGCGCGAATTTCTGGGTGGGAAGTGAGGTCAAATCCCAATGCTGTCTCGTTTCCCGCCGTTGGTTCGACGTAAAAAGCTGGGAAATATTCCGAACGCTGGCCGGCCTTGCGGAGTTCTCCCTGGGGGCCGCGCTCTGTAATCTGGAAGCTGGAGTCAGTTTCGGTTCTGGCTTGGGCTTCGTAGTTGGCGCGCTGGGAATTGGGAACGCGGGGGGCCCAAGCCAGCAGTTGCAGGCTGGGGTGAACGGATAGGGGACGGCCGACAAACCGAGCAAAAGAAGAACGTTCGACGACGCTAAACGCTTTCATGTAGTCGCTGAGGGCGAGAACTGCGTCTAAGTCTGAGTTGAGTTGGCGTTCAATGCCGATCGAAATATCGTCGATGCGGCGGTGCATTTCGTAGTCGTGGCGCCTGTCTTCCCAGTCCCAAACCAAGGCAAATGCCAGGGCCGAGAATCCGACACCCAAAACAAGTGTCAACCCGGCTGGAATGTAGCGAGACCAGGATAAAGGTAGTTTTTTCAGCATAATTGCCTAGCGAATAAGGGCAGCAGATGAGCACACCGCACAAATGAGATTAATTTCGGCGTCTCAGTGCCGTTAATTCAAAACCCTGATAACTCAAGCACCGACGGCAATTGGGGATTAAAAGAAGACCGTACGTTTTATCTAAATTTTCATCGTTTACCAGAAAGAATTGGTTGAAAGCCCGCCCGCCGGAGCGGGAGAAATTAAAATCAGAGTATTCATTACTCCAATCCTCGGACTTAAGGGTAGAGGTCGCTCTCAAACTGTCAACTGTCAATTGTCAACTGTCAACTGTTGAAACCGGAATTTCAATCCAGAATTCTGCTCCTTGTCCGGGCGCTGAGATGCACCGCAGACTTCCCTTATGTTTTTCTACCACAATCTGATGGCTGATGGACAATCCCAAACCTGTTCCAGACCCAACCGGTTTCGTGGTAAAAAAGGGGTCAAACAGGCGCTTGCTAACGTCTTCGGTCATTCCAGGGCCGCTGTCGGCGATGCAAATGACCACGCGATCGCACTCGCCGACATTGCTTTTACTATTGTTCAACCCAGCTTTTTTCATTTCAGTACGAATCACGATCGTCCGGGGTTGTTTGCGGTTTTCCACAGCGTCAATTGCATTGCTGATAATATTAAAAAACACCTGATTTAACTGCCCCGCACAACAGTAAATTTTCGATATAGTTCCGTAGTCTTTAATGATTTCAATTCGTTTTTCTTGAGTGTCGTGGTGCAATCGATGCTGCACAATTAACAGCGTACTCTCAATTCCTTCGTGAAGGTCTGCCAACTTTATTTCTGATTGATCTAATCGCGCAAAATTCCTCAGCGACAATACAATATCACTAATTCTTTCTACTCCTACTTTCATAGAATTTAGCATTTTTGGCAAGTCTTCCTTGAGGAAATCAAACTCTATTTGCTTCAGTGTTTCGGTAATTTGCTGAGCAGGAGACGGGTAATAGTGCTGGTAGAGATTCAAAAGTTCTATTAAGTCGTTAAAATAGATGTTGGTGTGAGAAATATTGCCGTTAATAAAATTTGCAGGATTGTTGATTTCATGGGCGATACCAGCCACCATCTGCCCGAGGCTAGACATTTTTTCTGATTGAATTAATTGGATTTGAGTATGTTGGAGTTGTTCGTAGGCTTCTTGCAATTGAGTTGCTTGTTTTCTCAATTGAGATTCCGAAGCTTGGAGTGCTGCTGCGGAAATTTTGCGGTTAGTAATATTTTCAATCATCCCTAAGTTGTAAATAGCTTTTCCTTCCCCGTCTCGGATCAAAGTAGCTGTCACATTTACCCAAACAGTTTTACCTGTAGCCGAAATATGGCGAATTTCGATTTGATAGCTCGGAATTTCTCCCCGATTGAGAGCGGCAGCAGCTTCGAGATTGTTTTGACGATCTTCGGGATGCCCAATTTCTATGAATGTTGTACTCAGCAATTCTGCTGCTGTATATCCCAGCATTTCGCAGTAAGTTTTATTGACTCGCACCAACTGGCGATCGTCTAAATTGGCTAAATAGATACCGATGGGTGCATCTTCAAATATTTTGCGAAATAGTTCCTCGCTGGCCCGGACTTTAGCTTCAAGTGAAAGCCGATCGGTGATGTCTTCCAAAGTACATAAAATGCCGACGACATTGCCGTAATTGTCATGCAAAGGTATTTTATTTGCATCCATCCAGCGCTGGGTGCCGTCGGCTTGCATTTGAGGTTCAATAATGTGATATTCAGCGGTATTTTTTGCCATGATCCGGCAATCGCAATCTCGGAAAAATTGTGTTTCTTCTGGCTTCCAGGGCATATCGTAGTCCGTGAGACCGGTGATTTCAGTGGGATGATTTAAACCTGCGATTGTGGCAAAGTTTTTGTTACCTCCCAAGTAAACTGAATCTAGATCTTTCCAGGCGATTAACTGAGGGATGTTGTCGATCACCAACCACAGCATTTTTTTGGATTTTTGCAAAGCTTCTGTGCGTTCTAGGACGCGCTTTTCTAGTTCTTGATTGGCTTGTTCCAGGGCAACTTTTGACTCGCTGAGGGCGATTTCTGCTACCTTGCGATCGCTAATATCGATTGTCACCCCTTCCCAAAGTATCTCGCCGCCCGGTTGCAGTTCGGGGCGAGCAATGGCGCGAATCCATTTCAGTTTTCCCGATCGCGTAACGATCCGCCCTTCATATTTCCAAGGTTGTAAATTTTTTCCGCAAATTGTGAGTGACTCTTGCATCGGTTGTAGGTCTTCTGAATGCACCAACGACCACATTAAATTTGAGTTTTTTTGAACTTTTTCTGGAGTTAATTCATAGAGTTCCCAACAGCCGGGACTGACATAAATGAATTCATTGGTACCGTCGAGATGCTGCAAGTATTGATAAATCATTCCCGGCAGGTTGCCGGCCATTTTTTGGAATCGGGCTTCGCTTTGTCGCAGTGCTGATTCGGCAAGTTTGCGATCGCTAATGTCGATCAACAAACCATCCCAAATAATGTCACCTTTTTCGCTCAGTTCGGGTCTGGAAGCCCCGCTAACCCACTTGATGCGATCGCCAGGTAACACTAATCTGCCTTCCCACCGCCAAGGATCTAAAGTTTTAGCTGAGATGGCCAGAGTTTCGTGGAAGTTTTGTGCATCCTCTGGGTGAATCATTTCGATCGCAGGAATAGCTGACTTTTGCAGCACCTCTGGTTCTAATTCGTAGAGTTCGCGACAGCCAGAACTGATGTAGGGGAATGACACAGCGCCGTCGGCTGCTAGCTGAAATTGATAAATCATTCCCGGAACGTTGGCGGCTAGTTTTTGCAACCTCGCTTCGCTTTGGCGGAGTGCGGTTTCTGCTTCTACGCGATCGGTAATATCATAAAATGACGATAAAATTGATGCTTCGCCCTTAAAATTAATCGCTCGCATCGACATCTTTGCCCAAAAGCAACTGCCATTTGCTTTCTTGAGGCAGATTTGATCGCTGTCGCTAAAGCCGTGTTTTTTGACTGATTCTAGCAATTGATGGCGATCGCCCGCATTAGCATAAAAGTCGATCTTTTTGCTAGCGATCAGCTTGTCTGAACTCAAACCGAAAGTTTCTCCGAGGGCAGAATTTGCGTACAAAATTGTGCTGTCTGAGCGGCGCGTAATGATCGTAGGAATGGGAGTCGCAGTAGCGATCGCCCGCAATCTTTCTTCGCTTTCTTGCAGGGCTGTTTCGGCTGCGACTCTTTGGGTAATATCGTTCTGAACTCCGATAAAATGAGTGAGGTTTCCGTCGCCATCGAGGACGGGGGAAACAGTTAATTCGTTCCAAAAAGGTGTTTTATCCTTGCGGTAATTCTTGAGAATTACCTTAACTTCTGTTCCCGATCGCAAACTGCTGCGGAGTCTGTCTAATTCGGCGCGATCGGTATCCGGGCCTTGCAAAAACCGGCAGTTGCGTCCAATGACTTCTTCCCGGGTGTAGCCAGTCAGTTTCTCAAAAGCAGGATTGCAATATATAATAGGTCTGTCGAGCCTGCCAGCATCTGCGATCAGGATGCTGTTGCTCGACGCTGCGATCGCCCTTTCTAGGAGAGACAGGTGGAAAGAGTCTGTTGTCATCGGTGGCAATACACACACTCCGAGGGAGCGGACATGAAAATAAAAATTTATCGATAGCTTGACACATTCTTATTTTATCAAATTTTATCAAAAAAATGGGTCTAAAAACCCGTCTTTTAAGACTGATTTGCATTTAGGCTGTCCTGTGTTACCATAGTTAAGACTGGTTTGGTAAACAAAATGTTAAAAGCCTTCAAGTACAGAATCTATCCGACAAGTGAGCAATCAGTTTTGCTTGCCAAGTCGTTTGGATGTACTAGATGGTTCTATAACTATGCCCTCAACTTAACGTCTGAAACTTACAAGCAAACGGGGAAGGGGTTAAGCAGAAATGAAATAATCAAACTTCTACCCTCCCTGAAGAAAGAGTATGAGTGGTTGGCTGAAGCACCATCACAAGTCCTTCAGCAAGCTGCTTTAAATCTTTCTAGTGCTTTCCTGAACTTCTTCGAGGGTAGGGCTAAATATCCCAACTTCAAAAAGAAACAAAATAGACAGTCTATTAGATTTCCTCAAGGTTGTGAATTAAAAGATGATACATTGAAACTGCCTAAGATTGGTGATGTTCGTTGTAAAGTATCACGACAACCAGAGGGGACTCTAAAGTCGGTTACGGTTTCAGTTAATCCATCGGGGGAATACTTGGCGGCCTGCCTCTATGATAACGGCAAAGACTTACCTGAGAAATCAACAGAAGGAAAAGCCATTGGCATAGATGTGGGACTAACTCACTATGCTGTTACATCCGATGGAACCAAACATGGGAATCCCAAATACTATCGAAAGTATGAAAAGAAATTAGCGAAGAGACAAAAGCAATTAAGTCATAAGCTTAAAGGGTCTGGCAACCGCAACAAAGCTAGGGTTAAAGTTGCCAAAGTTCACGCGAAGATAGTTCGGTGTCGCGAAGATTTTTTACACAAACTAAGTCGTAAATTAGTTGACGAAAACCAAGTCATAGTAGTCGAGAATCTAGCAGTTGGAAACATGGTCAAAAACCACAAACTAGCTAAATCTATTAGTGATGCTGGTTGGGGACAATTCTGCACCATGTTGAAGTACAAAGCCCAGTGGGCAGGAAAAACCTATGTCGAAGTAGATAGGTTTTATCCCAGTTCTAAGACTTGTAATAAGTGTTTAAGTCGCGTGGATAGCTTGAGTTTGGATGTTCGTAGTTGGCAATGTCCTAAATGTGGAGAAAACCATGATAGAGATATTAATGCTGCTAAGAATATTTTATATGAAGGTTTACGAATTTTGACGGCAGGGCATACCGTTACTGCTTCGGGAGGGAGAGTAAGACCAAGTAAAGGCACTGCTTTTACAAGGCATCTCCCTGTGAACGAAGAATCCTAGCCCTTTAGGGGGGAGTGTCAATTTATTATCTTATTGTAATTTAGCTTTTTCCACCAAGCCTACAGAAAAAAAGCCGATAAACAAATAATATCGGGCAATTTCAACGGCTATCTCATTTTCGAGTTCTGATTTAAGATTTTCTCTCGCCGATGACTTATATTCTCAGGGTGGGGAGCAGATCTACAGCAGTTGCATTCTTTTTTGAAACTGGTATTATCTGCGATCGCCAATCAAAAATCGAAAATCGAAAATCGAATAATCAATCTAGATTGACAAGGCAAGGCTAGAACCCTGAGCAGTTTTGGTGACTTCTATCCTGGCTTGAAAAGCTTCTTTGAGGTGCGGCATATGGGTAACGGTGAGGATGCAGGCGAAGTCAGAGGCGATCGCATTAATGGCAGCAATTAGGCGATCGCACCCTTCCGCATCCTGAGTCCCAAACCCCTCATCAATAATCAACATTTGCAAAGCCGTACCCGCCCGCTGAGACAGCAATCTCGCCAGCGCCAGCCGAATCGCAAAATTAATCCGAAAAGCTTCGCCACCCGAGTAAGTTTCATAGGGACGAGTACCGCGAGCATCAGCAATGAGAATGTCTAAAGTGTCAATCAATTTAGTTGCTTTTTTAGAAGCAGCCGCCCGCTGAGTAATAAATTGTACGTGCAACTGATTCGCGCTCAATCTCGACAATATCTGATTGGTTTCAGCTTCCAGTTGAGGCAAAACATTTTCAATCATCAAAGCTTGAATCCCGTTCTTGCCAAAGGCTTGACCCAACTCTTGATAAACTTTGTATTGGCGTTTAGCAACCTGCATTTGCTCTTTTTGAGCGACTAACTGAACTTGCAAATCTTCTAGATTTTGCTGCTGTTGTTGGAGGCGTCCGAGACTTCCCAAATGTTGGTCTAGCTGCTGGCGGCGGCGGCCCATTTGTTGTTCGATCGCACTTATTTGAGCAGTCGGATCGGGATGTTCTTGCAACTGCTGGTTCATCGCTGAACTTTGAGCGGTGACAGCTTGCAAATCGCGATCGCGCACGGCGATCGAACTGGCGATTTCATTAACCCGCTGCTGCACTTGCGGGAATTGCTGAGTTGCCGATCGCAATTTTTCAGCACGGGCGATCCAAAACTGCGTTTTACGCATTTCGCTACGGACGTGTTCGTGCTGTTCCAAGTTATAGCCAACTTCCGCGATATATCTATTTAAAGACAGAATTTGCTGCTGAATTTCCGAGCTATTTTTTTGCTGTTCAAACTGTTGCTGTACGGCGGCTAATTGAGTTTGCAAATCCGGGCGGCGGCTGTTAATTTTATTAAGTTTCTGCTGAGCGTCTTTGATTTGAGCTTGCTTAATTTCCGCCCAGCGCAAACGCTTTTCATCGCTGCGGGCGAGGGAGTGGCTGCGATCGCTATAATTGAGCTGTTGCAGTTGCTGTTCAATTTGCTGAAGTTCCCTCAAATCATCAGATCCATACTCGCCAGTACGCAACAACCGCTCGATTTGGGCAGCATCTTGACGCATACTTTGCAGTCGAGTTTCATCTTGGCCCAGGCCATCCAATTGAGCTTGCAAATGGCTGCGGCGTTCCCGCAATTCTTGGTAAGGCGCTAATTCCTGTTCTAGTTCGCGGTATTCGTGTCTGAGGACTTGAATTTCGCGCTCGGAAACTGCCAACTGTTCGCGGACAACCCACAGTTGATTCCAGATTTCTTGCTGTTGGGAGTGGTGCTTGGTGACTACCAAATTCCAGTAGTGTTCGTCTAAAGGTCGATCGCACAAAGGACAGGCGCCAAAACCCGAATCGCGCACAATTAAAGGCGAATTCGCTTCCTGAGTTTCCCCAAACTGGGCAGCTTTACCTTCCCCCGCGCTAGTTTCTGCTTCATTTTTCCGCAACAGTTGGAGTTTTTGGTCAATTTCCGCGAGTCGGGTTTGATAGTCGCGGCTTTTAGCTTGCAGATTTTCTAGAAAGCTGTGCCTTTCTTGGCCTTTTTCGCGGACTCGTTCCTGATAAACTCGCTTGTTTTCCAACTGGACAATTTGATGGGCGATGGCCGAGATTTCCTGCTGCAATTTCGGCTGTCGCTGCTGTTGCTGAACTTGCACCTGTCGGTTGATTTCGGCTAAGCGGGCGGTTAAACCGGCATGGGCGCGATCGAGCTTAGTTTGCGCCTGCTGCTGCTGTTGGAGTAGCGGCGAAACTTGCAGTTGCAGTTGTTCTAGTTCGTTAAGGCGCGATCGGGCTGCTTGCAACTGTGCGAGTCCTTTGTCAACCTCCGGCTGCTGCTTGAGAACATCTAGAACATCTTTTTCATCTTGTTCTAAGACATCTAATTGAGCTTGCAACTGCTGAATTTTGTTTTGCAAAAGGCTCAATTCTTGCCGTTGCTGTTCTTGCAAGTTTTGGCGCTGATTTTGTGCTTGTTGGTGAGCTTTGAATTTTCCAGCCTGCGTCTCTTCTGTGGATTGTAAACTCTGAAAATAGGCAATTCCTGCTGTTATCTCATTTTCTTGGGCGAGCAGGGCTTGCAGCTCGTGTTGCTGCCGCTTGGCGGCTGCGAGTTCTTGCTGCAAGCGACGGCATTCTTGAGAGATATTATAGTGTTGTTGCTGGTGGCCGGCGAGGAGTTTTTGCCAAGTTTGGCGGTTGTGGTGCTGGAGTTGCAGTTGCTGCAAATGTGCTGTGTCGGCTTGCTGCTGCGAAGAGAGCAAATCGGTTGCTTGCTGCAATTGAATTTGTTCGGATGCGATCGCTTCTTTTTGTTGCAGTTGCTCTTGGGTTGTCTGCAAGCCGTGTTTTAGGACTTCGACTTTGGCTTTAAAATCTCTGGCTTTTTCCTTGGCTTGTTCGGATAAAGTGTCGTATCGATCGAGTTTGAGGAGGTTGGCTAAAACTTGCTTGCGCTCGATCGGCTTTTTGAGCATAAACTCATCAGCACGCCCCTGCCGCAAATAAGCCGAGTTAATAAAAGTATCGTAATCTAGCTTGATATGTTCGAGAATTTTCTGCTGAGTATTTCTCAGCCCCTTGTCAGTGAGAGTGCGAAAACTGAGTCCATCCTGAGTTTCGGCGCAATTCAAGCTAACTTGAAATTCCAAACTTCCCGATTGTCCGCGCCGGCGGTTGCGAATCACCCGGTAGATTTGGCCGCCCGTAGAGAAAGTGAAATCAACTCGGACATCAATTTCGCCGATATGGATGATATCGTCTTCTGTATCGCTGCGACAACTGCCCCAAAGCGACCAGGCGATCGCCTCTAGGAGAGAAGATTTACCAGCACCGTTAGGCCCGCAAATGCAAGCAGTGTGAAGTCCGCGAAAGTCTAAAGCAGCTTCGCGATAGCTGAGAAAATTTTTGAGTGTAAGTTGTATAGGAATCATTTAAGGCCATCGCGCCATACAATCTATTTATAAATAACACTATTTGTACGCTGTTGGCTAGTTATTCAATCCAGATCCAGCACAATTGTCAGTGTATCTGCAATTTCTTCCATAATTGTTTCCGAAAGGCTTCCGAGTTGTCGGACAAATCTTTGTTGGGAAACGGAACGGACTTGAAAAGTGTCGGCGGCTGAGAGTTTAGCCAAGCCATTTTCGCTACTTGGTTCTAGTCGAACCATCCAATTTCTCTCTGTATATCGTTCTTTCCAGTCAGTGATGGGGACAATCACTTCAAGCAGCAAAATTCCCACCGTCTCATCGCTGACAATAACTGCGGGACGGGTTTTGCCGATTTCTGCACCAACAGTAGGTTCAAGTGTAACCAGCCAGATTTCGCCTCTACGCATTAGTTTTTATCCCAGCGTTCAGGTATTCTTCCTCGGATTCAAAATATGGTTCGCTGTCTGGCGACCACAAATCATGTAAAGCACCTCCCGGCATATAATCCTTGACTGCTGCTTCTGCTGCGGCTCTGAGTTGGCGCTTTTTCTCGGCTTTGCGCTGGGCTTTTTGTTCTATGTCGTCGCGCATCATCCGCGAAGCTGTTTCGATGATTTCTAGGCGTTCTTCTGCTGTCAGATTTTTGAGTGCTGCTAAGATTTCTGTTTTGGTCACGGTTTTTTTGGGTGGTGGGTAAGAAAGTGCGATCCAACCATCATTATATCTTTGAGGAAAATCCATATCGGCGATCGCACTTCAATTTTCACCTCATCCAGGGTATGAAAAAAATAAGTTAAAAATCCCCAAGCTTTGTCGATACTGGTTTCTATGACTGGCATATTTAGCCTTTCATACCGTAAATCAGCAACGCCCGCAATAGTTCGTTGCTGGACGAAAGGCTCGATCGGATTTGTCAAACCACTGTTCTTGGGTATGATAGCGTTCTCGCTGGTAGACTTCCAAGGCACTCCAGTTTTCCTTTTCCCTAGGTAAGAATGTGCCGCGTTCGAGAATTAAGATCTTTTTACCGCTAGGAGCCAGATGATGTGCCAGCGTTCCACCGCCTGCACCAGTGCCGATAATGATAACATCGTAATGTTGGTTAAGCATGGTTTTCATCTCTATTGTTCTTGATAGTTCCACAACAAACCACCATCAACGACTACTGTCGAACCAGTGATATACCGAGCGTCATCTGAAGCTAGAAAAGCAACTACCGCCGCAATATCATCTGGTTTTCCAAATCGACCTAATGGAATATTTTTAAGCAAAGGTTGCAATTGAGCGGGGTTATTTAGTAGCTGTTGATTGATTGGCGTTTCGATCGCACCTGGAGCCACATTATTGATAGTAATACCCAATCTTCCCAGCTCTACCGCCAGATTTCGCATCATCATTTTCACGGCACCTTTACTAGCACAGTAAGTAGTGAAGTGTGGAAATGGTAATTCTTCATGAACGGAACTAATATTAATAATACTGGCGCGATTTTTGCCCGTATCGATTTGATGTTTGACGAAAAACTGTGTAGCAAAGAAAACTCCTTTGAAATTGATATTCATAACCGCATCAAAATCTTGCTCTGTTATATCCCAAAAGTCAGAATGTTTTTCAATCCCAGCATTATTAACCAAAATATCGATCGTGCCAAAATGTTCGATACTTTCAGCAACTAAACGCCGTACATCATCAACCATTCCCAAATCTGCACCGATACTATAACCCCGATCTCGATCGCAAAATCCATCAGCCATCAAGCAATTACCGCCGATCTCATTAATTGCCTTCAGCGTTTGTTCCGCGCCTTCAGGATTGGAACGATAATTGACAACAACTTTCGCGCCTTCCTGTGCCAATCGAATTGCAATACCTTGACCGATACCGCCACTACTACCAGTGACTAAAGCAACTTTTTCATTCAGTTTCATGATTTTTATTGTGAATTGATAGTTTGACAGCAAATCGGACTGATACACTCAGTAGTATGATTCGGGCAAAGCTTACTGCAAATTTGTCTCTGCACCTTCCGCTGCCCACTGCGTAAAAGCTGGTCAAGCTGCAATAAATTTCATTGCCACCCCATTCATGCAATAGCGTTTACCCGTCGGTTTGGGGCCATCTGCAAAGACATGCCCCAAATGTCCGCCACAGCGACGACAATGTACCTCAGTTCGAGTCATTGCAAAAGCTCGATCGATCGTCGTTCCAATAGCACCCTCGATCGGGGCATAAAAGCTCGGCCAACCCGTACCACTGTTATATTTAGTAGTAGAGGTAAATAGTGGCAAATTGCAGCCAGCACAGGCAAAAGTGCCGTTACCATGCTCCAAATCCAGGGGGCTACTACCCGCACGTTCGGTGCCATGCTGACGCAACACTTCAAATTGAGCTGGTGTCAAAATTTTCCGCCATTCTTGCTCTGTTTTCATAATTGCAAACTGATGATTTTCAGCTATTTTTATGGTTTTTCCTTGAACTTTGTTCGGTAAATAATCCGACAACCAAATCGAACCGATCGTCGCAATTCCAGCAGATAAAAAATAACGTTTTTTCATAGGATTAATCTACAGATCGAGAACTACCCTTGCCGTTTTGGGATGAGAAATACAGATGAGTACCGAACCTCGCTCTACAGTCGCACTTGGTTGTTCTTGATACTCCACTTCTCCTTCAGCAATCTTGCACGTACAGGTACCGCAAATCCCTGCACGACAGCTATATTCAGGTCGCAGACCATTTGCTTCGGCAAACTCTAAAATCGTCCCATCGGCAGGATTCCAAGTATGAGTTCGACCAGATTTACTGAAGACAATTTCTTTAGTATTGCTAGTTGCTGTGGTTACAGATTCACCCGCTTTTGCTGGTTTTGGCATTGCCTTGGCAAAGGATTCAAACATTACTCGCTCGTCTGCTACCCCCCACGTTCTCAATCCATTTCTAATCGCATCCATAAATGATGCCGAGCCACACAGAAAGTAATCTGCTTCAGTGGAACCACACAATTGCTGCATTTCTGGTGCCACTATATTTTGAATCAGAGCAGCATCGACATATCCACGCTGGTGATAATGTCCGATATCTGTTGCCATCGGTTGGCTATAGCAGTAGATAATATGTAAATTAGAATGACTGGCAGCGAGGGCATTAATTTCATCGCGAAAAGCATGATTTTGGCTATCTCTAGCACCATGTAAAAACCAAATGTGTCGCAATGGATTTAGTTGCATCGCCGCTTTTGCCATACTAATCATCGGCGTAATTCCCACACCATTACTAATTAAGATCGCAGGTTGGGGATGGTGAAGATTGAGTACGAATTTGCCAGCCGGAGGTTTTACCCAAATTATCGAATCTTCTTGGATGCGATCGTGCATAAAATTAGAAGCAATTCCTGGAGGTAGATCGGTACCGACTGGTGCAATTTCTCGCTTAATCGACAGGCGATAATAAAGTGGAGATTGATGATAATCGGATAGAGAATAAGTGCGGATTACTGGCTCGGCTCGCTCTGGCAAATCGAGTTTTATCGTCAGAAATTGTCCCGGCATAAAAGCCGGAATCGGCTCGTTATCTTCAGGATGTAAATAGAAAGATGTAATATTATCGCTTTCGCTTACTTTCCGCATGACGATAAATTTTCGCCAATCATGCCATCCCGAATTTAATGATTCTCGATCGCCTAAATCGTTAGACTCAACTTCATTATCTTTATTACGCTTACCCGAACTCAAACCGATCGCCGCACCGATAACAGAACTCGCTAACGAGGTGTAGACAACTAGCTTACTTGCAGATTCGGGAGTTGTCTGCTTTGGAGATTTGAGTAATTCTAAGGCAAGTCCAGCAGGAATTGTGACTAAACTGCCTAGAAAGATACCAGCAGCGATCGATCTAATAATGGGATTGGAAATTTTTTGTATATTTTCTAGCATTTTCTAATTCCTCGTTGGTATAGCTTCTTTCCAATAGAATCAAATTAATGGGCAAATATTTGACTGAATTCTATTTTGGTTATAGATATTACTTGTTGGCATCAACGATCTTCAGAGCAGGTTTATCCAAGTTTTCATGGCAGTAAATTTTGCTAAAATATAGATAGTGGGCAACAGCTCCCGCTCGTCGGAAAACCCGATGATTTTGGTTAAGATAATGCCCACCATCCAGTTCGATCGAGAGACTAAGAATACTAAATTCTAGAATCGATCGCAGAGGATATTACTTAACTTCACTGGGATTGAACCTAGCAATTTTGCCTTTTTTGACTGCCACAACCACATCGTAAACAGTACAGAGTGAAAGTGTAGTGTCATTGTTTTTGCTGTAAAGATTAACTACCATGCCCGCACCACCTGGTTGCACGCCAATTGGATTGAGATCTTTGGGATATAGTTTGCGGAGTAAGTCTCCACTACCTGGTTTACCTTTAACCGCTGTAATTTGGTCGATCTTTTCTTGCGTAGTTTCAGTTTGAGCGATCTTAACTTCTTGGGCAGATGCTTGGAGAGAATTAGGAGCGAATGATTGGAAGGGAACGGTGGCGATGGCGATCGTACCCAGAGCGATTGTTGTCAGCAGAAAAGAAGTAGCTTTCATGTTGTAAATCCTAGAATTGGGTTGTAAAAATTAGAAGTGAAGTCGAGTATAAAGATCGACTATTTTGGGATCGATGGTGCAGACTGAGGTTGTACCAGACAGGTTTGTTTGTCACATTCATATTTGTATAGCGATTCTACATAGGGCTTTTGCCAACTCAGCGGAATTTCCAACAAATCTCGCGTGCCAGTAAACCCCTGACCGATAAATAATAGTAGTGCCAAGCAGTTGAGAATGATATGGACGTTGCGCCAACGATTGCTGCGATCGCGATAAATATCTTGAATAATCGCTAATGAAAAAATCATTAACATCGCAGCAACGATCCCATAGTAATAATGGGAGACATACCATTCAGATTCGCGTCGATAGATCTCTGGTTGAGAACCGATCACTACTAAGCCCATTCCCGTTAATGTGGCAAATATGCCCAGCCAAATCTTTTCGCTCGATCGATATAAAAAGAACAGCGCTCCGCTAGTGGCGACGAACATCATCAGGATAAATACCACCCGAAATGGTTCTTTAATCCAAGCTTGTTGTTCGAGTATTTTTGAGAAGATCGGATGTGCCAGTCCAATTAAGGACAGCACTACAACCGAGCCGCTCAGCCATCGACCCAAATCTACGTGCTCTTTGCCTACAACTCCAGGAATTTGACTTTTCCCACCAGTTGCCACAGCTAGCCGTCGTTGGCGGGTTTGCCATGCCATTCTCACTACCATGCCGATGAGGGGGAAAACTACGGCAACGGCGAAAAAAGGATGCAATAGCAAGAATAGATCGTTGGCATTCATAAAAATAAATCCACAGCAGAAGATCGACTATTAACGTCAGTTAGCAGTTCGTTTTCGACTGGCGGACTGGGGAACATAGATGCTCCCAAAATTCCAACTTCTCACTCGAAAAATGCTACTAGCAACTTGGGTTATTAGTATCATCGCAATGGTTTTTTAAGCACGCCTGAAATGAACTTAATAATTTCCTGAATTTTTGGGTATGTATCTTTCAGCCGATTCTCAGCTAATTCTCAGTAACTGTCACGACACGTCAATTCACTGACATCTAACATCTAATCCTCGTCACGATCTAAGATTGCATCAGCCAGCGTCTTTGCCGCCTTACCCTGCAAGGCATCACCGTGCCGGTAGTGCCCTGAAGGAAAGGATCGACAGAATAAAACTGAATTCAAATAAAAGTAGACATTTAGAGTTGTAAATTATCATTGTAATGATGTACAAAGCGCCAAATTGCAGCAATATGATTTTCTAATTTTTTAGAGAAGGCTAAGCTCTTTCTTACCAACCCTTGATACTCGTTGTCGAATAGTACAGTTGAAGCGCTCGATATAGCTAGTAAAACCACTATCTTTATCTACACTTCGATGACGTTTGCTGGGCAATACAGAATCATAAGCACAAAGCGTGATCGGTATAAAATACTGCACATTGACGGTAAACTGGTGGCATTGAATTCCATAAAGATTGAGCCGATACTGCGCTACGATCTCCAATATGTACACCAACAATTTCCCTAGTCTGGGCATCCAATGCCAGCCAGACCCACTGCTGATTTCCTTTACT